>CASEYW010000058.1 GCA_949292215.1 uncultured bacterium
GCCGGAAGTTCCGGTATTGGAGAGATCGCATTTGGCGCTTTTGAGTCCATTTGGAAAGCGTCTCGACTGAAACACCAGCACGGATTTCCCGTTATTCTCAGCCGGATTCAGAATCCGGAATGGAATACCTCCGCAGATTTTGCGTTTAAACTGGAAATTTCCGGCATCGTTATAGGGACCCTGATCGGACCAGCCGCCTTTGCCGTCGCCTGCTGCCGAATCGCGATAGCCCATATTGGCATGCCGGCTGAGATCAAGGACGGCATCTCCGACTTCGATTTTCAGATTCCGGAAGCAGATCGTCCCTTGCGCATCCTGAATGCCGAGCGACAGTATGGCAGATTTGAGATCTCCAGGAATATCTTCACTCAGAACCATAGTTTTCCAATCCGTTTTTCCATGCGGCATGTAGAGGCCGGGCCATCTGGTTTTGTTTCCGGCATTCAGTGTGAGCATGACTTTTCCGCCCTGCCATTTGACTGAGGGAATGCCGATGTCCCGTTTGACATCGACCGTAATGGTCAATCGTTTTCCCGCGATCTGTTCCGGACGGAAACGATAGAAGATTCCGGTGCTGCCTTTTTTCTGTACACTTTTCTGTCTTGTCACTTGCAGGCACTGCCCTTCCGAGGGAAGCGAGACAATTTTTCCATTTTCCTTTCCGCCCCATCCGGTCAAGGATTCCGGAGAGTTAAACTTTGTTTCCAGAAGCGTCTCCGCTGTCAGCACTGCTGCGTATCCGAAGAGGAGCAGTAAGCAAAGAATTTTCCGTTTCATTTTTACAATTCCTTATGTTTATAATGACATCTTATAATTCAATCATATCTTTTTTGTTCCCTTTTCGGATGCTGCTCAACACGTCTGTTTCACGGGAATGCCGTTCCGGTAGAGAACCATATCGAAATCAACGTGCGCATACTGAGGTGGTTCTTCCGGATGTTCTGTTTGGTTGAGGAGCAGGTCGATCAGTTTTTTCGCTGCATTTTCCAGATCGTAGTGAACGACATAACCGGTATAGTTCAAGTCATCCGTCACGGAAGTGTCGTCGCAGATGATGCGGCACTCTTCCTGAAAATCGAATCTACTTTGCAGCAGTTCATAGATGGCATGGTGAAAGGAGTAGAAAAAGACGGCATCGAATTTCAGGCCGAACTCCAGCAGTTCGGCGATTTTCTCCCGGGATTCTGCCATGGATTTATCCAGAATGATGACCTGTCCTGCGGGAATGCCCGCTTCCGCGCAGGCTTTGGCAGCTCCTGCACGGATCGTCGCAGTGGAATAGGAGTCCGGACGGCAGACAAGCAGGATATGAGTCCGGTTTTCCGCAAAGAGCCGTTGAAGGATTTCCCGGACGCGCTTCTCCACGGGATCGTAAACCGAGCTGATCCCTTCCAGACGTTTTATGAAGGAGATGACGGGCAGTCCTGTTTTCCGCAGATTAGCCGCATAAGAGGCGGTGTGATCCTCCGCATAGAGCAGGATCAGTCCGGCGAGACTCTCCTGGCGCACCGTCTTTTCCAGAAGCGGAGGCGTTTCCACATAGAGCGTTTTGGTTCGGAAATTGCAGTCGCGCCGCATGAGTTCCTTTGCCGCGGTCGATGTGATTTCCATGAAGAAAAGATCATCAAATACCTGTCGTCCCTGATAGGTCAGCAGTCCGTAGATTTTCATCTGATTGCTGAGTGCCAGCGTTGCCGGACGCGAGAGGGTCCCCCCGCCCTTGCAGGCTGTCAGATATCCTTCTTCAATGAGGGCTCGCACTGCGCGAAGAGCGGTCGGCTGCGAAACACCGAACATTTCCGCAAGTTTCCGGGTCGGTGGAAAGCGGACCGGAAGATTGCCATTCGTTGCAACCGTGTCGATCACATAGTGCCGAATTTTCATGAAATCCGTTTCCGCTTCCATTCGCTTCCTTTCGCAATATGAATATAGATGTATCGCTGTTTGTATCGCTATATATTATGCACTAAATTATGAAAAAAGTCAATAGCGAAAATGAAAAAAAGAAAAAGAAACGCCAAAAAAGGAATTTCTTCAATCTTGCCGAAACGCCGGAGGTTTTACTGGGGATGCAAAGACGTTCCAGCGTTTAGGAAAAGTGGGATGGGAGAGGAGAAAAGAACCGCTTTGGAAAGCGGTTCTTTTCCCTTGCAGGCAGATGAAGCGGAATTCAGATAATCGTGTAGCCGCCGTCGGAAACAACATTTGCTCCGTAGACAAAAGAGGAATCATCCGAGGCAAGGAAGAGAACCACTTTAGCGATTTCTTCCGGCTTTCCGAAGCGTTTCAGAGGCTGAAGCGCTAGAAAAGAATCCATTGCTTTGTCGTGATTGCCGGTGCCATCGGCTCCATCGTGCAGTCCGGGGGTGAGGGTGGTGCCCGGTGCGACAGCGTTGACCCGGATGCCGTAGGGCATGAGGGCAATTGCCGCTGCACGCGTCAGGGAGGCAATACCGCCTTTCGAGGCATGATACGCCAGATAGCCTGGGGAACCCACAAGAGCGAAAGTTGAAGAAAAGTTGACAATACTTCCTCCGTGTTTGTGGGCAATCATGAGTTTCGCTGTATCGCGGGTGAAAAGGAATGTGCTCTTCAGATTGGTGGCAATGACCCGGTCGAACTCCTCGTCGGACGTTTCCAGCAGAGGCTTGTTCAGCTGGGTTGCGGCATCGTTGACCAGAATATCAATGGTTCCGAATGTTTCCACTGTTCTGCGCAGAACGGTTTGTTCCTCTTCCGCCTTTGAAACGTCGCAGTGAAAAAAGCAGGCAGTTCCTCCCCGGTTGCGAATCTCCTGAGCGGTTTGTTCTCCTGCGGGATCGTCAAAATCGACGATTGCAACATTGGCTCCTTCTTCGGCGAAGAGACGTGCAACCGCCTGTCCGATCCCTTTAGCGCCACCAGTGACAAGTGCCGTTTTCCGGTGAAGTTTCATGGAATTACTCCTCGAAGAGGTCTTCCTGAACCCGGAACTGGGGATTCTGCTTTTTGATCTCGGCAGTGGTCTTGATGACCGCGAACGCCTCTTCCGGTTTGACGGGGAAGGGAACCCCTTCACGGATTGCGGCATAGAGATATTTATAGATTTCCGTCATTTTGTATCCGTTGGCGGGATGAACGGGGATGGTTTTTTCGATCCATGGCCACTTGGCTGCATCGCCGTATCCGCTGTCCCAGCGGGGGGTGCCGGGGGATGAGTGGGTTTTCGGCAGTTCCATGGAGGGATCAAGATACTTCATGTGAAGTTCAGATTCATCGTGGCTGACGAGTGTGCCGCGTGTGCCGTAGACAGAATAGACATCGGAAGGCAGAAGAATGCAGTTGGAAATTTCAAGATCGACGATGCGTCCGTTTTCTCCCCGGAAAATAACCTTGATATGGTCATCCGCATCGCCTTTGGAGGAGACATGTTTCAGGTCGCTCCAGAGGGAAGCCAGAGGTGATTCGAGAAGACGGAGTGAATGGTCGATCAGATGGGGTCCCCAGTTGTTGATCTGTCCGCCGCCGCAGTCGAGCAGAGTCTGCCAGTCTTCGCGGCTTTGATAGTTGTGGCGACGGAGTTTGATTTCAAAGACCTCTCCGAGAATTCCGCTGTCGATGATATCCCGGATATGGTTGAACGCCGCTTCGAATCTCCGGTTGTGCCGGAAGTAGAGTTTTCCCGGATACTGCCGGAGAGCCTCTTCCAGTTTCTCCATGCCTTTCGGCGTGAGAGCGAATGGTTTTTCCAGAAAGACAATCTTTCCGGCCTTGAGCGCCTTGAGTGCGTAGTCGACGTGCTCGGTGGAGCGGACCGCGATGGAAACCAGTTCGATTTCGGGATCGGCCAGGAATTGTTTGCCGTCGGTGTATCCCGCACAATGGTATTTTTCCTCGAGGACCTTGACTCTGGACGGATCAATGTCGCAGGCAGCGACAATGGTGAAAAGGTCATTGAATTGATCCAGTTCGGAACAGTGCATGTTGTGTCCGGCGCGTCCAATGCCCCAGAGACCGACTTTGATTGGCTTCTTTTCCATTTTTTTACCTTATATTGGGTTCAGCAGAATCTGGAATGGGAGTAATATAGACTCGAAACCGGGAATGTAAATAGAGAAACGGATCATAAAAATAGATTTTCTGATTTTTCTTTTGATGAAGGAGTTCGCGCGGATGGCCTCTGCAGAAGAAAAACGCCGTTCGGTTCTGAACTCTTTCCCCTTTCCGGCGGGAATCCGTTTCTGTGAAAAACGGAAAGGGGAAAGTCCGCATCCGATTGATCCGCCACTCCCTCAATCCAGACGGACAAGTTCATAGATCATGGAGGTCCGGGTATCGGCCCGAAACGATAATTTACCATCGCGGAATCGGGAAGGAATCGTTTTTTTGACGCTCCCGTCAAAATCGACAGCGGAAACCTTCCAGGCTCCACGGGAAAGAGCAAGCGAGATCTCCGCATGGACCACCTTCGCCAGAATCGGCAGCTTCCCATAGCTGAGCATCAGTCGCAGCGAGTTGTTTTCAAAGGTTTGAAGCGAATTTTTTGTGTCTGTAATCTGGAGAAACAGGATTCTCCGGCTGGAATCCAGCGGGAGATTGTCTCGGCTGATTGCTGCAAGAACCTGAAACCCTTCCGCATTGCTCGCGGCAAGACGCCCGCAGCGGATTTCTCTTCCGGAAAGGACGGCACATTCCGTTTTCGGCGTGACAACGGTCATAGTCCGGGCGGCAGAATCAATTGTGATTTCCCCGGTATCGCTGATGAAGCGGGTCAGCTGTTCCAGATGATTGTATTTCGTGTCAGCCGGATCAATGATCTCAATTCCCTCCGGGGTGTTTTCCTCTGTGACATACCCGATCCGGGAAAGCATGGAAAGCTGTTTGAACGGTGCAAACCTCTGCTTTTTCCACAGCGGCATATCATTCTGAAGGCGAATGGCAAATGCTTTTTCTGCGGGGGCGGCATCCCCGCGCCGGAACAGGTGGTTTGCAATGAGATCCGCCAGTCGGTTGCTCTGATCGTTGCAGGTACTGAATGAGATGATCCCGAATGGTTTCTTCAGTTCCCAATTTCCTTCCGACCAGTCAAAGCGGTAGACCGCATCCAGGTCCTGAAGAGCAAAATAGGCTCCGATGAGAGGCCCGCTCTCCATCCTGCACGGATTCGGACTGACAAACTGAATCTCCGTAAAACTCATCGGCTTGCCGAAGATTCTGTTTGCAAAACTTTCACTTCCCGGTTTTCTCAAACTGGATTCCCCGGTAATGAACCGAACCGGCAGTCCACCTGGTCCCTTCCCCCATCCCGGATGGTTGTAATAGGTGTGCATATCGACCAGGTCCAGATTCCGGCGGGCGGGCGCATCCTGGAACTCCGATCCCCAGTTCTGATCGGTGATCAGCGTACGGCATTTCATTTCCTCCCGGATGAAACGCATCATTTTCTTTGCGGTCCTCTGATGCGCTTCCGAACAGAACTCCCGGAAGAGCGGGTTGTTGTAGACCTCTCTATTTTTCCGGGAATCCAGATTCCGGAGTTTCAGCCATCGTTCAAATTCTTTCCGGACAATCCTCTGGATGGGACCGTCCGGCATGTTTCCACAGCTGTCCCATGCCTTTGACAGCGTGTTTTCATTTACCATGCACAGAAATGCGAAGACGGGGTCTTCCGCCCATGAGAAGCCCGTATATGGATTCCGATGAGAGAGCAGTCTGCGGGCATAATCTTCCCAGCTGGCATAGACATCGCGGTCAAACGGGCTCAGCACACGGATGGTCATGGCGTTCTGCGGCAAGTCCGAACGCTGTCTGTTGAAGAAACTGCGGGCGGAAAACAGATCGTAAGTAATATACACTCCCCGCTCTTTCAGACAATGGACCAGATAGTCCATTCTGTCCAGCGCCTTTTCATTCCATTTTCCTTCGCTGTAAACCCAGCGGTCAATATGATGAAGACGAACCGAGTTGTATCCCATTCGGGAGAGTTCATCCGCCAGCTTTTCCGCATCTTCTCTGGTTTCCGGCATTGCCGCCGTATTGCAGAGGTTGACACCGTAAAGACGAATCCGTCTGCCGGGTGCTTTGGAAAATGCAAGATGTCCGTCCGGAGAGACGATAATCTGTCCCCATTTTCCCGCCGGTTTTTCCAGCGATCCGGAAAAATCCATCACAGAGCCTTTCCGGATCGGTCGATTGTGTTCAATGGGAATATAAGAGCTTCCGGCAGTGACAATATACGGCAGAATTTCCTGTCGCATTGAGACCCGTTCCTCGGCGAGAGTCGCGGCAAGAATCATCCAGACCGGTCCGTTTCCTCGACGGAAAATCAGTTTTGCTGGATTGGAATTCCGCAATTCAAAACAGGACATGCCAAGTCCGACGACCGAGGATCGGTTTTCCTTCTGCCATACATTCCGGACATTCTCATACCGGGAATCTCCCCACCAGTTGGCTACATCGCGATTCGTTTTCACCGTCAAAGTTTCACCGGATCCATCCTGGTACACAATATCGAGATATCCCGTCACATCCCCCAGCGATACCCATGCGGCGGAATGCAGCAGATAGAGAAATCGTTTTCCTCCGGCTGATGCCGGCAGGACAACTTCCGCCCGGTCGGTAAAATAAGGCCGCTGTGTTCCGGACATCACCAGACAGGATTTTCCGTGATTCTTCTCCGGAGCGAGCGGATGAAACGGAATCCCGAAAAACCGCATCGGGCGCGCCTGAAAAATCCGGAAATCATTTTCTTTTCCCTGATCGGTCCAGCCGCCTTTTCTGTCGCCGTCGATTTCGTCGGCGAACCCGCGGTTCATTACGGAGCTCAGATCCAGTGTCACCGCCTGCGGCGGACGGTAAACAAAACGGATGGTTCCCCCATATTCTCTGTCATTGATTCTGGGAAATGTCACACGGAGAGAAAAATGGTTTCCTCCCCATTTGCGATTGTCCTGAAGCATCATCGCATACTGTTCTGTGGAAAGAGTCATGGAGCCGTAAAGACACGGCATCGTCAGTTCTTTCACTTTTTTAGACGGCATCGGCCAGATATTTTTTTCCGGTTTCCGGATAAAAAAACGGAATTTCTTTCCATCCGCACTGAAATCCCTGCCGGAAAAATCAGCCACAGGAAAATCTGCACTGAGAAAAAACCAGTGATTCCATGTTCCCTCTGCGGGGAACAGGCGCACTTTATAATCCACCGCATCCGGTCGGATCCGCTTGATTTCCAGGTCAAATGAAAAGGATTTTTCCACGGGAATGCGGTTATGCCGCGAACGGCAGGTTCCCTTCATCCGGAAGATGCCGTTTTCGTATTTCGGATATCCGGGTTCCGGAATGACCGCTTTTTTCCTCTGTACCGTATCGACGGTCCTGTCTTCTGAACATTGATAATATTCTACAAGCCGGAATTCGATCCCTCCGAATTTAAGAGTTCCTTCCGGTGTAAATTCCATCTGGTCCGCAAGCAGCGGGAATAACGGGGAAATGATCAGTAGAAATACCGGGAAAATTTTCATGATTCTTCCTTTCCTGTTTTGAAATGCCGGCATTTAATTGGAAAAGCAGGGGCCCCAGAAATAGCTTGTCCAGGCGCTTCCTGCGGATTCATTGCCGAAACTCTGAAAAAAACTCATTTTTTGCAAAACGACGTGCCCGTCCACAAACAGAGCATTTGCCCCGATGCCGTCGAGATGCCGGTACCCGATGAAATCTTCATTGATATAATAGGGACCGGCACTCCACGGGCTTTTTTCTCCGGAGGCCATCGTATCTGCCATCATAATCCGTCTCACCGGATGGGCAACCCGGGCAAGATCCAGACAGGAGTCCAGAGAATGTCCATTCAGCGGACTTCCGTCCCGGAATTTATACAAATTCACTCCGTAGTTTTTCTTTTCCACGGAACAGTGAACGGGTTCTCGAACGATCCACCTGCCGGGAGAAACTTCGTAAGTCCCGCCGTTGACTTCGATCCTCTTTACCTTGTCTGGAAAAAGATACCAGACAAGGGCATCATTCCAATGCGCGAACTGATCTGGCCCGCAGGGAACCCGGCCCGGCACTGCCCTTCCATAATCATTGTAGTAGGAGAGCATTCCGAGACCTGTTTGTTTCATGTTGTTCATGCAGCTGATGTCGCGGGCTTTCCCCCTTGCGGAATGCAGCGCCGGAAGGAGCAGTGATGCAAGAACTGAAATGATTGAAATAACAACTAAAAGTTCAATCAATGTAAATATTCGGATACAATGATCCGATGTTCTGCCCTTGTTTCCTTTTCTGTTCAGCATGATTCCCTCCTGATGAAATTCCGTTTGATTTCACGATTGATAATTGAGGCGCCGTCTCCAAGAAATGCTTCCGCAAACACCCGGCAGAGCTCGGCGCCGATCTCATACATGGGATATGTGATGGTCGAGAGCGGCGGAAGCTGTTCCGCGCACTGCGGAAGATCATCCGCTCCGATGACCCCGACATCTTCCGGAATCCGGATCCCGGCATCTTTCAACGCCTGCATGATGCCGAAAGCACGGGTATCGGTTCCCGCCAGAACGGCATCGAATTTTATTCCGCTTTGAATCATTTTTCCCATTGCC
>CASEYW010000059.1 GCA_949292215.1 uncultured bacterium
CCATCCCTTCAGCAATGCGATGGATCCGGAAGGCTCCATTGCACGCGAGGGCAGAATCATGCGAGGATTCGCCTCCACACGAGCCTTCGGAAAACCATTCGTCTGCACGGAACACGGCCACGCCTTCTGGAACTCCTATCGCTATGAACAGGGATTCATCATGGGCGCATACGCCGCGTTTCAGGGAATGGACGGACTTACAGCGTTCTCCAACCAGATCACAGTCCGGCCCGAAGTCCACACGATCAAAACCTTTCAGATGCAGCACGACATCATCCTGAAATCCCAGGAACTTCTGACCGCATTTCTCTTCCGGCGCAGAGATGTGAAAACAGCCGAATCCCTTGTCCGGGTCCAGATTGATCCCGAAGCGATCTATTCCACCGGAGTCAGCAACGATGCTCTTCACTCCGGACAGACTCGTCTGGCACTGGTCACCGGCTTTGCCGTTGAAACAGGAGACAAAGGAAAAGCCGGAAAGAAGCAGATCGTGATCCCCGCCGCCGGAGGCTCCTCCCTGATCATCCGCCGCCAGGGAACCGCCGGATACACCCAGGCGCAGGATTCAAACAATAACTCCTTCCAGTTCGATGCTGCAATCCGGAATCTGAAACAGGCGAACTTCATCCCGAAAAACAACCGCTCCAGTGAAAAACAGGGAATCTATGAGAGCAGTACCGGAGAACTCTTCCTGAATGCAAAAAAACATTTCATGAGCATCAATACTCCGCGCTTTCAGGGAATCTGCGGAGAAGCGGGAACGACAGCAAAACTGAAAGAGTTCGAGATCAAACATCTCGGTGTGCGCGGAAATCTCTCTGCTGTCTCGCTTGAAAACGGAAAGACGCTCGCCGATTCGGAACATATTCTGATTGTCTTTGCCACAAACGCCCTGAATACAGGAATGGTCTTTGAAGACGCATCTCACCGCACCAGAATCCAGAACGGAACCACCCCGATTCTGCTGGAAACGGGTCGTTTCCGTGCGGCTCTCGCGAACCGGAATGCCGGGAAATTCAAACTCTACGCGCTCGGTACCGATGGAAAACGTCTTGCGGAACTTCCCCTGAAACAGTCCGCGGGAACCATCGGCATGGATGTGGACACCGCCGCCATCCCGAACGGCCCGGCAGTCTACTTTGAACTGACAACCAAATAAAGAGGAGGATAACAATGAAAAAAGGAAAATCACACGGTTTCACGCTAGTGGAACTCCTTGTGGTCATTGCCGTGATCGCGATCCTGGTCAGTCTGCTTCTGCCCGCACTGGGAAAGGCGCGGGAGAGCGCAAATCAGATCAAATGCCTCAGTTCCATGAAACAGCTCGGAGTCACGATGGCTCTTTACAGCTCCCAGAGCGATGACTGGAATGTGCCGCTTCAGATTCATTTCGTCCGTCCGGACACCGGAGCTACGGAAAATCAATACTGGTACCAGAACTCGACCTTTGCCAAACTCACCGGCACATCAAAAACCTTATGGGTATATTACCCTCTCTATAAAAGATCATTTCTCTGCAGCAACATTCCGAATTATCCCCGGGATGCCGCCGGATTTGAAGAATATACCAGTCTTGGCTACGTCTACGGCATGACTTACTGGGGAACCACCAATTTTGTCAATCCGAACAGTACCAGCACCTGGAGCGAAACACAGGCGACTCTGATGACCAAGGTCAAGCATCCTTCCAACCGTTTCCTCTATACGGAAGTGGCGAAAAAAGCGCTCGGCAGAGCCTCTCCGGGCGGAGACTACCGCGATCCGAGCAAGCACTGGTGGGTCTACGGCGATACGGACGCGGAACCGGATATCCCGACCGCCTACCGCCACAAAGAGAAACAATATGTCAACGTGACCTATCTGGATGGACATACCGCTTCTCTGCATTACACTTCCATTCAGGGTTCCCAGAACACCAAACTCTGGCAGCCCTACTCCGCCAATTGACACCGGGTCATTCCTTCATAAAAACTGTTTCTCTGAGACCGCCGCAGTCGGCGGTTTCTTTTTTCTCCTCTCTTTCTCCCCGGACCGCATTTCCAGGAAAGGCCCCATCTTCGGCTGTGCATTTTTCACGGGGAGAGGGAAGAAAAAAATATTACTGTGAACGTGTGAAAAAGGTATATTTCTGTTCATTTTCCGCATTTTTTTAATTTTTTTTTACGTTTTCGCATCAATTACTGTTTGCAATTTCACAAAAAGCGTTTTATTCTACAAAATAAACACGCGACATGGAATGGAAAACAACTTTCAGGAGGTTTCATCAATCATGAGCTGTAATTGCACGTGCGGTTCCGTCTGCGCATCCAGAACACCGGAACAGGAAGAAAAATTCAACGAACTGGAACGCTACATCGCCTCTGTTCCGCTGGACAGGTTTCCGGACAGGAAACGGGGATATCTGATTCAGATTCTCCATAAGGCACAGCACATTTTCGGGTTTCTGCCGGAAGATGTCCAGAAGTATATCGCCGAACGCCTCAAAATTTCGCATGCGGAAGTCTACGGAGTCATCAGCTTTTACAGCTATTTCACGGACAAACCGGTCGGACGGTACAAAATCAATGTCTGCATCGGCACCGCCTGTTTTGTGAAGGGAGCGGGCAAAGTGCTGGAAGAATTCAAACGCCGTCTCAATATCAAAGAGGGGGAGACTTCCGAAGACGGAAAATTCTTCCTCGGCTCTCTGCGGTGTGTCGGGGCGTGCAGTCTGGCGCCGGTCGTCATGGTCAATGACCGTGTTTACGGCAATGTCACGGCGGAAAAGGTCGGCGACATTCTCAAGGAATGCACCGACTGATCCTCCCCTTCCCCGAAGCAATTCGATCCAATACAATTTTATTTGGGAACTGATGATATGACAAAGATACAAACACCCGCCGAACTGAAAGAACTGGCGACGTCATTGAAAAATGCGCCGCGCCCGCCTGTCAAACTTCTTGTCTCCATGGGAACCTGCGGTATTGCAGCCGGAACAGCCGATGTACTCAAGGCAATCCGGGAGGAAGTTTCCGAACGCAGACTTGAAAACGCCGTCGAAATTGTCGAAGTCGGCTGCATGGGTCTCTGCTATGCGGAACCGGTCATCATGCTGGTTGACCGCGAATCCGGTAAACGTCTGATCTATGGAGACGTCACGCCCCAGCAGGTTCCTGCGATCCTGAGCGCAGGAACCACCGGAGCCGCTCCGGGGACCAGAACCCTTGAACGGTCCTGGTACTATCCGGAATGCGAAGCTCCCGCGCCGGGAGAACTGCAGGCGCGAATCGTACTCAAAAATACAGGCTGCATCAATCCGGAAAAGATTGAAGAGTATATCATGAACGACGGCTATGCCGCACTCGCCAAAGTTCTCACGACCATGTCTCCGGAAGACGTCGTCAAGCTGATCTCCGACTCCGGACTGCGCGGACGCGGAGGCGGCGGATTCCCCACGGGACGCAAATGGTCCCTCGCCGCGGCACAGCCTGCCGGAGAAAAGTTCATCATCTGCAATGCCGACGAGGGCGACCCGGGAGCCTTCATGGACCGTGCCGTGCTCGAAGGGGATCCTCACAGCGTGCTGGAAGCCATGGCGATCGGCGGATATGCGATCGGCGCGCAGACCGGTGTAATCTACATCCGCGCGGAGTATCCGCTTGCGGTCAAACGCCTTGAAATCGCGATCAAACAGGCGGAAGAATACGGATTCCTCGGCAAGAATATTTTCGGAAGCGGATTCGACTTCAACATTGAAATCAAATTCGGTGCGGGCGCATTTGTCTGCGGCGAAGAAACTGCGCTGATCCACTCCATTGAAGGAAAGCGCGGCGAACCGACCGTCAAACCGCCCTTCCCCGCGGTCTCCGGACTCTGGGGACGGCCGACGATCGTCAACAATGTGGAAACATACGCCTGTATTGCTGCAATCGTCCGCAACGGAGCGGAGTGGTTCCGCTCCATCGGCACGCCTGGTTCGCCGGGAACAAAGGTGTTCGCACTCGCCGGAAAAATCACGAAAGTCGGACTTGCCGAAGTCCCGATGGGAACAACCCTCCGGAAAATCATCTATGAAATCGGCGACGGCATCAAGAACGGACGCCAGTTCAAGGCGGTTCAGACAGGCGGTCCCTCCGGCGGCTGCATCACGGCAAAAAATCTGGATCTGCCCATTGATTACGAAGCGTTGAAGGCCATCGGCTCCATGATGGGGTCCGGCGGAATGATCGTCATGGACGAAGACGACTGCATGGTAAACATTGCCAAATTCTTCCTGGAGTTTACACTCGACGAGTCTTGCGGAAAATGCACTCCCTGCCGCGTCGGCAACCGCCGTATGTACGAACTGCTCGAGGAGATCACTTCCGGCCGCGGAACCATGGATACCATCAACAAACTGAAGATGCTCTCCGCAACCATCAAAGACACCGCGCTCTGCGGACTCGGACAGACCGCCCCGAATCCGGTGCTCTCCACCATGAGCAATTTTGAAGACGAGTATCTCGCACACGTTCAGGAGTCGCGCTGTCCGGCGGGCGCCTGTACGAAGCTGATCCACTACGAAGTGACGGACCGCTGCGTAGGCTGCGGACTCTGCCTCCAGCGCTGCCCGGTCAACTGCATCACAGGAGAACGCCGCGAACGCCATCAGATCGATCAGAACCGCTGTATCAAGTGCGGCGTCTGCTTCATGGCATGCAAGTTCCACGCAATCGAAAAACGCTAATCCGTCCATTCCAAGGAGATTCTGAATTATGAAAGTGAATTTGAAGATAAACGACCAGCCGGTTGCCGTGGAATCCGGCAGTACGATTCTGGAAGCAGCGGAGCAGCTTGACATCCGCATTCCAACCCTTTGCCATTTCAAAATGGACTGTTTCCATGTGGAACACAAGTGCGGCTCCTGTCGTGTCTGCGTTGTGGAAGTGAAAGGACGTCCGAACCTTGCACCGGCATGCTGCACGCCGGTCATGGAGGGAATGGAAGTCAAGACCAACACGCTGCGCGTCATCAACGCCCGCCGGACGATTCTCGACCTGCTGCTCTCGGATCATCCCAAAGACTGCCTGATCTGTCCGAAAAACCTGAACTGCCAGCTTCAGGCTCTCGCGCAGGAGATGGGACTGCACCATCTCCTTTATAAAGGGGAACAGTCCACCTACAACAAGGACCTCTCCAGCTCAGCAATTGCCCGGGACCTTGACAAGTGCATCATGTGCCGCAGATGCGAAACCGCATGCAACACCATCCAGACGGTCGGGGTGCTTTCCGCCGTCGGACGCGGTTTCAACACGGTTGTCGCGCCAGCCGGCCTCCATCCGCTGGTAGAAACGGAATGCGTTTTCTGCGGACAGTGCGTACAGGCATGCCCGGTTGGAGCCCTGAGCGAAATGGATTATAAATATGATGTCTGGCGCGCACTGAACGATCCTTCGAAAACGGTAGTTGTGCAGACAGCTCCCGCGGTCCGTGTGGCGATCGGCGAAGCGTTCGATCTGGAACCAGGCTCCATCAGCACGGGAAAAATGGTCACGGCGCTCCGGATGCTCGGGTTTGACAAGGTTTTCGACACCGATTTCGCCGCCGACCTCACGATCATGGAAGAGACCACCGAACTGATCGAACGAGTCAAGAGCGGAAAGAATCTGCCGATCCTGACAAGCTGCTGTCCGGGATGGGTGAAGTTCCTGGAACACCAGTTCCCGAAACTGATCTATATGCCCTCGACCGCGAAGTCGCCTCAGCAGATGATGGGTGCTGTGCTGAAGAGCTATTATGCGGAAAAGATTGGAGTCAAACCGGAAAATCTGATCGTCGTTTCCGTCATGCCGTGCCTTTCCAAAAAATACGAGGCAAAACGCGAGGAGTTCACGCACAACGGCGTGCCTGATGTCGATATTGTAATCTCGACCCGCGAACTTGCCGATATGATCCGGGAAGCGGGTATTATCTTCAAGGATCTCGATGAGCAGGACTATGACTCCCCGCTCGGCGAATCCACGGGAGCGGCGGTGATCTTCGGCGCCAGCGGCGGCGTGCTGGAAGCGGCGCTCCGGACAGCGGCAGACTGGATTGCCGGAAAAGATCTCGACAGCATCGAATTCACGGCGGTCCGCGGACTCGACGGCATCAAGGAGGCTGAAGTTGAAATCGCCGGAATCAAGCTCAAAGCAGCGGTCTGTTCCGGACTCGGAAACGCCCGCAAACTGCTGGAAAAGATCGAACGCGGCGAAGCGGATTATCAGGCCATCGAAATCATGGCGTGTCCTGGCGGATGCCTCAACGGAGGCGGTCAGCCCTATCATCACGGCGACATGACCATTCTCAAGAAGCGCCTCGACGCTCTCTACAAGGAAGACCGCGACAAGCCAATCCGCAAATCCCATAAGAATCCCTCCATCCAGAAGATCTACGAGGAGTTCCTGGGAGAACCCGGAAGCCATCTCGCGCATCACCTTCTGCACACGACCTATGTGAACAGAAAAAAATAAGCGGAACAGACGTCTGTTCGAACGCGGTCCTGATATGGACCGCGTTTTTTTTTGAAAGGAATTGCGCCGGATCGTTTTTATTTTTTCCTCTGTTCCAATCGAAACACTTGAAAAAAAACTCTTCCCCGTTATCTTATTCCGGAAGGAGATTCTTTTATGAAAATTGCATGTACTCATTGTGGACAGCATTATGAGGTTGGACCGGAATATCATGGAAAAGGTATTCTCTGCAACAGATGCGGCAATCGCTTCTCCATTCCGGACGAAATGACAGGTGCGGAACGGCTGGAAGACTCCGTCAATACTCTGATTTCACGCCTGACACTTGACAATCAGGACGGCGCCGTCCTGCGGAAAATGTATGATCAGGCAGAAAAACTTTTGACCCGTGAAGAAAAAATCGAATACATTGCCCTCCAGAAGAAACTCTTTTTCAATTTTTCTCCGGATGCTCTGGTTCTGACCAATCGCAGAGTCATTCTGCTGAAAACCGGAGTTCTGGGACAGGTCGATGTCTGGGATACCATCTGGCGGAACATTCTGGATGCCAGAATCCAGATCGGAGTATTCCGCAGTACCATTATTTTGAACACCAGTGCCGGTGATGTTGTCATTGAAAATCTTTTGAAGACGCCGGCGTCGCGCGCCTATGCGATCCTTCAGGAACAGGAGGAACGGACCGCGGAAGAACGGAGACAGAGAGAAATCGAAGAGACCAGAGCGGCTTCCGGCGGAGTCATCATCAACACCCCGTCGACAAGCTCATCCACAGGTGCGCAGACCGACTGCACAGCAGCTTTGAAACAGTTGAAGGAACTGCTGGACAACGGACTGATCACCCAGGGGGAATACGAAGCAAAACGGCAGGCGATTCTTTCACGTCTGTAAGAAAGACAAACCGTCATTTCATTGCCAGCTCGAATGCCAGGAGCGTATAGAGTTTTTTGCTGTGATCCGCACGACCGGAACAGTGTTCCCGGATAAAGCGTTCCACAATGTCCCGGCGGAAAAGTCCGAATTCATGGACTCCTTTTCCATCCAGCAGATACGAATGAAGCGGAGCATTCCAGGCAGTCCGGAACCAGGAAGCCAGTGGAATGCCGAATCCGCGTTTGCGCATAGTATCAAGGCCCTCCGGATAACAGTCGCGGAACGCCTCCGCCAGAATCCGTTTTCGCCTCATTCCGAGCATCTGATACGATTCCGGCAGAGACATTGCAAATTCAATAACGGCACGATCCAGAAACGGAGCGCGAACCTCCAGCGAGACTGCCATGGAAGCACGATCGGTTTTCACCAGAATGTCGTCCGGCAGATAATTGTGAAAATCGAACTGCTCCGCCGCACGGACTGATGGAAACGCATCAAACCATGGCTGCATGAGGGCCGTTTCCGGAGAGAGATCAAATCGGCAGAGTTTTCTTTTTTCATCCCGGGCAAATGGAGAAACGATTGAAAGATACCGTTCGGAAGCGGAACAGGTTGCCGCTGTCAGAAGACGTTTCCATCTTGCAAGGGCCGTCCGCTCGCCACCTGCGGAAGGAAGAAGTTTTGCAGCCAGTCCGAACAGCTTCCGACGTCTGGATTCCGGGAGAAGCTCATCCAGGCGTCCGAGAGTGCGCATCGCAAGATAACGCTCATATCCGCCGAACAGCTCATCGGCGCCGTCTCCACTCAGAGCAACGGTCACATGTTCCCGTGCGAAGCGGCAGAGAAGATGGGTCGGCAGAATCGAGGAATCCGCATACGGCTCTCCGCAGTGAGAAAGCAGTTTTTCCAGCACGCTGAACTCATCCGGACGCACAGTTTTATGATGAAACACAACCTTCCTGCTCGCCATGGTGCGGAGACATTCATAATTTTCCCTTGCCTGTGCACTCTCATCGTAAGCGGGGTCTTCGAAGCCGATGGAAAAACACTGAAGCGGCGACGGCGACGGAATCCGTGATGCGGCATACGCAATGATTGTGGAATCCAGTCCGCCCGACAGAAACACTCCGAGCGGCACATCTGCGATCAAATGCGTCCGAACCGATTCCGTCACCAGCTCGTAAAGCCTGTCGGAAGCAGATTCGAAATCCAGAGAGGTTACCTCCCATTCGCCGAGGTTGCCCGGCCAGTATTCCCGGCTCACCTCTTGACCGCCGGAGTCGAGCACCATCAGGCATCCCGGCAGCAGTTTACGCACATTCCGGTATACCGTGGAACCGCCCGGATAATACATGTACGTCAGATAGGCGCCGAGAGCCTCCAGATCAAGCTCGAATTGCAGTCCGGGAATCCGTTTCAGAGCGTTCATCTCGCTGGCAAATGCAAAGATCCGGCTGTCGGAATAATAAAAGAGCGGTTTTTGTCCAGCCCGGTCGCGAGCCAGAAGCAGTTTGTTTTTCCGGAGATCAAGGATGGCAAGAACAAACATCCCCTCCAGAAATTCCGGAAATCTCTCACCGTATTCCTCGTATGCGTGCAAAGCGCATTCCGAATCGGAATGTGTGCGAAACCGGTGTCCTTTGGACATCAGAGAGGCGGTCAGTCCGGCATAGTTGTAAATTTCTCCGTTTACGACAATCAGGATGGACCCATCTTCATTGGCGATCGGCTGAGCACCGCCTTCCAGATCGATAATCGAAAGACGGCGATGGAGCAGCGCCAGAGGCCCCCGGAGAAAAAAGCCTTCTCCATCGGGACCACGATCCCGCATGACCTCCGACATTTCATGAAGGATTCTCTCCTCCACAGCCAGTCCGTCTCTTCGAATGATTCCTGCGATTCCACACATCTCCGTCATCCTTTCCTGATTTCGATATGCCGCGACCTGCGCAATTTCCGTTCCGCCTCATCGAGCATCGCCAGTACCCGTTCTCCGAAGCAGACGGCGGCAAAACTCCTCGTTACAATTCTGACAGCCGTTTCGTTCGGATGGCACAGATCCTCCTTGAAAAAACGGTAGTCACGCAATTCATCCATCACGATTTCGTAGGCTGGAAAATAGAACGTTTCCGGCAGACGGTCCACACACTCATGAATCGCCGCCAGAAGCAGCGCCTTGGACCGCGCATTCGTCACCAGATCCCCCGGATTATGACGCACCGGCGAAAGCGTGAACATAATCCGGCAGAAGGAATTCAAGCGGCGCACCGCCTCAACCGTTCCCTCCAGCGCGTCCACACACTCCCCGTAACTCAGCAGACGACGACGGAACAATGTCCCAGGCAGTTTGTGACAATTTGCGACGATTCGTCTGTTTTCTCTCAGCTCGAACACGGAAGCGGATGCCGGAGTCAGAATCACCAGATCCGCCTGCCTCAACAGCTCGGCAAAGCGGATTCTCTCCTTTTCCGCGAAACAGACGGCCTCCTCCAGCGATGCCCGCGAAAAAGAACCGTGATGGCACCACCCATGCCACAAACCGTCACATTCAACAAAATCCTCTGCGGTATACCCGATTTCTTCCGCAATTCTCCGGAATGAGTCGTATAGAGAATACGGATTATACAAAATACCGTTTGGATTCTGTTCGCACTTCACCCCGGCGGCAGCGAGAAGATCCGCCATATTCGCAGCAAAACAGGAACCGGCAGAGACAACCCGTGCAGACTCCGGGTCCAGACGGAATGGAAAATCAAAGTTCACTTTTGTCATTGGAGGATCAAGGACCGTTTGCATCAGCGGAAACCCTCCCGCTGAAAAGCCTCTTCCAGTCGTTCCCGCAAAAGAGAATACCGTGGTTCCAGGACGGCGTTGCGAACCGCCATCGACACGGCTTTTTCGGAGGCAACCAGAATCATCAGCCGTTTTGCACGGGTCATTCCGGTATAAAGCAGATTCCTCTGGAGCATCACATAATGCTGGCTCAGCAGTGGAATCACAACTGCGGGAAACTCACTGCCCTGCGACTTGTGAATCGTAACCGCATACGAAAGCGTAAGCTGATCAGCCTCAAGAAATTCATACGTCACTTTTTCCATATCGTAACGAACTGTGAACGTGCGGTTTTCAAAGTCAATGGAAGCGATGCGTCCCATATCTCCATTGAACACGCCTTTGTCGTAATTGTTCGCCACCTGCATGACCTTGTCTCCGAGTTTGAAGACACGGTCTCCATGTTTGAACTGCATCTTTGCGTTCCGGTTCAGGAGCTCCTGAAGGCGCTCATTCAGGGCGAGCGTTCCGCAGCAGCCTTTGTTCATCGGGGAAAGGACTTGAATATCATTGACCGGATCGAGTCCGAAGCGGGCGGGGATACGCTCGCAGACCATTCGTTCAATGATGGACGCGGCATCTTCTGGATCATCTTTTTCAATCCAGTAGAAATCGGTCACGGGTACATTGCGACGGTTCCGGATGGAAGGCGGCATCCTGCCGCTGTTGACCTCATGGGCTGCCAGAATGATTCCGCTGCCGGCACCCTGACGGAAAATCTTTGTCAAACGCGTCACGGGAATGAATCCGGAAGCGATGATATCGTTCAGCACGTTGCCGGGTCCGACCGAGGGAAGCTGATCGGAATCCCCCACCAGCACCACGGTTGTTCCGGGAGCAATCGCACGGAACAGCGCCGTGGCCAGCAGCAGATCCAGCATGGAGGTCTCATCGACAATCAGCAGATCCAGCTTCAGCGGAGAGGAACGCCCGTGTACAAACGCGTGTCTCACAGGGTCCCATTTCAGAAGGCGGTGAATCGTGCTTGCGG
This sequence comes from uncultured bacterium, assembly GCA_949292215.1. GTDB lineage: Bacteria > Verrucomicrobiota > Lentisphaeria > Victivallales > UBA1829 > UBA1829. The sequence goes on from CASEYW010000059.1 coordinate 11,164, forward strand.
GAACGCCGGTTGTTTCAGACATGCGTTTTGCAGCACGTCCCGTCGGAGCCGCGAGTGCAACGGAGAGTTCTGCGAGCTTGGCCCGGCGGACAATCTCTCCAACCACGGTCGTCTTACCTACACCGGGACCTCCAGTGATGATCGAAACCGGATATTCTCCTGCCATCTTTACAGCCGCCAGCTGTTCCTCGCTGAAAACCGCATTCGGAAGAACAGGAAAACGAAGCAGAGCCCGCCCGGAATGGCGCTCCGCGGAAGCAAGACGCGCCAGTTTGACAGGGAACTCCTCTTCGCAGCGGAGCAATCCCGGTTCATAGACCATCCAATTCCCATCCGGCGTCTTGCGAACCGCGACCAGGAGCAACCCCATTGCACTGGACAACGCACGTTCCGCACTTTCAGCGTCGATCTCCAGAATCTCAGCACATTTCGTCAGGAAAAAATCGCGCGGTACACAGACATGCCCCATCTGCCGCAGCTGCGACAGCGTATAGGTCACTCCGGAAACCAAGCGTTTCGGATCCTCTTTCCGGATTCCCGTATTGGCAGCGATCCGATCCGCCAACGTGAATCCGATTCCGGGAATATCAGAGGCAAGTGAATAGGGATTCTCGCGGATTTTTTCCGCTGCGGAATCACCGTATTTTTCATAGATGCGGACAAAGTAAGCCGGACTGACACCAATGCTTTGCAGGTGCATCTGGAGATTTCGACGGGCGGCGCTCTCTTTCCAGATTGCGCGGATGGCTTCGATTCTCTTTTTGCCGATTCCCTCGACTTCGCGCAGACGCATCGGCGCATTTTCAATCACATCCAGGGTTTCGGCTCCGAACCGGTCCACAATTGCTTCGGCCTTCTTCCTGCCGAGGCCCTTGACGATTCCGGAAGAGAGATATTTGATAATTCCCTCAGAAGTTACCGGAAGAGTGTAATTGTAAGAGATTACACGAAACTGGCGGCCGTAATCTTTGTGAACCTCCCATCTGCCGGTCGCTTCAATTCCCTGCCCGGCGGAAACTCCGGGCAGAGAGCCGACCACCGTATGACAGGAACCGGAACCGTCACGGACCAGCAGAACGGTGTAGGAACTGTCATCGTTTTCATAAATGACCTTCTCGATTTCTCCCCGGAGGCTCTGTTCGGTCATGCCGTCGGAAGAAGAATCCGCAAGCTCGAACGGGGGATCGGCAACAGGAAGATCATCCATGTCGGTTCGCACTTTCCGCGAAACTCAGTGGTGCGAGAAAATGCGTTCCGGCGCGTGACGGAGGGCAACCCCGAGCTCGTTCGCACGCTTGATGACATCGGCATCCTTCAGAGAACCGGAAGGAGCAACCATCGCCTTGATACCGGCAGCGGCGGCGACTTCCAGTCCGTCGGCGAAGGGGAAGAAACCATCGCTGGACATCACCGCGCCTTCCAGCGTGGCTGTGCCGGTATATTTCTGTTTGAACTTTTCAATTGCCTGCTCCACGGCTCCGACACGGTCCTGCTCGCCAGTCCCGACCGCCAGAGTCTGCCCGTCCTTGACAATGACGACTCCGTTGGATCGCACGGAAATGTTGATGTACCATGCTGCCAGCAGGTCGCATTTCTGCGATTCGGTCGGCTCTGTGGTAGCGACCTGGATTCCTGCCGTCTTGCTTTCGCCGGAAGCAGGAGGCAGATCCTTCCAGCCTTTCACATAAGTGAGAAGCGGAGCGGCGACAACGAGAGAGCCGTCGCCCAGGACCTTGATTGTGTTGTGCGTTCCCTCCGGGTCATCGCCTACATAGCGAGGAAGCGTATCAAGCGGACCGCACTGAAGGATGCGGATCTGCTTGTTCAGTTTATAGTGTTCCGAATCGTTGAAAATGGCAAGCGCGTCCGCGGAGAAAGCCGGCGCAACCACACATTCCACAAAGGTTGACATGATTTTGGCAGCAGTTTCCGCATCGACTTCCACATTGAAGGCAATGACGCTGCCGAACGCGGCGCGGGCGTCGCAGTCACGAGCTTTGAGATAGACATCACAAAGGCTCTCGCATCCCATCTGAACAGCGGCACCGCTGGGATTGACATGCTTCATGACGGCACAGGCGGGACGATCGAAGTATTTCACAATATTGAGCGCGCCGGAAATATCTTCCAGATTGGTCTGGGAAAGTCCGTTTTTGCCGTTCTTGAGAGTTTTCATATCCATGATGGAGCCGGAAAGTCCCTCGGGACGGTAAAATGCCGCAGGCTGATGGGGATTCGTGCCGTAACGCAGATCGTCGGCTTTGACGTAGGTCCGGCCGCCGATTTCGATCGTCTGCGGGAAGTTTCCGGTGTGCTTGGTAAGGTAGGTGTCTCTCGCGAGTTTCGATGCCATTTTCTCTTGTTCTCCTGTCTGATATTTCCCGGAAATCTTCATTTCCGGATTGAATTCACTCTTTTCATGCAGTAACTTACCGCTTAAATGCGGATTTTGCAATCCGGGAAACGAGAGAAATGATGAACAGAGGCAAGTTTATTACATTTGAAGGGGGAGAAGGGACCGGGAAATCCACACAGGTCCGTCTTCTTGCGGAAGCCCTGGACCGTGCAGGAATGAAAGTGAAAGCGGTTCGGTCCCCGGGAGGAACGACTGTCGGGGAGAAACTTCGCACGATTCTCAAAACAAGGGAAGAAGCGGAAGATCTCACCCCGGAAACGGAACTTCTGCTCTTCGGTGCGTGCCACTCTCAGATGGTCGAACGCCTGCTCAAACCGGAACTTGCCCAGGGGGTCACGGTCATTTCCGACCGTTTTTTCGATTCGACCACCGTTTATCAGGGATATGCGCGCGGACTCGATCTTGATCTTCTGGAACATATCAATGCGTTTTCCTGCCGGGGACTCAAACCGGACCTGACCATTCTCCTGGATATTGATCCCGAACTCGGAATGAAACGCAGTTCCATCCGCGCCGCAGAAACGGAACCGATCGAAAAGGACCGCTTTGATTCGGAAACACTCGCCTTCCATACCGCGGTCCGGAATGGCTTTCTGACCATCGCAGCCAGGGAGCCGGAACGTTTCCGGATTATTTCCGCCGCGGGAACAATCGAAGAAGTAGCCAACGCTGTAAAGGATTGTATAAACCATGAATTTGGACTGGAACTTCTTTGAAGAACATTTCCCGCTTGCAATTGCATCGCTGAAAAATGCCCGGTCCGCCGGTCGGCTGACTCATGCGTTTCTCCTCTGCTCCTCGAATGCGGAATATCGGACGGCGTTTCCGCCGCTGCTGGCGTCGCTTGCCGCATGCGAGCATCCGAAAGCCGATTTTTCGCCCTGCGGCAGATGTGCTGTCTGCCGGGAAATGACCGATGGGACGTTTCCCGATCTGATTACACTGGCCCCCTCTTCCCTTTCCCGCATCATCCCCATTGGAGAGAGCGAGGATGAAGTTGATTCCATGCGCTGGTTCGAGTCACTTTTCTATCTCAGCAGTATGACGGACTCCGGCTGGAAAATCGGCATTATTCACGAAGCGGACCGAATGAATGAAGCTGCCCAGAATGCCTTCCTCAAAACGCTGGAGGAACCGCCGCCGAAGTGCATGTTCATCCTGACGACTTCCCATCCGGCGGAACTCCTGCCGACCATCCGTTCCCGTTGTCAGGCAATTCAGCTTACAGACAATCGCTGCAAGTATTCGTTCCCGAATTCCGAAACTCTTCTGCCGATTCTTCACAAACTCGCATTCGAATCGCAGGGAAGCCTGCTGACGGCAGAAGACTGTGCTGTTGCACTGATCGAATTCGCAGAATCGCTTGAAGAGGAAGCAAAAAAAACAGTGGCGGAAAAATGGGCTCCGCGTCTGGCGGAATCCGAAAATCTGGAATCAGCCGGAAAGGCTCTTATCGAAAAACGGATCAAAGGAGAGGAAAGCTGCGAATACCGCAGACTCCGCGATCTTTTTCTCAGCATGATCCACGCATACTTCGCGCAACTGACTCTTCTGGTTTCGGATACTCCGGTGGAGCTTCTGCCGAATCCGGAACTTTTCGAACAGTCCGTCCGGCAGAACGAGGCGGACCAGTTCGGTGCAGACCGCGCGTTCCGCTGTCTCGGATATGCCGAAGATCTCCTGCGCGCCATGCGGACCAACGCAAACGATCAGCTTGCCATCCGCGCCTTCTGCCTGAAAATCGCGTTCAAATAACCGGCCGGAAGATCACTTCCGAACCGGCTGTACTTCCTCCTTCCGCAGAATCATCTGAGGCCAGAGTGAAGGTTCATTGTTGACATGAGCTCCGGGCTTTGAGGAAAGATTCACGCCTTTCCGTCCGGGCTGTTCCTTCGGATCATCCTTGTCATGGAGATGCAGAGCAAAGCCTGCTGGAAAGCCATCACGCAGAGCCAGCGGCTCCAGGCAGGACTGCGAAAATACGATATCATACACATAACCATCCGATGTTCTTGTGAAGGTGCAGGAGATCCGTTTCGCGGCCTCCTCCTTCGAAAGCATCGCGACGCCTCCGGCAAGCTGGCTCTGAACCTCGTAAAGACGATAGACAAGACCGGGACCGCTCTTTCCTTCCGGATTTCCGTACGAGAAATCGTAGCGGTAATCGTCATCATCGTATCCGGAGCGAGCAGAGAAAATTCCGTTTGCGCCACAGTCGAAATAGACCTCCAGACAGCCATCCAGCAGATACAGGTGCGATCCGGCTCCATCCGCATGGAACCGTTCCGGCTCCGCTATGAAACGGTCGTCGGCGACCTCCACGCGCAGATAGAGATTCTTCTCGTTCCATGCCAGACGGAAGTTCGCAGAGAAATCCGATTTTCCCCTCCATGACGCACTGTTCCATTTGTAGAGATTGTGCAGAGGCAGAGCCGGAATCCGCACCCAGTCCGGTTTGTCTTTCGTGTACGGCACATAGAAGTAATTCATGTTCCACGAACCTTTCACGGAAGCTCCGTTTTTCAGCGCGGCGGTATAATCGGTCGAAAAGCGGAAGAGTTCACCGAACGTATTTTTCCCGCGTTTCTCCAGAACCTGTTCCTGCTTCCGATTCGGATCGACGCGGAACGGGAGCTCTCCGCCATCATAGCGGAAGGTGCCTTCCTGCGGACGGCCTGTCAGATTGCAGAATCCTGCAATAATGTTTCCGTCCTTATCCGGATGGATTTCCACGCGGAGATTGGATTCCCCGCCGATGACTTCGCATTCCCGCAGAGCGTTCCGCAGAACGGCGGGATCCTTGTGCTTCAGGAACAGCGGAGCTGCTGTCAGAGGAATCGTTACAACGCCGTTTTCGGCTTTGACCTCGCGCCGGTTGCCCATCAGGTCGATGAATTCCGGAACCTCTCCGGGAAAACGGACCTTCAGAATCGGTCCGCGTTCGAGTCCATCCTCGACCTTGTCGCTGACACACCAGATCGCCGCGACGCCCCCGTTGACCTTATCCCGGTAGACGTATCCGCGCACTCCCGCAGCAGGACGCACATCCCCTTCAAACACGGGATCCCCGAACAGATTCCCCAGCGTGTTCACCGCATTCATCATCGGATACGGAATCAGATAGTAATCCAGAAACAGATTGCTCGCCCAGAAATCCATCCGCCGGATGCGCGGCCAGTATTTCAGGCAGATCAGATAGGTTCTGGCCAGCCATGCCGCCTGATTGAACTCCCGCAGACCGAAATCATAGGTCGGCTTGGAGTTGCTCCGATAAGGATCCTGCCACATGCCGCACTCCCATTCGGGGACATTCATGAACGGGATGTTGAAGCCTTCCGTGTAATAGATGGGTTCCTTGTCGTAGCCGTATTTTTCCAGAAGACGGATGAAATAGGCGGTTTCCTCATCCAGATCGTTGACACCTGCTTTTGTCCCGTCCAGATTCCAGTAGACGTGGGTGGCAAACGCTTCCCAGCGCAGCCCGAGTTTCTGTGTCGAAGCAATGAACTTTTCCGTGGCGTCGCGCCCGCGCAGACGACTGAATCCGGCGGTACCGCCATCCGGAAAAGTGATCGCATCGGATCTGGCGCGCTTCACTCCTTTTTGAAAGGCGCGGAGGAGTTTCGCCCACTCGTCGTAGCGGTCGGCGCGGAGAAGTTTCGTCCGGTTTTCCAGCTCATGATTGAACGACCAGCTTTTTGCCCGAGGATTTGCTTTGACATATTCGTAGGTAATCTCCTCAACGCGCTTCTCATCCGCCGGTGTGATCTTCTCAGCATCCTTGATGAGCGAAGTGAGATAATCGCGATCCTCCGCCTTCTCCATCCGAAATCCGCTGTGCCCGCCCATCGACCATACCATATTGGCGATCCGGTAGCGGTCCAGAAGTTCCAGAGCGTAATCGTTGAACCCGTAGAGACGCCCGTAGCCGGTCGAACCGAGGCCGATGCGCATGTGGAGGCGCGCAAGCTCGTCTCCACGGGGAATCCGCCCGATGTGCATGGAGACCGTCCCGAACAGATTTTTCGTCGCATGTCGGTTTTCCAGAAAGCGCATCACGCAGAAACGGTAGTAATCGCGATAGGGTTCGCCCTTTTCCGGATGGAACACCGCCTGTACAACAAAGTTGCCCGTCCCGATCTTCAGGTCGTCAAACGGAAGAGCCAGACGATCGCCGCCGCGAACCGGGAACGACTTTTTCCAGAGCTCTTTCCGGTAAAAATCAATCAGGCTCAGCTCCACACGTCCTTTTCCGCCGAACACTTCGAACACCGCCCGGACCGGTGTACCGGCGTTGATCGTACTGTCCGGATCGGAAGTGCGCAGATTTCCGGTCAGGGGAACGGTCACAAATTCCGTCGGTTTTGTACCCTCCTCGACTTGCAGGTCATCCACCCAGGTCTTCTTGTCGGAAAGATTTCTCAGCTGCACGCCGACCGCGCCGCCGCGATGCGTAAACGTATAGGAAAAACGTCTCCATTCCGGGCCGATCTTATGACGGGGAAATACAGCACCATGCGTAAACTGCATGTTCGACTGAGAAAAGGAGATCAGACCGAACAGAAAGAGACGTCCCTCCACCTCGCCTTTCGCATAACAGCTGACCGTGTAGGTCTTGCCTTTTTCCAGAAGCAGGGGCGCCGTCACCAGAATCGCGCTCTTTCCCTGCACCGGATTCATCAGAAGACAGCGCGGACTTGTACCGCGTCCGTTTTTTTCGTCGATCTCGTACTTCGGAATCGCGGAAGGCGTATATTCCGCTCCGCCCGAACGGAATGAGAAATAACGCAGCCCCTGATCGAAAGTCGGATTCGGCAAAAGATTTCGCGTCACCGGCTTCTGAACATACATGGCGTCATTCTTCCAGAAGTCGATCCCTGCCACGGGCGGAGGTGTCTTCCCTGAAACAGAAACCGCGCCCGGATCAATCAGAATCCGCCGCGTTTTGTCGATTGGCCAGAGAAGCTGCAGCCGTCCGGAAATCCGCGGAGGGGTATAGCACGCCTCCAGAAACGCCCCCCAGCTCTGCGGCACAATCAGCGATATCTTTTTCGCCGGAACAAATCCGTTCAGTGTCACCCTCTCCACCTTTCCGGCATACACGGCAAGATCCTGCCGCGGAGATTCCCGGAATCTGGACTCCGGCAGCAGATCAACATCCTTCCCGTTCACAGCGATCTTCATCTCCCGGTATTTTCGAGGAAATTCAATCACGGGAAAGAGACGGAATGAACGAAGTCCGGCAATTGTTTCCGCATCCACTCCGGGATCCCATGTCAGAGAGATCAATCCGTCGCGTTCCGGCTTGAGGGTAAATGAAAACACCGCATTCCGTCCATCCGGCAAACGATAGACCAGTGAGTAGGAGATCGTATTGGCTTGCCGGTCAAACCGGACTTCGGGTTTGGTTCCCGGCGCACTCCGGAACGGCACACCGCCGTTGCCCGGAAGACTTCCGGCAAAGTAAATTCGGCAGACCTCTTCGCCATCAGCGGTGACCACAATTTTCCAGTCCGGACTGATCCGGGAAAAGGAATCGCGGAGACGCAGTCCGACCCGTTTGTTTCCCGCCGTCAACGCCACCTGTTCCACCGTCCGGCTGCCCATCGGCCAGCTCTTGACTTCCAGAACCGGAATCTCCCGTTTCTGAGTCTCCGCTGCAAACGGCGGAACATACTCCGGCAGTTCCGCGCGAAGAACGGCAAAACTCAGGAAAAGAAATACTCCATACAAAACTCTCATTTGACACTCCCTCCTTTTGAACCGGCAGCGGAACCGGTACCGAAATCAATGAAAATATTTCTCTCATTCGAGATCGCCCAGTTGCGCTGAACCGTTCCAAACGGCACCTTTCCTCCGGCAAGACGCTCCATCACCGATCCCCAGCAGAGCGGCAATGTGATCTCCACCCGCTTTGCCGGATCGTCCGCATGAAACAGAAGACGGGAAACTTTGCCGAGATATGCAGGAAACTCCGCCCCTCCCTGCCGCTTGAGACTCTCCAGATCGTTGAAATGAATCTTCTCCGCCTCCGCCAGACGGAATCCACCCTCCCGGTAGCGAGGAGCCAGTTCCACCACAGGTTTTAAGGTAAAGTTCGGAATGGACGACAAATCCTTCTCCGGGATTCCGGGATCCCAGTTCAGCCGTACCCGGCCGGGGCCCTCCGGAACAAGCGTAAAACGGAACTCCGCAACGCGCTTGTCCGGAAGCTGATACTCCTTGCAGTACGAGATCGTACTCTTCGTCCGGTCAATCGCAACCCGTTCCTTTCCCGGAATCGTTTTGAACGGAAATCCCCAGCTTCCGCGGAAACTGCCGAGAAAATAAATCCTGCAAATTTCCTCCTTTCCGGCATAGACTCCGATTTTGAAATCCTGTCCGGCAAACGTGGAGCCGTAAAGCTCCCGAAGTCCGATGCGTTTGTTCCCTTCGGCAAGCGACGGCTGTTCCAAAGTTGCGCCCTTTGACGGAAAGCTCCCGACCTTCAGAACGGGCTCCGCAAAGACGGAAAGAACCCACCCGGCCGACAACAGCAGATACAGTGCAAATTTCATTTTGATCCTTTTGATATATCTTTCATTCCTAATATGTTATCACAGCTTTCCGCATTCCATCGGAGAGAATGCCGATTCCCGGATTGCTCTCTCCTGGCCATTGCAGACGGGAAAAGGTGCGCCCATCAACATGGCCGTCCAGGAACAGAAGATTTGCCAGACCGTTTGTCGCAGGTCCGCGATCATAAACCGTCAGACTCCGGTCATCTCCCGCCCCGTGACGATGGTAGAAAAAAAGGATTGAGTTGCGGGTGGCCGCACTCAGACGGGAATCGCCGCAGAATACCGCCGCGGAAGGACGGGTTGCCTCCCCTGTCTTCCGATACGGAAACACCGTCGAATTTCCCTCCTGAGGACCGCCCAGCAGATAAGGATTACCCAGAAAATGCCCCACATAAAACGGTTTGTTCCATCCGGCCTTCAGCGTCTCCGCAGGACAGAGAAAGGTTCCGCCGTCGCGATGATTGTAGAACACGCCGTAGGGCGGATTCTTTTTCTGCGCCGAAGTCCATCCGGAAAGCACAGCGGGCCAGGTCCCGTAGGGATCGTTTTTCTGCGCATAGTTCGGCAGAATCCAGTCATCCCAGTCCCCGGAATACATGGACTGCGCAGTACCGATCTGTTTCTGGACATTCATACAGCCGGAACTGAACGCGGAACTTCGTGCCTTGTCCAGGGCAGGAAGAAGAAGTCCTGCAAGAATTGCAATAATTGCTATCACAATCAATAATTCGATTAATGAGAATGGATTTCCTCTTTTCATCTGTGTCAACCTCCTTATCTTTCAAAGTCTGAAATATTTCTTTTTCACGTCCATCCGCTCCAGAATGGACCGGGCATCCAGATGGAAAAACAGATGATCCTCCATCAGCATGGACAGCATGACACGCTGCCATTCCGTGAAGATCTGTTTCTCAAAAATTTTTCTTTCTCCTTTTTCCGGGAAGAAACCGCTGTTCTGATTGCGGCGATTCCAGAAGTGCTCCGTCGGGAGAATGTCGCGGTTCGCGGAAATCTGACCGGTGATGCTGCAAAACTCCGTCTGGAACTCGCGGGAGACCATGATTTTCATCAGATCCCAGGCCCGGTTGCGTTCCTCCGCGGCAATGTCATGCCGCAGGTACGCCTTCAGAACCGATTCCGAAAGCAGATGAAAGCGCGTTCCCCTGCAGTCCCGGTACGGAAGATATTCCAGAGAATCCACCTGCTTGTCCGGACGCTCCGGCAGCCCGTTCTGTGCCGTCAGCCAGCACCCGACCTTGAAGTTCAGCACCGCTCCATTGTGAAAGAAACTGCGGGGATCGTTCACGCGATCCCGGATCAGCACCGTATCGCGCAGAATCTCCAGAAAGCGGAATCCTCCAGGCGTATGGAACAGAGGCGCATCGCCCTCGTATGTCTCCTCGCTGAACGGACAGAGCATCAGCAGAACCGGAAGGAAATCCTGAAACAGAAATGATTCCGAATCCCGGTAATCCATACTTGCTGGCTCAATCCCAAGCGAACGGCATTTTGCAGTAAAATCGGGCCACCAGTCGAAATCCCCGGTCAGGTCGGAGAGGCGGAATCCGGTTCGATCCAGAAGCCTCCGGTTGACTCCGATCTGATGGGTCGTGCAGGTGTAGGGAAGACAATCTTCATAATTGAGTCCTTCAACAGTGGCAAGCCCGCCGATCACGTTCTCGTAATCCGGGAACTGAGTCAGTTGCGCCGGCGGAAGATTGTCCTCCTTCAAAAACGCCGAATACACCGAGAGAGCCGCCTTGTAATCGTGCATGCAGCGACGCTGAATCTGCCTGTTTCCGAGGTCCTCCACGGCCTGAAGATCAAAATCAAGATGCAGCGATGCGTTGACCAGATATTTATTCAGCAGTTTCCGCATGTCGGCAAAGGAAATCGTCGTCGGATGAATATTGATCAGAACCTTCATCGGCCCGCTGCCCGCGATATAGGAGCCCTGCCCCCGACGCGTCTCCACAAGTCCTTCTTCCGCCAGTTTGTTGATGATTGAGGAAACCGTCAGATAACTGATGTCGAACATCTCCATCATTGACTTGTATGAAGGCAGTTTATCGCCCGGCATCAGCTCCCCCTGCTCCCGACGCGACACAATGTAATTCCGAACTTTTTCTATATTTTTCATGCGGACCTTTCAACTTATTTATATTACGTTTCTAATTATAGCATATTTCAAGAAGAAAAACAAGGGGGAAGAAAGAAAAAAATAACAGAAAAAATAAGTAAAATCTCTTTCTATGTAATATAAATATGTTTTTGCCAGAAGCATCCACACGAGAAAGCCCGGACCTGCATCAGCAAAGTCCGGGCTCTCCGGCAATTTTTGAAAAAGAGAAAAGGGAAAATCCTATTCCGCTTTTTCGCGAATTTCGAACTTCCGGATCTCGAAGAAGGTTCCAGGCTGTCTCCAGGTGAAAAGATAGCACTGCATGGATTCCCCTTCCAGCGGGACCTGCATCTCGCCTTTCACCGGGACAAACGTATCCGTCAATGCAAGCGGCGTCCCGGGCAGATTCCAGCGGGGAATCCCCTTTCCTGCGAGAAACGCCTCCAGACGGCCCCTTCCCCGCGCCTCGAACGAAACCATATAAACCATTCCCGGAACCACCTTCACCGGAACAGAAGCGATTCCGGACCCCGCCATCGGGATCTCCCCTTTCACCTTCTTCAGAGTCGATGTGACTTTCACTGAGCCTGCCGCAGAATCAAAGGACAGTTCCGACTGCTGAAAACGATTTTTCAAATCTTCCTGCCTGGCAAGCGTCTTTCCGCTTCCGCGAAGAGTGAGAGTACCGAATTTGGCCGGACTCTTCCGATCGCCGATTCCACCCCCCCAGGTGAGATACCCTACGCGTCCAGCTCCATCGTTGTTGTTGACAAGCAGGGAAAAACGCAAGGGACGCGGTTTGCCGGAAACATTCACGAGCGGATAGAGCTCGGATGCTGCAATCCGTACTTTGTAAACTGTAATATTGCCACGACGTTCAACGATGCACGAGCCGAATTGCAATTGTTTTCCGGGCATGGTAAGCTGTTCCGGGAGATCACCGCCGACGGATGCCATCATCACTTTCCCCAGATAGTTTTTGTGTGCGGATACTATGAATTCCGTCATAGCTTTGCTTTGTCCTTTTCCCTCACAGTCGATGGCGAACTGGAGGCTGTCGCCGTTCCAGTAGGGAATCGGTTTGCCGGGCTCCTGTTCCGTCAGAGGCTTGTGAATTGCATCCCGGACTTCCACACAGAGTTCGAGTCCGACATGGTTCCATGCCACAGAGAAACGTCCTCTGTAGGAATCCGACCGGTCTGAAGGAATCAATGAACAGTATTCCGTCAGCGGAATCCAGGCAAGATCCTTCCGCAGTTTCCAGCCATTGGAAAAGAGGGATTTCTCCTGATAACTGCCACGGAATCGATACTCCATGACCTCAGATTCCTGATACGGTTCCAGACGACTCAGCACCGTCCATTTTGACGTTCCCTGAAGATCAGGCTTTTCCGCATAATAAATCACCTGCGGAGCCAGCATCATCGACGAACTTGCATTCAGAGCCCTTCCCTCCCAATCAAGAATCCGGGCAGGACGGACCGCATCGGCCAGTTCTGCCGGAAGTTTCACGCTATTCTTTCCCATATTCCAGAAGACCAGAAGCGGACCGGAAGCACTTTCCGCCGCAACAGCCTGCACATCACCGCGGTCAAAGGTATAAGCTCCACGGAATTTGATCTGCCCGGAAAAGCGGTCGTAGAGATTCCGCAGAATAAACGCGGAAAACTTTGGTTCCTGATTGGGAAACGTCCGGAAAATTCCCAGCACCTGAGCACCTTCAGGCTTGCGGAACTCCGTCATCTCCCGCTCGGTTCCGCCGTGCCAGCAGGGACCGAATCCATTGTGGGAAGCAAACTTTTCCACACCGGACCGCAGCATGTTCAGAAAATCCAGAACCATATTGAACGAGAGCTGCTCTTCGCTCAGGATCACCGGATCGGAAGACGTGAACAGTGTCAGGTGCCATTCATTGTTGACATACTGTTTGCGTCCGATGGCGAACTCCTTTCCAATCCGGATATATGGTCCGGGCTCCGTCCAGGTCCCATGCAGCGGCAGGATGTCGAAGAAACCTCCTCCGCCGAGCTCCAGCACCCGGCGGTAAAACTCCTGATACCGCATTCCGACCCCCCCGAATGCCACGGGTTTTCCCGGTGCAGCCTTTTTGATCGCGCGATATCCGATTTCCAGCATCTTGCGATAATCCTCCGGCGTCCCCTTCCAGAAAATGGAATGTCCAGGAAGATGCGGTTCGTTCCAGATTTCCCAGGAACGAACATTCGGATATCGTTTCACGGCAGCAGTTACAAAACGCTCCCAGGCGCTCCAGTTGTTCGGAGGATAGAATTGAAACCGGGAACCATAACTCATCTCTGCGGTATTTTCCGGACGATTTGTATAGAAACGGGGAGTGTCCAGAAGCACAACGTCAATTCTGGATTGCGGGATTCCATTCTCAGCAGCCGTTTCAAACATTTTGTCCGCCGTGCTCCAGTCGTAAACGCCGGGGGATTTTTCAATCTCATCCCAGCTCAGGGAATGCAGACGCATGAAATGATATCCGATCAGCCGGCGCATCCGGAACTCATCCGCGATGTTGCTTCCAAGGCGGTAGGGCAGCGCAACGTCGCGCGGCGCCAGACTGATTCCCAGCTGCGGCGGAACCTGATCCACAGGACGCGCCTTCGTCGCAGTTATCACGAAGTTTTGAATTTCCCGTTCAAACTTTCGTTCTTCCACCAGTCGGTTTCCGTTGATCCGCTGGGCATAATACTCCTGCACCACAGGAACGCTCTCCCCGGAGGCCTTTTCGTAAGAAAAGCGAACTTCATAAAATCCGGGTTGTGTCAATGGACAGCGCCAGCCGTTTTTTTCAAACGCATTCCGGGAAACAGAACGTTCTGATACGACCGACCCATTGGTATCCCTGACCACCCCTTTCAGGCGTACAACTCCCGCTGGAAGCGTTCCATAAAAAACGACGGGATCTCCCGGTTCGAACCAGTTTGCAAAACTTCCTCCGCGCAGACGATAGAACGACTCAAACGAAACCTTCCGGACCGTCAGGCTCCCTTTTCCGCCATCTCCGGAACAGGAGAAGCGGAGGCGGGCGGAAACCGCATTTTCCGGTGCACATTCCGCCGTTACCGGACGGTGGAACGGGAGCCATTTTCCATTCAGCGCCGGAGCCGGAAACACAAACCATGGATGCTGATGATGGCGTCCCAGAACCCGTCCGGAACCATCAAACCAGATGACCTCCACATACATCTTCCAGTTTCCCGGATCAAACTCCGGAGAGGTCTTGAATTCAAATCCGATCATCATCTCCTGTCGCGGCTTCGGCAGAGGAAAACGGGGAGACAGCACTTCCCCGCCGCTCCCTGCGGGGATCACGAATTCCGAACCAGCCATCCGGACATGTGCAGGGAACTTCCATCCTTGCACCGCATCTTCCGCAAGAAGGGTTCTCCGCACCTCGGCGGCACTGCCGGAAAGCATCAGGATCCCCAGAAAAAAGGCAATAAAAATCCTGTTGAAAAAACACATAAAACTTCTCCTTTACAATTCCCAGAGATAATGTCTGGCGGCTGGCTGGCTGTTGTCGCCTGTATAATAGAATGCCTCGCAGGAATAGGCGTCCTGCGGAGCCCTCACGGCAATCGAACCGACGTGTCCGTCCAGATACAGCATGGATACTGTACTGAGATGCCGTCCCGCCGGACGCCCCCAGTTCGGTTCAATTCCCTTGTAATACATGCGGATATATCCTTTATTGGGGTCGTATCCGGAAATGTCATTGGAAGTGTTAAACCAGGTATCCATTGCAAAATATTTCTCCGATGCACCTTTCGCTCCGGAAATCTTTCTGGATTTATAGTCGCCGTCCATCATGCAGGCGTTGACCGCATAATCAATGAACCATTCAAACCAGCGGTTCTGCCGGTTCTCTTTCAGAATTTCCGGGCATTCCAGAGTGCTCAGAGTAATATAGCCTGATTTGAATTTTTCGGAATAGTTTCCCTCCTCCGGACCGAGCAGAGATTGATGCCACCGTCCCGCGGTCAGATTCTGGAACATCGGCGGAATCATGTCATTGAAATCAGCCGTGTACTGCTGAAGTCCAAGCCCGAGCTGTTTCAGATTGCTGAGACAGGAGGTTCTCCGTGCGGAGGACCTCGCTTTGTTCAGCGCGGGCAGAAGCATCCCGGCAAGGATCGCGATGATGGCAACCACCACAAGGAGCTCTATCAAGGTAAAACGTCTTTTTTTCCGGTCTTCGGACAGCGACGTCCGCACAACGGAATCTCCATCATTCTTGAATTCGAAAAGCATCAGGACCTCCTTCTTTGTTTCGTATTTTTATCATTGAGTAAAAGCGGTTTTTCGGATGATCAGCTTCGTCGGAACCCGGATGATATGGGAACAGGATGACGGGGAGCGGATTTCGGAGAAGAGAAGTTCCTCGGCGTAACGGTTGATTGCGTTCCGGTCCATGGAGAGTGCGGTCACGGTAGGCTCCGCCAGCGGGGAAACGCCGATGCCCTCCACATCGTCATAACCGACCAGATGATAGTCCCGGTCTGCCTCAAGCCCGACATCATGAAACGCATGGATCAAATCAAAAGTTGCCAGATCGGTACAGGTAACAATCAGCCGTCGGGAACAGCGCCGGGAAAGCTCCAGACCGAGTTTGTAGAAATTGGCAGGGTGCTCCGCCTCGATCCCTTCGATCTCCATAAACCCGTATTCCTTCGCGGCCATGATGCAGGCGTCCCTGCGCGCATAGCCGTTTGCATGATCCGGGAAAATCACAATTACCCCCTGAAAACAGGCCTGCCGGGCTCTGGAAAAAAGATCACGCATCCCGATCATATGATCCGGCAGAACCTGATGAAACGGGAGAGGCAGTTCGCAGTCTCCCTGAAACAGGACGACCGGAAGCCGGAGGTCATGCAGATAAGCACATTCCTGAAGATTGATATAGGCACAGGAAATCAGAAGTCCATCAAGACCTTTCAAATACGGTTCCAGTCTCCGCCTGTCAGCGAACGCATCGGCGGGAATAAAGCGGATATGGCAGCCGGACGCTCTCAGCCGATTGGCAAGCCGGATTCCCGGAATGCTGAGCAGACGTGCAATTTTCATATCACCGAACTCCTTCCGGATCGCGCAACCGATCTGGCACACCCCTTTCGGAGAAGCCTTCGGTGTGTTCACAAAAGTTCCGCTTCCCTGTCTCCGGTAGATCAGGGCTTCCCGGACCAGGCAGTTTGCCGCCTTGTGCGCCGTACTGAGCGAAACACCGAATGCCCTTGCCAGGGCGCGGCTCGAAAGAACGGGAGTTCCGGGTTTCAGCTTTCCCTCCCGAATCTCTTGTCTCAAGTGGGCGGCAATCTCCAGATAGGTAACATTTCGTTTGACAGATTCTCTCACATCCGCAACCTTTTCTATATGTTTTCTGAAATTATAGGACACCTGCAAAAAATAACAAGACTTTTTTCTGTTTTTTTTCCACATACAAGCTCAAAAAAAAAGTTTTTCGCACGAAAGTGATCTGCAACTGTTTGCAACTGTTTAAAAAAGTTCCAGAAGTTTTTGTCGAACCCAGCTTGACAGTTCACGGATTGGCGATACGTTACAGAACCATTATATTATTCAAATCAAGGACCCATGGAAAATGAACAGAGAAGAGATCGAATGGTGCCAGTTCTACTGGTTCACAACCGGAAATCATGACCTGCCGAGAATTCTGCTGATCGGAGACTCCATCGTCGCCGGGCATCGAGCTCAAGTAGCGGAACGAATGAAGGGAAAAGCAACAATCGGGGCGTATTCCACTTCGAAAATCGTCGGAGACCCGGCAATCTACCGGGAACTTGCACTTGCACTGGCAGATTATCCCATTGATATCATCTATTTCAACAACGGGCTTCATGGATTTTCTTACGATGACACCTTCTACCGCCGCGGACTGGAGGAATTCGTTGATTTTCTCCGTCTGAACACCAAAGCCCGCCTCATCTGGCGCAGTTCAACCCCCATCACCGTCAAGGACAATACGGAAGAACTGGACCCGATCAAGAATGAGGTTGTCCTCCGGCGCAACCGGATCGCGGAAGAGGTTATGAAGGAACGGGGTATTCTCGTCGACGATCTCTATACTCCAATGCTGAATCATCCGGAATACCGCGGCCAGGACGGTTATCACTATCAGGAAGCCGGAGTCAATGCCCAGGCGGATCACGTCGCCGCCTATCTGACGGAACTACTGGATCATTCCACCATCGAAATCAACCTGAACGGATTCCAGACCGATTTTCCCGGCAGAGTCTCTGACTGGTGCGGATTCGAACGCTGCGATTTCAAACTCAACGGAATCAAATGCGTCCTGGTCAAACCGAACTGTCCGCCGGACCCGGCGAAGCGCTGGTACTGGCGCGCCCGCTTCTTCGGGGCGTTCCCGAACGCAGACTGGGCACTTTTGAAACTCGGATGGTACGTTGCTCACATCGAAGTCGACGAACTCTACGGCTCTCCGGAATCGAACCGCAGATTTGATCTGCTTTACAACTTCATGGTTTCACTGGGATTCAATCGGAAATGCGTTCCGGTCGGATACAGCCGCGGCGGACTCGACGTCTACAACTGGGCAGCGAAAAACACAGACAAAGTGAGCTGTCTTTACCTCGACAATCCCGTTTGCGATTTCAAAAGCTGGCCCGGAGGCAAAGGAAACGGGCCGGGAAGTGAAAACGCCTGGCAGAACTGTCTCAAGGCATGGGGGTTCACGGAAGAACAGGCGATGGCGTACAATGGGAATCCCGTCGATAACCTGAAACCGATCGTGGACGCGAAAATTCCGGTTCTGCATCTCTGCGGCGATGCGGATGAGGTCGTGCCGCCGGAGGAAAATACGATGGTCGTCGAAAAACGGATGAAAGAACTCGGAGGAAACTTCCAGGTTCTCTACAAACATGGGGCAAAGCACCATCCGCACTGTCTGGAAAATCCGCAGCCGATCGTTGACTTTGTTCTGAAATACAACTCCTGAACCATCTTCATGCCGGGGAGCTCCCTCCCCGGCTTTTTTCTCCGAAATGAGACACATCTACCGACATACCCTCCGCGCTTGTTACCTTGGTTATATCACACAGGCGATCGTCAACAATCTGGCGCCGCTTCTGTTCATCATCTTCCAGACGGAATACAAACTTTCCTTTGAAATGATCGGACGGCTGATCCTGCTGAACTTCTGTGTGCAGATCTTTGCGGATTTTCTTTCCATGAAATATGTGGACCGGATCGGTTATCGAAAATCGGCGGTCATTGCCCATGCCTTCAGCGCGGCAGGATTGATCGGACTCGGAATTCTGCCGAAACTCCTGCCGGACCCGTATCTCGGCCTTTGCGCAGCGGTGGTGCTTTACGCAATGGGCGGAGGAATCATTGAAGTCATCATCAGCCCGATTGTGGACTCCCTGCCGGGGGAAGAGAAAGAGTCTGCCATGAGTCTGCTTCACTCCTTCTACTGCTGGGGACAAGTCGGCGTGGTTGTGATCACGACTCTTCTGCTCAAGCTGATCGGCGGACCGCTCTGGTATCTGCTGCCCTGCTGCTGGGCACTGCTGCCGCTCTACAATCTGTTCAAATTTCTGCGAGTTCCTTTGCGCAAAACGGTATCAGAGGAAGAGAGAACATCTTTGAAACACCTGTTCTCCTCGCACGGTTTTCTAATCGCCCTGATTCTGATGATGTGTGCGGGAGCATCGGAACTCAGCATGTCGCAATGGTCCTCCATATTTGCGGAGAAAGGATTGAGAGTTCCCAAAGTCATGGGAGATCTGCTGGGACCCTGCATGTTTGCCGTTCTGATGGGAATCGGGCGAACCATTTACGGAATTCTGGGAAGCCGGATGCCGCTGAAACCGTCGCTTGCAGTCAGCGGACTCCTCTGCGTCATCAGCTATCTGCTGACGGTTCTGGCACAGAATCCCTATCTCTCTCTGTTCGGCTGCGCGCTGTGCGGACTCTCAGTGGCTCTGATGTGGCCCGGGACCTTCAGCCTGACCTCCGCTGCATTTCCGAAAGGCGGAACAGCCATGTTCGCGCTGCTTGCCGTGATGGGGGATGTCGGCTGTGCGGTCGGTCCGTGGATCACGGGAGTCGTGTCCGACTTCATCCTGAAGATTGATCACATTGTCGAGTTCGGTGCGAAACATGGTCTTGACGCGGATCAGCTTGGACTCAAAAGCGGACTCCTTGTGGCAGGTCTCTTTCCGCTTGTTCTTCTGCTGGGGGTGCTCCTGTTGAAACAATCCTCGCAGACCGACAGATAACATTTCTTCCGCCGTCCGTCTTCGGTGTTCCGGAATGCGACAAAGATTTTGCCGTATGATTTTCAGCGGAACGCCTTGCCTCGTACTGTTTCGGGAGTATATTATCCGAAAAGAAAGGATGCCGCGTCATCATGGCAAAGTTCATTCCGGACCCCGTTCCGGTCTATACGGAGGATTGGAAAAAAAATCCGAATGCGGAAATGATCGTGTTCTGCGGACGGGAAATGCTGCTCCGGACTCATCAGGATCAGTTTTCATTTCCGCGAGCCGCAGAGCTGGAAGGCCTGAATCTTTCTACGGCACTGAGCATTGGTTTCCGCGACGGCACTCCCTGTTTTGCGGTCGATCTGCCCTCCATGCCGGATGCCCTTTCCGGCAATATGCGGAAAGTGGAGGTCCGTCTTGCAGTCGGCCATCTGGATGCGGATGCCTTTTCCGCCGGATGCCGCGCAAAAGAACTGCTTCACTGGCGCAGACAGCACCGTTTTTGCGGACAATGCGGAAAGCCGCTGGGAGAATCCCAGGACGACATTGCACTGATCTGCCCTTTCTGCGGAGAGCGCTTCTATCCTCAGCTTGCTCCGGCCGTCATTGTCGCAGTGACCCGGGGTGATGAACTTCTTCTTGCCCACAACCGGAAATTCCTGCCGGGAATTCACGGTCTGATCGCGGGCTTCGTCGAAGCGGGCGAAAGCATCGAAGAAGCAATCCACCGGGAAATCCGGGAAGAAACAGGTGTCACGGTCGGGAACATCCGCTACCTCTCAAGCCAATGCTGGCCGTTTCCGAACTCGCTGATGCTGGGGTTTTCGGCGGAATATGTGTCAGGAGAAGCTAAACCGGATGGCACGGAACTGGATGCTCTCGGCTGGTTCCGGGCGGATGCCCTTCCTCCGATCCCGCCACCGGGAAGCATTGCCCGGAAAATTATCGAAGAGTTCAAACAAAAACACTCAACCAAAAGCCGGGAAAGCGGGCAAACGCCCTGATTCCCCCTTTCCCCGGCGCCAACAGGAGTTATTTGCATGGCAACAGAATCCTCTATCCACGACACGGAAAAAACACTGATTGGAGATGTCCGTTTCCTTCAGGAACACGGTCTGCAGCCCGTTGTGCTCAAAAATAAAACCGGCGCACGGGTCGTTGTTTCCCCGGAATACCAGGGCCGCGTCATGACCAGTACCATGGATGGCGATGACGGCTACAGCTGCGGCTGGATCAATTATAAACTCATCCGTTCCGGCAGAAAAACTCCGCACATCAACGCCTATGGCGGCGAGGACCGCTTCTGGCTCGGTCCCGAAGGTGGACAGTTCAGCATCTATTTTCCAAAAGGTGCGGAATTTACGTTTGAAAACTGGCAGGTTCCTGCCATCTTCGATACCGAACCATGGAAAATCACCGGACGGGACAGTGACCGGGAACTTCTCCTCGAATCGGAATTCGCCCCGGTTGACTGGAGCGGCAACCGGAAACAGATTCGTCTGAAACGCCGTGTCCGGCTTCTCTCCGCAGAAGAAGTTTCCGAAGCGCTGGGAACAACCGGCCCGGCAGCATCTCCCCTCAAAGCGGTCGGCTGCACCACAGCCAATACAATGACCAACGCCGGAACCGACGCATGGACCCGGAAGACAGGCGCCATGTCCATCTGGATGCTCGGCATGTTCAAGCCATCGCCGGAAACAGTCATCGTGGTTCCGTTTAACCGGAATGCGGAGGGCCCCGTCGTCAAGGACGATTACTTCGGCAAGATTCCTGCCGACCGTCTGAAAATCGACCATGAAAAAGGAGTCCTCTATTTCTGCGCCGACGGGGACAACCGCGGCAAGATCGGACTCAACAAACAGCGTGCCCGTGAATTTCTCGGCAGTTACGACGCAGAACACAACATTCTGACCATCGTGAAATACACCCCCGGCAAGCCGGATTCCGAATACGCCAACGCCGCATGGGAAATCCAGAAAGAGCCCTTCACCGGCGACGTGGTCAATGCCTACAACGACGGCATTCCCGGTCCCGGACTCGAAAAGATGGGACCGTTCTATGAACTGGAATCCTCCTCTCCCGCGGCATTTCTGAAACCGGGAGAATCCATGACACACATCCACAGTACGTTCCATTTCTCCGGTCCGAAAGAGGAACTGGACCGGATCGCCCGGAAAACTCTCGGGGTTTCCATCGGAGACATTCTTGCGGAACGCTGATCCGTTTCAGCACCGATCCGTCAAAAATTTACGCAGCTATCGCAACAAAACAGCAAAAATCAATTACAAATCATCAACAGAATCCGGAAGATGCGCGGAAGCGGTCTCCGGATTCTCATTTTCCCGCCTGTGATCTGCCCGGTATTGAACGGGAGAAGAGCCAGTGATCCTGCGGATCAGACGGCTGAATCGGGCAATGCCGCCGACCCCGCATCGTTTCGCAATTTCCGAAACGCTCTGATTCGTACCGCAAAGGAGCGTCATTCCGTGATGAGCGCGAACCGCAAGCAGATATTCTCCCGGGGTCCGGTGCATTGCCTGATGAAAACTGCGCGTCAGAGTCGCCCGGTGAACACCGAGCTTGTCGCAGAGATAATTGACATCGACACGCGGGTCCTGAAAGGAAGTCTGGATCAGATGAACACACCGTCTTACCAGCGGCTCCGACTCCAGATCCCGTTTTTTCGACATGCCTGCGAGAGCAAGAATCTCTGCAAGGATACTGATGTGCATCCGCATCTGAAAAGGATCTCCGAGAGCAACCGTTTCCGTCAGACGCTCAAACAGATGCTCCGGACACGTTCCTGCATTCCGGATGTGCCGGGGATATCCGTATGACATCATGAAATCGGCGGCTTTCGGTCCGTCGAAGCAGACCCAGCGGTGCTTCCAGAGAGAGGAAATCGCACGATAGGAATGATCCTCACCGGGAAGATAATAAAAAAAATCCCCTGACTGAAGCGTATATTTCCTGTCGTACAGCGTCACTTCCTCGATTCCGGAAACGCACCAGATCAACTGCACAAACGTATTCACCAGCATGGAGGGATATTCCCCCTCGCCGGCTTCATAGGAGTGATATCCGACACTGTGCAGGTAAAACGGCAGCGAAACAGCAATCGACTCATAGACATCTTTTCGCAAACTGATCTCATTCATACCCGTTTTCTCCATTTTTATTGCGACAAATACGCAAATACATGCAACAAGACAGGGATTGTCTTTTCCGATACTATATGATATAATGTTTCAAAAGCAACTGCAACAGACCTGTTTTCAACAACGCAAACTCAAAAAACTCCTCTCAGGGAAATAAAGAAAGGAATACCTCATGGGGAAATGGATCAAAGGCGATGTGCATATCCACTCGCACTGCTGCATGGACGGGCACGTTCCGGTCATGGAC
This sequence comes from uncultured bacterium, assembly GCA_949292215.1. GTDB lineage: Bacteria > Verrucomicrobiota > Lentisphaeria > Victivallales > UBA1829 > UBA1829. The sequence goes on from CASEYW010000059.1 coordinate 33,934, forward strand.
ATTGTGGAGCAATCCCGGAAATTCTGTGACTTTCTTGCCATCTCCGGCCATGCGGAACAGGGCGACCGCTGGGGAGAAAAACAATACAGTGAAATTCTGGAAGCCCGGAAACAATATCCGGAAATTCCAATTTTCCATACAGCAGAACAGGAGTTTCCGATCGAACGCCATACCATGTTTCTGACCACTCCGGACAATCGGGAGTTCGATCTGCAGACGGAACTGGTTCGCCGCTACTGTCGCCTTGCCGGAGTCAGCGGAATCGAAAAAGCACGGGAGGAACTGCAATTCGTTGAACGGAACTGGGGAAAAGAAAAAACTCTGATGATTTTCAATCATCCCAATGCTCCAGATGTTCCATTCGAACAGTTCGAACAAATTGCGAGTGCCTCTGAGGTCTTCCGAATCATCGCCTGCGTCGACCGGAAGGAACGACGGGCGAAACAGACTTGGGATATCGGTGCGGAATGGGATCAGCTCCTCTGCCGCGGATACCGGATCTTCGCCCGGTGCGGATCGGATTTCCATCGACATTTCACCGATGGCGGACACGATTACCTGCCGGGCGAATTTGTTCAGGATCATCTATGGGTCGAGCGGAACAGTTACGAAGAGATTATTCGAGCATATCGGAACGGACACTTCTACTGTACCGTTGACAATCTCATCGAATGTCCGGTTTTTGAATTCACTGACACGGAAGTTACCGCCGGTGCACCGAGGAAACTCCATCTGGAATTTCAAATTCATCATCCGCTCGAAGAGGTGAATATCATCACAGACGGCAAAGCAATCCGCACCTTCCACGGCCTGACCGGTCATTTCGAATTTGAAGAAACCATCCCGCCCTGCACCTACTGCCGGGTCCGCGGACGCGGCGCTCTGAAAAAACGGCAATATGAAGACGGCTGTTTCGAACCGGTTTTTCTGTTGAATCCCATCTTTCCGGAGCACAGACCATGCTTCTGACGAAACCGTTCCACAGCATTCGTTTTCTCCAGGAGAATCATCTGGGAGTCGAAGCCCACATCGGACGCTACGAAAGCTCTCCGACCTGGGAACAGTACATTCCCTTTGTCGGGGGAGTGCACCTGCCCTATGACGGGATCAACCTGGCGTCTCCGGATGAATCGATCCGTTCCGAAGGGTTCCGGAAAATAGAAGCCGCTCTCATGGAAGGATGCCGCTACGGCATCGACCGGATGGTCATCCATACGCTCGGCACCCGAATCCAGGATGGAAGAACTGTCGGAGAATACGACCTTCTCATCGAATCGCTCCGAAAACTGGCGGCATTTGCAAAAAAGAGAAATGTTACGCTCTGCATGGAAAACCAGTTGATGTATCCGCCGAACACACTGCGTCTCTTCGGCGATACGGCGGAGGAGTGGTTCCGCATCCGGAAGGATGCCGCATGCGACAATCTGCTTCTGACACTGGATACGAGTCACGCGGCAACCAGTCTTGCCGTTTATCCTACTCACCGGGAACGGCTGAAGCATCTCTATGATTTCCTGAAATTTCCGGAACTGATCGGAAGAATCCACTGGTCGGATTCCAGAATCATCAACAACGAGGCTGCGGGAAATGATATGCACCTCTGTCCGGGGACAGGTGATCTGCCGCTGCCGTTCCATTCGGAGATCAACCGCCATCCCGCCGTTAAGCTGCTGGAACAGAACTGCACCTGGCAGGAAGTGCGGAATACACTCGAATTCATCTCGAACCTTCCCTGAACATCGGCTCAGAATCCATATAAAATAAAGGAGAATATTGTATGCGGATACGGAAGATCAACCGGGAAACAAGCCACAGTGAATGCGGAAATTTCACACTCATAGAACTCCTCATCGTCATTGCGATCATCGCGATCCTTGCGGCGCTCCTTCTGCCCGCATTGCATTCCGCAAGGAAAAAGGCGCAGGCAATCGGGTGCATGTCGAATCTCAAGCAGGTCGGACAGGCTGCGCTGATGTATGAACACGATCACGGACGGGGTGTCGAAAGCGTCACTTGGAATTATATGCGCTGGCAGTCCACACTCATGCTTGATTATGTGGATCCGGTCCGGGCAAAATCCTCCTGGGTCGTGAACATTCAGGTCCGCCATATCCAGAAAATGACCCCGGAGGCAACCGAAAGCGGACCGCTCAAGGCATATGGAGTTTTTGCCTGTCCAGGACAGCTCAGCGATCAATATACAAGAAGTTTTCAGGAGGCAAACCATTACGGTCTGAACCGGTTCATGGGGAAGGAAGCACCCTCAACGGTATGGGGAGTCGGATACGACGGAACCCTCAAATACAAACGGGTGAAACGTCCATCTCAGAGAATGCTCATCGCGGATGTCAAGGGGTCGGGAGAAAATGCGTATTCCCCAAAAGATGTCTCCGCCGTGGATTTCCGTCACATGATCCGCGCCAACTTTGCTTTTCTCGACGGGCACGTGGAAAACCGCGATCTCGGCGGCTGCCCCACTCCCGACTGGGGGAGCGCCGGACGCGCCTACTTCTGGGGACAGCATCCCTATCCCGGCAATGAATAACGACATTGATCAATAAATCTCAACCACAAGAAAGGATATATCCATGAACATGAAAAAAATGATGTTGCCCGCATTCCTGACGCTGATGACCGGCTCGTGGAGCATGAATGCTGCTGAAGCCACTCCCCCTGCCCGTGCCGGATGGAAACTCATCTGGTCGGATGAGTTCGACAAGCCCGGGAAACCCGATCCGAAAAAATGGGTTTATGAAAATCAGGGTTTTCTCCGGAACAAAGAGATGCAGTGGTATACCACCGACGAGAAAAACGCCTATGTCAAAGACGGTTGTCTCCACCTGGTGGCCCTTTCCGAAAACAAACCCAATCCCTGGTACAAGGAAGGCTCCGAGAACTGGAAATTCAACCGGAAAAACATTGAGATCACCTCCGCCGGACTCATTACATCCAAAACCTTCACCTTCCTCTACGGACGCGCTGAAATGCGGGCAAAACTCCCAGTCGGACAGGGTGTCTGGCCCGCCTTCTGGACCATCGGAACCGACAACCGTTACGGCGACTGGCCGGCAAAAGGAGAAATCGACATTTTTGAATTCTGGAAAAACAGAGAGGGAAATTATGTCCTTCAGTCCACCGTGCACTGGCAGGATAAAAACAAAAAGCACCGGCAGTCCGGCGGAAAAATCGCAAACCGCAATTTCACGGACGATTTCCATATCTTCGCCATGGAATGGGACCCCGAAAAAATCGTTTTCTTCTTTGATGAAGAACCAATTTTCACATTCAAAACCGAACAGTGCAGCATCGGCGATTTCAACGCCTTCCGCGCGCCGCATTTTCTGCTGTTGAATCTGGCGATCGGAGGCACGCTCGGCGGAAAAGTCGACAAATCCATTTTCCCGGCAAAATACATCATCGACTATGTCCGCGTCTATCAGAAAGCGACAGACAAAACAACGAAATAAACGGCTTCCTGCGCAGGAGCACCTCCCTACGCTTTTTCGTTCCCCGGCTTCCAGCAGCAATCACGAATCCGGGGGACGAGTTTTTTTTGGGATTCGTCCTTTTTTCTGTTGATTTCATGCTCTTGTTGGATTATATTCCACGGAATCAAAACGGAGATCAGGGAATGAGTTCATCTGTCTATCAAAGAGTGCTGCTGAAAATCAGCGGAGAATCCCTGCAGGGAAGCAGGGGACATGGATACGATCCAGACGCGGTGGCGTCCGTTGTTGCAAGAGTGAAGGAGGCGCTTGACCTTGGAGTCGAGATTGCGCTGGTCGTCGGCGCCGGAAATCTCTGGCGCGGGCTCGCCGGTTCCAAAGGCGGCATGGATCGAGTCACTGCGGATCAGATGGGAATGCTTGCAACCGCCATGAATGCGCTCTGTCTCAAGAACGCCTTCCGGGAAGCCGGCGTCGATTGTGCACTCCATTCCGCGATTGCCATGGAACCATTCGTCTCCCGATACAACCGCGATGAGGCTCTCAGGCAACTTGACGAGCATAAACTCGTGATCTTTGCCTGCGGTACAGGTTCTCCATATTTCACGACCGATACAACCGCCGCGCTCCGGGCTCTGGAAACCAAATCCCAGGCATTGTTGAAAGCGACCAAAGTCAACGGGATTTATACGGCCGACCCGAAAAAGGATCCTTCCGCAAAACGCTTCGAAACAATCTCGTTCGGGGAAGTGCTCGCACGGAAGCTGGCGGTCATGGACGCCGCCGCATTCTCCCTCTGTTCGGAAAACAATCTGCACATTGTTGTTTTCGACTTCGATGAACCGGGAGCTCTGGTAAAAGTCCTCACTGGAGACAATTCCGTGGGAACGGTTGTTTCCTGAGGCAAATGGAAATCGGACATCATCATCCAAATCAACTCATAGGAGAAAATCAAATGACAGACGAAATTCTGCTGCTCGTCGACGAAACCCAGGAAAACATGGGCAAAGCCGAAGAAGCCATGAAGAATGACTTTTCCGCGATTCGCACCGGAAAAGCATCGACCGCACTGGTGGAAAACATCACCGTGGACTACTACGGTGCAAAATCCAGACTCCGCGATGTAGCCAACCTTGCAACTCCGGAAGCACGTCTCATCACGATTCAGCCGTGGGACCAGAGTCTTGTAAAAGTCATTGAAAAGGCAATCCGTGAATCCAGTCTCGGGATCTCTCCCGTCAGTGACGGACGCGTCATCCGCCTTCCAATTCCGCCGCTCTCCCAGGAACGCCGTGTTGCTCTCGGCAAACAGGTCAAAGCCCGTGCTGAAGAAGCCAGAGTTGCCGTCCGGAATATCCGCCGCGATGCCAATGAAGTCGCGAAAAAAGCCCAGAAGACATCCGACATCACGGAAGATGAACTCAAAGATATCCTCGAACAGATCCAGAAGGTCACAGACAAGTCGATCGCTCACATCGACCTGCTCATGGAAGACAAAGAAAAAGAACTCATGAGCTTCTGACCGGAATGTTCAACCGGCACGGAAAAAATCGTTTTCTGCTTCTGCTTGCGGCGATCGCCGTTGCAGGATTCCTCCTGCGCCTCATCGTCGGCATACAGCTTATTGCAGCCGATCCGGCAGCATTCGCCCCGGCCTCCGTGACCGATATGGCAACTTACAAAACTCTTTCGGAACAGATTCTAAGAGGAATCTTTCCGGATGAGTTTTATTATCAGCCATTCTATTATGCGGTGTTCCTGCCGCTGATCCAGATTCTGACTGGACCGTCAAATTTCATGATCATCCTTGCGCAGTCGCTTTGCGGAGGAGTCGCCATTCTGCTCACGGGACTTGTCGGGGCGCGCATTGCAGGAAAAAACGCAGGAATCATCGCAGCGGTTCTTCTTGCACTGAGCCGTCTGGCAATTCTCTACACCTCTTACCGACTGATCGAAATTTCCCAGCTCTTCTGGTTCATCCTCCTGCTCTATCTTACCCTGAAAGCGATGGACAAAGGCGGCTGGCTCCGCTGGCTTCTGACCGGAATCGTTCTTTCCATCGCGATTCTGACACGCGGGAACGCATGGTGCTTTCTTCCGCCGATTCTTCTGGCCTGCTACTGGGGTGAGTGGAAATCCGGACGAAGATCAGGAAAAACCTTCGCCATTGCCTTGCTGATGGTATTTCTCGGAACCGTACTGCCGCAGATCCCGTTTGCTGCTGTCAATTCAATGAAGTACGGAACGCTGAAGGGGCCCTCCACGGCAGGGGGAGCGGTACTGGCACTTGGAAATACAAAAGAGTCGCCACCGGGCGGACTCGAATATCCACCATCCTTCAACTTCTGGACAAAACATCAGGAGGAACGCTCCGTTCCCCTGCGCATATTCGACTGGTTCTGCGAAGAACCGGCAGCGTATCTCGAACTGACCTTCCGAAAACTGTTCCTTTACTGGAATGAATATGACATTCCGAACAATATCAATCCAGCTGTGAACGGACAGAAAAGCTCTTTGATGACGACTTTTGTCTTTCTTCCGACCGGATTTCTGCTGCTGCTCTGTCTGGCAGGAGTTTTCGCGAATTTCCGGAAATGTTTCCGAAAACGGGGAATTGCGCTTCTCTTTCTGTTTCTGCTTCTCTACTGGTTCGCTGCGGCAGCGTTCTACAATCTCGGACGCTTCCGCATTCCCTCCTTTGCGCTGTACTGTCTCGCCGGCGGACTCTTCTGCGCAGGAATTCCGAGACTCTGGAGAAAGAAACAATACAAAAATCTTTTCCTGTACAACGGCTTCGCTCTTCTTGCGGCATATTTTCTTGTGTATCCCGGTTATACGATCTATCGGGAAGTCCTGGAAAGCGGTATTCTGAAAGCGGTCCGCCCCGGCGGAGTACAGGTGAATTTTCCCGGCGAAGGAACGCGGCTTTACGACCACGGACCAATGTCTTTCGGCGGATGGAACATGATCGAAGGCAACACCTTCCAGAAAAAATTCGCCCGGACGAAAACAGGTGGAGGCGGAATGGTCGAATTCCGTCTTCTGCTGTTGAAAATCCCGGAAGTGCAGAGAGCGATGGTCAGTGTCAATGGCCGGCAGAAAATGCTGGATGATATGATTCCCGGAAAGCCTGCATTCGTCACATTCCGCCTTCCGGATCCGGAGGATGGACTCTTTCGCATCGAACTTTATGGACCGGTTCGAGCTGTTGCCGACCTGCAGCGGGATTACGGAAGAACGCTTGCCGCCGACAGCACCCCCCTGCCCTATGAACTGCTCGCGGAACTTCGGCTGCCGGAACCAAAGTAGTCCCTCGAACCGGGAAACCTCTTTTACACAAAAGCAAGGACCTATATCATGAGAACATATCTGAGCTGCGTGCAGTGCCTCGTCAGAAACACTGTGAAAATTGCGGAAATGCTGGCGGATGACGATCAGGAAAAAGAACGGATCGTCAAAGACATGCTGCGGGAAATCGCAAACTTCGACTACAACACTCCGCCCCCTTTCATGGCACGGCGGATCTATTCCTATGCGTCAGAACGGACCGGCATTCAAGATCCGTATCAAGCACAGAAAGATGCTTCCACCCGCATTGCAAAAGAACTTCTGGAACGCTTTCTTACAGAAAAACGTATTGATCCGGAAAACTTCGAGTCGCTGGTCCGTCTGGCAATCGGAGGCAATATCATTGATTTCGGGGTCAATTGCGATCTGGATCTGAATGAAGCGAAAAGAACCATTGAAACGGCCTTTCTGACACCAGTCGACCAGGATGCACTCCGCCATGCGGAAAAAGCCATGGACAGCGCAGAAAACATTCTATACCTTCTGGACAACTGCGGTGAAGCCGTATTCGATACTCTGCTTGTGAAAAAATACAGGGAAAAAATCACGGTCTCCGTAAAAGGCTCCCCGATCTTGAATGACATCACCCGGCGTGAAGTGCTTGATTCCGGATTCGGCGGCATTGCAAAACGGATCGTCGATACCGGGGACTGCACGCCCGGAGTCTCTCTGGAGCATTCCTCACCGGAATTTCTGGATGCGTTTTACAAAGCGGATCTTGTCGTATCCAAAGGACAGGGCAATTTCGAATCGCTGAACACGACAGACAAACCGATCATCTTTTTATTCATGGCAAAATGCGAGCTTGTTGCCGGTCTTCTCGGAGTGCCGAAGAACTCGTTTCAGATCCGTTGTCACAATTTAAACCAGATGCTTTCAAAAACAGCAGAAACGTGATCCTTTCCTGAACGAGCCATCCTAAGTTTCCTAACGTTCATCCCATAGACGCCATAACATCTTAGGAAATCTGGATTATTTTTTAGAAACATTTGTGATTTTCTCTTGTAAAACTCACAGAATCATGTATATATAATAGTGAAAAGAGAAATATTGCAATCAACTGTATTTTTTTATGAATGAGACATCAGGAAATACGGAACCGTTTTTCGGTATGCCGCAAGGATATCAATACCTGTCTTGCTGCGGTTCGGGAAGTTACGGAATCACTTATCTGGTCAGGGATTTTTCCGGCGTTGAGATGGTTCTGAAAATTGTCGCAAAGACCGGAGACAGAAGAGTCTGGGAAAGGGAACTTCACGGATTGAGAGCGTTTCGAAGGCTTTCTCAGACGCATCCGAATCTCGTCCAGATTCACCATGTAGAAGACAGTCCCGAGTATTTTTATTACACCATGTCTCCCGCAGACAATCTCTCCCATGAAAAAGGGACCTATCTGCCTGCAACTCTGGAAAATGTGCTCCAGCGTTATCCTCTTTCCCCGGAACGAGTGTTGAAAATCGGTCTTTCTCTTCTGGATGCCGTTGAATTTCTGCACCGGGAAGGACTGGTGCATCGCGATATCAAGCCGTCCAATATTATTTTCATCAATGGAGAACTGAAACTCAGCGACGTCGGACTTGTCCGGGAAATTGAAGGGAATGCCACCCTGATCGGGTCGCCGGATTTCCTGCCGCCAGAGATGCTTCAACGGAAAAACAGGATAAAACCAATTCCTTTTGATTCGAAATACGATCTCTATGCGATCGGAAAAGTCCTTTACTGCGCACTGACCGGAAAATCCACCCGGGACTTTCCCCAGGTGGATCTCTCTTTGCTGCGCTCCCCGCTCGCACATCGGCTCAACCGGACAATTCTCGAGGTCTGCGATACCAATCCGGAATGGCGCATCGACACAATCGAAACATTCCGGAGTCACCTCAATGGAGATTTCGACAGGAAAACATTACGGAACATTGTCCAAAGTCTTCTCCGGAATTCCGGAGGTTATCTGCGGAACAATCTTCATGTCCCGGTCTACATTTCACTGGCGGCCTTTTCCGTTCTCGGAGCCCTGATGATGTTCGGCGCATGGGATGCCGGAAGAGCTGAGCACCATCCTGCCCCCCCTCAGACAGCAGATGTTGCAGACCCGGAACACTATCTTTTCAATGCCATTCGTGGAAAAGACATGATTCTTCTGACAAATCTTCTGAAGCGGAACCCCATCTGCCGCACTCTGCTGAAACAGAATCACTCCTATCTAGCAGAAGCACTGTCTCTCGGCTCGCCGGAACTTCTCCGTCTTCTGCTGGAAAACGGAGCTGATCCCAACGTTTGCTCCAGCGATGGGAAAACCCCTCTGATGCAGGCTGCAGAATCCGGGAACCTTCAAAATATCCGGATTCTGCTTGAGTTCGGAGCAGACAAGCGCAAACAGGATCGTTTCGGAAAAAACGCCTCTGCTTACGCTGCAAGTGCAAAGAAAAAGGAAATTCGCTCTCTCCTGCAATAACAAGAGAGCTTTTTGATATCAAAATAAAAAAAATAAAAAAAAATAAAACAACGCTGACAGATTGTGAGAAAAACAACACCATCAGTATAGTGAAAATAAAAATATATTGCATTTTTTTTTGCAATGTATTTTATTTTCCGTACGATCGGAGAACAGGAAACGAACATGGCTTTTACAACGAAAAAAACGCTGCTGTCAAAAATAAGCGATGGAGACGATGTCTCATGGGACGAGTTTTTTGAAATGTATCGCCCTCTGATTTTTATCCGGGGACGCGATTTCGGGCTCAACAAAACCGAATGTGATGACCTCACTCAGCTTGTCATGGCGGAAGTTTTCAAAATGAGAAACCGTTTTTCATATGATCCTGCAAAAGGCAAATTCCGGGAATATATGAAAAAAATCATTTCTCACCAGGCACTCCGTCTGAAAAATGACTCTTATGCAGACAAAAAGTTCGTGACGCTTTCCGACGACATCTCAGAAGATAACAACGAACTCGAACAAAGCTGGCAGCAGGAATGGGAAGCACAGCAAATGAAGATGGCTCTGGATGAACTGAAACATAAAATTGAACCTCTGACTTATCAGGCGTTCGATCTTTATGCGCTTCAGAACTGTGCCGCGGAAGAGGTTGCGGCATGGCTGAAAATTTCAGTCAATTCCGTCTATCTTGCAAAAACACGCTCCATTGCCAAACTGAAGGAAATCATCAGCAATCTGCCGGACTGAACGCAACAGGGTGAAGCACATGAAACACATTTCACAAACAACACTTATCAAATACAAGGAGGGAAAAGCCGGATGGTTTGCCGTATGCTTCTGCCGATCCCACCTGCAAAAGTGTCCGGAATGCACTCAACGGCTGAAGGAACTGATGGAAGAAGACACTTTTCTGGAAGAACTGAAAACAAAACTGAATCTTCTCTCCGATCCGGACCTGACTGAAAAAGTAAAAAAAGCCAGGGAGACAGTCCAATGAATCTGGAAACGACGGGAGAAATCTCCGTCGCCATTCCGGTTATATTCTCTCTCCTGCTGTTGTTTCTGTTTCTCTTTCTCTTCACCACCAGGAACTTCAGTCTGAAACAGACTTTTACTCCTGCGGCTGTTGTTCTATTCTCAATCTATACCGCTGTCGTCATCGGGCTCTGGGGATTCTTCCTGAATCAGAAGAGAGATCAGCACCAGGAATCTGTCTCGCAACCCCTTCTTCCCGCCGCAATGACGGATTCCGTCCAAGCGGACTTCTCGGATGAAATTATCATACACAACGACACTCTTCCGATCCCAACCCGGTATTCCCACTTGCCGAAAGACGCCACCCCGATCCCTGATTTCAATTACAGACAGGATATTGTTCCCCGTACCATTGCAGAACGTCTTCACCACTTCCGTCAGATCCATGATATTGAAAAACGGCGCAAAAATATGCTGGAGCTGGAAGTAAAAAAGACAGATCCGAACCATTCTCCAAAAGAAAGTATCCAGCAGGAACTTCTCTTTCTTCAGTTGAAACACGATCGTTTTCTCTCCATCGTAATTCGAAATCTGACTGCAGCAGCCAAACAACGGAATCTCCGGAACTCGGCCAGAATAAGGCAATATGACAAAGGATTGACGGACTACCTCAAACAACGCATCGAAACCTTCCTCTCGAAACACAAAAATCGGCAATTCACCCGGCAGGATTACAGAATGATCAACGGGTTCATTCAAGAGATCCTGAGCTCCGATATTGATCCGAATATGGTCGTTACGGATCGGAATTTTCCCGCTTATTCCGGTCCCCTGCTGAAGGCCGTTCTCGGTGGACGCTTTCCCGAAACAAATGAAATGCTCACAGCTCTTCTGAGAAAGAATGCCGATGTCAACATAAAAATTGATTTGCCCAGCCCCGCCGATCTGCCTTTTTATCTGAAGTACACCATGCAGCACGGATTGGAAAACGTCGATACCTTTCAAGGCAGGAACATTCTTCTTACGCTGGCAAAGAATCCCATGTTTACCGTACGAGACCTGATCTCCCCTATTCTCTTCGGGGCAGACGTCCTTCCCGTGGATGAAGTCGGCAGAACCGCTCTGCATTACATTGCCATGCGGGGAGACGCCATCCCGCTTTTTCAATTTCTGATCTATTCCGGAGCGGAAATCAATGCCATGGACCGGGATGGATTCACGCCTCTGATGCTGTCCTACTTCTCTCCGAATCCCAATGCAGTACTGGAAATGGAACAATTCTCTCCGGATCAGGACATCATCAATCGCTTTGGAGCAAAAGCAAAAGACTATGCGACTCAGCGCAAACTGATTCTGGCAGTCGTCAACAATCACCCATCGGAAGTGCAGAAAGCTCTTGATGGCGGAGCCGATCCCTATCAGGTCCTGTATATGAAGCTGAATCTCTTTCAACTTGCCTGTTTTCATGAAGCGGTGGAATCCGTGGACGTTCTGCTGAAAAACGGAGTAAATCCAAACATCCTGCCGGCATCTGAAACAGCTCTGGGACGACTTCCGCTCCATATTGCTCTCAAAAAAAACAATCTCCGCCTCTTTGAGCTTCTGCTGAATCGAAACGCAAACTACAAGACACAAGTTCTCTGCATCCACCAGAGGCCATATCCGCTGATCCATTTCACCTGTGAAGTCACAACAGGAAAACCGTTTCTCAAACTTCTGATTGAAGCCGGCGCAGACATCAACTCACGATCCAGGAAACAGGAAACGCCTTTAATGAAGGCCGTCAACATCCCGCAGAATGAAGAAATCATCCGATTTCTCCTGGAAAACGGAGCCGACGTCAATGCACAGGATGTCACCGGCAGAACCGCTTTGATGAATGCCGCCTTCTTCGGCCGGGAATCACATGTCCGCCTTCTTCTGGAAGCCGGAGCCGACCCGCGGATCAAAACAAAATCCGGACGCACAGCCATAGACTTCACAGGTCAGCAGAATATCCGGGAACTTCTAACTCATTCCTCTTCCGGGAAACAAAACTAGATCTTCCGCTGGAAATACCGCATATTCTTCGGGGAACATGGTTCAGCCTCCCGCTTTGGCAATCAGGAGAAGGAAGCGCCTGGTCTTCAGATCTCACTTCACGGCATTAAAGGCTTTGCAGACCGCCTCCAGAAAATCGTTGAAGAGAAACTCCTCCTTTGAGGAATAAGGCGAACTGGAGGCTCGAATTTTGATGATCTTCCGCTTGAAGGGAAAAACGGCAAGTTCCGAAATTCTCAAATCTCCGACAATGCTCAGGCGGAATGAGGCACAGCGTCCCTCCACTTTCGGAGGGCGCTTCAACGCCTCCTCCCCCAGCGGAACCACTTCTTTGACATGACCAAGATGCTTCGGCAGATTTTCAATTGCCTGTTTAATCTCCTTGAAATGGGCCTCTGCCGCCTTCTGTGAAACATCCAGATTTGATGTATCCAGTGAATAGATGTACACATCCGCGCAGTTCCCCTGCGGATCGGCATACCGAACCACCGTGCCGATCATGGGATTGAAATTTTTGACAACCTCATTTTTTTTATAATTTCCAATGCGCGGCGGGAGTCTTACTCCTGTATCGGCATCCACATAATCCTCGAGGAATGGACGCCGCTCGAAAACCGGATCAGGTGCGGCAAAAGCTGCCGTTATCCAAACGGCGCTGCAGATCACCAATCCAAGTTTCAGCACACAGTTCATGGAATTCATTCTTCCAGCTTTTCTGTCCAATACCTGATCTGAGATGCGACCTGCTCGTATCCGGTACCGCCGTAGGATTTCCGCAGAGTCACGGCGGAAACGGGAGAGAAAAGAGCAGGCATCGACTCATCCGCTTCCGGGATCACCGTTTTCATCTCCTCAAGGGAAAGTTTATTCATCTCCTTTCCGTTCTCCGCACAGTATTTGACGAGAGCTCCGACCTTGTGATGAGCATGGCGGAACGGAACCCCTTTCCGAACAAGAGCTTCTGCAAGATCGGTCGCCATGAGACCCGGATCGGAAGCGGCCTGCAGCATCCGTTCCGGACGAGTCTTCATTGTCGCGATCATTTCCGGATAGACGGAAAGAATTCCCTTTGCCGTGTCAATGGAATCGAAGAGCGGTTCCTTATCCTCCTGCAAATCGCGGTTATAGGTCATCGGCAATCCTTTGCAGATGGTCAGCATAGCCATGAGGTTGCCGTACATGCGTCCGGTTTTGCCGCGGGAGAGCTCAGCGATATCCGGATTCTTCTTCTGAGGCATCAGGCTGGAACCTGTACAAAACGCATCTGAAAGCTCCACAAAAGCGAACTCCTGCGACATCCAGAGAATGATGTCCTCCGAAAGCCGGGAAACATGCATGGAAAAGATCGCCAGAGCCGAGAGCAGTTCGCAGGCAAAATCACGGTCCGCCACCGAATCCATGCTGTTGCGCGTGCATGCGGGAAAATTCAGGACGTTGCGAACAAATTCGCGGTCGATCGGAAGGGTTGATCCCGCAATCGCACCGGAACCAAGCGGCATGACATTCAGACGGTCATAACAGTCATTCAGTCGTCCGATGTCCCGTTCAAACTGTTCCACATACGCCAGCATGTGATGCGCAAACAGCACCGGCTGGGCATGCTGAAGATGCGTAAATCCGGGAAGAATCGTCTCCTTGTTCGCAATTGCCTGCTTCAGCAGCGCTTTCTGAAGCTGTTTGATCTCTCCGGCGATCTCCCGGATCTCATCTCGCAGATAGAGACGTGTATCAAGTGCAACCTGATCGTTCCGGCTCCGTGCACTGTGAACCCTTGCACCTTCGTCGCCGAGAAGCCGGATCAGTTCGGTTTCAATGTGCATGTGAATGTCTTCCAGTGCGACATCAAATTGAACTTTCCCCTCCTCTATCGCCTTTTCGACATCCGATAATTTTTCAATAATCTCCTCCGCCGACTTTTTGGGAATGATCCCTGTTGCTCCCAGCATCGCAGCATGAGCCTTGCTGCCGGCTATGTCATGCTTGTACAACCGTTTATCAAAAGAGATGGATTCCGTAAAATCCTGAACGCTTTTCGCCGCGCCCTTGGAAAATCTTCCGCCCCAGAGAGCCATGGTTTCTTCTCCTGTTTGTTTAATACCGCGATTTTGTTTAATGCCGCAATATAGCACCGGAACACAAAAATGAAAAGCGAAAAAAAGGGAAAGCCACGTGATTTTCCAGAAAAGCAGAGCGGCTCACCCGAAAACCGGATGCACCGCTCGAAAAAAACAAGGAGAGAAAAGCCTACAGCCAGGCGCCCATGGAGACAAGGCGTTTCCGAACGTCAACTCCGTCGAGCTCCGAGGATGAGATGCCCTTTTCCGAAGCCATCGCGGCGGCGAGCCCTGCGGCCTGTCCGACACTGCATGCAGGCGGCATAACCCGCGAACTTGCATGGAGTTCATGAGAAACGGAAATCGGGCGTCCTGCAATTGTCAGATTATCAACATCCGCCGCCACAATGCACCCGAAAGGAATCTCGTAGTATTCATTCTTCTGCATGGTGACAAAGGATGTCCCTGAACCTGTAACACTATGAATATCAATCGGATAATTGCAACGGGCAATCGCATCAGGGAACTTGCTTCTGCTGACAAAATCCTCCTGCGTGAGATAGGCGCGCCCTCTGATACGCCGGCTTTCCCGGACTCCGATTTCCGGTGCCATCGAATGGATCATGGCGTGCTCGAATCCGGGGACCTCGGCCCGGAGCCATTCGACAAACTGACGCATCTGCCTGCGGCCTTCGAGTTCCGCCTCGGATCTCTGAACAGCATCAACGGCTGACTTTCTGAGAACACGCGTTGTATTGAAGTGAAATACATCCTCTTCAAAATAGCCGAACATCAGCACATTCTCGCGTTTGCATTCGATTCGCCCCTCCGCCTGCGCCTTGAGATAGAGCTCCTGCATCTTCCGGCGGTCCAGCACCGACGGATCAACATGCGAAAGCTTGAAACAAAGGGTCATCGGCTGACAGAGTCCGTGTTTGAGATCACCAAATTCAAAGCGGCATCCTGCCATGGCTGCAAGATCGCCGTCTCCGCTGGCATCCACGAAATTCTTTGCCTGAATGGCGACAAAACCGGACTTCGTATGAAATACAGCATAGCGTATCTTCCGTTCCTCCGCCAGAACCCCAACCAGACGGAAATGATAGAACAGTTTCACTCCCGCCTCCAGACAAAGGTCCTCCATTGCCAGCGAGATCAGATCTTTGGAAACAATAAAGCGTTTGCTGTTCCACCCGGAATCCTCTGCGGTGGGCCGGTACTCCTCCGGCAGGTAGGTCCACATGCGCGCCATCAGCTCCGTATAAACGGGTTGATCCATCGACATGCCGTGTTCCAGTTTTCCATCCGGGGCATAATGATTGATCATCATGGGAGTGATCTCGCCAAATGTTGCTGTTCCGCCCATGCAGCCATGCTGTTCCGCCAGTACCGTAGCGGCTCCTGCCCGCGCCGACATCACCGCTCCGCCAACACCTCCGGGGCCGCCTCCCACTACCAGAACATCCGTTTCCGCAACAACCGGAATCTCCTTTTCCAACGAAAATTTCACAGTCTTCATTTCACTTCCCTTTTCTCTTGTTATCCATACCTTTACCGGAATAAGGCTTTTTCTGAATGAATTATAGCTCCTGTTCCGGAAAAAGAATAGATACAATCCAGCTGTTTTTCTTGCATTTTATGCTGTTTATGCTACTTTCCAGAAAAAAAGGATTGTATTTTATGTTAAAAATACCGGAGCAAGCCATCGAATGTTTTGAAGAATTGACCGGAACGCACGTTTCATGCTATGTTCACTCGCCGATCTTTACGCAGGCGCTGAAATACCGGATACACAACTCGATCCCATGCAGCGAGATGAAACAAATTTCAGAGAAGTACTGCATCCATTTTGATTGTCTGGGACTCTGCCGGAATGCCTGGAAATTTCCGGAGGGATGCGTCAAGCTCTGCCATGCGGGAATTCTGGAATGGGTCATGCCGATCATGCGGGAAGGAAAACTCCTCTGCCTTCTGACCACGGGATGCCGCCGTCCGCCGCATGGTGAAATTCCAGAGGAACTGATTCTGATTCGAGCGGATACGCCTGTTCATCCGCTGGATCTCTCTGCAATTCCCCGGACGGAACGGAAAGAACTCTTCCGGACCATGGAAGCATTCCGTCAGCTAGCAGCAAGACTTCTTCAATGGTACGAAAAAATGAGTTGCGGCGATTTTGCGGAGTCGGATCTCTCCAGAGGCGATCTGATCCGGCTCATCATCAACAGAGAGGCATCAAAACAGATTACGTTGGAAGGACTTGCAAAAAAAATCCATCTGAGTCCGAGCCGCACGGCACATCTTGTCAAAGAAGAAACAGGACAGAGTTTTATGGAACTGCTGATGGAAAACCGTCTGGAATATGCCGCTAACCTCCTGAAAAACACAGTCCGTTCCGTTTCGGAGATTGCCTCGGACTGTGGATTCGGTTCCGTTGCCAACTTTCACCGTATGTTTCGGAAATACTATAGACTTACACCGCTGGCGTATCGGAAAGCGCCGTCACGCCCCCTGTTTCAGCGCGTAAAAGAGAATTTCGATTCGTTCTCTTAAAAATCAGCGGGGATCACAGAAATGCCTCAAAGGTTTCCCGGTGTATGGAATCCGGCTTTGCAATTCCTCTTCTTCCGTTGTATATTACCATGATATTCAAAATAAAAACAACTGGAGTTCAATTGATGGAAAACAAACTCTCTGCCGATGAAATGAAAGCGGCTCTGGAGCAGATGGGCATGCTTGCCAAAGAGGCATCCCGCAAACTTGCCGTTGCAACAACGGATGAGAAAAACGGATGGCTCTCAGCGATGGCGGATGCCATCGACTCACAGGCGGAACAACTCATGGCCGCCAACGCACTCGATATGGAAGCCGGCACAGCTGCAGGACTCTCTTCCGCCATGCTGGATCGTCTCAAACTTGATCCGAAACGGATCCGGGGAATTTCCGACGGGCTCCGCCATGTGGCAACTCTGCCTGATCCGGTCGGAACAACGCTGGAAAAGTTTACCCGTCCGAATGGATTGGAGATTGAAAAAGTATCTGTCCCAATCGGTGTCATTGCCATCATTTATGAATCGCGCCCGAACGTGACGGTCGATGCAACAGGACTCTGTCTCAAAGCCGGCAACGCGGTAATCCTGCGCGGGGGTTCCGAAGCGATCCATTCCAATCTTGCTCTTGCAAAGTGCATCGCCGAGGCAGGAGAGAAGAAAGGAATGCCTCATGGGACCATTCAGATGATCCCATGGACCGGACACGACGCCGTTTCTCTCATGCTTAAAATGAATCAGTACATTGATCTGGTGATTCCGCGCGGAGGCGAACGGCTGATTCGCGCCGTGGTGGAACAGGCGACTATGCCAGTCATCAAGCATTACAAAGGCGTCTGCCACATTTTTGTGGATGAACGGTGCGATTTTGACCGGGCATGCGACATTATTGAAAATGCGAAATGTCAGCGTCCCGGCGTCTGCAATGCGCTGGAAACGCTGCTGATCCATGAGAAAGTTCTGGAACAATTTGCTCCAATGATTGCGAAACGCCTTGAGGATGTCGAATTTCACGCGGATGAATCATTCCGGAAGTACGTACCTGCCGCCCTCCCCGCAACCGAGGAAGACTGGTATTGCGAATATCTTGCCTTGAAACTAGCGGTGCGCGTCGTAAAGGGTCTGGACGAGGCGATCGACCACATCAACAAGTACGGTTCCGGACACAGTGATTCCATTCTGACAGAAATCCCGGAACACGCGGAAACCTTCCTGAACAAAGTCGATTCCTCCACCGTCTACGCAAACGCATCGACGCGATTCACCGACGGCGGTGAATTCGGTTTCGGCGCGGAAATCGGCATCAGTACCGACAAGCTCCATGCGCGCGGTCCGATGGGTCTCAAGGAACTTACCTCCTATAAATATAAGGTTCGCGGCAGTGGACAGATTCGATCCTGACAGACCGGAAGCCATTGTCTTCCCCGGGTGGGGAGTCCCCGGCGAACTCTACTGGAATTCGCTGGAAGAGTCATCCTTTGCCTCAGCCGAAATCTTCGACTACGGATTTTTCGAAGACGAAGAAAGTCCGATGAAAACACCCCTGTTCGATGAGGAAATCCCCCCTGTTATCGTGGGACATTCGATGGGAGCGCTCTTTGCCGTGCGTCTTGCGCTGCAAAATCTCGGAGCGGTGCATCGTCTGATTCTGATCAATCCTTTCCCGAAATTCATCCGGGATGATACGTTTCCATGCGGCTGGGAGCCCGCCGCCGTGGAATCCATGCGCAGCGGTCTGAGGAATCGTCCGCAGACGGTTTTGAAGTCATTCCTCCGGATGTGCGCCATGCCGGATAAATATCCGGGAATCCTTCCGGAGCGTCTCAATCCGCAGGCGCTCGACGACGGTTTGAAACTGATTGAAGAAACCGATCTGCGTCAGGTTCTGCCCCTGCTGACCGACATTCCGGTTATAGTGCTTGATGCCGATGCGGACCGGATCGTAAACACGGAAATGTCCCGGACACTGGCGGAAGGGTGCCTCGCCGTGCACCATACCTTTCACGGTTGGGGCCATTTCATGATGCTGGAGCATCCCCTGGAATGTACGGAAAAACTGAGGGAACTGGCTGTCTTATGACCGTCTGCAAGGAACGAGTTGAGCGGAGCTTCAGCCGTGCCGCTTCGACCTATGAGGAATTTACTTTTTTCCAGAAACAGTGCGCAGATGATGTTGCCGCACTTCTCCGTTCCTCTGCCGTTCCGGAACCAGCCCGGATTCTGGAAGCCGGATGCGGAACCGGACTGCTGACACACCGATTAAGAACACTGTATCCTTCGGCGTTGATCGTTTCCACGGATCTCTCCGCCGGCATGATCACCTTCTGCCGCTCACGCTTCGCGAAGGATGAAGCAATCTGTTTTGCTCGTCACGATTTCGACCGGCCTTATGAAGAATCCGGATTTGATCTGGCGGTCTCTTCACTAAGCCTGCAATGGAGCTCAAATCTACGCGGTGCATTTGCCAATTTCGCTGAAGCATTGAAACAAAACGGTGAACTGCTGGTCTCCATCCCTCTTTCATCGAGTCTGCCGCAGATGCGTGAAGCATTCCAAACCCGCGGCATGGAGTATCATGGACTGGAACTGCCGGGAAAAGAGGCGGTTGAAAAAGCTCTTCTCCCTGAATTCAATTTGGTTGAATCGGAAGTTCGTACGTATTGCGAAAGCTATCCGTCATTTCATGCGCTGCTGAAGGCGATGCGTCTGAACGGAACATCCGGCGGCAATTCCGGAACACCACCTTCTGTTTTAAAAACACTGTTCCGGGAGTGCGGGACAACGCCCTTCCATGTCACTTATGATGTCGGCATGTTCCGGGGAGTGAAACACTCATGAAAAATCTGACAGCCGCCATTGTCACCCTGGGATGCCGTCTGAATCAGGCGGATTCCGCCCTGTTGACAGGACGCCTCCGCCGGATGAACATTGACCCCATCCCCTACACGCCCGCCGGCGCAGATCTCATACTGATCAATTCCTGTGCGGTCACTGCCACAGCCGCTCGAAAAAGCCGCCAGACCGCGCGCCAGTTCCGCTTGCGCCATCCGGACTCGATCCTCATATTGACCGGATGCGCCGCAGATGTCGATCGACCCGCTGTTGACGCCATCGACGGGATTGATCTGATTCTGACCAATGAAGAAAAAAAACAACTGGAACCGAAACTGCGTGAACTTCTCCTCCGACGGGGCAGAACTCTTCTCCAGACCCCATACCAGCCTGAATCGCACGCATTGGAACCGAATGTATTCGCTGAACATGTCCTTTCAGAATTTCCCTACAAATCCCGGGCGAACCTGAAAGTCCAGGAAGGCTGCAACAACTTCTGTTCCTACTGCATTGTTCCGTTCGCCCGCGGACGGGAGCGCTCCCGCGACTTTCAGGAAACCATGGATGATTTCAAACGTCTTCTGGATGCAGGATTCCGCGAAATCGCTCTGACCGGAATCAATATCTGCGCCTATTCCTGTGAAGGACGTCGGCTTCCGGATCTTCTGGAGAAACTGATTTCCGTTGAAGGAGAATTCCGTCTGCGTCTAGGTTCAACCGAACCCGGAGAGATTCTTCTGCGCGTCATAGAGCTTATGGCGGACGCAAACGGAAAGATCTGTGAATTTCTCCACCCTTCGCTTCAGCACGGATCAGATACCATCCTGAAAGCCATGAACCGCCATTATCTGACCGGGATGTATCGGGAATTCGTGGACCGCGCCCGGGAAAAAGTTCCTCATATCCACATTGGCACGGATCTGATCATCGGTTTTCCGGGAGAAACAGATGAACTGTTTGAAGAGTCTTTTGCATTTGTGAAATCCATCGGCTTTTCGAATATGCACCTTTTTCCATTCTCGCCGCGGGAGGGAACCCGCGCAGCCCGAATGACTCCTCGGGTTCACGGCGATCAGGTTGAAAAACGAATCGCACGTCTTCACTGTCTGGCGGAAGAAATGTCGACTGCTTACCGGAGCTCTCTCATTGGAACCACCCAGACGGTCATTCCGGAAGAGTGTACCGGAGATTCGGGCACGGGATGGACCGGCACCTACATCCGCACCCGGGTCCGGAGAAACGGACTCAAACCCGGAGAGCTGATCCAGACAACAATCCTAGGCCTGGATCATTCCGGCATCCTGTTCGGCGACTGATTGTTCCTTTCCATTTTAATCGGAAAAATTCAAAAAAAATCAATTGCTCCCATTGCCAGGGGATTGACTTTTTTTTGGAAATGTGTTATACTTTAAAACAAAAAACAACTATCACAGATTTTATTTTTGCTATCACAATTTTGGAGACATGTCGATGGTGGATCTGAAATCCGGAAAAAAACGGCTGCAACTGGAAGAGGAACTGAAAAACGAGATTATCTCCGGGAAACTCAAACCAGGCGACCGTTTTCCAACCTATGAAGAACTCAGCCAGCGCTATGAAGCCAGCCGGGCAACCTTCCATTATGTTCTGAATCATCTGAAACGGGATCTCTATACCGTCAGTGTGGAACGGAGCGGTACATTTGTAGCGAAACGTCTTCCCTGCCGAGCCCGAATCGGCATGGTATTCCGTCTGGACGAAACCGAAACCGACTTCTGGCATAAGATCTATCAGGCGGCAATGCGTTACAACCGGACGCATTCCGATTACGAATTTGTGGTTTTCCGCAGCAGGATTCTTCAGGTGCCCCTGAAAGAAGAGTATCATGAACTTCAGGATCAGTTGAAACGGCAAATGCTGGCAAGTCTCTTCTTTCCGTTTATTCCGGAAAGTAAAAATCTGCTGGATCTGCTGGATGGCTTCCCCGCCGTTCCGCGGATTCTTTTTGAGAACCAGAAAATGGAAAACGGAGATCCCCGGGTCTGTCTTTCGCCAGACCAGTCCGTGCGTCTTGCCATGCAGCATTTTAAACGCGAAAAGATCAGCCGAGTGGCGGCGATTGCCCACGGCGGAATTCCTCAGCTTGCCTATTTTCTGAAAGAGGCAGAAAACGCAGGACTTCAAACACGCAGGGAATGGCTGGTCCCGGTTGCACGCGATCTGGATTTTGCGGTGGAAAATTTCACGCGACTTCTGCTCACCCTTCCTCCGGATCAAAGACCGCAGGGGCTATACATCATGGATGACAATCTGCTGAATCAAGTCCAGCGCGCGGTCATTGCATCGGGAATCCGTGTTCCACAGGAGCTGAAACTGGTCTGCCATACGAATTTTCCTGATCCGACCACTCCGGTGCTGCCGGTCGAACGAGTCGGTTACGACGTCGGGGCAATCGTACAGGCAATTATCCGTTTGACTTCCATGCACTATGCCGGGGCTCCCGCTCAAAAAATCATCATCCCGGCAGAATACGAGCGAGACGTGGCAGACCGTACAACAAAAACGGAACGAATCCAAAAAGCAGTCAATCATTAAATAGCAAGGAGAAACAAATGAACATTTCACAAAATGGAAAGTCTGCCTCATGGCATCACGGCAAATTCTGTGAAAGAAATTTTACATTGATAGAACTTCTAGTCGTGATAGCAATTATCGCGATTCTTGCATCGATCCTTCTTCCGGCATTAAACAGCGCACGGAACAAGGCAAATACGACCAGATGTACCAGCAACATGAAGCAGGTTTCCAATGCGAATCAGATGTATCTTTCTGAAAATGACGACTATCCGGCGACCTGCATTCCACCGGATAACACCGTCTGGTTCAAAAATCTGGCTCCGTTTCTGAACAAGCGCTTGAATCTCTGGCATTGTCCGGCAACAGCATCCAGCGAAAAAGATCTGACTCTGGACTATATGAATATTCAGGCGTTCAACGTTTTCCGCCAGAAAGCGGGGATCGGCATCAACGGCTGGACCTTCCGGGGAAGAACCAATTCCGGAGAACTGGATATTCCCAAAATCACAAAATTCAAACGTCCGACCAATCTGATCTATACCGGGGACGGACGAACCGGAGATGAATTCGCCGTAACCGGCAGCGATCCGGCAAACAACGGTTGCCTCTATCTTCACCCGGACCAGCCGATTCCTCCTGTCGAAGCCGCTTTGCCGGGCCATTTCTCCTACTGGATGCGCCACAATTCCAATACAGGGATCAATCTGAGTTTTCTGGACGGACACGCTCAGACGGTCGCCGCAGGAACGTTTCTGCTCTGGAAAAACAACACGACTCTCCGCAGTCAACATTTCAATGGACTCTAATCAACAACAGAAGGAATCACTCCCATGAAAATGCCTCTCCTGCTGACGCTGTTCTCCTTGGTCGGGCCTCTTGCACTCTCCGCGCAGAACGATCTCCGATCCGTAGAGCAACTGCCGATCGACCGTTTCGATGAATACCAGGCAAACACCTTTCCACCCTATCCCTGGAACCGCATGGGAAAGAACGCGAATGGTCTTACACTCTCGCTCTCTCCTGACGCGGAATCCCCCTTCGCCGGCAACAAGGAGACAGGAAAAGGTCTCCTCCTGAAAGATGAAACCACGAGCGCCGGAAAAAACGCCGGAATCTCCTGCCATTTCACAGCCCCGCCGAAAGGCGATGTCTATCTCGGATTTGATTTTCAATACACTCGCCCGAAACAGGGCAATGGACTGGATGCAGTCTGTTCTCTTGACGATGGAAAAAATGGAAAAGCCCTCCAGCTTCATCTCGGGAAAAACGGGAAAATCTCTCTGCGAACTCCTTCCGGAACGCTGAAAGCCTTGACGAATCTGGAACCGGGGATCTGGTATCATATCGCCATCAAACTCTCAGGGGAAAATGCCGCGATCTCCGTTTTTGATTTTCGCGGAGCCGCCCCCAATCCCCACCAGGTGCATGTCCGCGACTGGAAACGACTCTTCCGGACCACGGAAAAAATCAAACCTTCCGATGCCATCCGCCGTCTCTCCTTTTTCAGCTCCGCACCGGACTCCGCAACAGGATCGTGGATGCTCGACAACATCTGCATGGCGGGCAAAGTCGATGCGGACCGCTCCGCATGGCTGCCCTTCCGCCAGATGGACCGCAACGCCATGTACGCAGCAAAACGGAAAGTCTACATCTATCACTATCCGGTCTACACCCCCGGCTGGAGCGCTCAGGATCCCGGACTTGCCTGGCTGACCAGAACCATGCTGAATCCGACTCTCAATCTCAAGCAAGACCGCAAAGGGGCCGGAACCGAACTGCTGTACCGTCCCTATCCCCGGCCTCCGATGAATGCCGGACTCAGCAGCGAAGCCATGAAAGCAAAAGAGATGGAACAGGAAATCCGTCTTGCTTCGGAAATGGGCGCGGACGGCTTTATCTGCGACTTTCACAGTCATCCGCAGAAAAACAACGGTCAGGCCTATTTCACCAACAACTCCTTTGCTCTCATGGATGCGGCGCAGAAACATTTTCCAAACTTCAAAATCATTCCTGCTGTCTACTCCTCCAGCGGAATGAGCGGCATCAATGGAGAAGCGGACAAGGGATGCTCTCCGGAAAAATATGCAAACTCCGAAGTCGTCCAGCGCGTTCTGAAACATCCCGCCGCACTCCGCACGCCGGACGGCAGAGTCGTCTTCAGCATGTGGCTCACAGAGCGCCACAGCGTAGACTGGTGGAAAAAAGTCATGCGCATTCTTAAGGGAAAAGGAACTCCGATCGCTCTTCTTGCTCAATTCAACAGCACTGGAAAACTGAAGGAGTTCTCCGAAATCTGCTATGGAATGACCAACTGGGGCCCCCGCGAACCGGGACGCTACAACTGGACAGGGTCGGTTCGTCCGCTGACGAAAATCGCCGCTGTTCCAATCGTCATGCAGGATGTCCGGACGCGCGGAAGCCACCTCTATGAATCGCAGAACACCTCGCTTCTGCGCGGACTCTGGGATCAGGCCATCGCCGACAAGGCCGACTGGGCAATTCTCAACACATGGAGCGACTATTCCGAACAGGCCATGGCGCCCTCAACCCACATCGGATTCGTTCCCTATGATATGAACGCCTACTACTCTCAGTGGTTCAAAACAGGCAAACAGCCGGAAATCACCCGGGACAGACTCTACTACTGTTATCGCCGCAATCATTTTGACGTAAAACAGAACAAAGGAGTGAAATGGAGAGTCACACGCGGCAAGGCATACAATGACATTGAACTTGTTGCCTTTCTGAAAGCACCGGGACGCCTTGCAATCCGCGTTGACGGAAAACTCCATACCAAAGATCTTCCCGCTGGAATCTCTTCCTTCAAAGTCCCGATGCCGAAAGACAAAACCTTTGTTCCGGAGTTTTCCCTTCTTCGTGACGGCAAAACCATTCTTTCCGCCCGTGGACGCTATACGGTTCTTGGAGAAGTGGAATACCCGCACATGCTCTACTGCTCCGGTATTATTGCGGAAAACGAGGAGACAAAATGAATCCCCGCCAGCCAAAAAAAACAGCTTTTCTCGCATGTGCGCTTCTAATGTTCACGGCTTGTGCCGGAGAACTCGTCCTTCCGGCTGATCCGGATCAATGGCAAATCAGCGCATCATCCGGCGACTTGGTCCGATTGGAATGGCAAAAAGGAATTCTGGGAATCCGCTATGATCTGAACATCAGAAAAAGTGTCCTCTGCGGACATATCGACCAGAAACAAGCGGCTGCGGATCTGCTGCTAAAAACACCGATCCCTTTGCCGGACGATGTGTTCCGTATCCGGTTCGAAGCATCCCGAGTTGTCATCAACTCTCTGCGCAACAAGGAGAATGTTACGCTTTGCCCTCTGCTCCGGGACTCGACCGGAGAACTGCTCTGGTATTTTCCGCTCAGCGGCGATCACCTCAACGCCGGAACGGGGAACTGGAGTCTCTTTGAAACCAATCATTTCTTCGCAGGGGAAGCCGGTGGAAAAACCTTCGGTGTCGGAGAATCGCAGGGAGGAAACGGGAACGGGCTTCCTGACGGCAAAATTGAATTTCTCGGATTCAAACTCATCGTCAACAAAACTGAATTCGGGAAAAAATCAGGACTTCTGTATCTCGGGAAAGCAGACGCCATCGGAACGGTCAATCCCCCGGAACCGCTCTTCGCCTATGCGGACTCCTTTTGCAGCAAACCCGGCACCTACCGCCTGACAGCCGAAATCCGGAATCAGTTCCAGGGGAAAGTCATCCGGACAGTCCGGGAAACAATCCAGTACAACCCGGATGATCCGGCAAGTCGGCGCCGGAAGCTGATCCTTCCTCTCGGTCCTCCGGGGAACTACTGGATTCGTTATCAGCTCACCGCGCCCGACGGCAAAATCGCAGCAGACGGCAATCTGCGCTATGAAACCAGTCACGACCTGTCCGGTCCACTTCCCCCGCCCGATTCCCCGGAACTCCCCCCCGCACTTGGATACACGCGAATCTTTGCAGGGAATCATGGAGTTTTTGAACGCACGGAACCGTTTCGCGCTGTCATACGGATTTTTCCGGGAAAGCACCGCACGCTGACGCTCACCTGGGAGCAGCTTCAATCGGCATTCGATACTGTCGTAAAACAGCAGAAAACACTTCTGCATTTCCAGAACGAGACCTTCAAAGACATCGAAGTTCCTCTGACACGGGAATCCGGACGGGACGCCTACCGTCTCCGTTTCGCCCTTCTGGATCAGAACGGATCAAAAATCGATGCGGGAAGCTGGCTGATCGGAATCAAAAGCGATCCTGCACAGGAGCATCCGCGCATCGGCCGGAAGCGCACCCGGGAAGAAATCAAATCCGGCAACTATACACGAACCACTTATCTGCCGCCAGAACGCTTCGCACAGCGCGAACCGCTCAAAAACGAGCAGGAGCTCCGTCTGGACTTCCGGATGTACCTTGATGAGACAAAACGGCTCGGCCCGAATGTCTGCGTCATGCACAGGCTTGCAGACTTTGAAGTTCTGCCCGGAGTCTACGACTTCTCCAAACTGGACATTCAGATGGACGAAGCCGCAGATGCGGGATGCGAAGTTACGGTCCGCTTCGACTTCACCGGCATCCGCTGGGTCCCGTACCACCGGCAGCGCAATTACAACGGCGCACAGATCGTTCACAAACCTTATGACGCCTTCTCCGTAACCGATCCCGATGTTGTCCGGCTCTGGAACAACGCGTGGCGCAGACTCCACTCCCGTTACAAAAATCACGCGGCGTTTCAAGGCTACTACCTGATGGAGCCCGGCGGAGAATGGACCGTGATGGACAAGCCCTGGGACGGCACCATCTCCGGATACAGCAAACCGGATGCAGAAGCCTTCCGCGCTTATCTGAAAGAACAGTTCCGGGAAATTGCCGTACTCAACAGACGATGGGGAAGCGCATATCGGAGTTTTCAGGAAATCACTCCGCCTCAGCCGGATCTGCAACGAGGCGCCCTGCCCGATCTGCGTCTCTCCTGGCTCGATTTCTGCCGTTTCAAAGCATATCTGAACAAGCATGTCTGGATTCCGCGCATGGTGAAGGCAATCCGGGAATACGACAAACAGCACCTCATCATCGCCTATACCATCCTGACCGACGACGTGGAGTTTGTCAAACCGATCTACGGCGAACTTGATTATCTGCATAACGGAGGCAATCAGGGAAATCTGCGAAAGGAAAAACTGCTTGATGCGTGGTTCAAAGGTCGAATCGGCTGGATTTCGGAACCCCATTTCCCTCACCACTGGGCTTTCGACCACGACGGCTGGACCGTTGACAATGCAGTCTGGCAGGCCCTGAACCATGCCGGAGGCGGAGGTGGAAATCTGCATATCTATTTCTTCCCGAATCCACTCCATCTAGCTGGACACTACGGAGGCTTTCACGCCTATGATCGTCTGGAACAGTTCCGCGGGATTCTACATGAACTGAATGACTTCCGTCCACTCACTCTTCCCATGGAAACAGCAAGGATCACCGACAGCGATACCCTTTTCACCAAACACCGCACCTCTTTCGAAGGACGGATCGGCGACCTTGAACGCTGGTTCGACCTCGCAGATCGCGACAACGTTCCAACCGAACCGTTCAACGACGCCCGGGCCGGTCGCTACAAACTCCTCCTGACAAATCCGATCGCGGAAGTTTTGAGTGCAAAAAATGCTGAACGCATCATCAATACCGTCCGCAACGGAGCACGAATCGTCATGACGGCAAACACAGGAAAATTCGTTCCGGAAATCAGCAGGGAACCATTCCATCTGCTCAAGTGTCTCGGAATCACGCCTCCATCCGGACCGTATCGACTGGATCGCGCAGGCATCACTGCAGTAACCGTTCAGGATCATCCGCTCTTCAAAAAAGGGGAAGAAATCAGCTTTTTCTCACTTGCAGACTATCGGAACGATTTGAAAGATCCCAGCGTAAAAGCAAATTTCTTCTCCTATCCTTACCGCTGGATCCCTGAAACGGACTACTTCGGATACTATCCGGAAAACCGGAATATCACGGGAACAGTTCTAGCCCGCTTCCCGGAAGGAGCTCCAGCCGTAAGCATTCACAAATATGGAAAAGGTGAAATCCTGCTTTTCTGGGGAACTCCGGATTATCGCCGGGGAAAACTCTCCGGGTTTCTCCGCCGAGCCCTGAAATGGGCAGGAGGAACGGAGCCGCCAGCAGTGGACGGCCTCGGCAGTCTGGAGGGAATCTCTCCAAAACTGAATCGCTTCTATGCCGCTCTCTATACGGAACAGCCGGGCTCCTATCAGCATCTCTTCCGGGGAATTCCAGATGGATTCTGGTATCTGGATGAAATGATCAGCGGAAGAAAACTCGGAGTTTATTCCGCTCAAAAATTGAAGTCAAAAGGGCTGCGGCTGGAATTTCTCCATGGTGGCTCTCCGCTCCAGCTGATCCGCATGATCCCGGTCTCCTCCGCATCCGGAAACAACTGGATGGGAAAATACCATATTCCGGAACAATAAAAAAACATCCCGGAACGCCGCTTACTGAGACGTTTCCGGGATGCCGCTCCAGATCATAACGGAATCAACTCCGGCAAACTGTAGGATACAGATGTTTCCGAACATTCTGGAATGTATGCCGCGCGATCAGAGTAATCTGCTCGAGAATCTCTTCCGCAATTTTGTCGCTGGCATGGTTGATGTAGGGAATCACCGGCGTCATGCGCAGGCACTCCTGTGTTCCGTCAATGGTGATGACCCTGGTTCCGCCGGGCACGCGGCCGGACCGGATGTGCACGGCCAGAAGATCGGCGATGCGCTCGTCGCTCATGAGAAAGATTCCGTCGAAACCTTCGGAAATCGCCCAGTCGACCGTTTCGCGCATTCCATGACCGTTTCCTCCGGGAACCCAGAGGATCGACTCGATTCCGCCGAGATAATGCGCAGAAAGACTGTCGGCAAACCCCTGAGCCCGGCGGGAAAAGTCCTGATTGGTACAGAACTCCCAGATTCCCAGCATCTTCCGGCAGCCGGAATCCATCAGATATTCGGCTGCCATGCGTCCGGCGGCGTAGTTGTCCAGAACGATCATGTTGTGGAAATTCTGTGTCTGCGTCTCCAGCAGGCTGATAACCGTTTTGCCGTTCTGACAGCGGAAGAGATGGTCCATGTTTTTCTCCCGGTCGGAAGACTGACATCCCGCATACAGGATCACATCCGCCCGCTCCAGCTGCTCCGAAACGCTTTTCGGATCGGTCTCAGCATTGGTCAGAAGCAATCCGACATCGGCCCCGTGACGAAGCAGAAGCGGATGAAGCATATTCCAGAGACGCTCCATCGCCGGAAGCTGAAACGTATAGTGCCGCCCGACGGAAAGAAAGAGAATCCGTCCGGCACGCGCCAGATTCCGATATTCCTGAACATAGCGTCGGAAACGGCCGTCTCGCACAAGTTCGTTCCGCTCCTCCATCTCCCGGATCACTTTATGAAGTGTTCTCCGGGAAACGCGGAGATGCTCCGCGAGCGGCTGCTCCCCCGGCAGCCGGTCCTGATTGGAAATCATCATTCCGCGGATATAATCGCGCAGCAGTTCGCGGGTCTGTGCGCAGGTTGTATAACTTCGCTTGTCCATACCGGGAGTATACACCGTGTTTCTATTGTTTTCAACCTGATTCGATTTTTCGCCGGCTTATTTCACCACAATGCCGCCACCGCATTCTTTCATCCGGAGATCTTTCATCGACAGCGGATGACCAAGATAGCTGTTCTCCGTAAATGTCAGCGATTCGCAGCGATCCACGGAAATCACGTTTTCCTTTTCCCCGAAGCTGTTCGCAGAGGTCCGTCCGGAAATGGTGTTTTTCCGGAAAACGGAATCCGAAAGATTCTTGATGATAAGTCCTCCGGTATTGCTCCAGCGGTTGTTCTCAAACAGAAGAGCGCGGATCGGTGCGCACTGTGCCGGAGCCATGTTCTGAACAAAGGTGAAGGTGCGAAGCCCTGCCCAGGCATCGTCAACAGAGTTTCCGCGCACAGTGATGCAGTACGGTGCAGGTCCCTCATGCACACCAAGCAGACACGAAACAGCAATCCCGACTCCCATCGGAATGTTCTCGAACTTGTTGTTTTCCACCAGTGAACAGGCAGACTGGATGTTGATCCCTGCACGAGCATGGGCAAAATAGTTGCCGCTGGCAACGGACCCGATTCCCCACTGACGGGCATCGTAAACCGCATCACGACGGCTTTCATACCGAATCAGCGAACGGGAAACAAGATCCTCCTGTACGGCGGAAAGCTTCTTCAGCCCACCTTTCCTCCGGCTGACAATGGTATCCGGAAGAGGCTCTTTCAGAACGGCAAGCGTATCCCCGTTCTTCTGCGAAAGACGTTCAATTCCGGCGATAGCCAGAGTCTGTCCGGTCTCACCGGAAATGAAAGTCAGGAGATTGCCGGGGACGGAACGGCCCGGCATGGAGGGATAAAGCGCGGTATTTCCCTCAGTATCAATAATGTTTTTTCCGCCGACAAACACGTTGAAACAGTCGTCGCCCGGATTTTTCACGGAACATCCGGAAAGATAGGTTCCATTGCCGGCGATCAGGAAATCCGCATTGGAAGCAAGGCAGAGTCCTGGAAGCGGATAAAGCTTGCATTTCGTCCATGAATTCCAGAATCCGCCCCAGGTCTGGAACGCTGCCGCAGGAGAATTGCGGATGTGAATATTTTCGGCTGTACAGAGAATGCTGTCGCCGGTCGGAAAGCAGGGGAATTCCCCTTCACGGTTCGGAATTACAAATTTCAGTCCCGGGCGGACATGGCGGACCGAATACCGTTTATCCATGTGAATCCGATATTTCCCGTTTCCAAGTGAATCGGCTTTTTTCTCGTTGTAGACGAGGAACTGTGTCCGCACGAGTTTTCCATCGGGCGTATACGCTGTGCAGCACTGGAAACGAGGATTGTTTTTGTAGACAGGATCATCCGGAGTCAGAGTCCCGGGATCATGCTGAATTGTAATCGTGTTTGCAGGAACATCCACCGACAGGACGGTTCCCTGGCAGAACGGCGTTTTCCGGTACTGCAGCATCAAATTGCGCACCGTGACATTCCGGCAGGCATCCATATACAAGCCTGCTGCACGGGGACGACCGAAAAGCAGTTTCGTTGTCTCCGGACTTTCTCCCTCGATCAGCGCATTTTCCAGACGGGGCAGACGCACATGACATCCACCCTTCGAAGCAGGCTTTCCTTCCGCCGGGACAAAACTGTTGAAAAAATAGACTCCTGCCGGAATGCGCAGGACCGCCGGAGCACCGTTGAGTTTTTTCACAGCATCCAGAGCCCGGACAAAAGCGGCGCTGTCATCCGAAACGCCATCTCCCTTCGCACCAAACTCCTTTACATTGAATACCTTGGGATTATTTCCAGGATTCTTTCCCTCCGGAAACCATGGAAACTTTCCGATCCATTCCGCTTCCAGTTTAAAGTAATCGGCAAATCGTTTCATATCCTGAATTCCGTTTGCTGCATAGAAAAGGCCGGTTAAATCACCCGCCTGCAAATTCCGGCGGATGAAACGCTCCAGATTTCCAACGATTTCCACACGTTTCCCAATGCGCTCTTTCTGAAAACAGTTCCGTCC
The DNA here is from genome assembly GCA_949292215.1 of uncultured bacterium. GTDB lineage: Bacteria > Verrucomicrobiota > Lentisphaeria > Victivallales > UBA1829 > UBA1829. Next base: position 65,782 of record CASEYW010000059.1, read on the forward strand.
TTCCAGGCGACGCTCCACCACTCCACGGTATCCGTTGATCTCCGCCAGAATCTTCTCAAGCTGTACGGGTATCTCTTTCCGGAGTTCCTGCTTCCGCTTCTCCGAAACGGCATTATCCGCAAACGGAGGCAGAAGGACAAAGGGACCGGAAGAAACTCTTTTCGCACTCATTTCAGCCTTCTTGTCCACATCATAACGGGTGGATTCCTGCTCGAAGTGCTTCCGGATCTCTCCAAGTTCAAGCGCAGAGTGGAACAGCTTGATCTCATTTGCCAGTCCGTTGCACCAGAGCGGACGATTCGCTTTGGGGTCAGCACATCCCACGGTAAAGGGGCCGGCTGGCGGTGCCGGAAGATCGCCAATGACACTTTGATGATGAATTCTGCCATTGACATAGATCCGGGCACGACGTTTTTCCCCCAGACAGACAAAAGTCACATGGTACCAGCGGTCAGAGGGCAAAGGCTGAGTCCGAATCACTTCCTTCTTGCCGTTTGCCAGCAGGAATTCCACTTCAAAGCGTTTCTCAGGCGTGTAGGAAAGGCGGAGCTTGCCGCTGTTTTCGCCGATCAGACAGAACTTTCCAATCCGAACCGGGATTCCATCAGGCTTAAACCATGCGGAAAGAGAGAAATCCGTTCCGAGAGGCTTCGGAAGCGGCACCGTGAAATAACGGTCCACAGCACAACTGAACGAAAAAACCTTGCCGGCACGCTCCGCCTTCCTCTCAATCCGGGAATCTCCCGCAGTTTCCGCATTGATATTCAATACCGGGTCCGCTGCCGACAGCTGAAATGCCGCCAGTAGCGAACAGACCCCGAACATAACATTCCGATGAAAGTGAATCATAATTTCAATCCTTTTCTCCTGTTGACTGATCAATATTACTCTTTCGGCCCCCCCATTCGTCGGAACCAACTGCGCAAATTGGCTCTTTGAACGGAAGGTCCGTCAATGCAAATGCTTCCTGCACCGCAATTTTTTTTCTTCAATGAGACGAAACGTACTGCGAGGCCTCTCCGTAAGCCACCATACTGAATCCCGGATGTGTCCATACGCCGACCCGGTCATAGGCCAACGCACTCCCGTCGGAAAGCAGAGCGTTGGCACGCTGACTGTGATGAAGACCGAATGTGGAATCCGTATCGGAAAGAGTCGGCTGCGGAGATCCCCACGACCACTGGGATTGCTGTCCGACCGCCCAGGAATCGAACAGAAGCACCAGCGTATCGCAGTCCCGATTCATAGTCGTGATGCTCTTTTTGATTGCTTCCAGACTCTCCCGCGGGGTCCGGAGGCGAAAAATCAAATCATAATCCCCGGCAGCAACGTTGAATGTTCCCCGCGCAACCCGGCTCAGATAATTGTAAGCGTAGGAGACCTTGGCTGTATCCTTCGTGGATACATCATACTTTCCCGGCTTCACCGCCGGACAGACTGCACAGTTGGGAGTCAGATATTTGGCACCGCTGTCGGGACGGTTCGCAAGACGCTCATCCGGAACATTCGCGAAAAATGACACCCATCCGGTCCCGCCTTCGCGAAATGTAATGTAATCATTGTTGTCCGCCGCATAGGAGTGAATTGCAATACCGCACTGTTTCAGGTTCGAAAGGCAGGCGATGCCCCGCGCTTTGTCCCTTGCCGAATTCAACGCGGGAAGAAGAAGCGCAGCAAGAATCGCGATGATCCCGATGGTAATCAGAAGTTCCAGAAGAGTAAACTTCTTCTGATGAAATTCTCCGTCATAAACCTCACACTGCCCTGCTCTGTCTTCATACTTCTGGCAGACTTTCGCATTGAAAGCTCCTTTCCTCCACTGCGAATCGGCAACCATTTCATCCGGCAGCTTGTTCAAAAAACGCACTGAATCCATGAATTCTTCTCCCATGTTAAACGTCAAAGGGAATCATCCTTTGCCCGTTGCGGTTTTTACAGTCGCATCCGTTTCTATGAACTTTCTACAGAATATTATACTAGAAATCCAGAATTTGACAAGATGAATCAATTGAAGAAACTCTTTTTTTGTTCCATCTTTTTTATTTTTTTGTGCATTTATTTTTCAAAAAACAGTTTTTGTGCATTTTAGACTTCATTCCCTTTTCTCAACTAAGAACATCGTTTTTCCCTCTGAAAAAAATCTTTGTTCTGAAAATTGAATTTCAAACGCAAGATGCTTTTTCCGTGCTCTTTTCTTGCATACCCCACAAATAAAAAACAAAATACACAATAAAATAAAATCGCACAAGAAATACACACAAAGTTAAATTTTCCAGACATTCTTTTCCGAGCCGATCTTCTGAGCTCTTGCGATTTTCCGGAAAAATTCTATATATTATAAACAGAAACACGGAAACAATGCACCGGATGCGGAAGCATTTTATAACACGAGCCACCGGACAAGACTCCACCCGCATCCTGGACAGAGAAACAGCATGGAAAACAATCTCATGAAAGAATCAATAAAATCGAATTCGGACTGGAGCCGGGTGCCCTGTGTTTGGGGATCGAATGAACCGACTCTGGTTTTTTCTGCGCTTCTGCCGGAGGGAACAGCGGAAATCCGTCTGGCAGCGGCTTCGGTCTATCGTCTGAGACTCAATGGGCGTGTCACTGCATACGGGCCGGCACGCGCACCGCTGGGATTCGCACGTGTTGACCGGATTCCGGTTGAGGTTGCAGCGGGAACTCTTGTTTCGATCGAAGTGGTCGGATATGCAACAGCTAATTTTTACTATCCGAAACAGCCACCGTTTCTGAAAGCCGCTTTTTTTGACCGGAAAGGAGAAATCCTCGGTGCGACTGGAGATGGTAAAACCTTTCATCTTCATCGTCTTCCATTCCGAAAGTGGGATGTTCCGAAACTGACTCATCAACGCGATCTGATGGAACAGTATGACTTCACCCTTGTCCCGGATGCTGTGGAATTCTATCTTCAGGAAAATCCACGACTGGAAGAAGTAAAAGAAAAAAACATCCCGCATTCCCCCAGACTACTTTCCCGCAGAACACCGCTGCCTGATCTTTCCAGCATTCATGATGCAAAACAGACAACTTCATCGGGTCTGGACGTGCGAAAGGTCGACCCGGCAGAAACCGTTCCCATCAAATTGCTGGATTCCTGCACGATCGGCGGTCCGGGAAACCGCTATTGTCTCTATGATTTCGGCCGACTGTACAGCGGTTTTCTCATCGCGGAACTCGAAGCGGAGGAGGAATCCGAACTGCTGATCGGCTGGGATGAACTGCTGATTGCCGGTACTTATGATCCGCACCGGGCATACTGGGCAAACAATTTCATTCGCATCCGCATTCCTGCCGGACAGAGAATTGTGTTTGAAAGTTTCGAACCGTATGCAATACGCTGCGCTGCCTTCGCTGTTCTTGAAGGAAATCTGAGAATCCATCATGTCCATCTCCGCGAATACGCCTTCGATACATCGCATTTTCTGGCGTGCCCGCAAAGAACAATGTTTTCCCTGCACGAAAATGCCATTTATGCCGCTGCTTGCGAGACATTCCGTCAGAACTGTGTGGATGTCTTCATGGACTGTCCCGGCCGGGAACGCGCCGCCTGGCTCTGCGACAGCTACTTCATGGCGGAAGCAGAGTTCTTTCTCACAGGACGTACCGATACGGAAGATGACTTCCTGGAAAACTTCATTCTTCCGGAAAGGTATCCTCTTCCGGAACCGTGGATGATTCCCATGTGTTTTCCTGCGGACAATCCCCGAAGCAGTTTCCTTCCCCAGTGGCCCTTCTGGCTTTTTCTTGAAATCTTTGAAAAAAAGCAGCGAAGAGGCGGAATGGACTTCACAGAAGCAATCCGTCCGCGTTTTTTCAAATTTATGGAGGGGTGTGAACGCTATCTCAACCGGGAAGGACTTCTGGAGAATCTTCCCGGCTGGAATTTCATCGAATGGTCCCGTGCAGAAGAGTTCTTCCAGGGGGTTCATTTTCCGACCAACATGCTCTATATGAAATGTCTGAAAGAAGCTGGTAAGCTTTATGCAGATTCCGCTCTTCAGAAACGCTCCGAAGATCTTCGGAAGAAAATTCTGAACACCGCGTTTGACGGCGAATGGTTTCATGACAATGCAACCTGGATCAACGGGAAACTGGTCCGGAGCGGAAACATCAGTGAAATCTGTCAGTATTATGCGGATTTCTGTCTCATGCCCCTTCCCGATACACCTGTCTTTGCGATATGGAAAAAAAATCTTCTGGATGGCCACATGGAAAAAAAGCTGGTTCCGGCAGCTATGTTCATTGGTCTGATCCTCCGTTTCCGGAGTCTTTTGTCCGCCGGGCGGTATGAACAGTTTCTCCGGGAAAGTACCGCTCAACTTCTTCCGATGGCGGAAAACACCGGCACACTCTGGGAAAAAGAGACACCCACGGCAAGCTGCTGTCACGGATTTGCTTCGGTTCTCGCGCCATTTCTCTGGGAAGCAGCGGAAAAAAGCCAAGCGCATCCACAAAATTCCATACAATTTACTGCGGCTTGCACTTCGAACCGAGGAGTCCTTCAGCACCTCGTTTAAAACCGAACCGGAAGGAGAAGCGAATGCAGGAATCGTCTTTCTGCAAACGCTTTTCCAATTTTCTTTCCAAAACGAAAGAGTCTGCCGTTTTCAGGAATAAGCGGAATTCTTTGTGTTTTTTTCCAATAGAAAACACATGATAATCCAAATTTGCACTTGATTTTTATTCAATGGCATGATATTTAGACAAAAGGATTTTTTCCGCGGAGATCAAACATGCAACAGAAACCGGAGGCTCCTGATGAACAACATCTACAAATTCACTGGAAAAGCAGAAACCTACGCGAAGTATCGTCCGACGTATCCGCAGGCCTACCTTGATTATCTGTTCAAATCAGTGAATCTGAACAGGGAATCCGTGATTGCCGAGATCGGTTCCGGGACCGGAATTCTGCTGAAACAGCTTCTGGAACGCCACCCGTGCGTCATCGGAGTCGAACCCAATGACGACATGCGCGGAATCGCAGAACGGAACCTTTCGGGATATCCCGGATTCATCTCCCATATCGGGACTGCGGAAAATACTCTGCTCGAAAACCACAGTGTGGATCTCATTGTCGCCGCACAGGCATTCCACTGGTTCGATCCGGAACTGTTCCGCAAAGAATGCCGGAGAATCCTGAAGCCTGATGCACCAGTGAATCTGGTCTGGAACACTCGTGACAACCACAGCGAGCTGGTTATCCAGAATGCAGGGATCTGTCAGCTTTACTGTCCGGATTTTCATGGATTCAGCGGAGGAAAAGATTCGCAGAATCCGGAAGTTTTTGAGAATTTCTTCCGCGACGGCAACTATGAACTCATGACATTCGACAATCCTCAGTCTTTCGACCTGGACGGTTTCATCGGCAGGAATCTTTCCGCATCGTATGCGCCGCTTCCCGGCTCACAATCGCGGGAAAAATTCATAGAGGCTCTGACGGAACTCTTTCACTCGCTGGAAGGAGAGGACGGCAAAGTCGTGATGGCGTGTTATACCAGGAGTTATCTGGGACAAGTCTGATCGCAGTTCCCACCGGGAACCACACTTGTTCCATGCTCCGAAGGAGCCAATGCGTTGAAAACGAATTCCGGGATGTCGTCCCCTTTCGCCTCCGCCAGAAGATTGTCGTTTGTGACACCTGTCATGACAAGTGCGCTGGTCAGGCCGGCACGGTTAGCCCCCCGGATATCCGATTTCAAAAAATCGCCGACCATCAGGATGCGGCGTCTGTCCCGACAGAATCCGGGAAAGATTTTTTCAAGCGCATAATCGAAAATAGCCCGTCCGGGTTTCCCGAGTGTAATTCTTCGAATCTGAAACCCCAGGTCGGCAAGAAGATCCGCAATAAAGCGACTTGTCGCCCCTGCCCCGATACCAATTCCGCCACGTCCGTTCGGCCAATGGGTATCGGGATTCGGAGCGATCAACGGCATATCCGGATGGCGCATGAAAAAATTGACAACCGCTTCAAATACCGTACACCAGTCATACATTCCCTCCCCGACGACAACGGCCTTGCAGCACTCAATTTTTTCCGGATCCGCAACAGGTTCCATGCCGGCCAGCTCCACATAACTGACCGGAGCCCCCAGATCCCCCATGACAAACACCTTTTCCCCTTTGAGGGAAAGATCAACAGCCAGACTCTTCAGAACCAGCGCACAGGAAACAATATCCTCCGGATGGAGGTCAAACCCTGCCGCGTTGAGGAAAGATGATTTTTCTTCACGGGAATGATTCCCGTCATTGGTCAGAATTCCAAACGGAAACCCCGTTTTCTGCAAGGATGCAATCAGTTCAAGAGCTCCGGGCAGTGCCTTCTTTTCTCCGGAGAGCAAGGTTCCGTCGATGTCCAGCAGCAGAGCATCATACATGCTGCAGGCACCACCAAGCCACCAGGCATTGAAAGAATTGAAGCGAAGCATACTCAATTTCCATTTTTGATGCAGTAACGTACAGCATTTCCGGAAAAAAACAATCCCATGACAGAAAAAAACCGCGGAAAAGACGAAGCCATCGTCAGTTCCGCGGCACGGAGAAGATGAGATTCTTTCAAGATTCTTTCATCCGGAGAAGATGTTCCGTGACATTCGCAGAAACCTGTTCTACCCCGGAGTGACGCATTGCCAAAAACACTTTCCCGCTTTTCCGGCAGATGCCTTTCACAATTGACAGTGCATTGTGGCTGTTCACAGTTGTCACAAACACAACAACATCCGCCCAGTTTGCTAAAGTTTTCAGGCGAATGGCATTCACGCCTCCACTGACTCCGGTATGAAAACGGAACTCTGCGCCGTTCGTCTCAAACGCTTGCTGATATTTGTCCTCCAGGCGGTCCAACCCGCCGACAAGAGCAATCCGCAAGTTTTCCAGAGCACATCTGCCGCCATTGCCTTTCCTGCATTGCTCATGCACGCCAGCCGGACACCGGGAATCAATGAACACGGAATACTCACTCTCCTCATTATATTTACGAGAATGTCGTTTTTTCATCATCCGAGCCCCGCTTCCTGTTTCAGCTGCCTGCACCATGCAGCAATGCGACTGTCTGTCAGTTCCGGCTGATTGTTGTCATCAAGGATCAGTCCGCCGAAGCGTCCATCCATCACGGCCGCGGAGGAAAGGAAATCGTATCCGTCAGTTCCGGTAAAGCCGATCACTTCAGCGCCCTTTTCCAGAACTTTCTGCAGAAGGATACCGACTCCATCGACAAACGTATCACGGAAACCGTCTTGATCGCCGAGTCCGAAGAGAGCAATCTTCCTGCCCTTTAACTCCGCACTCTCCAGAAGAGGCTCCGCCGCGATCCAGTCGTCCTGAAGATCACCGGCGCCCCAGGTAGATGTCCCGAGGATCAGAAGATCCGCTTGAAACGAGTCTGGGTCCGCTCCTGCAACGTTGATTGCCGTTCCACCGATCGCTGCTGCAATTTTTTCCGCGGCCTGTTCCGTATTGCCCGTTGTACTGCCGTAAACGATTTTAATCTCTGCCATTTTCATAGCTCCTTTCTGTTGTTTTTGATTGGCTAAAATGGAATTGCCATTCTCAAATCAGTATTTTTGATTTTTTCCACGCTGAGCGCCACGCTGCCGCATTCCAGCAAAGCGTGTTCCGCAGCCTTTTCAGCAAACCGGAAACAGTTCATCTTCACCACGGATTCCCCCATCGGACCAAAGACACGCCAGAGTCCCCGTGGAACACAGCATCCTCCGCCCGGACTCCGGATGAATCCTTCCACATCCTTTTTAGGATATCCAAGAAACAGGCCGATCTCGTGCGGAAATTCCGTTCCGGAAAATCGATGCCGCAGATGAATCAAATACTCCTCCGCCGTTCGGCAGAACTCATATCCGAATGAAAGAAGAAAACTTCTGTTCTCCGGTCGATTCAACATCTTGTTCAATCTCCGATCTTCATAAAAAAGAATCTGAAGATCCGTCGCGTTCTCCTTCAGAATCATTGCTTTCAGCTTCAGAATTGACAACATCTCCTTTTCATGAAGACAAAAGAGATCATACCGGTCCGCATTTTTCCGGCGGGCACATTTCGTCAGGCGAAGCAGCAAAGCCGGTTTCACCCCCATAATGACCGGAGCCGTTTTAACCAGCAGAAATTCCGCCAGCTCCCTGAATTTTTGACATCTGCAAGTTTTATCAAACTCCATAATTAGCCTTAACTAATAAAATTGTTCAAAAAAAAATCTTTTCTCTTGATATAGCATAAGAAATGAAAAAATCAATTAGAAAAAACTAATTTTTTTTATTTTTTTAATGAGCACTACGACACAAGAAAAAAACTTATCTATGCGGCAGAGAAACGCTGGGTGAAATGATCCTGAACCGTTTTTCTCAAAAAACTCAAATTTTTGAAAACATGGATGTGTGAATCAGACATGTTCTGCAATCACCGGAAATTCTGGAACAATAGTTGGAATAGAGATGAAGAACGCCCTGCCGGGAAGCTGCATCAGAAAAAATGCGTTCGACTTTTTCCGGTTCAGAAAACCACTTATCCAGAGCGGAGGAAAAGAGGCTGTTTTTTTGAGTTTTAGGCAGATTCCGGAAAACGGCGTCGACACGGTTTTCCATTCTGGATTCACCGTTCAGCATACAGTATGCGCGAAGAGACGGCATGATAACATCGACTGCAATCTCTCTTGCCATTTCCATGCCGGAAACGGCTGCCGGACGCTTTAATTTTGCACCATCGAACGTGGTATGCCAGTCCCAGAACTCATCGTTCAAAACAAGTTCCTTAAGCAGGTCCTTGGAAAAAACCGTAGCGGAAGAAGCTGTCTTTAACACATTGAGCCAGCGGGGAAGAGGATTCATTCCGAATTTCCGCAAAAAAAGACACGCTCCCGCGAGACGGCGCTCCGGCGTATTCAAGGGACGAATTCCGTTTCGGCACCATGCTATTTTATTTCCGGAATCCCTGCGCAACTGCCACCACTGCATCCAGAGTCGTTTTGCGTTCTCAGCGGCATCCTCGGAGAGATTCCCGGCATGATCAACAGGAAGAAGACCGGATTCTCCCCAGAGAAGCGCTTCAAACGACAGAGCAATCACATTCTCCGGATAGTTCCGCCAGATGGAATCCAGAAGAAGCCTGAAAGCCTCGCGATTGCGCTTGAATCCGCAGGCATCAAAAAGGCGGCTCTGAAATGCACGCGCAACCCCAAATTGAATCATATCATGAAGGATCACTTCGGAACGCCGGTGCATTCGTTCCACACCGGCAGCAATGAAAAATTCCCTGATCTGTTCGCTCTTCATCTGGTCGAACTTTGCTGCACATCTGCCTAAACGGGAAAGAACAGCAGGCGGAAAATCCGCAAATTTTTCCTCTGGAGGAAGGCGAAACACCGGCAGCATCCTCTCCCCCTCCCCCAGATCGGCATCTTCCACTACATGAAGAATCACACGGGCATAATCCGGATTTGACGAGTGTCCATGACGATTCCAGTCGCTTTCAAAACGATGAATTTCAACGTCTCCATTCAGAATTTTTCCATTGATCTTCAATCTGGCGTTTTTGAAATCGGGACCGGATTCGAAATTCCAGTTTCCGCGGGAGATGACGACAAGAGTTCCTCCTCCCCGCAGATGCAAAGGAACATTCTGCGGAATACGGCTCCACCGCGCCTGAAGCAGCCCTTCATAGGAAGAACATGGCTCGGTACACCTCAATAATTCAAGAATCTTGTCTGTTTGTATTTGCATTTCTTCATCCGGACTGTATCTTTTCAGAAAGATCAAACATCGGTTATGGAACGTAAATCATGAATCAGGAAAAGTCAAGAGTTTTTTTACAAATCGCGGTCATCATTTTCATTCTCCTTGTATTTTTCTTCTTTGTCTCACGAAACCGCGCGAATCGGCCGCCAGTTCTCAGCAACGAACCGGAAAAAAAGGAAATCGCCTTGCGGAAAACACCTGTTGTGCTGGCAATTGAAAAAGTAATGCCTTCCGTTGTCAATCTGAGCACAAGCAAAATTGTGGACAGACATTATTCCCCGTGGCAGCAAAAAATCAGCTCCCGTTTTGCAATGCCGGCAGAACGCCGACGGGATCAGGGCTATTCCATCGGAAGCGGAAGCATCATCGATCAGGCTGGCCTGATCGTCACGAGCGCCCATGTTGTAAGCAGAGCGGCCCAGATCGAAGTTACCTTGAATAATGGAGTCACTTTCAAAGCTCGTACACTTGCAGAAGACATCGAAAACGATGTGGCTCTCCTTCAGATTCTCGCATTGAAACGGGACTTCAAAACCATACAGGGAATTCATCCCGGAGACATGATGCTCGGAGAAACCACGATTGCCGTCGGAAATCCATATGGTCTTGACGGCACGATCACGGTCGGAGTTCTGAGCGGAATCGGCCGCTCCCTGATCAATGACAACAAAGTGATCTTTTCGGATCTGCTCCAAACCGACGCGGCAGTCTTTCCCGGCAACAGCGGCGGACCGCTGATCAATCTGAATGGAAAAATGCTCGGAATGAATATGGCAGTCCGCAGAGATGCACCGGGCATCGGTTTTGCCATTCCGCTTCTGAGAATCGAAAACATTCTTGCAAACTGGATGCTGCCGGAACGAATGAACTCCGCCCGCCTTGGAATTGTCCCGGGCATCAAATCAGACGGCACCATCTTCATTCGGAAAATATTTCCCGGTTCTCCCGCCGAGGGTACGGAACTGAAAGAAGGGCAGCAGATTCTCCGCTTCAATGGCTGGAACCCGCATGGAAATCTGCTGGAACTGTCCAGGCGTCTCTGGCGGATTCGTGCGGGAGAAACTGTAACGATCAAAGTCGGAGAAATTTCAAATCCGATTCGCATCAGACTCGTCGAAATTCCTGCAATGGATGGAGCACTCCTGGCGAAATTCAAACTTCAACTTGGAATTGAAAATCTGACTCCCACTGCGGCAAAGGCGTTGAATTATCCCTATGACAGCGGAGTTGTCGTTACCGATCTTCCGGCAACGCTTTCCGGATTGGGAATCTCACGCGGAGACCTGCTGGTCAAACTGGGACAACGCATGGTCCACTCTCTTGACGATGTCGCACAAGTGCTTCAGGATTCCGATTATCTCAGTCACATTCCGGCCTATTTTCTTTCCGTCGTTCATTCCGGAAACGGTAGAACGGTTCTGCGGGAACATCGCATCATGTTCAATCTGCGCTGACGAACTTCACTTTTGACAGCTTACCGGGATATGAGATAGCAGAAAACAGCATTCTCTGCAAACCGGTCCGTTCTCACGGAAAACCGGATACGGTCTCCGGAGTGCCGAACGGAAATTTCACCGATTGTTCGTCCGTCCAGACCGAGTGCCTTCACGATTCCGGAAGAGAGCGGCAATTCGATTTCCGCGCTTCCTGTGCGGGCTAGCAGAGGCATTTTTCCCCAGTCATCCAGCAGGGTCCTGTCTGCGGAACGGAACGTCATTCCGGTGTTTGCTGTATTCGTCAAATGGAAAAGCAGGATGGAACGGCTTTCCCGCAACGGCATTCCATCAAGAGAATGAACCGAAATGGAAGCAAAACCATCCGCACGGAAGACAGAAAGAAATCTTCCCGAATGCGATCCCCCGTTCAGCACAACGCCCTCGGATTTCGGAGAGTGGAAACGAAGCAACTTCTGCTTCGTATCCAGTTCCAGTTCACCCGTGGAAGAGCGCATTCTTCCGGAAACGGCAAACTCCTTCAACGTCTTTTTTGCTGCCGGAGACAAGCTCAGCACAGAGCGATTTCCGTCAATTGAACGCGAACCGATCCGGGCAAAAATGCCCAGTTGCTGGAATTCCACAGGAAAGCGGGAGGGGGGATTGGATTCCGGGATTCCGTATTCGATGGATACCGGTGCCGCGGAAGCATCTCCGCGAATGAAAAGAAACCAGAGCACACGTTCCGCAAGAGTCTGAATCGGATCATAAATGGTGTCAAACCCGAAGGAGGCGGAAGGCTGTTTCAGAGAGTGAAGAGAATGTGTGTAGGAAAAGCGATAGATACCGTCCCAGTCCTGAAGCCCGGCTATGGCTCCGGTGAGCAGACCATTTTCCGCGCGGTAAATATTCGGATTGCAGAATTGAAGTTCCGTAAGCGTAAACGGGCGACCAAACATGCGGATCGACATTTGATTGTGAAAAGCCCGTCCGAGCTGACCAATGGATGATTGCTGGCGATAGGCAGTCGGAGTAGTCCACGCGCCCTGCGGATATGAGGGATGATCATGATACACATGGGAATCGATAAAATCCAATCCTGCACGGTACTTCTGATACATCGGTTTTGAGGAAAGATTGTTCAGGTTCGTAATCAGGAATTTTGCGCCGAGTTCACGGAGGAAACAAATCTGTTCCTGCTGTGTTTTTTCCTGACGTTCCGAAAGGTAGGTACGGAACGTCTCCTTATGATGATATGCGGCGGAATCCCTGCGGATTCCCTTTTCCTTCAACCAGAGATCATAAGCCTGCTCGACTGCGGAAACGACTTTCGGATATTGCGCCCAGATGTCGGGAAACGGAGCCTCATTGTCCAGATTCACCGAATAGAGCGCGGGATCTTCCAGAAGAGAGAGACCCGTATAGGGATTTCGGATTGTCAGAAGCCGTCGGACATATTCTTTCCAGTTCGCCATTGCGGTCGGAGAAATGTAATTGAGGACCTTCCGTTCAAGACCGTCTGCAGATGTACATTCGGCAATACCGTCGCCCGGGCGGATCGGACGTGTCGCATAGAGATCCGTGCAAAGATAGAGTCCCTGTTTTTTCAACTGGGCGAACAAATACTGCAAGCGATCCAGTTTCACCGGATCGAACGTCAGCGTATCCTTGGCTTTGAGATCCATGAGACCACGCTCGAACTGATGAATCCGAACCGAATTATATCCTTTTGCTGCAAGCTCTTCCGCCAACGCCTCAGCTTCCTCATGAGAGGGAAACAGAACCGACTGGCAAAGATTTGTTCCAAGAAAACGGATTCGTTTCCCGTTCCTGCCCGGCAGAGTGAACGTCCCGTCCGAACCGATTGTCACGAATCCGTATTTTCCCGCGGGCTTGTCCAGAAAACAGGAGAAATCCAGAGGAGAACCTTTATGAACCGTCCTCGGCAAATGAATCCTTCTCCACTCTTTTCCTTCCCTGACAACATACGGCTTTTCCACAGGACGTTCCAGACGCAGATTGGCAAATGAAGCACCGGCAATCATCCAGACACCCTCTCTTCCGGGAATAAAATCCACGGAACGGACAACGGCATGTTTCAGTTGAAACGCAGAAACGAACAATCCGACCTTTCCACCGAGATTGTTTTCGCTCCAAAGAAGAAATCCGTTCGGATAGGACATCGACGGGCGCCACCAGTTACCAACATCAATTCCAGTCCTGACAGGGATCTGTTCCACAGAGCCATCCGCATACGCAATCCGGAGTTCGCCGATCGGGGTACGAAACTTCGGGCTCCAGGCGCAGCCATGGAGCAAATACAGATAGTCATGAACTTTCCCGTCTCCGGAAACCGGACTGCCAACTTTCGGGAACTTACGGTAATTCGACAGGACAATACAGCTTCTGCCATTGTTTTCCGCAGGATCAAGAATCTGGAATCGGATTCCACCGAGCTCCAGCCTGCCCGGTTTCATACAGGAAAGATCATTCTCCGGTCCCTGATCGGTCCAGCCGCCCCTGCCATCATCCGCAATAGGATCGGCAAACCCCATATTCGCACATTCCGCAAGATTCAAGGGAACACTCTTCAAAGCCTCAAGACGAATCTTCAGTTGAATTGAACATCTGGAAATCAAAGAACTTGAATCAAGAGGAAAAATCCGGAGAGAAATCCGGTTGCGTTTAAATCGCCGATCATCCTGAATCCGGACATGGAACCTGCCTTCCAGAGTCACTTTGCGATCTCCAGCCTGAAAGACAATCTTTCCGGCAGGAACGGATTTTTCCGATTCGTAAATTGTGAGAGTCCGATACAATTCGGGAGCTGCGAAGGAGTTTCCATCTACTTCCGCACGAAAACAGCCGCCGTCGAGAGGGACTTCCATCATCAGGAACAAAGCGGTCGAGGGAACCGGTTTTTCGGAATGGAAATCTGCTTTGTAGAGGTATTCCTCCCCGCTGATCCTGTTTAAGGAAGAGCGGAAGCGAAAAGAATCCTTCGAGCTGACTACGAAATTTCCGGAGACAATCTGCTTTCCACTCTTTGGAGAATGAGTTTCCGGGATAAGAGTTGTCCGGTTCATCCGTTTGTTGGTGGACCAGTTCGGGCCGGCATGGAACCAGAAAAAACTCCGTACGCTGTTCAAGCGCAGATCGCCGTATTCCCCCATGCGGAGCTGTTCTGCGGAAATCAAATCCGGAATCAACAGACAAAGCAGAAATGCAATAGACGCTATTTTCATTTTAACCCCATGATAATTAATGAAATAAACCAGAAGAAGAAATAAACTTTTTCCAGTTGGATTTTATGCGTAATACCGCTTCATTCCTGGATGAAACACTTCCGTCGAGCATCAGACAATTTGCCGCCTCCGCATGGCGCAGATGCACTTCGGCATCGGAAGCTCCGACATAAATGAACTGCACTTTTGATGATACATGGAGACTGTCCGCCACAATCACTGTATCTGAAGCGTTTTTACTGTTCGGCAGATTATTGTACGTATAAGAAATCCGGGTAATTTTCCCCCGCTTGACCAGTTTAGACGTTCCCCATCCCCCTGTAAGATTCGGATTCATTCCAAAGACCTGATCGTTTTCATAGATCCCCCCAACCATCCCCTGGTATGGAAGCGCGGGACATGACAGATTACGGAAGCGGTTCTGTTTTGCATTGTAGGCGGACAGGCGCGTTGCCCATTTCAAACCATCTCCCCAGTTTGATCCGCTTCCGCTGAGTCCGTCCCCTTTCGGAACGGAAGGCGATGGGAAATAATCGTCGAAATCATCCGCATACGACGTGAACATGAGCCCGACATTCTTCAGATTATTGACACAACTCACTGCAAGCCCTTTGCTTTTCGCCGAATTCAAGGCAGGCAGCAGAAGAGCTGCAAGGATCGCGATGATCGCAATTACCACAAGGAGCTCTATCAATGTAAAATCGGAAACACCGCTGAACCATTCCGTAAAAGATTCCGCCGTTTGTTTCAACTGTTTTCTTCTCTTCATGTTTTCTTTTCCTCTCAAGTTGAATTTCTTTTTACATTATAGCAAAAAACAGCTTGAAAACAACCCCGGCAAGAGTATATATTATATGGAAAACAAATCAAATATATATGTTTAATCAAATGAAGCGATCCTCAAAACATACCTATTCTTTTCAAGGCGACTTTCTGAATGCAGACATTCACAAGCTTCATATCTGGCAGCATTCTCTCCATGAGAGCTGGCCGCTTTACCCATTTGCCGCAGAAGAGTCCATGCGTCATCAGGTCATCCATTTTCAGGAACATTTCTGCCGCTATCTCATCCTGGTTTTCCTGGTGGATGGAAAACTCAGATACCATTTTGATGAAACAGAATTTGATCTCCGCAAAGGAGACGCCCTTCTGATTCCGCCGGGCAGCAGTTACAGTTTCGAAACGCAGGAAAATGGATTCTATTACAAGAAGGTTCTCGAAATCAAAGGAGTGAATCTGCTCTCCATTCTGGAAACCCTCGGTTTAAATAAATATGAGCATTTCCGCCTGAAAGAAAACATAGACTGGTTCCTTCAAAAACTGACGGTCATCACCGATTTGATTGAACGGAACAACCCTGCGGACTTCTCGGAACTCATGGGAACTACCTATACTCTGCTCAATGAATTCTCCATGCTGAAAAAGAGACAGAAAAACACCACACCGCGTCTTTTGACAGCCATTCAGACACGTCTGGAAAATCAACTGAATGAACCTCTTTCCATACGTGGAATTGCGGAAGAATTCCACATCAGCCAGACCTATCTGGAATCTCTTTTCCGAAAAAAATTCGGTATTTCCCCCCGGGAATACCGCATCAACTGTAAAATTGAACAAGCGAAATATCTTCTTCATCACACAAACCTGAGCATGAAGGAAATCGCATTCCAGACCGGATACTGCAATCAGTTCTACTTCTCTCAGGAATTCAAACGCATGACAGGGGAAACCCCCTCCCTGTTCCGACGGACGCAATCTTCCTGAATCATGCCCTCCGGTCACTCAGAACATTCTAGTTTCATGTTTTCCATCTTTTTTCTTTTCTGAAGGAAGGGCATTTCTCCCCCTGGCAGGAATGGAATCTATATTCATGTCACACTCTAACTATTTTATATTCATAGAATTAAACACAATAAACCATTTCCTGTGTCTCCGTTTTTTCCTTTAGTGAAGAGCAGTTGCTTTCTGGAACGATCTTCCGCAAACCGAACGCCAGGAGTCAATCCGGCAAAATCTTCCGGCAGTCAACGGAAAAGTCCGGACAGACAGCAAATGAAAAGATTCTCTTCTGTTCTTGAACCATTTTCCCTCCGTAACACAGGAAAGAAATTCTCAATGGATAGTCTGATTGAAAAAATCATATCACTGGTCATTTCGGCCGGAATTGGCGGCGGGATCGGAACCTGTCTCTCAATTGCGTTGTTTCTCAGCTGGAGGCCAATGCGGCGGCACAGCAAGATATTATTGACAATGCTGGATTCGACATTCCCTTCACACAGGTCCAATTTCTCGGAGAGGATCATGTAAATAAAGCATCCGACAAACGGGAAGACATTCTGAAAAAACTGGGAGAAAAACGACGGGAAATTTCCAGACTGCAGAAAAGCAATCCGGATCAGGAATGGATCACCCGGCGTAATCAGGAATTGCAGAAACGGGAAGCTCTCAACAAAGAACATATTCGTGCTCTAAATGAAAGAGAAGCCGCCGATCAATATCAGGCGCTTTCTGATCCGGAAAAAATCAACGTAAAAAAAGAAAGCGTCAAAAAGGAAAAGCTGCGTCAGGAAGAACTTTACAGAGGCGGCAAAACACTTCACAGCATGCTTCTGAATGAAGAGGATTCTATAAAACAATTAGAACTCAGAGAAAAACTGCTCTCGCTGGAAAACGAATACATCGAATCCCAGAAAAAAGAATATGACGCACAAAAGGAAATCGAACGTCTGGAACAGAAAAGAAATGAGCAAATCAGCCGTCTCAAACAACGTAAACAGGAATACCTGGAAGAAAACAGATTCGAATACCAGTATCAGAAGCTCATTGCAAACGGACTGGATGAAGAAGCTCAAAAATTAAAACTGATCCACGACGCAAAGGCACAGGGAGTTCAGCTGACCGAAGAGGACGTGAAACAACTCCTCAAACAAAAACAGGAACTTGACACCCTTCAGAAACATAGAAAAAAACGTGATGGAGAAGTTGCTCTGGGGTCTTCGGGGAAAAATCAGAAAAACAAATTGCGGGACAAAGCATTCCGCGCCGTCGGCATATCAAAAGAGTCCGAACTGAACAATGCTTTGGAAGAAGCTGAAAGAATCAAAGGGGACAAGCTCTCCGACAAAGAACGACAGAGAATTGAAAAATATGTCAATCTTTCCCATCGTCTGGATTCCCGGAATCCACTTGATCTTGCCGGCATGGAAATCAAAAGCAACGAACTCACCGCCCGCGGCGGGTTCCTCGGCGGAGCAGCAAAACCGGATCCGAACGGAATCAGTCAGAAACTTCTCGCAACACAAAAAGAAACCAACCAGATTCTGACCCAGATCAAGGACTTTTATATGAACAACTGAAAGGAAAATAAGCTATGATTCAGATCAAATTCGGCTATCCGATGCTGGAACGATCGCAGAACGGCAGTGTTTACAGCATCGTCTATTATGGAGGACGTGACGAGATTGCCGACCTGCAGTCAGAACATCCCATCGGGGAGTTTTCCGACTTCGGAATTCTGGTCTCCAACGCAATGAAACCGGTTGACGGCTTCCATGAACTCGAACTCAAGTATCAGGCGAATTCCGACGGAAGCGGCATCGAGCCGCCCGATACCGCCTACGGGAAACGCAGCGCCACTCTCAGCGGTTCGATTCTCTCTCTGCCCATCGAAAAATGTGTCAATTACCGGGCCTGCTGGAACCACTATCTGATGGCGGCACCGAACGTGAATGATCTGCCTTCCTGGTGGGCAAGCGCCAAAACGATAGTTCTCTCCTCGGATCTTTCCCAGAAATACCAGTGGTGCAAGAACATCAGCGAAGCGCCCGCCACAGGAAAACTCCGATGGCATGTTCTCAAAGAGCCCGTCAAACCGGGGGTCGAAACGATCGACTACCCGACCTTCACAATGACAGAATCCGCTCGCTATCAAAGTTTTAAAGCCGCAGTCGATATGGTCGGCAAACGGATGAACATGATTGTCACGCCCTTTACCAGCGGAGTCGATGCCAGCGGCGGAAGAACCTGGAAATGCGACAGTGCCAGCGTTCAATACACCGGGAAATACTGGCTTGCCAGTTTTTCCTATACGCTCTCCGGCCCCGGCGGATGGGACACCGATCTGTACAGCGAATAAGCAGAAAGGAGGAAAGCAAATCATGGACTTGCTCTCGACGATCCACCCGCTGGAAATCAAACGGAAAATCAACGAACTGATCCGGGAAGTCAACCGTCTTACGCCGGTTGCAGGCAGCGGGATCTCAATTGCCAGATACCCTTCCGGAACAGTTGTTTCCGCCACGGGCTCCGGGAGCGGCAGCGGAGCTTCCCCCGGATCGGATGAATACGACGGGCCCTTTACAGTCGAGCTCATCCAGGAGGAAGAAAAACAGCTCATCCGTTGCCGCGACGGACAGAACGAAAACTCCGCCTGCGCCGGCTACATCCGTGTCGGCACTCTCCTGAGAAGCGTGGAAGTCCGGTCGTGGGAGGTGAAAAGCGGGACCGTGTACGCCGAGGTTCTCTATGAGGAGAACGAATCCGGCGAAGGCTCTTATACGATTGACATCTATTTTGAGGAATCGCTTCCGGAAGACTCCGATCCCAAACGCTGGGTCCTCCGGATCGCGGAAGTCTCCTGTGATGAAAACGGCATCTGCACGATCTCTCAAATCTGGGAAAATGGCGACATCGAAGTCTCCGGGAGGTGGGTCCGGTGAACGATGACGAAAATTGGGAAACCTATGGATTTCCGAAACTCGAATTTCTGCCGTCGTACCTTCCTTACGCCGGATTATGCGAAGCACTCTGGGAGCGGAAAAAAATCAACACATTCCGTCAGAGCGATCTGGAGAGCGGAGAAGAAATGGAAGAGAAAAACTACTATCGCCCTGATCCTTTTTCCATCTGTAACGGCGGACGCAATACAGCCATGGTTTTCGACCGCCACCTCCAGGATGTTGCCGGAGTCTATATCAACCATCTCGAAGCGAATTTCGAAACGCTGACGGAAATTCCGTTCTGGACGATCGAATCCCTCTGCGAAGCTCTGGAAGAAACACTCATTGATCCGGAATCGGATCAGATGCTTCCGGAATGGCCGCTGGAATGGGCGCTTCAGCGCTATCGGATGATCAATCTGCTCAAATTTGCACAGATTGATTATCAGTGTTCCTGTCTGAGTGGATCGGAACACACGGGAGAGCCCATGAGTCCGGAGGCAGCGATCACTGCGGCGATGTATGGAGTCGTTCCGGGAGAACCGTTAAGAAACATCTCCATCTCCCGGACGACAACAACCATCTGGGGACCCGATCACGGCTGGAAGGAAGGTTCCTACTGTGCGGATGTATACCAATGCGGAGATCTTTCCGCAATACTTCCGGAAGAGCTGAAAGGAGCGGATGTCCGCCTCTATCTTTCCGTTGATTCACCGGATGGCAATCCGGATAACTTCGATTCCTACGGAACAAATCTGCTTCGCGGATTAAATGTTCTCTATGCAGACAGCGACGGGAATTTCCCGACAGAGTGGCCTCTTCCCGGAATACCGGACCATACACGGGTTCCCGTCAAAGGTAAAACCGAAACCTTCGGATTCGTCGCACGCAGGGCCTTCTGCTGTGCGGATTTCTCAACAATCTTTCACTTTACAAACAAGGATGGTGAATAAATGGATCTCTATTACGACATGACACGTCAGCAGCGTGTCGATGCGACAGGAGCCCGCGTCACGGGACGCCCCCTCCTCAGCTACAAGGAACAGCCAGTATGGGTAATCCATCTCGTGGACGGAGAAAATGTCCCGCTGGATCTCAGTGGAGTCCCGAGCTGGCGCGCGGCAGTTGACAGCGATCTGCTCTCCACGACCGAGGTCATGTGCCGTACACTCAATGACAAAATCGACGGAAGCCGTCTTGACGAGGGAATCATCCGTGTTCAGCTTGATGCAAACACGACCACGTTTCTTACAGCTGTCGACGGCAAGGAAAATCTCCCCGCTTATTTTGAACTCTGGGGATACGACTCCGACGGCATCAAACAGATTTATCTCCGAATCGGAATCACAGCATCTTCTGTTGTCGATCCCGAAGGGGGAGAACCGCCCGAAGCGCCGGAATCCGGACTCGTTGAAAAAACGGAACTGGAAGCTCTCGTCAGTCGGCAGCTGATCTATGAATATTCCGTAAATGGAGAGGAAGCACACTCCTCGTTTGCAATTCATATCGATCAATATCAGAGAGTTCGGCACGGTGAAAACGGAGAACCCTCCGCCTGGCAGCCGATCCCCTATGGAGTTGACGGACGAGTCGTGGAACCGGGAATGGTTGCTCCTCTTGAGGAACGTCCGGAAACTCCGGAAGACGGATTCTGTTTCTGCGACTCCGATTCCGGTGATCTCTACTGGTATCTCGCAGGGGCATGGAGCTTGCCTGTTCATATCACAACTCTTCAAGGACCAGCCGGAACCAACGGCAAAGACGGAAAGGACGGAGCCGACGGCAAGGACGGAGCTCCCGGGGCAAAAGGCGATGAAGGAAAACAGGGCGAAACAGGCCCCCAGGGACCCGCAGGACAAGGTCTCTGGATCGACAAGACAGATATCTTTGCACGCCGTCACATCTATGATGCAGCCGAAGCAAACTTCATCTTCCTGGCAACCGATCTCCTCACCGACGAGACGGATGGACGCCATTACCAGTGCTGGTATCAGAAAAAATCCGACGATCTCGGAGACTGGTCAGCAGGAGTCCGCCTTTACCTGGGAATGCAGGGACCGCAGGGAATCCAGGGCGAGACAGGCCCCCAGGGACCGCAAGGCGAAAACGCATCCATTGTCCCCGATTTTATTTTCACGGAAGCGGAAATCTATGGAGGTTCCCTCGTTCTTGATGGTGTCAGACCGATCGCCCAGGTGGAACTCTACCTCGAAGACGGTGCAGGGAAAGTGATTCCGATCGCAGGAGAACCGGGAACACCTGACTGCTGTGCCATCCGGACATGCTATGAAGAAAATCATACGGTCATCTATTTCGGAACGCTCAATGCTTCTTCCGGCGGACGCATCCGCTTTGCTCAGGGCATCGGAGCAATGACGCAGTATCAGGAATATTTAAATAACGGCGGAACACTCGACTACAATTCATGGATCAACGCAGTTCAGAATACCTTGAACGATGCGCCGATGGATGGGAATTTCTACTGCCGCAGAAACGGCCGGTGGGTCGCCGTCGCGGTACAGGAGCTCGGAAGCGTGACCATCTCCGGCACGCAGGAGTATAACGAAAACCTGACCGTCGGGAAAAACTTCTCGCTGACTTTCAACGCAATCGCCTCGAACGGTTCCGCCGTCGAAATCGAACTGACCTCCGGGACGCTTCCGGCAGGACTTTACCTGAACGGAAAAACCATTTCCGGCATGCCGACATCCGAGGGAAGCGCGGAGCTCATATTCACCGCATCCGCGGACGGAGCGACGATGCAGATCAGCGTCGAACTGACCATTGCAAAACAGCGGATCATGTATCTCGGGCACGTCGCATCGACAAGCGAGATCTATAAAGTCGCCGACATCACGGAAGCGATGCTGAACGCAGAGACCGTCACCAGCGCGCCCGCAGGCACACTCGACAAAACCTCGCTCGGCGACGCATCGCCCGGCGACATGGATTTCGTCCTGCTGCCGAAAGAAGCGAATCTGAAGGCGCTCAAGTTCGACGGCATTTCCGGCTGGCTCGAATTCGAAGAAAACAAGGGCGGCGTTTCCGGTTCCGGAGCAAACGGAACGGAAATCACGCTCAACGGAGAACCGTATCTCGTCTACGGCGAAATCCGACTGATCGCCGGAGAAACATTCATCAAAGTGGAGGAAAACTGATATGGCTGATACGATTGATCTTGCAAAACCTTTGAATCCGTCGACACCGGGAAGTGTACCGATCTCGGGGCTGACCGTGGCGAACATCGCCGCGCTGGAGGCGATCGATTCGCCGTGGCTCGGTATGATCGTTTACGTCGAAGCGGACGGGAAAACCTATCGGATCACGGAGCTGAAGGACGTTTCGCTCGGAGCGTTCACAAAAAAAGGTGTCTCAAAGTACGAGCCTCTCCCGGACAAAACCGATCTCGACGGGAAAGCGGATGCGGATCATACGCATGCATTCAGTGAACTGACCGAAACTCCGGGATTCTTTTCCGGCCTCTCGCTCGGAATTATCAAATCATATGACTCGGAGACCGGAACCGTTTCCGTTCAGGATGCCAACGACGACTGGACCGAAAATACATCCGGAACTCTTCATGAAAATGTCGTTATCCCGTGAGGTAAAACCATGATCTATTTGAAAACAGCAGAAATTCCGGGAATGAATGAAAAGTGCATCCTGCTTCAACAGGCAGCGGTTCCTTTTAACTCATTCACGTATCAGGAAAAGGTTCCGGTCACGCTCTCCGGGAAGAGAACATATAATGTCAGCGGAACACAGGGAGAGCCAATTGCTCCGATTGTCTTTGACATCGTTGCATCCGATGGATCCGATGTTTTCTATTCTCTTTCGCAGGGAAAGATTCCGAACGGACTCTCTCTTATTGGAAAATCCATCTCCGGAACACCAACTGTTTATGGAGATTTCAGTGCAACGGTAACGGCGACTTCCGGGGAAGCCGCAAGCGAACTCTTCATTGCATTCTTTCTTGAGAATCCGGTCGTTGAAAAATATCCGCATGACCTGACTTCCAACACCAGCGATCCGCACTGGGAACTTTCCTGTGATTCATGGTTTTTGAAGGACCCGGATTCTCTCTATAAGGCTTTTGATTCAGACGAGAATACAGGTGTATCTGCTGGCTATCATCAAATATATAGAGCAGAGCTCATAAGATGGGTCAGAACGGACGGAAAACAGTTCTCCATCTCATCTGTATCTCTTCTGTTTAGTTTTGGACCCATTCCATTTGATGTGTATGGAGTTAAGAGTGACGGCAGTCGTGTTGAATTAGCTTTATATGAACCTCCCATGTCCGGCTCGGATCAAAAAGTCACTCTCCAAATCAACTCGACCGAACTGTTTTCCGGAGTTTCAATAGATCTGTCGGGGAATTATTCACCAGATATTGCGATTGTGGAAATCACAGTGAGCTAGGAGGCAAAATGAATATTATTCCGCAAAAATGTCTTCTGCAAAACGGGATAGCGCTCCCGCTGAGGGAGTTTCCATACGGGACCACGCCGAAAGTCGGAGACAAATGTCTTTTCATTGCGGATCGGAATCTCTGCGTTCCGGTCTATTCGGAAACGCCGAAAAGTGCTCTTCTAAACGGACTTGTCTCCTACTGGCCGCTTGACGAAAGTTTTGATTCAGCCATCGCTCAGGATGCAATTGGGAATTATCCGCTTATAACAGAGGTGGAAAACAACCAGCTACAACTTCATGGCGGCTATCTTGGTGTCATCGGTTCCGCATGGGGGAGTTGCGCCAGTTCCTACCGATGGATGCGGTCATCGGAAACGATCTCGTCCGACGAGTATAAAAACGCATATACATTTAACATCTGGTTCCTGTATCCAAATGATTCTACGGGCGGATATCGGCAATTGATCGGGATCAACTGGGCAACGAATTCAACGGACAAAATGAGAGAAGTCGGATTATATGCCAACTGTGATGGGTATGTCCTTTTTTGTCCAGTTTACTGGTCCGGTACCGTTGGGTCATGGGATGGGCTTATTTCTGCACAGCATCCGCTTGATACCTGGGGAATGGCTACCGGAGTCTTTGAAAACGGCGTTGCAAAACTCTATCTCAACGGAACACTTGCCGGAACAAAAACATTCGAATCTCTACCGGACAGAACAGGGTATTTCACGTTGTTCGGTCCCGATTACGCAAATGCTCTGCGACTCGATGAAGCCGGATTCTGGAACCGCGCATTGGAGGAATCGGAGATCGCTCTCCTTTATAACAACGGAAAAGGATTCAACCCCGTATCTTCCGTTCAGGGCAATGGAATTGCTGCAAGCATTTCCGGAGAGAACCTGATTGTAAATATTCCGCTTGATACAAAAAAAGCGTTTGGTGGAGAAAATGGATGGACCATCTCAGAATCCTTTACAGGAAATTCATTCGGTTTTCAGAATGGAATTCCCTGTATTTCAAAGGAGAACAGCCACGGAGCGTATACATTGTCACCGGTTGACCGTCTTCCAACAGGAGAAGAACCGTTCACGGTATCCTTCTGGTCGAAGTGCAGCACGAAAGGTGGCGTCGGAACCGCTGAAACCTATAACATAAGTTGGGGACCTACCGGACTTGGAGCATTCTACATAGGAGCATCAGCAACCCAGTTTGCTGTTGTGACTCTATACCCATTTTCAAACCTGCCATCGGTTGTTTCAGTCGAAATCGATGGGACAAAATGGCATCATTTTTTGTTGCGTTATACCGGAACCGGCGTGGAATTATGGATGGATGGAACCAGAATGTCCGAAATCAGCGGAGTGTATACCATCGTCACGCCTCAGCAGTGTACGATTTCCGGACGGTGCTGGGCTAATTACGGAGCAGATTTTTCCGGTTCCATGGCTGCTTTGCGAATTTTCGGAAGAGCCGTTTCCGATTCGGAAATTCAGGCTCTCGTCAAAGAGTTTAACCCTGTTTATGAGGAAGTATAATATGCCGGAAAAAGAAAACAAATCAACAAATGAATTGGAACTGGAACTCGCCTTCCTGCGGTTTGAATGCGGCCGATACAATCTGGACGGACGGGATATTCTCAACCGGTACACGGACGCGGAGCTTTCCAGAATTTACAACGGAGCCGGTCCCGACAGCTGGAAGCCGATTGCCCGACAGATTCTGACCGAACTGATGAAACTGTTCAAACCGGAGATTCTTCTCCATGATGTCCAGTTTGAGGAGTCGGACGGAACCCGGGAAACCTTCGAGCTCGTGACAGAACTCTGGAAGCGGAACTGCCGGAAAATCTTTGATTCGGAATATCCGCTCTGCACTTGGAAAATGCTGAAACGCTCGTACCGGATCGAACGCAGTTATTGGTGGGGAGTAATGCAGGCAGGGAATCTGGCCATTTCCGGCAGTGCTGCATTCTCCGCATGGTCGGAGGCAAAGAAACGAAAGGAGGCTACGGAAAAAGTTTAATCTTCAGGAACATGAACCAATCATTCAGAAAGGAAAACAAAATGCGTAAACTGATTTTATTTTTTCTCTGTGAAACTCTCGGTGTACTGCTCTCCGCCTGTGCCTCGACCGGATCGACGATCTACACATACGATTCGGAGGGACGGGTGACACAGAAGACTGTCACATCGGAGAGCGTCATCAAAACGGTGACGGATTCCACAAAAAACAAGAGCATCGTCATGTGGGAAGACGGCTGGACGGCGTACCTCAGCGTTTCCAGCGGCACAACCGAGGACCCGACTCCGCACGGAAAAATTTTCATGGGAAAAATCAACAAGGGAGCGATCTCTCTGCTGCCGAACCAGAACGGATTGGCCGGTATTTCGAGGATCATTCAGGCGACGAAAAATGATGTTTCCGCCAGCCTGACCGATGGTCTGGAATCGTCGAGTTCGCAGATCCAGACCCAGACGAGCGGTGTCGAAAAATGAAGAGTTCAAAGATTGAAAAACTCTTCCAGTGAAAAAAGGGCCTGCCGAATTAACGGCGGGCCTTTTTCATTATTAAATAAAGCTCCCGTCCCTGGAATACACAGAGGATTATTTCCAGCAACGATACACAAATGCCGGCGGAAGATTCATCCAGGCAATACGCGATGTCTCAACCCGGGTAAAATACTGTTTCAATTTTTTACGGAACTTGATACCGGTCGGCAGAATTGTTCCCTGAAGATAGGCAAACGTGGCAAAAGCTCCGCCGTCTGGAAGGGCTTTGAGAATCGCCCGCAGGATTTCATCCTGCAAAGAACCGGGAAACGATGCCCATGGCAGACCGGAAAGAATCACATCTGCCGAGTGAAGCCCCCGACGCTCCAGTATTTCCGGCAAATGCGATGCACTCTCATTGTAAATTTCCCGTCCCGGGAAACGCTTCTTGAACACAGGAAGAACCGATTCATTCAATTCAATGGCAAAAAACACACTCTTCGTCTGCAGTTTTTCCAGAATAAAACGGGTGATCGCCCCCGTACCGGGCCCCAATTCAACGACCACGTTTGCAGATTCAATGCCGATATTGCTTGTCATCAGCCTGGAAAGGTCTGGTGAACTGGGACAGATCGCACCGGTCGTCAGTGGCTTTCGAAGAAACTGCATTGTAAGATTCGTCATCCGAATTTCCTTTATCAGATTAATGTGCAAAAACACAGTTTACAGTAATCCGGAATGGGGATTTTTCAAGATGGTTTCCAAAAATTGTTTCAGACTTTCCTCTTTCCCCTCGGAAGACATTCATATCGAACAAAATCACTTGTTTTTCTTGTTCATTTTTTTTCAGAGAAAAAGTTTTTTGCATTTCTCGTTCTGGAGAACTTGAAGATTTTCTCCGGAAATGTTAAATTGCACCCTGAACCATTCCCGAATTTTCTGAAAACATGGAGACAAAAATGAAAAGAAGAATTGCTTTGGCTGGCTGCGCCCATATTCATACGCCCTCTTTTGTAAAAATGCTTCTGGAAAGAAAAGAGTATTTCGAAGTTGCCGGAATCTGGGATCACAATCCGGAACGCGCGGAAAAAAATGCGAAACAACTGGATAGCAAAGTCTGCCTCTCCGATTCGGAAATCTGGAATGATCCATCCATTGACGCCGTCATCATCTGCTCTGAAACAAAACGCCATGAGGAAATTGTCAGGAAAGCGGTTTCCGCCAAAAAACATCTATTTGTGGAAAAACCTCTGGGATTCGCCGCAAAAGATGCCATTGAAATGGCAAAGCTCATCGAAAACGCGGGACTTCTGTTTCAGACCGGATACTTCCGCCGGGGTGACGCCATTTTCCAATTTCTACGGGAACAGATCCTCAACGGTGCATTCGGAACCATCAGCCGCATCCGCTTAACGAACTGTCACAGCGGCTCTCTCGGTGGATGGTTTGATACAGACTGGCGCTGGATGGCGGATCCCGGCATCGCAGGCTGCGGAGCATTCGGCGATCTCGGGACTCATGTCCTCGACATTATGATGTGGTTTCTCGGAAAACCGGAACTCGTAACCGCAGACATCCGTTCCGTTACGGCACGTTACGGCGCAGAATGTGATGAAACCGGAGAAGCCATCCTCCAATTTCCAAACGGAGCTATCGGCACCATTGCGGCCGGATGGGTCGATCTTGCCGATCCTGTCCCATGCCAGATCAGCGGAACTGAAGGTCACGCCATTCTCATGAACGGTCAGCTTTTCTTCAAAAGTTCCCATGTCGAAGGAGCCGACGGAACTTCCCCATGGACAAAACTGCCGGAAGCAAAACCTCATGCCTTCATCCGTTTTCTGAATGCCCTTCTCGGACAGGAGGAAGCACTCGTCTCTCCACGAGAAGCAGCGGAACGAAGTGCCGTCATGGAGACTCTCTACGCAGCAAGCAGGGATAAAGTCTGGAAAAAACCGGTCTACTGATTCCAAACACTTCCGGCAATTGCGTGTGCATCACTCAATTGCCGGATTCCCGGATGATACATGACTATCAGAAACTATCATTGTATACCATCCCCCCTCCCCCGAACCGACAAGGAACGCGGTTCAATATAATTGTCTGCTCTTATGTCGGACACCGGACTTAACAATCACATTGCAGTCAAGGGACCAAACCGGAATAAACTCATCAATCGGATTCCGGATATTGAAGTGGTCATTCCTTCTTTAAAAATTTATCAGCCTGCATCCTCATCTTTAAATCCTCTTGGAACTTGCAACCGATCTCCAACGGGAACTTTCTGAAGTCGAAGTCTTTCCGGCCGGAACTTCAAAACAACGGAAATTTCCGGAAGATGCCTTCTGCGGCTGGAACGGAACCACTGGCAAGATAAAAGCAATTGTTTTGATAATCGAAAATCAAGCTGTAAATGTTGCATCCGAGCATGATTTTCGGATGCCGCAGGAGGCTTTGTATTTCAAGAGGATTGCGTGGATTCTTCTCCCGGGTGACAAGATCGACGGTATGGTGTTTTGTATTGTTTTCCCCCCAGATGGAATTGTCGGCAGTCAGAATGCCGTCGACAGGGAGGCGCTTGAAAACGTTGCTGTCATTGAATTCACGTTCGAAGACAGCCATGGTTCCGGTTTTTGCATCGGAAACCCCGAGACAGAATGGCATGCCCGGCGGCATTTTCCGAATATAGGCTTCGGCTTTTTCGAATGTATCGCAAGTCTCGGCGATGTCGCGCATTGCAATGAAAACCGGCAGATGGGTTTTTCCGTTTGAAATTCCCACCTGATCGAACGAAAGAGCAATCCCGTGTTCGTTAATGATATCCAGGACACCGATCATTCCGGGAAAACCGAGATGAACAGTCCGATAACGTCCCTGCTGAGGGCTGGAACGGAAAATCGTCACCAGATAATTGCCGATTCCGCCGAGATTATCCCAATCCAGATTATGAGAATGGAGAACTCCGCTGTTTCCTTTGACGATGATCTGACGGCATCCGGAAGCATTCAGCCCCATGTCAAGAAAGCTGTTGCCCAGCATCAGGGTTTTCAGATTGACACCGGAAGTATCAGCCATACCTTTCAGTTCTCTTGTCCATCGGGGGTCCATCCCCTGAAAGACCTCCGCCGCACGCTCCAGATAATACGGGAACTTTTCTTTTGAAGCGAAATACCGAATATAAAGCTTATCCAGAAACATGATTTGCCAGCGGAATTTTTCTCCATGTTCCCGTCCTCGCTTTTCCGGATCAGGAGAAAGGACAAGTTCATGAGGACGCGGAACAGGAAGCAGCGCCATCACTTTTGCCCGGAAAGCCGCCGTTCCTCCGGGTATCACAGAGATGATTCCAAGAATCAGGAAAATGACACAATAAAGAACGAGCCTCCACCGGGGAATTTTCATTTTTCGTTTGCCTGGAACCTCATGATTCTTCATTTTCCCACCACGGCAAAAAGACATTTCAAATAAGACGACTCTTTGAATTTCGCCGGATGATCGACCGCATGGGCAGTTCTCTCCATCTCCTTTAAAGGACGCCCGACAGAACGAGCGGCCTCGTTTACGACTTCGAACAGACGCTCGGCCGTCACACGGCTGGAACAGGAGGCAAAGACCAGCAAACCATTCGGCACCAGAAGTTTCACAGCCGCCCGCGCAAGACGGGCATACGTGTTCAGAGCCGGTTTCACTTCAACCTCGGCTTTGGCAAAGGATGGAGGATCGACGATTACGATATCAAATCGCTGCTTCTCATGAAACAGGCGCGCCATGGCGTCGAACGCATCATCTGTAATCTCCCTGTGACGACAGGAAGCTATGGCTGGAATTGCCTTGTTCAGTTCAAAATTTGCATTCACGCATTCGATTGCATGACGATTGATGTCCTCGCTTACCACCTCTGCGGCACCGCCCGCAGCGGCATACAGAGAAAATCCCCCGGAATAGGAAAATACATTCAGAACCCGTTTTCCACGACTCAGACGGGAAACGCGAAAACGGTTATCGCGCTGATCCAGAAAGAATCCGGTTTTCTGTCCGCGAATCACATCCGCACCGAAACGGATGCCATTTTCCGTAAAGACAAGATTTCCGTCGAAGAAGGATTCGTTTTCCGCATAGAATACGGAACCGTCACAGAACCATGCCCCGTCCAGAAGCGCCTTCACCTCCCGGGAAAGACGCACCACACAGCGGCGAATCTCCGGCAGCAGCTCCGTAAAACACGCCATGATCTCGTCCAGCCACGGAGCCCAGGCCACAGAATACAATTTCAGAACCAGCGTCTCATCGTACTTGTCCGCGACCAGTCCGGGAAAACGATCGGACTCCCCATGGACAACGCGCCATGCGTTTGTCCTCGGAGGAAGAGCCGGAAGACGGAGCTGCAACGCCTCCTCCAGATTCCGCCGGAACAGGAGACGCCCCACCGGAGGCATTTTGGCTCCATGCGCCAGCACTTTCACCCGAACTGCCGATTCCGGATCATAGAGTCCCGCCCCCAGCAGATTTTTTGAAGAAGAATCAAACAGAACCGCCACAGCACCAGCTGAGGCGCTCCTGGAAATCCGCTCAATCGAATTCTCGAATACCCACGGGTGTCCCTTGCGCACCGCCAGCGCGCCCTTGTTCTTCAGACGAACCGCGATCCGTTCCGATTTCGCGTCACGCAGCGTGTTTTCCGGCAGAATCAGTTTCATCCGATTTTCGACTCCTCGCACAGCACTGCCACTCCGGAGGGATCGGGTACAAAACGGATTGTCCTGATATTCCCCGTTCCGGAAACCGAGATGCGCTTTCCGGAAATCAGATCGCGCAGAGCATGTTTCTTCCAGAAACTTTTATTGAAATTAATTTCAATCCGCCCGGTCTTGCCGCCGCCGAAAATAAATAGAATCCGCGAACGGCTGGATCTGCCGGAAATCACCCGGCACGAAGGCGTAATCAGATTATATTCCGGAGAGACCTTGTCGAGAAGAGCATTGAGGAAGTTTTCCAGTTCGATGTTTCGTTCCGTTGCCGCGGCAGTTCCGAGAAATGCCCCGGGCAGCAGAATTTTCCCCTTGCCATAAGCGATGCTCTCCAGGATTGCCGTATCATTTTTATACGGGACAATCACCTCCGTGTATTTCCGCAACGTTTTGAGCGGAACCAGGGAGCTGCCGGAAGAGAGCGAGAAAACCTTTTTCCCGTATTTAAAGCGAAGCAGTGTATTTTCCGCCGGAACGCGCGCCATCTCGCAAACGCCAGTAGCCTCCGCGATGAAGCGGGAGTCCGGGCGAAGCGCCACTCCGTTGGAACTCCACGCTCCGCATTCCGGTTCGCAAAGAAGAATTCCTCCGCGACGGACAAACTCAAGGATTCTGTTTCCGGCGGCATTGGTAATTACCGGAGTCCCGGGAAGAATCAGCAGCTTTTTGTCCTTCAGCAAATCCAGCGTCGCCTCGGTGCAGACACTGAACGGCGTAGACGACTCCGCCAGCGAACGAATCCAGCCGCGAAATGAAGCAAGAGCCTGTTTCAAATAAATCCCGCTCATCTGAAGAAAGCGTTCGGAAACCCGGCTGCGGAAAATCGCAACAGAACCGCTTTCGGGCTTCCAGCCTTCCAGAATGGAATCGGCAGAAGCGATCTTTTCCTTGAACAGGCGAAGCATGTGTTTTCGCTCTCCGAAGTGGAAATCGTCGGCGGTCAACGCATTGCAGACGGCGTCCTTGTCCCATTCTCCGAGAACAACCTCCTCCGCTCCATACGCCACGGAATTCCAGAGCAGCCGGTAAAGCGCGGAAGCCTGAAGCGGAGCCTCACGAACGGTATAACTGGAATGCGCCGTTTTCTCAATGATTTTCAACCCTGCACCATGGAAGGTATCCGCGGCAGATGCTAAAGTAAGCACCTGTTCCAATTCGGAGCTCCGCTGCTCCAGCGTAATTCCAACCGCCCCGGATGCACCATCCAAAGACTCCACCATTCGCGGCGGGAGAAAAATCCCGACCTTCCTTCCGCTGCGCGAGGAGAGTTCCTCCACAACCTCGCGAATAAAATTTTCCTCCCGGAGACGCAGAAAATCCAGAAACGCCATCGTTTCGGCGGAATCAGGGAAACATTCCGGGGTTTCCGTCGGAACATACTCAAAGGAAAAATAATTTCTG
The DNA here is from genome assembly GCA_949292215.1 of uncultured bacterium. Taxonomy (GTDB): domain Bacteria; phylum Verrucomicrobiota; class Lentisphaeria; order Victivallales; family UBA1829; genus UBA1829. Next base: position 97,996 of record CASEYW010000059.1, read on the forward strand.
TGCCATTTCTCATTCAGCAGCTCCACCCGTTCAAAACGTGACTGGAGACAGCGGCAGAAGAGTTCTCTGGTATCCGCGCAGGAACACGGCTCCACCGCAAGATCCGTCAGGTTCCACGCATGGAGGAATGATTCCTCGCCATAGGCATCTGCGACTCCGCGGAAAAAATTCAGCAGAAGCCGGCGGTATTTCGCGTTGTCAATACAATGTTCCGGCTCTTCCCGAATCCAGAGCGGCGGTGAAGTCATATCCGGGGCGAGGATCAGTTCAAAGCCGGTTCGGACAGCCTCATCAAAATATTCGTCAAAGAGAGAAAAGTCGAATCTGGCCGGACATTTCTCCACAAGAAGCCATGGAATTGTCACCATGATCCGTGAAATTCCCGTATCTTTCAATTCCTGCAGATCATCCCTCCACCGCCAGAGCGGCGGGAACGAGGCAGTCTTGATTTGAACCCCTGTTTTCAGCATACGCATTTTCCTGATTTAATCTTCAGCAATGTATCCATCAAATCGGCAAAATACAAGCCGGGAATCCGGAAAAAATGAGGTCATTTTCCCCGGACAGGAAATTTGTCGGAAAAACTTCCTGTTTGAAATTGAATCCGCGCTTCTGCCGGGATATATTACGGTCTCCGGCAGACAGAAAGGCCGCTGTTTTTTTTTGTGCGCGGCAGAACTTTTCCCGGTAGGAATTGTCTTTATCAGAAAAACAACGGACCATCATTGGGAGAATATCATGTCCAAGCATATCAGAACCATCAGCGTATTTCTTCTGGCGGCATTTCTTGCCGTACCCGTCTTTTCCGCATTTGAAGAAACGGAGGAGCTCCGTTTGATCGCCAATCTGACAACCTCCATGTTCTCCAAAATGCACTATGTCAAACGCGATATTTCACCGGAAAATTCCAGCAAGCTCTTCGATTCCTACATCAAAGCACTTGATCCGATGAAAATCTTTTTTACAAAAGAGCAGATCAATCTCTGGCGGCTGCATGAGCGCCGCCTGCTTCCCGGTCTTGCCGCCACAGGCGATGTTTCCATTGCATTCGGAATTTTCAATGAATACCTAAAAATTCTGAATGAATACGAAGAGTTCGTCAAGAAGCAGAATTTTACAGAAGCCGACTTCAAGACCAATGAGTCCTTTGATTTTGATCGTTCCAAAGCGGAATGGCCCGCCAACAAAGCGGTGAGAAATGAACTCTGGCGCAAAAAACTGAAAAGCGATATTCTCGCCTTTATGCTTCAGGATAAAATCAAAGCGGAAGAGGCCGAAAAAGACGCAAAAGAGGGAAAGAAAGGCAAAGAACCTCCCGTGACGTCAAAACCGCCTGCGGAACGTGTCAAAAAACGGATTGAGCAGTTCGTGCAGTTCAATCAGAAACTGGAACCGATTGAAGCACTGGAAATTTATCTGAACAGTCTTGCCAGGCTTTATGATCCGCATACGAACTACATGGCACCGCGAAGCGAAGAGGATTTCAACATCGGAATGCAGCTTTCCCTTGTCGGAATCGGTGCGCTGCTCACAAGTGAAGATGGTTACACAAAGATTGTACAGATCATCCCCGGAGGCCCTGCCGACAAGGACAAGCGCCTCAAGGCGGATGACCGGATCATAGCCGTTGCACAGGAAAACGGGGAGCCGGTTGATGTAGTTGATATGCCTCTGACCAAAGTGGTCTCCCTTATCCGCGGCGAAGAAGGCACCAAAGTAACTCTGACCATTCTGGAAGGGATCAAAGGAGCCAAAGCAGTTCCCGTCAACATTGTCCTGACCAGAACCAAAGTGGAGTTGAAGGAATCCGAGGCAAAAGGTGAACTGCATACGATCAAAGGTCCGGATGGCAAATTGCTCCGGATCGGCGTCATCACACTCCCCTCGTTCTATATCGACTTCAAAGCGGCTGGAAGCGGCGACAGAAATTACAAGAGTTCCACCCGCGATGTCAAAAATCTGATTGAAGGATTCAAAAAGCAGGGAAAACTTGATGGTCTTATTGTTGATTTGCGCACCAATGGCGGAGGCAGTCTCCAGGAGGCAGTCTCCCTGACCGGTCTCTTCATCAAAACCGGTCCCGTGGTCCAGCTGCGCGATGCTGCCGGCCGGGTGGAGGTCTATAAGGATGAGGACCCGGAAGTTACCTATGATGGTCCACTCATCGTCATGACAAACCGTTTGAGTGCCTCCGCTTCGGAAATTTTCGCCGGAGCAATCAAGGATTATAAGCGCGGAATCCTTGTCGGCGATCAGAAAACCCACGGAAAAGGTTCTGTTCAGACCGTTGCCGATCTCGGACATTATCTGCCCTACCTCGGCTACAACTTTCCCGCAGGTTCCATCAAACTCACCAATGCGAAATTCTATCGGATCAGCGGAGCTTCCACGCAGAAAAAAGGAGTCACGCCCGACATTGCCTTCCCCACTTTCACCGATACGATGGAGACCGGCGAAGACAAACTCGAAAATGCCATGGAATGGGATTCGATCAAAGCGGTCCGCCATCCTGTGTACGATGCGGAGCTCGGGACCACCGTCAGGAATCTCAAGACAAAATCGGATGCCCGCGTCAATGCGAGCAAGGAGTTCTCCGCTCTCAAACGGGACATCGCCTATCTGATGAAGAACAAAGATAAAAAGACGATCTCCCTTAACTTCGACCAGCGCTGGAAAGAGTATCAGCGGGAGAAGGACATCTATGAGGAGCAGTCAAAACTCCTGCATCTTGACTCCCGGACGGACGACAAGAAAAACCGCAAAAAAGATCTTTATCTTGATGAAACACTGAACATCATGCGCGATTATATCGCGGAAAAGACACCAACGGCAAAGACGCTTCTCGCCGGCGGAAAAAAATAAGCGGAATTCCGCAAAGAGAGGATATTGTGCTGAGTCTGATCATTGAGGGACCTTCCCGGATTTCGGGATGTGTGACGATGGGCGGAAACAAAAACGCCGTTCTGCCGATGATCGCTGCTGCAATGCTGACCGATGAGGAAGTGATTCTGCACAATGTCCCGGAAATCATTGATGTTGAAAATATGCTCCGTCTGGCGGCTGCGCTCGGCGCTTCGGTCAAACGGGAAAAAACAACGGTAGTCATCAAAGCGGATCAGCTCAAAACCGGCAGACTGCCGGAGGAAATGTGTTCGGCTCTGCGCACCTCTCTGCTTTTTGCCGGTCCTCTTGCTGTCCGCACAGGGAATGCCGTTCTGTGGCCTCCCGGCGGTGATGTCATCGGACGCCGCAGACTTGACGCCCATTTCTACGGTCTGCGAAAACTTGGCATTCAGATTCAGGCGGATACAATCCCGTTCGACTTTTCCTGTACCAGACGCAAAACAAGTGTCTGCGACATGTTTCTGGATGAAGCAAGCGTAACCGCCACGGAACACATCATGACTTCAGCCTCGCTTTTTCCGCGTAAAACCATCATCCGCAATGCCGCGGCTGAACCGCACATTGCCCAGCTCGCAGGACTTCTCGTCAAAATGGGCGCGGAGATTTCCGGAATCGACACAAACACCCTGACAATCATCGGAAAGCGGAAACTCCATGGAGCCGAGCACACCGTGGAAGGCGACCATATCGAAGCCGCCAGCTTTCTTTCCCTCTGCGCGGCAGCAGGAGGCAATATTGAAATCAACGGAATCATTGCACCGCGTTACTACTGGATGATCCGCCGCGTCTTTGAGCGTTTCGGGCTGGCATTCCGTCTGGAGCCCGGAAAGATCACGATGTCGGCCCGGAAAATGCGGATTCGCCCGGACTTCGGCAACGCCATCCCGACCATTTCAGACGGCCCATGGCCACAATTTCCGAGCGATATGATGAGCTGCATGATCGTTGCAGCAACGCAGGCGAAAGGCTCGGTGCTCTTTTTCGAAAAAATGTTTGAAAGCCGCATCTATTTCGTGGATCGGATCATTGCGATGGGTGCGAATGCAATCGTCTGTGATCCGCATCGTGTGGTCATCTCCGGACCGGCAAAACTGCGTGGAATCACGATGTCGAGTCCAGACATCCGCGCGGGAATGGCAATGATCATTGCCGCCGCCTGTGCCAAAGGAATCTCCGTCATCAACAATGCAGAAATCGTCTTTCGCGGATATGAAAACCTGCCGGAAAAACTCTCATCCCTCGGAGTCCGGATCAAACTGGCGGAACTTTAACCGATGTGCAAACGCCGTTCCCATCTGCTGCTTCTATTCACTCTTCTGCTTCCTCTCAACGGTGCTCCGCCGGGATCGCAGGAGCCTGTCGGCGACCTTCCTCTGCCGACCGTTGTCTATCTTTCCCTGCCAGCCTGCGTTTCCGCCGTGCTGGAAAATCCGGAACGCACGGAAGAGCTGTTCCGCACCAACTCCTATCCCCGCAACCTCATTCTTTACCAGTTGGAAAAGGAGATCGAAAAAGAACTGAAAGCTGTGGGAAACGCAACGGCGGCAGAAGCAATCCGCCTGCGAAAACAGCAGAATCTTGTTTCCAAAGTCGAATTTCTTTATCTGAAAGCAAACTCCGAGCCTAGTGTGATGAGAGCCCTTCTGAAGCTGAACGGCCTTGCGGAAGATCTGCCTGCCCGCGCAGACGACAATGTCTATGAAATTCTCTTCTCCCGTCTCTGGATGCCAGATCAAGCACTGGAATCCAATGCCATCCGGCGGCGACCGGAAACACGGGTCAGAAACAGGATCATTGAATTCCTGATCCGAATTCAGTTGAATCTGGCGCTTGCGCTCTGTGAATCTTCCTCCAACACAATTGAGGCAAAAACCGCAGCCTTGATTGAACTTTCAAACATCGCGGCGATTCCGCCTCCGGAAATCGACTGCGGAAACATCCGGACGCCTGTCGCAGGAAAGAGCGAACCGGTGTATCAGAAAACCTCTTTTCCCATTCTTGACCTCTACTCAGATCTCTTTCATGTCACCGACTGGAGTCCATTTTAAGCAGTTTGTTTTATTGTCATCCGATGTTATTTTGAATTGACTGGTGTTGTTTTATGTCGTTTTGTATTTTTTATCTTTCTTCTTTCTTTCATATTAACGGAAAAATTCATTTTGATGGAACTTGCATAAATAAAAATTGAGGCTATCTTTCTCATATCAAATTCCAAAGGAACAACTTTTCTCAAAGTATGGAGAATTCGAATGACGAATGACGAAATAAAAGCATTGATCGCATCCCGCGTTTCTGAGGGGATCTCCCTTTCCAAAATTCAGGATGAACTGACGGAAAAAGGTGTCCGCATGACCTATATGGAACTGCGGATGCTCGCATCCGAAATTGAATCCGCCGACTGGAGCAAACTCGATAAAGAAGAACCGAAAAAGGAAACTCCTCCGGAAGAGTCCGTGCCGATCGACGACGAGGAGAGCGCAGAAGAAGATGACCTGGATCTTCCAGCGGATGACACGAAAGCCGATGCAGAGCCGGCTTCAGACAAGGTCCGCGGCAAAACGGTTGTCGAGCTGAGCAAACTGATGAAACCGGGAACCATCGCCAACGGTACCGTTAAATTCGGCTCTGGCGTAACGGCAGACTGGTTCCTCGACCAGACCGGACGCCTCGGACTGTCTAAAACGACCGGAAAACCCGATGAAACAGACATCATGGAATTCCAGGAGGAACTCCAGAAACTCTTTGGAAACTGAACGGGAGAATAACGGCATCATGAAGTTTTTCAATACACTGGGCAGAACCGTTCAGGATTTCACCCCGATACATTCCGGCGAAGTCGGAATGTATACCTGCGGACCGACCGTCTACAATTATGCGCACATCGGCAATTTCAGGGCGTATCTCTTTGAAGATCTCCTGAAACGGACACTCGAATACTATGGATTCAAAGTAACACAGGTCATGAACCTCACCGATGTGGATGACAAGACCATCCGCGATTCCAAAGCCAAGGGAATGCCGCTCCGCGATTTCACTGCAATTTACAAAAAAGCATTTTTCGAAGATCTCGACGAACTGAGAATTGAACGCGCAGCATACTATCCGGAAGCGACAACCCATATTCCGGAAATGATTCAAATGATTCAAGTCCTGATGGAAAAAGGGTACGCCTATCAGGCTCCGGACAAATCCATCTATTTTTCCATCGAGAAATTCCGGAATTACGGAGCACTCGCACGGATCGACAAGGAAAACCAGCGTGCCGGAGTCCGCATCAATACGGATGAGTACGCGAAAGATTCCGTTGCGGATTTCGCCCTCTGGAAGGCGTGGGACCCGAACGACGGTGAAGTGAAATGGGACAGTCCCTGGGGCGAAGGCCGTCCCGGATGGCATCTCGAATGCAGTGCCATGAGCATGAAGTATCTCGGCAAGACCTTCGACATCCACACCGGTGGAGTCGATAACATGTTTCCCCATCACGAAGATGAGATTGCCCAGAGCGAAGCGGCTAACGGATGCAAATTCGTCAATTACTGGCTGCACTGCGAACATCTGATTGTCGACGGGAAAAAAATGTCGAAGTCGCTCGGCAACTTCTATACGATTCGCGACCTCGGGAAAATGGGGTACAGCGGAAGAGAAATCCGCTGGACGCTGATTGGCACACACTATCGTTCGAAACTCAATTTCAGTCTTGCCGCACTTGATCAGGCAAAAAATGCGCTTTCGAAATTTGATGCGTTTTTCCAGCGTCTGAACGCCCTGCCTGCAGGGAACAAGGGCGTGCAGGAAGCCCGGAACGCGGCAGATACGGCAAAAGAAAAATTCAAAGCCGCATTCGGAGATGATCTGAACATTGCCGAAGGACTCTCCGCAGTCTACACACTGGAACGAACCATAAACGGACTTCTCGCTAAAAACGAACTGGAATCCGAAGGAGCAGCTGTGATCCTCCAGCAGTTCCGTGATTTCGACCGGATTCTTGCCGTTTTCGATGTCGATGCAGCCAAAACAGAATCACCGGAAGTACCCGATGAGGTCAAAGAGCTCGTGAATCAGCGTGCGGAAGCCAAAAAAGCAAAGGATTTCGCACGGGCGGATGCGCTTCGTGATCAGCTTAAAGCTCTCGGCTGGATGGTTAAAGATACTCCGGCTGGACCTGAAATCAAAAAAATCTGACGAAAACCGGGAGAATACCGGAATGAAGAAGCCGAAAATCGCAATCAGCGCATGTCTGATCGGATTGAAGTACCGTTACGACGGTTCCTCTAAAATGGATATGTCGATCGTCAATGCTCTGAAAGACAAAGTGGACTTCATTCCGGTATGCCCGGAAGTCGAGTGCGGACTGGATATACCCCGTCCGCCGATGCACCTTGAGGCTTCGCCGAAAGGAACACGACTGAAAATTACAGAAACTGGCGAAGATGTCACAGAAATGATGACCGAATGGGGACTCGGCAAACTGGATAAACTGGAACGACTGAAAATCGATGCGTACATCTTCAAGTCAAAATCTCCAAGCTGCGGACTTTGCAGCGCAAAACTTCACAATAAGACGGGAAAATGTCTCTCCGCATCGGGGAAAGGGGTTTTCGCCGCCATGCTGACTCGCCGTTTTCCCCGTCTTCCGGTCTGCCAGGAGACGGATTTTCCGGAAATTCTCAAGGAACTGGATCTGGAATGAACTTCTCTGTCGTATTTGCGGAAGAGACACATCTGCCGTTCCTTCAGCAGTACGACACTCACATTCCAGCCGCCCATCTTCCCGGAAAAATCAAAAGACATGAAATCTGCATCATTCGCTGCGATACGACAGCAATCGGCTGGATGCGCTGGAATCTCTTCTGGGATAACACCCCGTTTCTGAATCTGATTTATCTTCTGGAACCGTTCCGGGGAAAAGGGGCAGGCTCTTGCGCCATGCGCTACTGGGAACAACACATGGCGGAAAACGGATACCACCGACTCATGACTTCCACGCAATCGAATGAGAAAGCTCAGCATTTCTACCGGAAACTCGGATATCGCGATGCGGGAGTTCTTCTTCTGCCCGGGGAAGCGGCGGAACTGCTCTTCCTCAAGGAAATTTTCTGTCAGAAGATATCCATTTCAACTCCAGGCGAATAGAGTTGCTCTCTCTCTTTTTTCTGCGGAAAAAGCCTCTTAGGAGACACCGGAGCCGTTTTCTGTTCTGCTGTCGAAACCGGTCACGTTCCACAAACAAAAAATCCCCGTGTTTTTCCACGGGGATTTCGGAAGTACCTAAAACGGAAAGAGCTCAGGCAAAGAATTTCGGATCAATCTGATCCTTCAAAGCCTCAAACAACTCATCCACCATCGACTGAATCTCATCCAGACCGAGTACGGCTTGCGTCAGAGGATCGGCAGCAACCGCATGGAAAATATCGCGTCGACTGCAATTCAAAGCGCCTTGAGCGCCCATGATCTGCACGTTGATCATGCCACGATTCAGGTTGGCAAGCTGTTCCGGATAATGCTCGACACGTCCGGGGAAGATACCGCCACCGCAGACAAGGCTCGGAACTTCCACACAAGACTCCGGCGGAAGAGTCGGAATCAAGCCATGATTCATGACATTGAGATTTGCCGAAAACGGAATATTCTTTTCAATTGCGGCAATGATCTGAACGCCGTATTCCGCACTCGGCTTGACATCAATCTCTTTCGTTCCGGCAAGATATGCCTTCAGATCGTTTTCATTTCGAATCTGAAGAGCACGACAGATGGAAACCGAAGCTCCGGAAACACCAGACCCCATAGTGTTCCAGTCGATTCCGTCCTCAATCTTTGGATAATCATTGCTGCAGAACTTGTCGATCAGATCCTGACGCTTGCGGATGTAAGGAATGTATTCGCTGCCATGTCCGCTGGACTCCGTCGGGAAATAGCCGAAATGACGCATGATCTCAAAGCGGACCTTATCCCTCTTGTAAATTTCTGGATTGTCAAGGCATTTGCGGAGTTCGGGATAAAGATCTCTGCCATCCGCCTCCAGTTTGAGCATAAATGCCTGATGATTGACTCCCGCGGCGTAATAATGCAGCTTCTCATACGGAATTTTCAGCCAGCCGGCAATCTGTTTGGATGTACCCTGCACACTGTGACAGAGACCGATCACCTGAACAGTTTTCGCACGTTTGCTCAACGCGATCGTATTCATGGACATCGGATTGACATAATTCAGAAGCAAAGCTCCCGGACAGACCTCTTCCATCGTGTCAAGTACTTCAAAGAGGTCTTTGAGAGTGCGAAGTCCGCGGAACACGCCTCCAGGTCCGAGAGAATCCGCAACCACCTGCTGAACCCCGTATTTTGCAGGAATCGAATACTCCAGTTCCTGGTGCTGAATTGTGCCGGAACGGAAAATCGTAATCACATAATCCGCCCCGGTCAGAGCCTTGCGGAGATCTGTTGTGGTTTCCGGATGAAAATCCAAGTTGAGTTTTGATGCAATCAGACCGCAGATCGTCGCTGAATTTTCAAGCCGCTTTGCATCAATGTCCATCAATGTCAGCTGACATTTCCGGAGCACAGGGTCCAGAAGAATGTCCTTCATGAAGTTCTGCGCAAAGATGACACCACCCGCACCAACTAAAACGATTTTTGCCATTTTTTCATTTCCTTTTTTGTTCAAGGTTGAATTTTTGCGTTCAATGGGAATATTATACAACAGAATTCCCTATTTAGAAGATGCACTTTTGATTTATTAACTGGATTTTTGAGGCATTCATGACGACACAACGCAAAAAAGAATACATCTGCGGATGCTATCGCCCGGAACTCGACGGATTTCCGAAAATTGATCTGCCGATCTATCCGCGTTCCTCCGGACACTTCCGGAGACCGGCGGATTTCCGGGAAGCAATTCCCGCAGGGAAAAAGAAATTCGTTCAGCTCTTCTGGGGAATCGAAGGCGAAGGAATGATTGAAATCGACGGAAAAAACGAAATTCTCCATTCCGGTGAAGTTGTCTACCATCTTCCAATGGAACCTCATATACATCAATCGCTTACAGATGTATGGGAATATCGGTGGATCACCTTCGACGGTCCCAATGCCCGCGATTTCATGCTCTCTTATCACTATCCGCGAGTATGCTTTCCTGCCGGTCCCTGCCCGCATGAAAGTTTCCTGACATTCGAAAACCTCATGCTTGAGCGGACTCCCTACGCATGGAGAAAAATGTTTGCCATCCTCTGCGACATCCTAGCTCTCGCGGGAGGCTCAAATCAGGAGGCAACCCTGGAAAACAAACTGCTTGCCGAATCCATCCGCATTTGCAAGGAAAATTTCCGGAATCCCAATCTCAACGTCAACGCCCTTGCTGAACGGCTCAACATCAACCGCTCAACCCTCCTCCGCATCTTCCGCAGAAAAATGGACATGGCACCATCCGAATACATCGGACAGCTTCGGATTCAAAACGCTGTCACGCTACTGAAACAAACCATCTTTCCCATTCGTGAAATTGCTGAACGATCCGGCTTTCAGGATGTCAATTATTTTTGCAGAATCATCAAGTCGCACACAGGAAAAACGCCGTCAGAGCTGAGACAATAACCCCGTTTCGAGTCTGTTCGATTTAACAGGGGGCAAGAACTGTTCTCCCCCGCCTCCCCTTGTCCGGAATCCGATCATTGAATGACTAGATTCAGCATCTTTTCCGTTGCCACAATTGCGGCGGCAAGCTGATCGCTGTCAACGCCGGTGGTAGTGAGCTTTTTATCTCCAGGCATTTCCCAGCTGATTGTCGTTTCAACCAGAGCATCGGTTTTGCCTCCGGGGGGGATACGCACTTCATAATCGGCAAGTTTCGGAAACGTGATTCCCTGTTTTTTCAGGAGTTTTCTCAGAGCCTTGACAAACGCATCATATCCGCCGTCTCCAGCGGCTGTTTCACTGAACGATCTTCCATCCAGTTCAATGGAAACAGTAGCCTTCGGGAGAGCTTTCATACGGGTCTCAATATGATAATCGATGACATGAACTCTGCCGCTGATCGGGGTGCGAAGCACGCTGGCAATGATAAACGGAAGATCCGCCGGCGACACCTGCTTTTTCTTGTCGCCGAGCCGTACGATTTCCTGCAGGACCTTTGCCCGGACCTCAGGATCAAGCTCTGACATGCCGAGAGTCTGAAGATTCTGATCCAGAGAGGCCTTTCCGGAAAGTTTTCCGAGGGCGTAATCCCGTTTGCGTCCGAAACGTTCGGGCAGGAGACGATTGGCATACAGATTGCCTTTTTTATCCCCATCCGCATGAACACCGCAAGTCTGAGTAAAGACGTCGCTTCCAACAACCGGAGCGTTCCAGGCATAACGCTTCCCGGAAATAGTCTGAATCATGATGGAGGCATGCTGGAGTTCCTTTTCAACGACTCTGGTCGTTCTGTCCGTGTGGTCGTTGACCGCCACGACAAACTGGGCGAGAGACTGATTCCCTGTACGTTCCCCCAGTCCATTGACTGTGACATGAACCCCGCCGACACCGGCCTTGACCGCAGCGAGGCTGTTCGCCGTGACAAGTCCGTAATCATTATGTCCATGAAAATCCAGGAAAGCATCCGGCACCACCGAATAGACCCAGTCCAGATACTTCGAAACCTGATCGGGTGTGAAAATTCCAAGTGTGTCAGGCAGCATGATCCGCTCAACCTCCATGGAGGAGAGGACCTTCAGAAACTCGTACAAATATCCGAAGGAATGAAGCATTCCATTGGACCAGTCCTCCAGATAGACATTGACATACAAACCGAGCTTTTTCGCATTTTCAATCTCTCTGCACACATCGTCAAAATGCTGGCGCGGCTCTTTTTTGAGCTGAATGCGACAATGATTTTCGGAACCTTTTGTCAGAAGATTGAGGACTTGTCCGCCGCACTCATGAATCCAGGCAGCGGATTTTCCACCGTCGACGAACCCGAGAATCTCCATCCGGTCGAGGCATCCTTTGTGCTCCGCCCATCGGAGAATGGAGGAAAGTCCGGCTTTTTCTCCGTCGGATACTCTTGCGGAACCGATCTCCAGGCGATCAATGTGCAGGTGGGAAATGAAAAGACGGGCAATCTCGAATTTTTCCGCGGGAGTATATGCGACGCCGGGAGTCTGTTCGCCGTCGCGCAATGTGGTGTCGAGGACCTCTACATAACGGGCGTATCTGTTCTTTGCTTTCATTTTTTACCTGCTTTTCTGGTACATTGTTTTGGAACGGTTCTCAAAAATCGTTCGAATCCATACAATACCACAACTTTTCCTTTTTGCAAACGACTCCTGAAAATGAAGGAACAGAAAACAATCTTCATTTCCGGATCTCAATCGCATTTCTGAGAGAGGACATTCCCGTGATCCATGAAGACGCGATACTCGCTCGGGGCATGTTTCGTATATTTCCTGAAAACTTTAGAAAAAAAGAATTCGTTGGCAAAACCGGTTTCCTGAGCGATCTCCTTTATGGTAAGCGGAGTCCGGATCAGCAGATATTTCGCACGGCCGATTCTGCGCAGCGTGATATACTGCTTCGGAGGAACCCCAAACACGCGATGGAACTCCGCAGAAAATTTTGCACGGGAAAGAGTAAGGAACCGTTCCAGTTCCTCGACCCGGATCTCGCGGTGAAGATTCCGATCAATGTAGTCAAGAATCTTGACGAATCGCCCTTCCTGGACATTCTTGTACTTAACGCGTTCCAGAGCCCGTTCGAGCACCGGAAGAATCATCCGTCCAATCCGGTGCCGGACCTCTTCCGCGACCTCCAGAGACCGGCACTCCTTCATCAGCTCCATCAGCTCCAGAAAATGTTTCTCCGCCTTTTCCGGATCCTGGACCGGAGCGGTGCATGGAGCAAGCAGTCCGGGAATTTTCGTCAGCTCGCGGGAGAAGAAATGGAGCCAGAAATGCGTGGAAGGAACAATCCCCCTGAAACGGAACGGCGTCTCCGGAGGAATCAGATACCACTCGCCCGGACGCACTTCCACTGTCTTTTCCGAGGCATAAACCAGCTCAAACGATCCTTTCACCGGCAAATAAAACCGGAAATAGGGATCTCCCGAAAAACGAGAACGCTGCGTCCACACCAGCCGGTCACTCACTTTCCCGGCGATCAGGCAGTCCAAATCCAGATTCCCGATAAAAGTCTTCCACTCATAAAAACAACGAACCGCACTGTGCTGTTCCATATCACACCTTTCCACGACAAAAAGTATATGACTTTTGACAGAATATCCATTCTCAATATGATCCGTCCATGCTATAATATACACAAGGGAAAACAGGTGTCAAGAAAACCACAGTTAGGAGAACAAAATGAACAAGCGATCCGGGAACTTCACTCTCATTGAAATGCTGGTCATCGTTGCGATCATCACCATTCTGGCCGGCCTGCTTCTTCCTGCGCTGACTTCCGCCATGAACAAGGGCCGCTCGGCATACTGCGTTTCCAATCTCAAACAGGCAGGAATTCTGATGATACAGTATGTACAGGACAATCATGACTGGTGTCCTTATGACGACAACGTGAAAAATGGAGTGGCGGAACGATCATTTCCAAGTCTTCTGGTCGGGAAGCCGTCCTCCAAAAAGAAAATTGAAGGAATCGAAAGAACCACTCCCGGCGGTGCCTGGATGTGCCCTTCCGCCGTGGGAGAAGCAACCGGGACATTCTATCGGAGCGCCTATCAATTCACCAGGGGAGAGAATTCCAGTATGGGTAGAAAAAACCAAGGAGGAATCTATTATATAGAGAGTGAAGGTTCTCCTTTTGTTACACGGAAGTACAGCGATCTGCATCCCCGCTCCATCACCATCATGGAAAAAGGACTTATTCTCTGGAACGCAGAAGAGGGAATTGTCACAGCAAAATTCGGAGGAGTCGCTTATTACTCGAACAATTACTTCACGGCGGTGAATGATGAAAGCCGGAAGGGACTCTACGCTATGTTCTCGCGTCATTTACTGAGCGCGAACTTTCTGTTTGTCGATGGGCATGTCTCCTCCATAAAAGCCCCCTCTTTCCGAGTGAATCCAACAACCTGGGCTTTGGAACCATAGACTCGGAAAGGGTAAAACAATGATAAAAATCTCTGTTCTGATCTTTGTCATAATTGCGTTTTCCGTCTGCGGGAATGGAGGCTCTCCGCTTTTTCCCCTTCCCACGGGAGAAGGATTTGGCAGCAGGAAAAAGGAAAGCACCCCTGAACGGTCCGCCGGGGAATTTCCGGTTCGGCTGAACGGGAATTCCATCTCCGCCGGCAATAAAACGCTCGACCTGAATTCCGACGGCACTCTGGTTCTGAATGCCGACGGTCAGAAACTCGCATCCTTCTCCTGTTTCTTCAAGGGGCGCGATAAACAAACCGGAAAAACGCTCTGGATCAAAGTCGGCAATCCCCATAACTATTCCGCGGCCGATTCGAAAAGTCACCGGAACGGGAACGAATTCCGATATGAAGGGGTATTGAAAATCGGAACGCTTTCCTGGACGCAGTTTGTTCAGAAGACAATGCTTCTGTCTTCCGGACGAATTCGCGTGGAATGCGATTATTTTCCTTCCCCCGATCCGCGTTACGAATTGGAACTGCACTCGTTCTGGGTGCTCGTCCCCCGCGCAATGGCGAATGGTCATGAGTTTGAATTGTCCGGACGGAAAGTCCGGATTATGCCGGAACTGGCAAAGACCTTTCTTGCCAGCGGAAAGGAAACGGAACTGACTTTGACCGTGAACGCAGACAATCCCTCCCGGACGTTCACTCTTTCCGGAATCCGCGGACGCGATTTCGGACGGCTTGCCTGTCTTCCCGTCAACAAGGAGATCCGCATTTCGATGACGGCTCCCTCTCAGGGGAAACGACGCGTTGCATTCGAACTGGATCTTCGCAGAGGAGTGGAACAGAAGAGTTCCAGCGATGTTGTCGCTGGCGTGGATTTCGCTAAAGTTGAGAATCTGACAATGCCGGACCGGTCTTCCAGAAACCTTCTGCGGAATCCGTCTTTTGAACAGGAATTTCATGAATACTGGATCAGCCACCTCGGATTCAATGTCTTTCCGGAGAAGTGGGAATGGGAACCGTTCGCGATCGACGACCGGACCTCCGTTGCCGGAAAGCGTTCTCTGCGAATCCGGATCTATTCCAGGCCGGACCGCGATTTCCGTTCTCTTCAGACGACACCGAATCTGGGGAGTTCGAATGTTGTCCTGTCACCGGGGAAATACGTTTGCAGCTTCTATGCCAAGGCGGATGCTCCGGGACGAATCCTCAATGTCTGGTTCAACCGTTTCCGAACAGGCTCCCGGAGCGGATGGATCGGACACACCCAGATCCGGCCCGGAACGGAATGGAAACGCTATTCCTTTGTTTTTGATGTCACACTTTCCAAACCGACCGGTCTCCATCTGAATGCCGTCTCCGACGACGGCTGCGGATTCATCTGGGTGGATGCCCTCCAACTGGAACAGGGAACAACACCAAGCCCATTCGAAACTAAAATCGTGGAAGGAAATCTGAAGACCTCCGCACCCGACAACTTTCTCTCCGCACAACAAAAGATCAACGCTGAACTGCATTTGACAACCAGACCATCTGTCCGCGGCAAGGCTGCGATCACCGTCACGGACTTCTATAAGGAAGAACGTTTCCGCTGTAAACTCGACTTTTGCTCGGATTCTTCCGGACATGCCGTTCTGAAACTTCCCTTCAACGGCAAACTCGGCAAAGGACTCTTCCTGCTCCGCACAGACTATTCTCTGGAGTCCGGCGAACGCTGTTATGATCAACATCGTTTTGCCGTGGCAGACTTTCTGAACGGAACACATCGGCTGAAACGGATCTTTTCCAAAGTCTACGCCGGATGGGAGGAAATTGCCGCATTTGACTTTCCCGCCCGCCTCGAACGCGCCAGGAAAGTCGGATTCGGCGCAGAAACGCATCTTCTTCTCAACGAACCGTTTCTCTGGGAAAAATACCGGGCGTTCGGAATCGAGCCCATCGACGGCATGATCTTCACCTCTCTGCGCAGAGCAGGTTCCCGAAAAAATGCCGGATTTGGAATTCCGCGGAAAGTGGCGTATCGCAAACCGGTGCTGGTAACGGATAAAGAAAACCTCCTGATCCGCGATTACAAACTGGATGCGGGCGGGACCATCACTCCGGAATGGCTTGCAAAGCTCAAAGAAGCGGTCAAAATCCGGGTTGGAAGTGCGCCGTTCATCCGAACCTGGCGTTTCGGAAACGAGATCTTCGCCGCGTATCCCTATGAATGGTGGAGCACAAAGAATGATCCGCAGGAAGCCGCTCAAAAACTTGCTCTGATACAAAAAGCGTTCGCCGAAGCGGTCCGGGAGGTCAATCCGAAAGCGCAGATCATGCAGGGAAGTCCGTGCAATATGTCGCCCGCCGGAGGAATCGCAGATACCGACAGACTCCTTGCCGAATGCAATAAACTCGGCGTCAAATTCGACATCATCGGGTTCCATCCATACCGGTCGACGCCGGAAAATCCCGATCTCGACGCCGATGTCCAGCGAGTCTTAGCCATTCTGAAAAAGAACGGCTATCCCGATACAACTCCGCTCTACTGGGGAGAAATGATGCACTGGGGGCCCTACGAGATTCCGCAGTGGGGAACCAAATCCGCATCATGGCGAGGTTCACCTGTGACCTGGATCGGCAATACGACTCTCTCCTATGACATCGGGAAAACCGAACAGTTGAGCGCCGCATGGAGAGCCCGCTCCTGGCTCGTGGCATTGAAATATGCAGACCGGATTATCACGGCAAATTCCGGAAACACCAATAATTTTTCTGTTGATTTCTACCAGACGCCGCGGGCATCGCAACTGGTCTCCAATACGCTTGCGAATCTTCTCGGCGATGCCGTTTTCCGCAGAGATATCCGTTTTGCCCCCTACATCCGAGCATGGATTTTTGAAGATGCCCAGAAACGTCCCGTCGCTGCGGTCTGGTGTCACAAGGAGAGCGTCGATTCCGGTGAGGACAAACCGCCTGTCGCATCCGCAGATTTCGGCAGTACACTGGAATCAGTCATCGACCTGATGAATCAGGAACGGAACTTCCATGCCGGACGCATGAATTTCCCTGTCATGAGTGCACCGCTCTTCTTCCGCGGACGTCCCGGGACTCTGCGGCAAATGATCTCAGCATTCGAACATGCACGTCTCCAGAGCGGAAGCACGCTGTCTCCGTTCCATCTCTCGCTGAATCCGGCGAGTCCGGAACACGGGCTGCTCACTCTGGAAAATCTTCTTTCCGGCGATTTCAGCGGAACCGTTGCAGGACAACGCATCCGGATTCCCGCGCACACGAAACGAACCATTCGTCTGCCTCTTCGGGAACCGCTTGCAGCAGACCGTATCCGCCCCTGCCGGTTTCCGCTGACCATCCGTTCGGACGATGGAAACTCATGGCCGCTGAACGGTCTTGACTTTCATGCGTTTTATGCAAAGAGAGTCCCGGAAAGCGCCACAATTGACTCCCTGGACTGGGACTCTCTGCCCCGTCTTGAACTTACCAATGAATGTTTGAAGGAGAACGACATGTTCCGTGCATTTTACCGCATCGGCTGGAATCCGCACGGACTCTTTCTCGAAGTATCGGTCGATGATTCACATTTCACCCACAGGGAATTTGCAGATCAGCGAAAACGCTGGGACAACGATTCCCTCCAGGTCTATTTCGACGCCCTCGCAAACGCTCGCTCCAACATGACCGACGGCTATGATGATGACGATTACGACTATGCCATTTATCCAGACACCCGGGGAAAAACATGCACAGTCTGGCGCAATCGGACCGCGGACCAGCAGCTTACCCTCGGAATCAATGCTCCACAGAATTTCACCACGGCGGATGACATTCCAAGCAAATTCATCCGCCACCCCCGTGGATATATCTACCGGATCTTTTTCCCGGGCAAATATCTTCTCCCGGCACTCATGAAAAAAGGTACGGTCCTCGGGTTCGGACTGAACGCAAACAATGCCGACGATCCCGCCCTGCCCTATCCGAACCGCAGACGAAACGCCCGGTCCAATGCCATACTTCCTGGAAGAGACTGCTACAACAAACCGCGTCTTTATCCCGCTCTGCTTCTCTGGGAATAACAAGATGCAACCGATTCTTCCCACGAAAGAAAAAAAGTTTCCATTCCCGGCCATTCAGCTCTTGCAAAAGGATTGAGGATGGACTATACTTTCTGCCAAAAAAGGAGCGGAAGATGTATAGAACCAATGAGAGAGAACGAAAGAATCCCGTTCGTGAGCCATCATTCGGCATCCTCCGTCGGATTCGGGACTTCTGTTCCGGCCTCTTCTCTGGCAGAAACAGAAATATCCGGAATCTGCGGAATGCCATTCCAGAAAATCTCTCTGTGTTTTTCGGATGCGGGGATTCGATCATCCGCCGCATGGCAAGCTCGCCGGAAACCCATTACCGGAAATTTTTTCTCTGGAAAGACCGCGATCATACCCGGAAGCGCTGGATTGAGGCTCCCGATCCGGAACTGAAATCCATGCAGAAGCGCATTCTTTTGCTGCTCTATTCAATGGCCCCCTCGCCTCATGCACACGGATTCATAACCGGTCGCGGCATCGTCAGCAATGCGCGTGCTCATACGGGAAAACGTTATATTGTCAAACTGGATTTGAAAGATTTCTTTCCATCCATCACCAGATCAATGATTCAGAAGCAGTTGAACGATTCCGAGCTGATCACACCGGAAAACAGGAGCCGGCTGGAAACGCTCCTGAATCTCTGTCTGCTGGAAAACCGTCTTCCGCAGGGGGCCCCGACCAGTCCCGCGATTTCGAATCTGGTCTGCCGCAGACTGGACTTCCTTCTGGCAAAAGTTGCTAGACGCCATCAAATGAAATATACAAGGTATGCTGACGACCTCACCTTTTCCAGCGATTCCCCCATCTGTTACCATATGATCCCCGTGATCCGGCGAATCGTCGAACAGTACGGATTCCGGATCAACGAACGGAAGGTCAATGTTCTGAAACGCCATCAGAGGCAGACCGTCACGGGACTTGTCGTAAACCAGGCAAAACAGACCTCTGTCCCGAGAAGAAAACGACTGAAACTCAGAGCCTTTGTCCATCAGATCATCACGGGAAAAATTCCACTGAATGAATTCAATTATGCAAAACTCAAAGGCCATGTTTCCCTGATCCGCATGGCAAATCCGAAACAGGGGGAATATTTCAGACGACAGTTGGAAATCATCGAAAAAATGCGGAAAAGTTCTTGATTTTTCGAAAACAGAAGCTAGAATGACAAGGAAAGGTTTTGATCCTGGCGAAGTATCTTCGCCGTTCAATCGATGTTCATCGTCGATCTTACCGGCTCGAAGAGGATTTCAATTCTGCGAATTAAAATCCTCTTCGCAGTCTGCGACTGACCGCCGCTGAAAAGAAAACCTTCCACCTGCCCCCTCCGGATTCATGAGACGGAGGGGGTTCTTTTCAAAAAAGAAGAACAGAAAAAAACCTCCGGTTCCTGAATGAAACCGGAGGTCCGATTCGTTTTCGCAGCAAGCCGTCACAACTTACTTGCCTGACTGATACTCCTGAAGAGATTTCGGCAGAATCGCATCATGACGGGCGGCAGCAATACCAGCGACAGTCGCTTTGGCAGCGGCAATCGTAGTCATGTAAGCGATTTTATTCTGAATCGCCATCATGCGGATATAGCTGTCATCGAGCTTTTCGTTTCTGTCTTTCGGCGTATTGATAATCAGTTGAATCTGGTGATTCTTGATCAGGTCGCTGATGTTCGGGCGTCCTTCGTTGAGTTTATTGACAACCGTATTCGGGATACCGCATTCCGTCAGATATTTGGAGGTTCCCTCGGTTGCCAGCAGTTTGAAACCGAGCTCATGAAGACCCTGGACCACCGGATGCAGGAACTCGCGCTCGCGCCGGTTGACGGAAATCAGCGCGGTACCCTCCAGCGGCAGTTTGGAATTGGCTGCCGCCTGACTCTTGAAGTAGGCAAGCCCGAAATTGTCCGCAATTCCCATGACTTCACCCGTAGCACGCATTTCCGGTCCGAGAATCGGATCGACCTCGGGGAACATATTGAAGGGGAAGACCGCCTCCTTCACTCCGTAATATCCTTTGCACTTCCGTTTGAGCATCGGAGCAAACGAAGAGAGCGGATTGCCAAGCATGAGTCCTGTGGCAATTCTCGCAAGAGGCACGCCCGTGATCTTCGCAACCAGAGGCACCGTCCGGGAAGCCCGCGGATTCGCTTCGATGATATAGACAACATCGTGGCAAACTGCGAACTGGACATTCAGAATACCATCGACTTTGAAGTCGCGTGCAATCGCAGCGGCATAGCGTTCGATGGTATCCAGATGCTTCTGCGGAATCGTAACCGGAGGAATGACACAGGCGGAGTCGCCGGAATGAATTCCCGCAAGTTCGATGTGTTCCATCACGGTTGCAACGAAAGTCTCCTTGCCGTCGGAAAGCGCATCGACCTCGCATTCAATTGCGTTGTCAAGGAAACGGTCGATCAGCATCGGATATTCGGGACTGACCTGAATCGCATCCACTGCATAACGTTTCAAAGACTCCTCCTCGTAGATCACAGCCATACCACGACCGCCGAGAACGAAGGAGGGACGCACCATCACGGGGTACCCGATCTTCCGTCCAAGAGCAACCGCCTCATCCAGAGAACGGGCTGTTCCGCTTTCCGGCTGAGGAATCTGAAGCGCAATCATACGCTCGCGGAAATATTCGCGGTCCTCCGCCAGGCGAATGCCTTCCGGCTGGGTGCCGAGGATATTGACACCGGCATCCTTAAGCTGCTGAGCAATATTCAGAGGGGTCTGTCCGCCGAACTGGACAATTGCGCCGCAGGGCTTCTCTTTTTCATAAATTGCAATCACATCCTCGACAGTCAGCGGTTCGAAGTAGAGCTTGTTGCTGGTGTCGTAATCCGTGGAAACGGTTTCCGGATTGCAGTTGATCATGATGGATTCATAGCCGGCGTCGCGCAGAGCGAATGCAGCATGGACACAGGTGTAGTCGAATTCGATCCCCTGGCCGATACGATTCGGTCCGCCACCGAGAATCATGATTTTCTTATGGTCGCTGACAGGCACTTCATCCTCGACACCTTCAGCGTAAGTTGAATAGTAGTAATCCGCGTTCTTCACGCCGGAGACATGCACCTTGCAGTAAACAGCCTTGACCCCGAGAGCAACACGGCGGTCACGAACGGTCTTTTCGTCCACTTTAAAGAGCTTTGCAAGATACTTGTCAGAGAAACCGTCCCGTTTTGCCTTGATGAGCAGCTCATCCGGCAGAGAGATGAAATTCTGTTTCTGGAGTTCGACCTCCAGAGCCGCCAGTTCAGCAATCTGCTCCAGGAAATAGCGAGTGATCCGGGTTGTCTTCACGATCTCATCCACAGAAACGCCGCGTTTGAATGCCTCATAAATCAGGAAGTAGCGTTCACTGGATGGCATTGCCAGCTTTGCACGAAGCTCATCCAGAGAAAGTTTCTCGAATTTTTTAACGCAGCCGAGGCCATGTCTGCCGATTTCAAGAGAACGGATTGCCTTCTGCATGGCCTCCTTGAAATTCTTTCCGATGCTCATGACCTCGCCGACTGCCTTCATCTGAGTTCCGAGACAATCCTTCGCCTGCGGGAATTTCTCGAATGCCCAGCGGGCAAATTTGACTACGACATAATCGCCGCTCGGAGTATAAAGATCAAGGGAACCGTCACGCCAGTAGGGGATCTCCTTCAGGGTCAGTCCTGCGGCAAGCTGGGTGGAAACGCTCGCAATCGGGAATCCGGTCGCCTTCGACGCCAGCGCACTGGAACGGGAGGTCCGCGGATTGATCTCAATAATAATCACGCGATCGGTCTCACGATCGTGAGCGAACTGGACATTGCAGCCACCAATGATACCGATCTCATCAATAATCGCGTATGCGTAATCCTGAAGACGCTTCTGCAGCGATTCCGGTACGGTCAGCATCGGAGCCACACAGAAACTGTCGCCGGTATGCACGCCCATCGGATCGACGTTCTCAATGAAGCAGACCGTAATTTTTCTTCCGGTTGCATCGCGGACAACCTCAAGTTCCAGCTCCTCCCAGCCGATCACACATTCTTCAACAAGGACCTGATGAATCATGCTGGCATCCAGTCCTCGTGTCGCAACCTGACGCAGCTCTTCGACATTGTAGACAATTCCACCGCCTGTTCCGCCCATGGTATATGCCGGACGCAGAACCACAGGATATCCGAAATGGGAAGCGATCTTTTCCGCTTCCTCCAGCGAATAACACGGCTCGGACTGTGCCATCGGCACACCGATCTTCTGCATGGTTTCCTTGAAAATAATGCGGTCTTCACCGCGTTTGATGGCATTGAGGTCGACACCGATCACCTGAACATTGTGTTTTTTCAGGATACCAGCCTCATCCAGACTGATGGCAAGATTCAGGGCAGTCTGCCCACCAAGATTCGGAAGGAGAGCGTCGGGGCGCTCCTTTTCAATGATCTTCTCAAGACTGGGAACGGTCAGAGGCTCAATATAAGTATGATCCGCCATTCCCGGGTCGGTCATGATGGTCGCCGGATTGGAGTTTACGAGAACAATTTCGTATCCTTCTTTGCGGAGCGCTTTGCACGCCTGGGTTCCGGAGTAGTCGAATTCGCAAGCCTGACCGATGATGATCGGACCTGAACCGATGATTAATACTTTCTTGATGTCCGTACGCTTGGGCATTTTGCCTGTATCCTTTCCTGAGTTATGCTTACAGTAATCGGAAATGTACTATACACTCATTTCACTTTTTTTCAACACATCCCGAACAGATATTCCCGTGAAAATCAAACGGAAGAAAAAGGTTGAACGACAGAAACAGGCATTTGCCTTTCCTCAATCCGGAGATATAGTAAGAAAAGAATTTTTCTGGGGGAATGCTGATGAAATTAATCCTTTTTACATTGCTGTCGGGCCTGCTGCTGACAGGCTGCCGGAGTTCGCAGTCCACGGAAATGATCCCTGCCGTCCGCGGTTTCCAACTGGAACGGTACCTGGGGACCTGGTACGAAATCGCACGGCTTCCGCATACCTTTGAACGCGGAATGACCGAAGTTTCGGCAGTCTACACACTTGAAAAAAATGGAAACGTCCAGGTTGTCAACTCCGGAGTGAAAAACGGCGCACACCGTTCCATTCAGGGAACCGCACATTTCAAAGGGGAAACCTCCGTCGGAGAGCTGAGGGTCTCGTTTTTTCGTCCGTTTTACGGAGATTACCGCATCATTGCACTTTCACCGGATTATTCCTATGCAATTGTGACCTCATCCACGCGGGACTATCTCTGGATTCTTGCTCGAGAGAAAAAACTCCCCGAGGAGAAACTCAAACAACTGCTCGAACAGATCCGGGCATGGGGATTCGACACCACAAAACTCGAATATCCGCAGGCAAAATAAAAGACGCCCGGGAACACGCGAAGGAGACCGATGCGCATTCCCGGGCGGGTTGGGGTTCCTCTCAATTCTTCAGATCGCAGCAAGTCCGAGCGACTTCTCCGCCTCCCGACCGAAGTTCAAATTCAGATCGGACGCAGAAGAATACGTTAAATTCAGATCGTTCTTCACTTTGATTTTCTTCACAGCATCCTGAGAAGCATTGCCAGATGTATCGCAGGCACACAAACGAATCGTATACTCACCAGCAGACGGCAAAGTGAAACTGACGGAAGCCTCCGCAGTCTTCCAGGACTGGATGATTTCTCCGGAAGCATTCAGACATTCAAGCTCATATCCGGCAATTCCTACGTTGTCTTTCGGAGTCTTCCAGGTTACCTGGTACACATTATCCGAAATTTCCTTCACCTGCATGGATGGTTTGGAAGGTGGCGTTACATCCTTTACGAAAAAGCTGAACACTTCGCTGTCCGCACTCTCATTCTTCGCTTTGTCATACGCCGTCACTTTGTAATAATAGGTCGTATTCGCCTGAAGATTCGAAAGGCTCAATGTCGTCTTTGTGCTCTTCTTTGTAACAGCATCGGAGAAGTCCTCATTCGTTGCATAGGTCACATAGTAACCGGACGCCTTCACCGTTCCGCTGTTGTCCATGGAAGGATCCCACGTCAACGTTGCCTTGTATTTTGCCTCATCCTGAACACATCCGAGATTCTGGACAACATCAGGAGCAATTTTATCCACGATAGTCACACTGCTCTTGCTCACCTTGCTGACATTGCCGGAACCATCATACGCACGAATCTGCACGGTCAGTTTTTCGCCGGCATTTCCGCTGATCCGGAACGAGGTCTCCGTCGTCTCGTAACTGACAAGATTCTTGCCGACACCGTATTCGACCAGATACTTCGTCACTCCGACATTGTCCTCCGCCGCCTCCCAGCTCAGATCAACAACCTGATGTCCATCCTCCATTCGTGCCTCAGCTACGGCCTTCATTTTTCCGGATGGTGCTGTCACATCTTTTACATCAAAGGTTTCTTCATACCACTCCCCGGCTTCTCCATTCGCATTCACGGCCCGGACTTTGAACGTATGCGTCCCAATCGAAAGCAGATCTTTTGTGGAATAGCTTGTGGATTTGAGAAGCCCCAGGGAAACTCCGTCCAGGAATGCCTCATACCCGCGGAGTTTCTCACCTTTTTCCAGATCCGCCTTGCCCCATGAGAACTTCGCCTTGTATGATTTGTTCGTCAGTGCCACCGTAAGATCCTTCGTCAAAGAGGGACCGGTCGGTTCCGGTTCGGGCGCGGCAAGTTCAGCACTGGAAACAGCACTCCAGTCGCTCTTGTTCCCGGCCTCATCATATGCGTAATAGCGGACCGTGTGCAGACCGTAGCCGACTTCCAGCTGGAAGGTATTTGCATCCGTCTGATAGAGTTTTCCGTCGAACTCGACATAATATCCGGCAACACCGACATTGTCCGAAGCCGGTTTCCATGTAATATATGCAGTAGTCCCCTCGTAACGGATGACGGCGGAAGAATCTGACGCAAGAACCGGGCTGACAGTATCCTCCTCCGGCAGAACACTCTTGCTGACGGAAAGCACAATTCCATTCCGTTCTTCATTGAAGTGAAGATCTATCGCTGTTCCATCCGAGAACTCAAAGGAAGAACCAACGTTTAAGATTTTACCCTCATTTCCATATTTGAATTCAAATGTTTTGTCTGCAAATGTTGCTTCCAAATCATCGGACTCAATCAGAATGTAAGTTCCGGCGAGAGCATTGTCCACATAAATACCAAAACGACTGGAAATCAAGGACTTGGAATCAGCCATCTTCAGGAAGCGATGATTATCCTCCGTTCCATCCAGATCATACACGATTGTAGTCTTTCCATTTGTGGAGGCAATTGTTCCATAAACAGCGGAATTATCTTTTAAGACAACGCCGTTATCTCCGACTCCGAGTTCAATATTGCCGAATGCCAATCCACCGTCGGCAAAGGTGATCAGATCGTTATATCCGGCAGGGCAATAGGATTCATCTCTGTAATACGCATAGGCGCTCTGTGCATTCAGAGAGGAGGTGTACAATTCAGAAATATGATCTTCTGCATTGCTCAGCAGGGTCATCAGCTCAGAAGAAACAGAAACGACTTCATCTCGCACCAAACCACCAAGTTTATAATTTCCAGCATACAGGACTCCTGTGACTGTCAAATAATTGGTATCTGCATAATGGTAAAGAGCTGTGGCTTCGGATTCTGCGGAAGCGGCAATAATTCCAGACACAGTCTGAACACCGAAAAGCGCTCCGCGAACCGTAATTGCGCAACTCTCCGACTGTATTCCCTGTACAGTTCCGCTCTGAGCTACCGCGAGCAAATTCCCGCTGATGCCTTCTGTTTCCAAAGCATTCGTCCAGAGAGCAGAAGCATAAGTTCCATTCTGAACCGAAGTATAGTAATCCAAAGCCCCGGAAACAGCACCACCGACTGCAATTGCGGAGATATCAGAGGAGAAACTGCCGTTTACAATGAGATATCCGGCATTTATCCCGTAGGAATAAGTCTCCGTATTGATGTTTCCGGTCTGTACACTATAACCGGAAAGAACTTTTACGGAATTGCCTTCCGCTATGGTGGAAAATGTCCCGCTAAAATCCCCGTTGCATGTAAGATAGCCACCATCTGTAGTTGCAACAGACGGAGATGAAATTTCCATTGGAACATTACCGGAAATACCATAAGCATGAACCGAAAGATTACTGTTTACACCACGGATCTGAGAGGAGGCTCCTTCCGCAGAAGTCTCGACGATTCCGTCAAAATTCCCATCAATGATCAGAAGGGCCTTCGCATCCAGAGACACCCCGGAACTGTTGACCGTGGATTCAATTTTTTTCACAATCGCTGAATCGCCGACAAAATAAGGCATCGCTTTCACGCCGGTATGAATCCGCGAGCTGAAATCTCCCTGAATTTCGCCGGAACCGATCTTATACCCATGGGCACTGTAATTCAAGGAATGCTCGGTGCTGCCTTTGTAAAGAAGCTGGACATAAGAGGTATCATCAGCAGAATTCTCCACACTGACATTCACCTCATCTTGAACATTCCCGGAAAAATAAATCGTGGAATAAAAGGCTCCGATGACTTCAATGCTGCCGCTGTCCACCGAGTTGAATTCGCGGACTCCGTAATTTTTCTGGACAGCAGAAATCTTATTTTCCGAGTTTCCTTCAAGGAAGAGGGAATCTCTGACAAAAATGCCGATTACTTGACCGCTGAGCATCGTATGACCGGCACATGAAATATTCAATGCCATATTTCCGGCTATGGAGCCTGTCCCTTCTGCATATATTCCATACGCGCGGGACCATACCGCCACATTATCAATTTCAGACGTCTCCTGTCCTTGTGCAAAACCGGCAGAAGTATTCAATGTCGATGTAAAATTCCCATTGACAGAAAAGCTACGGATTTTGAACACAAAAGCTGCCAGATCGGGCCTTACATCATTTGAATAACGCTGATCGAGATACGAATTTGCGATAAAAGTCCCTCCAAAATCGCTATCTGTTTGGAAGAAACCATCCGCACCAAAAGCAAACGCCGATGTCACTCCTCCGCTGGACGTTGTTCCGCCAATGCTTTCCGCCAGCACTTCGCCGGAGAAAACGCCTATTACACTTAAGTCATTCTTTGTATAAATTCCAGACGCCCGGCCTTCCAAACAGTAGGTATCAGATTCTCCCTTGCGCCCGGAAGCAACGACCTTTAAAGAAGAATTTTCTTCAAACTCAAAAACGACATCATACCCGACGATTCCGTATGTATCCGTCATCACATAGGGATTGGCCGAAGAGGCTGCCGCATCTCCGTAAAAGACATTGTGCGACCCTTCCTTGAAAACCAGGCGTCCATTCTCCAGATCATAAAACTGACCGGCATAGTTCATCGCCAGAGTTCCCAAAGTAAACGCTCCGCTGAGATTGGATGACGATGAATTGACAATCATACTGTCTTGAAACTCAATCGTCTTATTTTCCCCTCTGACGATGACAGCATTTGAGTAATTGCCTGTAACAGAAACAACGCAATCGCTGAAAACAGTATCGTTGTAAATCACCTGCGGCGTAAAAAGATTTTCCGACAAAACCTGTGCCATTTTTCCTCTCCTTGATTTTTTGCGATTGTTATTTGGTTTTCATCGCCCCTTATTTTTCCTGATCCCGGATCTCCCGGAGAATCTCCAGAATCGAAAACGGAAGGAGGATGAATTCCAGGATAAGATGCGTCACCAGAGGCGACAAAATCAAAACCAGAAGCCCGATTCCGACCACTCCCCAGGAACCGTTCACGATCCCGGCAATAATCTGTACAAGACCTCCCACTGTCGAAATCACCAGCCCCAGAATCCAGAGTGCTTTCACGATCAGCGGAAACAGCATGATTTTAAAACTGCAGAAATCTTTCCATCCGCTCCGTTTTTCGGAACCGGAGGACATCCGCCGGAACTTGTCGCGAACCAGGACTTTAATGTCCTTGGCAATGGACTTCACATCTCTCACACGGGTGATTGTGGTGTCCTCGGAGAAACCGTCTCTTTTTTCATCATTCATCATTCTTTTCCCTGCCTTTTTGTTGTAAAATTTACGGTTTACATAATATAATGGACGCAAAATTATAAAAATCTTTCACAGCAACACATTTTTTTTTCTTTTTTTTCAGGATCTCCACTCGCATCCCAGATGGAAAGAAAAGAGAACTCTATTCTGTTTTTTTATTTTATCGGATTTGCAAACACTCTTTTTTCATCTATATTTCCCTTCATTTGCAATGAATGAGGTCTATTGGATATGAAACGTGTTCTTCTGCATATCAAAGAATGGGTCTCGCCCGCCCAGTTTACCGGTAAAGGCGGTTATCGCGAACTCTTCCGAATCGCCTATCCCCTGCTGTTTCTTTCAGCAAGCAATGTCATCATGCAGTTCGTAGACAGAAAATTTCTGGGAAACAGTTCCACGGAAGAGATGGCAGCATCAATGCCGTCGGCTTCCATGATCAACAGCCTGACCATTTTCTTCCTGGTGACCGCGAATTTTTCCAACGCTCTGATCTCACAGCTCTATGGAGCGATGCGCTTCCGGGAATGCGTACGGGTCGTCTGGACGGCCTTCTATTTTGCTCTCATGAGTGCCGGACTGATGCTGATTTATGTCCCGTTGATCGGATACTGGTTCATGTATTCGAAATTCATGTCGGCGAATCTGGCGGATCTGGGATGGGTCTATTTTCTTTCCCTGCTGCCGGCGTGCATATTTCACTGTCTGGGTGCGCCATTCTTCTGTTTTTATTCAGGACGCGGAAAGACCATTCCGGTTGCTGCAATCAATATTTTTGTCTGTCTGCTGAATATCCTGTTGGACTGGCTCCTGATCTTCGGGCACTGGGGATTTCCGCGCATGGGAATTCTCGGAGCAGGCATCGCGACCAGTATCAGTCTGATGACCGGATTCTTCATCATTCTGGGAATGTTCCTTTCCGTCAATCAGAAAGTATATCCCACACGCAGGGAGTTCGCGTTTTCCAAGGAATACTTCATCCGCCTGGTCAAATTCGGAACACCGTCCGGACTGCAGGTCCTGAGTAACTGTGCCAGTTTCACGGTCATTATTCTCCTGGTGGGGCAGCTTGGCGACACGGCACTTGCCGCGAGTTCCATCGCTCTCTCCATCAACATGCTCGAATTCATGCCGATGATTGCAATCGCGGATTCGACGATGATTCTGGTCGGACAGTATATCGGCCGAACCATGAAGGATGTTTCGGCGAAACTGCCCTATCGATCCTGGCGTCTTGCGATTGTGTACGGCGTTATCATGCTTCTGGTTTACATTTTCTTCTCCGATTCTGTCATCCGGATGTTCCGTCCGGCGGAGACCGGATCGGCGATCGACTTCAAGGAAGTCGCCTATCAGGGCTGGCTGATTCTGATCATGATGGGAATCTGGAACCTCTCCGACTCGGTCCGCTATGTATTCGGCGGAGCGATGCGCGGAGCAGGCGATACCAGGGCACTGATGCTGATCAATATGGTCTGCGCATGGTGTGTGGGAATTCCCGGCTTTGTGTTCCTGGTGTACGTGATCCGCCCGTCCGCGGGATGGGTCTGGTCCTACTTCATCGTGGTGGCGACTGTGGAAGGACTCTGGACCTTTCTACGCTTCCATTCGGGAGCATGGCGTAACATCCGGCTTGTCAGGAAGTGAATCCGTCTGCAACGGGCTCCTCCAGACACGCGGATTTTCATTTTTTCCAATACCGTTCCTTCCGGATAAAACTGAAAAAAAACAGCGCACTTCCGATTCACTTTTTCCTGTGACTTCTTTTTTTTTATACGGAAGGATATGTGCAAACCCCCTTCCCGGATTGAAAATCAAATCTGCCTGCAATATACTATTTCCAGAAAATACAAACAAAGGCAGACTGAGATGAGACAGCCGTTTACCGAACGACAATTAAAGTACCGCATGATTGCAGAAAATCTGAGAAAACAGATTGCGACGGGAAGTGCGCTGGATGGAACAAGCCGTCTGCCCTCGCTGCGGGAAATCATGCGCCACTTCGGAGTCTCCAACTGGACGGCTCAGAAGGCAATGCGGTACCTTTCCGCACATGGGATCGTCCGCAGTATCCGCGGCAGCGGTACCTTTCCGATCCGGAAGAAGCCGGAAAAGCTCCGGACTCTGACCATCGGCTGCAGCATTCGGTGGGAATACCACAATCTGGGACAGGAGCGTCTCTTTTCCGATCTGGAAAAACAGGTTGTTGCAAAACTGACGGCACAGGGCTGCCGCATCCGCGAGATTCCGAAATATGAATTTCCGAAGCGCGTCAATCTGAAATCCTATCTGGAAGGGCTGGACGGACTCCTGATTTCCGGAGCGAATGTGGATCTTTCTGAATGTTCGTATCTGGGAAGCATGAAACTGCCCCCGTGCGTAGTGTTTCACAATGAATATATTCTGGACCTGCCGTTTCATCAGATTGTACCCGATCATATGACAGGACTCCGCAGGATGTTCCGGGAAGCGAAGAAGATCGGTCTCAAAAAAGTTTATATCGTTCATGGGGACTGCCCCAACCTGCTCGCCAGGCGGGATGCCTGCATCAAAGTGGCGGAAGAGTATGGATGGTCTGTTTTTGCCATTCTCTGTACTTCTGAGGAAAACATTTACAAGACCGGACTCAGAATCGCATCGGACATCCGGGGAAATCTGATTTTTTCCACCAGCGACTTTCGAACCTTCCATTTACTGAAGGCTTTCCGGGATAAAGGTTTGCAGCCGAACAAAGATTTTCATTTGGTTGGAGATGATGATTTTGAAGGGATCGGCGTACAGCCATGTTCCACTCCGACCGTCACGGCAATTCGCTGCAATCCTCACCTGCTGATCGAACGGACCGTGCAGATGATGCGGACTGTCATCAAAAAGAAATCTCCTGTACAGATGATCGAACGCATCCCGACAGAACTGGTCATTCGCCAGAGCGCATTTGCAAAATAAAAGGAAATATTCAAAGAAAGGAAAAACGGAGATGAAACGAGTCAAAGCGAAGCAAAAGCATCCGGGAAAAGAGATCAGAAATTTTACATTGCTGGAACTTCTCATTGTGGTTGCAATTATTGCAATTCTTGCAGGATTGCTTCTCCCCGCACTGAACAAGGCCAGAGAAAAGGGACGCAATGTTCTCTGTATCAACAATCTGAAACAGATCGGCATTGGTGTCATCTCCTATTCCCACGATTATGACGACATCACCGTTCCGATTCAATTAACCAGCTACGGGACAGGCAAAGATACCGCCTACTGGACGATCCTCCTGAGCGGATCGGAAAAAAATAACTATTTCGGTGCAAATGCCAAGAAAAACGGAGATTATGCCAATCCGATCTCCTTTGATTGTCCCAATTTAAATCCGCCGGAAAGTTTTGTTTCATTCCGGAAAGGTGCCACCCAATTTGCACGCTGGGCGCAGTACCCGGATTATGCGGCCAATTCGCACCTCACCTCTGCAAAAATAAGCAAGCTCCGTAATCCTTCCATGAAACTTTTTGCCTTGGATGCCGCACAAAAAAGTGAAACGAACAGTACAGGCTTTTATCGATGGAGTTATATAAGCAAAGTTGCATAAATTTATATTGTAATATTGAAAAGGTGTGGTATGTTATCTGTAACTCCAACAGAAGAGGAACAGATGAAGACAATTCGTATTCAAATAACGGACCAGGAACGTCAAAGGTTGCTGGAATTGC
>CASEYW010000060.1 GCA_949292215.1 uncultured bacterium
GTCTCCGGCGGTAGTGCAACCTCAACGACGGTGAACTCTGACGGTGATATGCGTGTTTCTGCCGGCGGCAGTGCAATCTCAACGACGGTGAACGCCGGCGGCAGGATGTGGGTCGTCTCCGGCGGTAGTGCAACCTCAACAATGGTGAACTCCGGCGGTTATATGAGGGTCTCCGGCGGCAGTGCAACATCAACGACGGTGAAAACTGGCGGTAGTATGACGGTCTACGGCAGTGCAACCTCAACGACAGTGAAAACTGGCGGTGCGATCAATGGATTTACTTTTTCAGAAGATCGGTATTTTGATTCAGGTATTCATGTTTCAAACGCCTATGTGAATGGTTGGGCTGCTGAACTATTCGAAGGACAGACCGCAACGTCAACGATAGTGAACTCCGGCGGTTATATGCGTGTTTCTGCCGGCGGCAGTGCAATCTCAACGATGGTGAACTCCGGCGGTGAGATGCGTGTTTTTGCCGGCGGCAGTGCAATCTCAACGACGGTGAACGCCGGCGGTGAGATGTGGGTTTCCTCCGGCGGCAGTGCAACGGCAACGACGGTGAACGCCGGCGGTGAGATGTGGGTTTCCTCCGGCGGCAGTGCAACGGCAACGACGGTGAACTCCAGCGGCTGCATGTATGTTTCTTCCGGCGGTTACGTAAATAACATCCAAATAGTCAAGGGCGGGGAAGTCATCCTACATAGAACTAGCCGTCTTGACTTCCGGATCGCCGATCAGTTACCTACTGCAGATGTTCAGATCAATGATTGGAGCCTGATTGTTGATCATGGAGCTTCTTATACCATTACCATCGGTCAGAACCAATGGAACGGGGTTTATCAACTGGCGGGTGGTACGGCGAACTTCAATAAAGACATCACCATCACGGTTGACGGGCTTGGTACAATCGGAACATTTACCGACGGCAGCGGCGTAATCACCTTTGGTGACTATACCTATACCTTGGGCAAGACGGAAAGTGGCATGCTGACCTTGACCGTGCAAGGCGGTCTGGAACCATCCGAAGTTCCGTTGGGAAATCCTGCGATTGCCGGTGGTAATGCCATTCAGATTATGGCGGATGGAACAGTGAAGATTCATACCGCCGGAAGCGTCGCCTCTCCCGGCCGGCTTGATCCAAACGCCTGGACGTTGCTGGATTCGGGGGACTTCAACCGCGACGGAAAAGACGGCCTGCTCTGGCTGGAAAAAGCTACCGGAAACGTCTATATGCAGGACGATCTGTCCAGCATGACGGAAGTCACCAATAAGAGCAAGTTGCTGGGAGTTGCGGGTGGCGGCTATGAAGTTCAGGCCGCCGGCGATTTCTTCGGAACCGGTTTCGACGGCGCCCTGCTGTTCGGTCCGGCACTTGGAGATTCGACGGTTTCCTTAAACTACGGTCTGGACGTCTGGGCGCGGGAACAGGATGGTAAAATGCAACCGGGACATCTGGGAGCATTGGTCAATACGTGGGAAGAATCCGGGCCCCTCAACTCTCTCAAGGGAGATTTTCAGAACCTGACCGGTGATGAGCGCAACAAGGTCATCAACGCCAATAACTACCGGTATGAACTCGTCGGCGTCGGGGATTTCAACGGCGACGGCAAAGATGACGTCATGCTGCGCAACACCATGCCGGATACCGTTGACGGCGAAAACATCACCGGCGCCGGTGATGTGTTCGTTTTCCTGACCGACACGCGGGAAAACGTGATCGCCGGAAACCGTCCGGCGGAGGGAATCGTCTACACCGGGTGTGCCACCGACGGCTGGGACGTGGTCGGAATCGGGGATTTCAACGGCGACGGGATCGATGACGTCGTCATATCGGACGGCACAGATCTTGCCGGATGGCAGGTTTCAAACGGCCAGCGCACGGAGGATCTGTGGTTCGGCTCGCTGACCGACGGGTGGAAGTTCGCCGGTGTCGGGGATTTCGACGCCGACGGAACCGACGACATCCTGCTCGCCGATCCCGACAACAATCTGGCCGCATGGAAAGTAAAGGACGGCCAGACGGCCGGGGTAATCGCCATCGCCTGAAGCAACATAAGTAGAAAATAAAAAAGGCGTGGGGAACGTTTGAGAAGCGATTTTTCCCAAATGGTTCCTCCGCCTTTTCATGAATGTATTTTACGATACTATTTCAGGTTCCCACGCTTGAGAACTGAACGAAATTTGATAAGAGCAATGAGAAGAAAGAGCCAAACAAGTCTTCCGGAGCTGCTGTTGTCTCCGCTTCTTCCCTGGCGCATTTTATATGCCAACCGGGAACTGGCGGGGACTTTGGCGTTCCGAACCTGGCAAAGCCGTTACAAGGGGAGCCTGTTCAATTTTCTGTGGGCGTTTCTGACGCCGTTATTCCTGCTGTTGGTATATTACCTCGCATTCGGATTGATTCTGAATTTGCGCAGTCATGCAGGCAATGCAGAAACTCCCTATGCGTTGACGATGTTCTGCGGGATGGCGGTTTACAATATATTTTCCGAAAGTGTTTCCACCGCCTGTTATTCCGTCGTTTCCCAGCCGGGATATGTAAAAAAAGCACTGTTCGATCTGGAAGTCATTCCCTTTTCATCGTTTGGAAGCAGTCTGTTTTCCGGCGGGATCTGGCTGGCGGTCGCAACGGCGGCAGGTCTTATTTCCGGCCGAACCGGGCTGCAGTGCCTGTGGCTGCCGATTCTGCTGCCGGCCTATATGCTGTTCTGCTGCGGATGTGTCTTTCTGGCTGCCGCCGGAAGCGTATTTCTGCGCGATCTGCCGATGCTGGTTCAACTGCTGCTGCAGGGGCTGTTCTTCCTCTGCCCGATCATCTATCCTGCCGAAATTGTTCCGGCGGCTTATCAGGGCTGGATCCGGCTCAACCCGTTGTCATGGTATGTGGAAAGCATCCGCGGGGTTATCCTGACGACCGACGGAGCCCTGTCCTGGCCGACGCTGCCGGTATTGTACCTGGCCGGCGGCATATCCTTCCTGCTGGGATTCCTCTTTTTCGCCAAAACCAAACGGGGATTTGCCGATGTGCTGTGAAAACATTCTCGCCGAAGTCCGCAACGTCGGCAAGAGTTATCAGATTTACTCCACGCCCGCCCGGCGGCTGCTGCAAACACTCTACATGGGACGGAAACAGTTTTATTCCACCTTCCAGGCGCTGGAGCAAATATCATTTACCGTAAAACGCGGAGAATGTCTGGGGATTATCGGACGCAACGGCGCCGGAAAAAGCACATTGCTGCAGCTCCTCTGCGGCACACTGGAGCCGACATGCGGGGAAATCGTCCTTCACGGGAAAATCAGCGCCCTGCTTGAACTCGGTTTCGGCTTCAATCCGGATTTCACCGGCCGGGACAACATCTTTCTGTCCGGGTTGATACATGGACTGTCACGTGAACAGATCGCCGAACGTCTGGAAGACATCATTCGCTTTGCCGAAATCGGTGATTTCATCAATCAGCCGGTAAAACAGTATTCCAGCGGCATGTTCGTCCGTCTGGCCTTTGCCGTGGCGGCGCATGTCGAGTCGGAGATCCTGTTGATTGATGAGGCTCTGGCGGTCGGGGATATCTTCTTTCAGCAGAAGTGTTACCGTTATCTGGAAGAACAGCGCGCCCGGAAAGCGGTGATTCTGGTTTCGCATGATCTGAATGCCATCGCCTCCCTCTGCAGCCGGATCATCGTTCTGGACAAAGGACGGGTTGCATTTGCCGGAGCGGTAAACGAGGGAATCGAATGTTATACCCATTTGCTTTATCCCGGTAAAGTTTCCGCTGCCGCAAAGGAGATTCCGGCGGAGATGCATCCGGTTCCGCCGGAAAAATGCACCGGAAACGGCGGCAGAGTCACCGGCTACGGAATTTCGGTCAACCAAGCCCCGTCCAATATCTGCAAGCCCGGAGATCTGCTTGAAATTACCGCCTCCTTTGCCCTGAACAGAAGATGCGAAAATCCAATCATCGGATTTTTCTTCAGTGATAAATTCGGCCGGCGTATTTTCGGTAATTGCCGGCAACTCCCGCATGGTCTGATGCCGGGAAACGGCCGGATTTCCTTCATTATCCGTTGGCCGGAAGTGGCGCCGCAGGAGTATACGCTGACTCTGGGAATCGGGGACGGCCGGGATATCATGGCGCAGAAAGTATGTTGCTGGGCGACCGATTTTTATGCGGTAAGTTCCATTATGCCGCTCGGAATCGTCCACGGGGTATTCAATGTGGAAATGAATCATTTTGAGATAAAGGAAGTAAATTGATGTTGGCAAAGTATAGGAAAGTAGCGGTAATCACCCGAACGAAAAACAGAAAAATCCTACTGCGGCGGGCATTGGAAAGCGTTTGCGGCCAGACCTTTCAGGATTTCATGTGGGTTGTCGTGAATGACGGCGGCGACCGTGAGGAGGTCGATCGGATCGTGGAGGAGGCGAGAAAAAGGAATTGTGAGGCAGTCGTCGTACATCATGAAAAAAGCCTCGGCATGGAAGCCGCATCCAACGCCGGAATTGCTGCCGGAGATTCCGAATATATCGTAATTCATGACGACGACGACAGTTGGGAACCGGCGTTTCTCGAAAAGACGGTTGCCTTTCTGGATTCTGAACGGCTGTTCGACGGGGTCATCACTCATACGCTGCTGGTGAATGAAACGATCAAGGACAATGTCCCGCATACGACATCCTGCTATGGTTTCAACACCTGGCTGAAGTCTGTCTATCTGATGGAAATTCTGATGGTCAACTCTTTCCCGCCGATCTCCTTCCTGTACCGGCGGAGCGCTTACAACGAAGTCGGCAAATATGATGAGAGTTTACCGGTGCTCGGCGACTGGGATTTCAATATCCGTTTTCTGGAAAAATACGATATCGGAGTCATTCCGGAACTGCTTGCCCTCTATCATCATCGTGATACGATTGCCGATCCGCACGATACATATGGCAATACGGTGAACGCCGGCCTCAACAATCATGTCAAATATGATGCCATTCTGCGTAACCGCTATTTTCGGGAACAGGCTTCCGGGAAATCGCCCGGTCCGCTCGGCCTGTTGGCGAACTTTGCCGTGATGTCGAACTGGCAGAACAGTAAAATCGATCGGATCAGCAGTTCCTCTCTGGTAAAAGGCTCCAATCGGGTGATTGATTACATGCTGGCAAAATTTGCCTGGTGCCGGAGTTTGAAAAAGCAGCTCAAGGGAATTGGAGGCCGAAAATAATGACTGCCGCTCCCTTGACAAAACTCACCGCTTCTTTATTTGAGCTGCCGCCTTTCGCTCAGCGAGCGGAGAACATCTGTTCCATGGTCAATTTCTTTCCGCTTGCGGAACGGTTGATGAACAGACTGGAGAACATTTCCAAAATCGTTGAAATCGGCGCAGAAAACGGTTACAATACAAGCGCCCTGCTGGATTATGCGGTAAGGCGCCATATTCTTCTGGATACAGTCGATCCTTCTCTGCCGGAAAATGCGAAGCAGCTGCTTCAATCGCCGCAATTCAGATTCCATCAGACCGTCTCCGGGGAATATCTGGCCGGAAACGACAGGTATCATGTCATATTTATGGATGGTGACCATAATTACGAAACCGTATTGACGGATCTGGAAACCATCGACCGGAAACGGAAACAGAACTGCATTAAAGTGATTTTCCTGCATGATGTCTGCTGGCCGTGGGCATATCGGGATATTTATTATGGGCCGGAACGGATAAAGGCGCCGCATCCTTATGACTATAATATCCGGGTTTCGCCATACGAAGAAGAACGGTCCGAACAGGGGCTGTCTTCCGGCAATTACGCCACCGCGCTTGCCGAAGGAGGTGAAAACAACGGAGTATTATGTGCCGTTGAAAACTTCCTGAAAACAACCGGTCCCCGATGGCGCTTCAAGAGTTTTCCGGTTTTATACGGGATCGGCGTATTGTACTCTGTTGAAAACTTCTCACAGAAAGAGCTGAACGCGTTTGAAATAGAGTTGCATCAGCAGCTCAGTTCCAGAGAATTAATGTCCGTATTGGAATTGAACCGGATTGAAAATCTTTGCCGGATTGAAGCCCTTCGTCTGGATATCGTTCGTGCCGGCGAGGTATGGAAGCAGGATCAATCCTACATCGCAACATTGGAAGCAAATCTGAAAGAACGCGACAAGACTCTGGAAGCAAATAGAAAAGAACACCAGCAAACCCAATACCGTTTAATCGAACAGGAAGCACAGCTTGAAGAACAAAAACGGGATTTGGAAAAAAGTGCTGACGAATGGCGGAAAAACCAATCTTATATCGCTGAACTTCAGACGAGGCTTGGGAACCGGGAGCGGGATTTGGAGAAAAGCGCCGAGGAATGGCAGCAAAACCAGTCCTATATTGCAGAACTTCAAACAAAGCTCGAAAAACAGGAACTGGATTTGGAGAAAAATGCCGAAGAACGGCAGCGGAACCAATCCTATATTGCTGAACTTCAAACGAGTTTAGATGTCTGCAAACAACAATTGGTCGATACGACAGGCAAGAATACTGTTCTCCAACAGGATTTGAACCACCTATCAAAGATGAATTGTTCTTTGCAGGAACAGAATAAAGCAATGGAGCAGGAGCGAAACAGATGGCAAAGCAATTGCAATAAACTGGAAAAGAACAGGCTGGAACTGGAGGAGCTTATTCGCCATGGAGAACACAGATGCCAGGAACTTCTCAACGAGATCACTCATACCGCCGCCAGAGGCAGGGAACTTGAAGGAGAATTATGGAACAGCCGGCAGAAGATCCGGCGTCTGCAGCTTCGGGCTCCGGACATATTCTGGCGCTGGCACGGCGAAAAATGGAACTGCCTGTTGCCCTACGGAGTGCGAAACCGTTGTCGTTTACATAAAATTGCGGAGTTATTGCATACATCGGAAATTCATGTTTTTTCAGTCGATGTTTTCGATACGTTGCTTTTGCGGGAATATAAAAGTGAAATTACACGTTTCCGGGAAATTGCGGAACTGGTCCATCAGGCGTTTCCGGAAATCAGCAGCAGAAAGTTCTTTCAGGCCAGAGCGTTTGCTCATCGTCTGGCCTATCAGCTCACCAGACCGGTTCAAGGCTGTCGGGAAGCAGCTTTTGACTCCATTTACCGTTTGATCGGCGCAATTCTGCAGGAGCATGACGCCACCAGACTGGCGGCGCTGCAGGAAATAGAGCTTTCGTATGAAACCAGCCATCTGCGTCTTAATCCGAATATCCGCAAATTGCTTGAAATTGCCCGCATGCGGAATCTCCGAATCGTTGCCGTCAGCGATATGTATTTGAATCGCGATGCCTTAGCCCGGATCATCAACAATTTTCTGCCGCCCGGCATGATAAATGAAATATACAGCAGTGCTGATTTCGGGATCAGTAAGATTTCCGGTTTACTTTGGGACGAACTATTACGACGGGAACAGGTTTCCCCACAGGCAATCCTGCATCTTGGCGACAATCCGGTCGCGGATTTTGAAATGCCTTATATCCGTTGCGGAATCACATCCGTATTGTTGTTGCGCTCTGCGCTGTACAACCGATATATCCGATGGAGAAACCGGCGAAATATCAACCAATTGCAAAAAGAGAGAATATACAATGGCGTACGATAAGAGTTTCTATGAAGAACAGTGTCTGGGAAGTTTGAATTCAGCCAGACAGATTGTTCCATTTCTGCTTGAACAATTCAAAATTGAAAGTGTCGTTGATCTCGGCTGCGGTCTTGGAACCTGGCTTTCCTGTTTTATTGCCAACGGAGTATCTGATGTCGCCGGCTATGACGGCGATTACGTGCCCCGGGATTACCTGCAGATTCCGGCAGAATATTTTCATGCCGCAGATCTTACGGGAGAGATTGATTTCACCGGACGGTATTCTCTGGCCATGAGTCTGGAGGTCGCGGAACATATTGCTCCGGAGAAGGCAGAAAACTTCGTTCGGAAATTGACTTCCCTTTCCGAACTTGTTCTGTTTTCCAG
Source organism: uncultured bacterium (assembly GCA_949292215.1). GTDB lineage: Bacteria > Verrucomicrobiota > Lentisphaeria > Victivallales > UBA1829 > UBA1829. The sequence continues at coordinate 7,971 of CASEYW010000060.1, forward strand.
TGCATTCCCCTATCAGGGGGGGACCGGGCATGTCAATGAGAATTATCCGGAGTATTGGGCATTGCTTTTTCAGAAAGAAGGGTACATTCCGTTGGATATTCTGCGGGATCGCTTTTGGTTTGACGGGAAAATATGCCCTTGGTATCGGCAGAATATTCTATTGTTCGTCAACGAAAAAGTCTATCAGGCGAAGTACTCACATTTGCCTCACGCAGCAGGCAAGCCGCTGACGAAAATACATCCCGAAATGTATTTGTGGAGTTGTGTCCGCTCCCGCGACCACCATTTGCCGTCGGAACTTTTTGAAGAAGACAAGCCCGCCTTCTATGCTCTGCTGGACGCCTGGCGTTACCGGCAGGGAAATCCGCCTGATTCAGTCCGGTATTATGGCGATGAGTACAACATTGAATACAGCCGGATGGCATGGTGGCGGAAGTTCAAGTTGAAGGGCAAGTACTATTGGCGGAAATGGAAGGAACAGTGATGAACACCGTCCACTCAAAATACGAAACGGGGCAGCTGCTCGGAAGCATTCTGTTTGAATTTTGCTGCCGCCTGCATTGGAGTTCCTCGCTGTACGACAAAAAGGACGATGCCCTTCTTTTCATGTCGCGGGGAGGATTGCGCCTGAAATTTCTGTATGAATTATTTTTGAAAGTCAATGGGTTGAAAGCTGCAGTTTACTGCCAGCCGCTTTGGATCTCGCGTTTCGCCGCCCTGAAAATGATTTTTGAAGAAAATCCTGAGCTGGTAGTTTCGTGCCTTGTCCGGGAATTCAGTTATACCAGCTGCGAAAGACTTGCGCTGGCGTTGCTGCCGGAGCAACTGTATCCGGACAAGATGGATTTATTAAGTTCATTGCCGGAAAAACTGGCGGAAGCTCCGGTGGACCGGACAAATGTTTTCAATTTATATTATGACAGTTGTTCCTATTCCCGGACTCTTCGCAAACACTTTGCCGAACAGCATGAACTTGGGCATGATTATCTGAACAGAGAGTTTGCCGCTTTTGAAAATCTGCATGTTGTCGATACGGGCTGGTTCGGCTCAATTCTGGGAGCTTTGCAAACCGGTTGCCGGAATTGGAACTGGGATGCGTTATATTTCGGGCGTTGGAACTATCGGGCCGAGGCACCGTGGTATTTTGCCGATGTGATCGGGCTGTTTATTGACGCGGAAGGTTTTTCCGCCCCCGGCCTGAATAATATCCTGCTGGAGTATCACCATCTGCTGGAAGGAGTGCTTGAGCCACGGTTGCCCAGCGTTGAATATTTTACCGCGGACGGCAAAAACAATGCAGTAACAGATGACTGGCCGGAACGGGTGGCCGGAACGGAAAAAGAAGAAATCTGGCAGGGAATCAAGGATTATTTCCAAAGCAGGCACTCTCTGGAATTGAGTGCGGTTCTGAAAGAATCCACCTGTTCCCTGAATCTCCTGAAACGCCTGATCCGTTATCCGCACCCGGCTGAAGTCAACTGCCTGCTGGTCCCGGATCGCAGTGCCGACTTTGGAAAAAACGAGTCAATAGCAGTAATTTCCCCAACCGTTCCCGGCTGCAGAAATTATTGGCGGACAGTCAACAGGTCACTATGGGGAGCTGGAACGATTGCCGCTTCCGGTAAATATTTCATCCGCAGCCGTCAGTTCATCTGGCAGATTTTGCGCAAATGCGGAAAAATCAAAAGTGCGGTATAACCATGTCAAGAAGTAAGACGGTACAAATATTACTTTCCGTGAAAAATGGAGGCGATTATCTGCGGATTTTTCTGGAATCGCTGAAAAGGCAGTCATATTCAGATTTTTCAGTTCTGGCCCGTGACGACGGTTCCGAGGATCGCTCGGAAGAGCTCCTGGCCCGTTATGACTTTATCCGCCGGCATCCTTCCAGCGGCGAAGCTCTGGGAGTTGTGAAATCCTATGGGCTTTTGCTGCGGGACGCTCCTCCCGGTTATCTGATGTTCGCCGATCAGGATGATATCTGGCTGCCTGACAAAATTGCCGTTGCGATGAAACGAATCCGGGAAGCCGAGGAAACATATAAAATTTCCACTCCGCTGCTCCTCCATTCGGATCTGCACGTCTGCGACTCATCCGGAGAACGGCTGGCGGATTCATTGATGCAATATCAGCGGTTATCTCCTCAAAGGAGTACGCTCCCGGAGCTGATCATACAAAACCATATTACCGGTTGTACAATGATAATAAACGAGGCTTTGAGAAAAATAATCCGTTTCCCGTTTCCGGAGGCCGCTATTTGCCATGACTGGTATTTGGCTTTACTGGCTTCAGCCACCGGCAGAGTTATTTTTATGAACGACTGCCGGATTGAGTACCGAAAACACAATAACAATGTATTTGGCCCGCAGCAATATTCTCCCGGAGCCTGTTTGAGGATGTTGAAACAGGGGAGAAACAAGCTGAAACACCGTTTACGGTTAACGCAACAACAGGCTGCGGCATTTCTGCAGCAATATGGCGATCTGCTCTCCGGTTCCGATATCGAACTTCTGACCGCCTGGGGGGAAATTGACCGACAGAGCAAATCCGAGAAAATTGCTTGCTGCCGGAAATATCATTTCAGAAAAAATACCTGGCTGCGAACTCTGGGCATGTGGTGGTCGTTATGAAATTTGCCGTTGCGATTCCTGCTTTGAATGCAGCCGTGCGAACCGATTGGATCGCCGTGCTGGAGAGTTATTCCAGGCAGAGCGTCCAGCCGGCTCTCTATCTGCTGGCGGACAGCGGGTCAACCGATTCGACCGTTGCCGATGCGAAGGAGTACGGCTGGGAAATCATGCCCGTGCATCGTCATGACTTCAACCACGGAGCGACCAGACAGAAAATCGTTCAAAAACTGGCGGAAGCCGGTTTCGACGCGGTCGTATTCGCGGTTCAAGACGCGTGCCCGGCGACATCTGATACAATTCAGTTGCTTCTGGAACATTTTCAGGCGACCGGGGCGGCTGTTGCCTATGCTCGGCAGGTTCCGTGGAACCCGGAGTCAATGGATGGGTACTTCCGCTTGCACAACTACCCGCCGGTTTCATCGGTAAGAAAGAAAGAGGATATTCAGAAACTGGGGTTGATGACTGCTTTTTGCTCCAATGTGCTTGCTGTATGGAATATTGACAAGGTGATGAAAGCGGGTGGTTTCCCCGCAACAGCTTTCGGGGAGGACATGCTACTGGCGGCAAGACTGATTCTGGATGGGGAAAGAGTCGCATATTGTGCAGAGAGTGTCTGTCATCATGAACATTCCGGCTCCCTGCCGGAATTATGGACTCGCGGCGTCGCGATCGGTCGGATGCACGGGCAGAATCCATGGCTTTACGAAAAATTCGGTCACCCGGAAACCTGTGTCCGCAGGCATATCTGTATTCGGGATTTCCTGCGCTTCTCCGGAGGCCTGTTAAGCAAATACACCGGCTTTCTTTATGGATATACAGAAACCAAAATCAGAACTTTTATCCCGTGGATGCTCTTTCTTGGTGCGATGCTGGCTGGCGGAATGTTGATCTGGCTCAATCGAATTCCTGCAAATGATACCTGTCCCCGATACGCTCCGATGGCGGAAGCCTTCGCGGCAGGACATTGGGAATATGCTTTTCATCCGATGTACGGAGTGCTTTTTCCGTCATTGAGCGGAATGATCGCCCGGCTTTTTCATTTGAATGGTTTCCGTGCTTGTCAGATTGCAGCTCTTTTTCTCTGGGCTGTGTCGATCTTCCCGTTGTATGAATTATTCAAAAAGTTCTGGAATCGAAAAATAGCCTTGATCAGTTGCTGTCTGTATCTGCTGTGTTCCAAGTTACACCGTTATGTTTACGACGGTCTTCGCGACAACGGCATAAGGATTCTGACCGGCATACCATGCGCATCCACGGCCAAATGTATCTTGGTGTTGAGCCCCCTTTTGTCTTGGCCATATCTTGATTGCCTCCTCGAGCACCACTCCCATGTGCATGAACTTTGATATAACTTGCATCA
>CASEYW010000061.1 GCA_949292215.1 uncultured bacterium
AATTCAATAATTCCCGTCTTGCGGATTCCGACAGCTCAAGCTTGACTATTTTCATACTGCTCCTTTGATTGCTTTTGTTTTACCAAAGGATAATATACATTATTTCATTTATTTGTCAAATATATATGATGATAAACTTATCTCCGGAAATCCGCCACAGATTTCCGAGGGAAAGAGACCTGTGACTCAAAAGAAAGCGCAAACTTTTCAGGAACGGACTCTGAAAAGCTGAGACTTCGGTATTCTCCGGAAAGGCCCCGGAGAACCGCTACACCAGATTTCCGATGACAATCTGCTTCCGGCAATTGAAAATTCATAAATCAGGGGTTATCTTTATAGACAGGATCGAAACATCCCAAACACTTATTCAGGAGATAAAGAATGAAGATTGTAGTCGCGTACTCGGGCGGACTTGATACCTCCGTCATCATCAAATGGGCAAAGGAAACCTATAACGCGGAAATCATTGCCTACTGTGCGGATGTCGGCCAGGCGGAGGAAACCGCCGGACTCGAACAGAAAGCAATCAACACCGGCGCATCCAAATGTTATATTGACGACCTCAACGAAGAGTTTGCCAGAGATTTCATCTTCCCGATGATGCAGGCAAATGCGATCTATGAAGGCACCTATCTTCTCGGAACTTCCATTGCGCGCCCGCTGATCGGCAAGCGTCTTGTGGAAGTTGCACGTGCGGAAGGCGCCGATGCGATCTGCCACGGAGCCACAGGCAAAGGCAACGACCAGGTCCGCTTCGAGCTTGCCGCCTACGCTCTGGATCCGAAAATTAAAATCATCGCGGCATGGCGCGATCCGAACTGGCACTTCAAAGCCCGCACGGAAATGATCGAATACGCGCACAAAAACAACATTCCAATCCATTCCACGGCGGCAAAACCGTACAGCATGGACCGCAATCTGCTCCATATCAGCTTTGAAGGCGGCATTCTGGAAGATCCCTGGGCAGCGCCTCCGGAAGACATGTTTGTGATGACACGTCCGCTCTCTCAGGCAGCCGATGAGCCGGAAGACATTGTCATCTCCTTTGAAAAAGGAATTCCTGTGGCAGTCAACGATGAAAAACTCTCTCCGGCAAACATCATGCGCAAGCTTAACGAGCTCGGCAGCAAACATGCCGTAGGACGCATCGACATCGTGGAAAACCGTTTTGTCGGCATGAAGTCCCGCGGAGTGTATGAAACTCCGGGCGGAACGATCCTTCATACAGCGCACCGCGCCCTCGAAACCATCACGATGGACAAGGAGGTCATGTATCTGCGTGACAGCTTCATCCCTGCCTATGCACGGATGGTATACAACGGCTTCTGGTTTGCACCGGAGCGGGAAGTGCTCCAGGCGGCAATTACCAAGAGCCAGGAATATGTGACGGGAGATGTCCGAGTCAAACTCTTCAAGGGAGCATGCCATGTCACCGGCAGACGTTCCCCGTACAGTCTGTACGACAGCGAAATTGCCTCCTTTGAAGCGGAAGATGTCTACAACCAGAAAGACGCAACCGGCTTTATCCGCCTGAACGCTCTTCGCCTCAGCGTCATGGCAAGAAGCAAACAGGCAGCCTACCTTACGGAAAAATAATCGGAGCGATCCATCGAATCCCGGCGCGGATTGAGCAATCGACTCATTCCGCGCCGTTTTCTGCCAAAACATTCTGATTGAATTACTGGAACGAAGAGCCATGCTTTTATATTTGCAGTCCGTCATATTGGGAATCGTACAGGGAATCACGGAATTTCTGCCGATCAGCAGCACAGGCCACATGATCCTCGTCGATGAGTTCATCCAGCTGGAGAAATCATTCAAGGAAATGTTTTTTGTTGTCATCCAGCTCGGGTCCATCCTGGCGGTTCTGGTATATTTCCACAAAAAACTGTTTCCGCTTCAGGCACTGACGGATGCAAAATTGAGGAAAAACACATTCCTGCTCTGGTGCAAGGCAGCGGTGGGAGTGATTCCGGCGATCGTCATAGGCGGACTGTTCGGCTCAAAGATTCAGAACTTTTTATACAATACAGTCACTGTTGCAACGGCTCTGGTTGTTGGAGGAATAGCGCTGTTGTGGATAGAGTCCATCCGACGAAATGTGACGGTATCAGAGATTGATAAACTTTCTTTCGGGAAAGCGTTCGCAATCGGAGGGATTCAGTGTCTGGCGATGATTCCGGGGACCTCGCGATCAGCGGCAACGATTCTGGGATCTCTTCTTCTAGGGACCTCCCGGGAAGTTGCGGTGGAATACTCCTTTTTTCTGGCGATTCCGACCATGTTTGCGGCCTCTGCCTACAGTTTGTGGAAAGAGGGAGCCGTGTTAACAACTTCGCAGTGGATAGCGACAGGAATTGGGTTTCTGGTTTCATTTTTTGTTGCGTGGGGAGTGATTGCATTTTTCATGGATTACATTCGAAGGAAAAATTTCAAAGTATTCGGCTGGTACCGGATTATTCTGGGACTGATCCTTCTGCTGTGGTTCGGAATCGACTTTTTATTGAAATAAACGGTAAAAATCCCGGATTGAGCTTGTATTTTACGGAACGGGAGCTAAATTATAGTTTCATTGTGATTTGCCCTGGTAGCTCAGAGGATAGAGCAACTGCCTTCTAAGCAGTGGGTCGTGGGTTCGATTCCCTCCCGGGGCACCATCTTTTAGCCTCAAAAAGCCTTCCTATTCAACTGTTTGAAAAATTCTTTCTTCCCCTGCTTGAAAACGTTTTCTGATTAAGTACTGACTCTGTCACAAAGAAATTCTGTCGCGAAAACGGATCAATCGCAAAATCCTGGTGCAGGGCTGAAAAATCCTACAGGAAATAAAAACATTATTTTTATTCAATGCAATGCAAGAATATTGCGAATACCTGTGTATTACATTAAAAGGTTTATCTGAGCCTTCGTCAGCGTCAATAAAGCCGGATGTCATGAAAAAAGAGAGCGTTGAAATCAGTTTTTATTTGCATTTGACAAGTTTCTGAAGTAGATTAGAAAAATCTAATCGACGGAGGAAATAAAACCAAAGTAAATAAATTGTAATTTCTACAACTGAAGATCGACGTCCTCGCCTGAACTACCACTTCAACATGACTTCAACAGAAGAGCGCACGATCGGAGTGTCCATATTTTGGCACATCTTGATCTGTGTTTTTCTGTACGCTGTGGTAGGCGTTGGCGAGGGCACTTTTCAGTTGTGTTTTTTTTTGCGGAGAAACAAGATTGCTGATAAGAATACTAGAAAAAAGGAAAGACGATGCTCGAATTTCTCGAAGCAAAATATCCCGGATTTCCGGTTTGATTCGAACGCTTCAGCCTCTTGAAATGTAAAAGATAAGACTTCATCTGACAAAATTTGAGTCGGAATCCCTTATTTTACACCCCTTGATTCCGGGGAGATTTTACAGATTCCGAATTATTCTTCAAAGGACTCGTGGCGAAGCTGCATGTGTCCGACCTTGCAAACAGGATTGGTTCAATCTGACTTATCTCATCACTTTATGTGGAAGTGATGCTCGACCATGAATCAACCGAAGCAGCAAATCAAGCAAGGCAGAATTTCCGTTGTATTCATCCTGGCATGCTTCATCGTATCGAGGCACAATGAGTACGAATCCTGTCGAAAGCTGCGTATGACCGGAACCCTCTCACGGAATAAAAGGAACTTTTCCATAAATTCGTGTCATCACCAGTTTTTCAAACGGGTAACAACTGTTTTCTTCGAAAGAGATGCCCTCCCCCTTGAGGAGAGTTCGTCCGGTTTTGATTTCATGATTGATATCCAGATTCACCTGCTCATTCTTCACCTTTTCGGGACCTGTAAGCCAAAGCCATTTCTTATTTCTCAGATGAATGAATGCTTGCCATCAGGAAGAAATGAAATTTTTCACTGAAAGGACTTGAATTTATCCAGAATCCAGCTATATTACAATTCCATTGAAATAAAACGGGGCAGTAGCTCAGTTGGCTAGAGCGATACGTTCGCATCGTATAGGTCGAGGGTTCAACTCCCTTCTGCTCCACCAATTAGAAACTTTATAGGCAGATGTGTCCAGTAGCATGTCTGCTTTTTTTCTTTTGTTTGTGCCTTGATTTGCAAGGAATTAAGGCACAAATTAACAAAGAGAGAATTGTATAGCTTGTCTTTCTGCCTGGATAAAAAGCGACAACTTTCTCTGTTTCTCGTTTTCTCTCTCTTTCAAAGCAGGA
>CASEYW010000062.1 GCA_949292215.1 uncultured bacterium
AATTCAATAATTCCCGTCTTGCGGATTCCGACAGCTCAAGCTTGACTATTTTCATACTGCTCCTTTGATTGCTTTTGTTTTACCAAAGGATAATATACATTATTTCATTTATTTGTCAAATATATATGATGATAAACTTAGAGGTTATTCCAATCAAGGCATTTGCTGTTGTAGATGTTACGGAGAGGACATTGAGGTTTTCGCTCTTTCCTGCCGGCATGACAATCGCTTCTGTCCGCGGAGTAAGGACGGAGAGGACACCATCTTTTGCACGCAATGTCAGTTCGCCGGATTCGGTCTGAAAAATCCCGCGTCCGATGTCCGTCCGGTTCTCCCGGGACAAAATCCCGAGCGATCGGAGATCTTCCACCGTTTTTCCCAGAGAATAGGTTCCATTTCCTGTGCTGGCGATGGACGAATACCACTCATGAGCAATCATTTCGGATGCACCGACTGGCAACAGGACCAGATCCGGTTTCCGCAGTTCCGGTGTTCCGCTGCAACGGGGAATATCCGGGCACAAAACGGAAAGTCCGGTCAGCAAAGCAAGTTTGCTCTGTTCCGCAGAAATCCCCTTGAAACCATTTCCGTCATGCGTCAGGTGATCCCGGGAAATCATCAGAGCCACCCGATGTTCTGCCGGAGCGACATCTCCACGTAAAAACAGCATCGCGCCAAGAAATTCTCCGGCACGCTGTACCGGAGAAACACCCGCGCTGAAACTGTTGAGGAGCTGAGCTCTGCGAATTCTCTTCTTTCCCAGCCAGACCGGATATACATGGATCGCCAGGCTGTCAAATCCCGCAAATGCCGCGTAGGCTGTAAACGCCAGCGGATATTCATATTGATATGGATTCCAGAAACAGTGATTGTACTCCCCCACAGTGAAGGGCCGTCCGTAAAGCCGCAAAATATTGGCATTGCGGAAATGTTCCGCAAAACGTCTCACCGGACTCTCCGCGAAAACTTTCGAACCGGGCTGATCCCCTTTCGACGGATGACCGTAGTAGGCATGCGCGTCGACAACCGGCAGTGTCTCCCAATGAGCGGCATAAAAATAACGCGGATGGGCCGAGGAATTCAGAACAAGTCCCCGATATCCGGCTTTGCGCAGAACCTCTGTGCAGAAAAGATTCATTTCACGAAGTTTTTCCTGCCAGTATTCACTGCCGACAGCGGAAAATGCCTCACTGCTGCGTCCGGAAGGCACGGGAGGCTGATCCCATCCGCGTCCAGACAGCTCTTTGGGACGCTTTTCAACAGGAATCTTCCGGTATTTCTCATGCAGGAATTGTTTCCAGTCGTTCATGAAGTATGCGTAGGCTTCCGGCTGTTTCCTGTTCAGGGTGTGAAGTTGAAACAACGCAAGATACTGTTCATTCTGGAACTCGAAGGTGACAATTGCCGGATCGTCTTTCCAGGCCAGGCCGGTATAGGGATTGACATGGGAAAGGAGTTTTGTCACAGCTCGCGAAAACCGTTCCCGTTCCGCCTTTCTTCCAAGCAGCATCATCAACTTATGGACATTCCTGTTTTGAAAGCGACTCTGAAACGTGGTGTCCGCCCCGTAGAGATTATAGGAAAAACCGACCAGTCCCAGATAGATGCCCTGCTGTTTCATCTCTGCGATCAGACGATCCATTCTGTCAAGATAGCGGGGAGAAAATTCAAGATCCCGTTTGCTTCCCCGCATGATCCAGTAATCCAATCCGTGCATCCGGAAGAAATTGTATCCCTGGGCACGAGATGCTTGCGCCATAGCAGCTGCAATTCCGGGAAACTCCCTGTCGCTGCAGAAATCCCAGTATTGTTCGGGAATTCCACTGGAAAAACCGAAAAAACGGACTGGTTTAAGGTTGTCTGCAAATCCGAAATGACCGTTCGGAAGAATGATGACGCGTCCATATTTCCCTGCGGGGGCCTCCATCAGCCGGGAAAGATCCAGAGCTGTTCCCGGCTGGACATTGCCGGTTCCGCTCATGTCGGCGACAGCGTATTTTTCCGATGGCAGATACTCTATGCAGGATGATTTTGCCGAACGTTTTCGAGAGGGCCCCCACAGAAATTTCCAGCCGTCTGTTCCAGCGGAAACTTTTACAGAAAGATGATTTTCCCCTTTTTTCACTGGCAGACGAACCGTGTGATTGGATGGAGAAATGGCGATTTCTCGATTGCCCCCCTCCAAAGTCGAATATAAAATTTGCCCGTTGAACTGAATTTCCATGTACCAGTCCGCTCCGCAGCCCAGAAGAATCTCCTGTTCCCGGCTGCTGATGAACTTGTTATAAAGAATGGCAGTCTTTTCCATTCCGGATGAATGGCGCAACCTGGATGAGAAATCAAAACTTCCCGTTCCATCCGAAGAGATGGATGGACGAAGTTTTTCCGGGTACGTTTTTCGTCCGGATGCGTCCACAATGAATTCCGGCGGAGACAGAGGAGCAGGAACATCCGCCGGAACACCGGCAAAGACCGTCCAGTTTTCAGAAAATGGAAGCCGATGCGCAGAAACGACTTGCGTCAAGAAAAAGCAGTACAGGACAAGAAAGATTTTAGGCATTTTCTGATATCCCTCCAATCGGACAATGGGGAAGAAACGTACAGGAGTCTCTTATAATAAGCTGTGTTGGTGTCAATATTGACTGACTGGTTGCACCGGGATCTTCCTGGAAGATTTTTGCGATCAAACGTTTCGCGGCATATTGTCCGATCAGTTCCGGATTCTGATCTACTGTGGTCAGTTTCAACGGCGTATCAATATCCCGGAGGATATTGCCATACCCCAGGACGGAGATGTCGTTCGGAACCCGAAATCCCTGATTCTGGAGAAAATGAATGGCCGATGCCGCATAAAAATCATTATAACAGAAAATCGCTGTATATGACATTCCGCAAGACTTCAGAATTCCGCAGTTTCTCAGAAAATTAAACAGGACAAGTTCCTCCAGTCCCCGTTCTTTGATGGCCTGCAGATATCCGTTCAACCGTGCTTTCCCTGTTGTTGAGACCGCGGGTCCGGCCAAATGGAGAATTTTGCGGTGCCCAAGCGAAATCAGGTAACGGGTAGCATTGTAGCTGCCAAACGAATCATTGCTGGAAACACAATCAACATCCTGATGAGGTGAATCGTGATTGACAAATACAAACGGAATATTCTGAAGAAGAGATGCGATTGAATCATAAAAGGAGAGATCGGCGGCACTCAGCAGAATTCCATCAATCGGACGATTCAGAGCCAGTTTCAGTGCATCCATTTCATCTTCCCTGTGATAGACGGGAAGGTGCAGAAACGAAAGCCCGCGGGAATGGAACACTTTCTCTATGGCAGAGGCCATTCGGGAAAAGAAATCATCTCCGGGTGCGATAAAAACAGCTTGTCCATGGATTTTCGGAGGAGCCGGAATCGTGATTTTCCTTTTGCATTTCAAAAAAGTTCCACTTCCGGAACGACGTTCCAAAATCCCTTCCGAAACAAGATCTCCGATGGCATGTCTTATTGTCCCGCGGCTGAATTTCAATTTTTGTACCAGTCTATTTTCCGATGGAATGCGGGCTCCGTCAACCAGACATTTTTCCTGGATGTAATTCATGAGATAGCGTTTGGTTCTTGCTTTCTTGTTATATTCCTGTATACAGAGATCAACCATTTCACTCTCCTGATTTGTATTTAATTATAGATAAAAACGTAGAAAAAGTCAATGAGTATCCCCGGAAACAGAAGAAAAAAGCTGTACACTCAGAATACAGCTTCTCTTTCGACCATTCTGTGCAGTATTTTCGTACCTTTCAAAAACGGAAGCAACACAAAATCTCCAGGCGAATCGTTCTATGGGTCGGCCTCTCAAAGGATCTCTTCCGGGCAGACGCTCCCTTTCCGGTGCCGATCTTCTTTTGGTTGATTCCGTTTCCATTTCGGAATGAGTGATTCACCTTTTTCCGGAAGTTGTTCGACTCCGTCCATGATTGTTCTGCCATACAAGATTCAAGAAAAAGAATTCGATATGCAATTCTAAGATTGCGATACGGGATTCAGGAAACGCTTCTGCGTTCTGCCAGAAGCCACGGAAAATTCTCCTTCCTGATAAAATTGAAAAAGAAAAAAAGATTTTTTTCAATATACCCTCTTGCGAATTTCTGAGAATATAGTATAATATTAGAAAAATTCAGATAATGTTAGATAATTTCAGAGAAAGACCCCTTCATGACCACACCCGGGGAAACGGAAAAAAAAGTGAGGAAGCGGCGCCTGAATGCGCTGGAGGTAGTACGTCTTCAGACCTTGTGCCGGGATCGTCTTGTTTCAGAACTGTACGAGCAGAAAGCCTATCCCGGGATGCCGATTCCCGGGGTGAAGACACTAAGTGAACAGTATGAAATTCCGCTGAGTGTGGTTCGTTCGACACTGAACGCTCTCCGGACAGAAGGAGTTCTGGAAAGTATTCCGCGGGAAGGAATGAAAGTGATTTCCCTTCCAAGCCGCCCGCAGAGTCTCAAAGGAATCCGGATTGCCATGATTGCAGAACTGGAAGAATCCAATCCGGCCTACGTATACAACCGCTCTGCTGAAATCGCTACGGGAATGGACCGCATTTTGAATGAGCAGGGGGGACATCTTGATTTTTTCAATTTCTGGAAACGGAGAAAACAAAAAACGTTTTTTCACCAGCTGCTCCATTCCGGTTACGATGCGCTGATTCTGGCAGCGAACCGGTTTCAGACAGCAGATTTCATCCACGACTGTCAGTTTTTTCCCATGCCCTGCATCTATGTTGACTACAGCAGAGAAGGCATTGACTGTGTCGATTTTGATGATGAACAAATCGGCCGCGTGATTGCCCGCCATGTTTTGGAACTGGGACATCGGCGTACGGCATTTTATCATTTTCCACTTCATCGCTGGTCTGACATGCGTTTGAACGGCATTCGAAAAGAGTTTGCCGAATGGGGAGTTCAGGCTCCGGATGTTCTGGAATATCCGTTTGTCCGAAGGGATAACGAGGATTTTGTCTTTCGTCATTTTGACCGGATCATAAAAGGGAAATATACCTTCGTCATGGCAGCCAATGACAGACTTGCAGAATCCATTTTCCTTGCTGCTCAGCGAAATCATATCCGCATTCCAGAGGATTTTTCTTTGAGCGGAATTGATGATTCTCCCTTTTTCCGGGAGTTGAATCTGACAACCGTCAGCCTTTCTTCCATGGATCTCGCTTTGGCCGCTCTGGAACTGCTGAAGCGTAAAATTTTCATGCGTGATGCTCATGCGGAACCGGAAACTGTTCTTGTTCCATGTCCGCTGATTGTTCGAAATACAACGAGAAGAATAACACGGGAGAGTGAAAATGGAAAGATCTGAGCGGAATGTAAAAAGAGGTCAATATTTTACATTAATCGAACTTTTAATTGTAATTGCAATCATTGCAATTCTTGCAGCACTTCTTCTTCCCGCGCTGAATTCGTCCCGTGGGAAGGCGAATGCCGCCCGGTGCGTCAGTAACTTGAAACAGATCTATTCCGGCGGAGTGGCAGCCTATTGCAATGATTATGATGATTATCTCTGCCCCTGCAACCAGAACTCCTACAGTTTTACCCATTATCTGGCAAAGGATTATTTTCGACTTCCGTCCAATTGCGGGGCTTCCGGCGATCTGGAGCGGGCATACAAGACGATTTTTGCCTGTCCTGCCGATTTGAATTTAACCATTCCTACAACGGGACTCATCTGGCTTCCTTCCACTTATACCATCAACCGCCGGAACGGATATACCGGAAGCGGGGGAGCTGTTCCGTTATTCAAAATTCAGAAGGTCAAAAATCCGACTCAGTCGTCCTACATGATTGAGGCGAAAGGAGACTCCGGATATGGCGATATGAGCAATGATTACTGGTACACTCAGCATAAGAACAATCATTCCAATGGAATGAATATTTTATTTGTTGACGGCCATGTCGGTTATTACAAGGGGGCATTTCTCCGCACCGTCACGGTGCAGAAGCCTCCGATTCAATGGTGGAATCCTTGAGCCGGCTCTTCATGTTTCTCTTTTTTCTTCAGACAAAACAACCACAGGAATATTGTTATGATGATTCAGAAAAAATGTATTGTCGTTTCTCTGTTTGCCGGACTTCTGCTTCCGGTGCTTTCCGGAGAAAGTTCCGAATCCTTTGATTTCTCCCGCGCAGGCGAAGGCGTGATCGGAGGCAGTAACACCGCGATCGTACGGACCCTTTCCCCTTATGGACGATTCCGCGGGGATTCCGCGCTGACGATTCCCGGGCGAACCTATCCGGCCAACGCCCTTGACCGCAAAGGGGAATGGAAAGCGCTGCGATTCGGTACAGCCAAAGAGTATTTCGCCATTCCCGGTTTCCGACTTGAACCGGGTAAACCCTTCTCAATTGAAACATGGATGTGGATCTACTCCCCGGAACCGGTGCTGAACGGATTTCTCATGGATGCCGGATTCGGTTACAAAACCGGATTTCGTCTGACCTGTGCACGCTCCAAACGGTGGGCGCAGAACGGATGGATCATTCTGATCTGCGGGGACGGAAAGACCAGCAGGATGCTTCTGGGAAAAAACGGAACGGTCAATGCCTGGCATCATGTCGTCATCACGACCGATGGGAAAGCGCCGGTGCTCTACATCGATGGAGTTCCGGCACGTTCGGAGCGTCCTGAACAAACACCGGAACAGTTTTATTTTGCAAAGAACACACCTGTCTTTGTCGGAGGATCGCCGCGGGGAGGCTGCGACATCAAAATGGATACGCTTGCCGTTTACAACCGTGCGATGAGTGCAGATGAGGTAAAAAAACGGTATGAGGCGGGGAAGACCGCTTCGGAGGAATCCCGCGAAAAACTGCTTGCTGACGTTAAACTGGAGATTCCACGGAACACGCAGGGATATTTCAAAACCGGCACAGCAATTCCGATTACGGTTTCCGCTCCGGCGGAACTGAAGGCGGATTCGGTCTCAATCAACGGAAAACAATACAAAGCTGGAGAACCGCTTTCCCTCCGATACGACAAACCCGGCGTTTACGAAATTGCGATTGCGCTCTCTTCCGGCGGCAAAGTGCTGCGTTCCGCAGTCTATCCAATCGCGGTCATTCCAGCACAGAAGGATACCGCAAGGACAGGAAGCACGGCAATTGCCTCAAAAACACCGGCCTCACATGTTCTCGGCTCCCGTCTGAGCCGTGAAGTCTTCCGCTGGAATGAACTGGAGCCGAAAAAAGGCGAATACAACTGGGAACTTGCCGACCGGATTATGAAATGGAATCAGGAGAATGGCGTGGAAACCATCTTCTGTCTGACCGGAATTCCCAACTGGGCGAAAATTCCGCGTGATCTGGAACAGTACCGGAAGCTCTGGCGGTTGATTTTCGCCCGGTACGACCTGAAATATGCGGAAGTCTGGAATGCCACCGCAGCCCGTTGGACCCACTGTGATCCAGTGGTCTATAAACAGCTTCTTACCGCTGCGAAATCTGCCGCGAAAGAAGAGGATGAAAGCATCCGCATTCTGGCGGGCCGTTCTCTTCCCGGATGCGACGGGGCTCAGCAGCTTCTGAAGGAAGTTTCAGACTCTTATGACATCATCTCCGCAGAGTTCACTTCGGACAATCCGGGAATCCGGACCGTTGAACAGCTCTGCAGGAACGCCGGAAAAAAACCGGTCTGGATCACCTCCGGCGGGTCTTCCCAGCAGATACCGGGAGTTCCTCCGGTCAAATGGCTGAAGGAGGAGAAGAGTTCCGCAGCGGCGGAAATCCGTTCCGCGGTGCTCGCACTTGCCGGAGGAGCGGCACAGTGGATCGCCTCAGCCGGGCCCGATGAGTATCTTCCGGCACCGAACACAGCGGACGGAAGGCCCG
The DNA here is from genome assembly GCA_949292215.1 of uncultured bacterium. Lineage (GTDB taxonomy): Bacteria > Verrucomicrobiota > Lentisphaeria > Victivallales > UBA1829 > UBA1829. The sequence goes on from CASEYW010000062.1 coordinate 7,882, forward strand.
GATGGAAAGGAGTTGCATGGGGAATCTTTCACTCCCTGATCGGAAAAAACGCTAAATTCCAGCGTCTTCCTTCGAAACAGAATTTAATACTCATCCGCTATGAGAATCCAGACCGGACGTCCGGACTCATCGTTTTTGCTCCGCAGGGAAAAACGGTTCTCAACTTGCCAGCGGAAGGCATCGGCCTGTTCGGTCATACCATTGCCAAAGGCAAAATTGAAATGGGAGATGCCCCGCTGTATCTGCCAGGGGTTTCCAATCTGTAATTCATATCAGGGAGTCTGACTCATGAAATTCAAACTGTTTCTATTCAGTGCCGCTTTTGCCGCATCGCTCGGGTCCGGCTGCGCGGCACCCGTGTTCGAAACACAGAAAAAAGAAATTCTGAAGGATTCTTCGCTGATCCGTTACTATACTTTCGAGGACGGATTCGGTGAGGAAGTCACCAACCATGTGATTCTGGAACCGGGCAACATTGCACTGTCAGGCGGGCCGCTCGGTTCGCTGACGATCAATCTTGCCACGCCGTATGGCGTCATCAAATACGGGCAGAACTATACGGAACGCCTCTCTCCGGAGCGGAATCCCAGATGGACACGGGGACGTTTTCCCGGCAAACCCGCGCTCCGGAGCGGGGGACTCCCGCTTGGCTTTTTCCGATCCGGCATCACCGGACGGGAATTCAAAAATGGAATGACGTTCGCAGGCTGGGTCCGCACCGGAAAGGAAATCGGCAACTGCAATCTTCTGCAGCTTGCAGATGCCTGGAACCGCGGATTCCGCTTCTCCCATACCCGGACCTCGCCGGAAAAAAACGGAAGATTCGAATTCCGGATCGGCAACAAAGGCAAGACTGTTCTTTCCGCCCCATCCGTCCTGCCGGGAATCTGGGTTCATTTTGCAATCACGGCCGGGAACGGAAAAGCCAGACTGTTCGTCAACGGCGCACCTGCCGCGGAAAAAGAGTTCTCCGGAACGATTTCTCCGGGAATTGTGAACGATCTGCCATCACTGCGTCCGTTTTTCGAAAATTATTCCGGACACGGAACCGCACTGGAACCGCTGCTCATTTCCGCCAATCCGCGTCCGGAAAATCAACGGCCTGCACCGCCTGTCGACTGGGACGAACTGGCAATTTACAAACGGCCTCTTTCGGCAACTGAGATTCTCGCGCTCTATGTTTCCGGCAAACCTGCAGAAAGCGATGCCGATCAGAAAAGTGGATACGCAGCTCTGCGCAAAGCGGAACTCCTTGAAGATCAGATTCAAATGACAATACCTGACAGAACCGATGGATATTTCCGGCTCGGGGAAAAAGTTCCGGCAACTGTTTGCGTGCCCGAAGCCGTCAAAAATGTATCCAAGGCGGTTTTTGTCCTGGAAACCCTGGCAGGAAAGAAAATCTGGACAAAAGAACAGAACGTTTCCGCCGGTCAGACCGTTACAGTGCCTCTGGATTTCCCTGAATGCAATCTCTACTGGCTGGACATGAAGCTCCTTGCTTCCGATGGTACCGTTCTGAAACGGATTCCGTATCAATACTGCATCGCCGTCGCGCCGCCCGCTCCGGCGAAACTCTCGGACCGGAATCCGATCGCCTACTGGGCAGACTGGTATGATCGTTTCCATTTCGATTCCCCCCTCCGCCGGATGCAGTATCATGGAGACGGCAAACATTTTGAATCCCTCTATGCTGAATACGCAAAGCGGATTCCCGAATTCCGTGCCTACCTCTGGTTTTATTCCGTCTGCACGAAAGCACCGAAAGAGGGCCGGGACGCTGGACGAGAACAGAACCGCAAACTCTTCTCGGAAGCGGCAAAACGGTTTCAGGGGAAAAAGATCATCGCATTTGAAATGACAAGCGAACCTCACGATATTGATCCGAAGTGGTATGTGCAGCATCTTGCCGACGCCAGAAAAATCTTTTCGGAAGCCGGACTCCGACAGCCGATGATTCCTCCCGGCGGCGCACCTCCCTCCATCCCGATGATTTCCGACATTCTCAAGGCGGGAGGAGATCAATACATGGACGGTATTTCTTATCATCCCTACACCGTTGATCCGATCGCAGCACTGAATTCCGACGACTCCCTGAACCGGCTCCGCGCAGTCATGGCGGAATATCCCGGGAAAAAATTCCTCCTCTGGAACACGGAAAGCGGAATCAATGCGCTTCCCCGGATCAAATACCGGCCGATGACTACCTCCGATGCCCACGCAGCGCGGATGCCCGGACGCGACGGAGCCTTTCTCGGCTTCATCACCATGCTTGAGGAAAGTGAGGCTGCCGCACGACAGGTTCAGCATGCTCTGGTATGCCTTGCGCAAGGCTACCGGATCTATACCATCTGCCAGTCGCCGAATGTGAATGGAGACCCGAGTCTGCGCGGACTCGCCATGACGGTCCTTGCCGGACAGATTCTGAACAATCAGACCGAAGTTCGCCGTCTGCCGCTTGCCAGACTCGATAATGTCTGTCTTCTCATCAAACAGGCCGATGGCTCCTCCACGGCGGCGCTCTTCAGCCGGACCCCGGATCGCCTCCTTCTGCGTCTCGCCCCCAATACAGAATACCGCATCATGGATATGCTCGGCAATCTTTCCAGCCGCAGGACCGATCAGGAAGGCATACTTTCCCTCCAGACCTCCTCGCATCCGCAATACCTCTTTTCCGTTCCGGAAACCCTTGCCGAGGTAACTCCCCTGACTCTGGAACTGCCAGGGAGCATTCCGGAACGCGGTTCGCTCAAGGGTACACTCACAGTAACCAATCCCTTCCGCCACGGAACTCTCAAAGGCACCCTGGAGGTTCTTCCCGTGCGTGGAGCGGAGATTACCCTTTCCGACTCCCGGTTCCATCTTGCTCCCGGAGCTTCCAGAAAAGTGGAACTTTCCATCACTGGAAAAAATCTGAAGCGGCAGATATACACCTTTTCCGTTCAACTGAAAAATGACGAGGGGAAAATACTGGCTTCCGCCTCCAGACAGGCGCAGTCGCCGGGTGTGATCCGCATGATTCCGCGCATCCGCCGCGCCATGCCGCTGGATGGAAACATCGAAAAGTGGAAAAACGTTCCCGCCATGGTCTGCGATTCGGTAGACAGCGTAGTCCACGGCAAGCCGAACTATGCCGAAATCTGGATTCCGCAATGGCTTGGGAAAAAAGATCTCTCCTTTTCGGTCAAATGTGCCTGGCGGAAAAATGACGCCGTCTACTTTCTGCTGAACGTCACCGACGATGTACTCCTGCCTGCGCCGAAGGAGAAAGCCGGACTCGCTTTCCGCTACGACTGTCTGGAACTCTTTTTCGACAGCCGTCCGGTAAAACAGCAGGGAACCGTTCTCAGCGATGGTGCGGATCAGGCAATCATCATTCCTTCCACAACCAGGGAAAGCACACCATGCGAACTCTGGTTCGCACGAAAGGAAAGGGCTCATGTGAAAATCGAATGCGTCGGGCGCAGGACCTCCGAAGGCTGGATGCTGGAAGGAAAAATTATCCCGACCTCCCAAAGCGCGTTCCAGGTCCGGGCAGGTTCCCAGTTCCGCATGGATTTCCTTGTGGACGACACAGACAAGGATGATCCCAAGTGGCTCCGAAAGTCCGCGATGGCTCTCGACGGAATTTTCAGCAATTCCCAGAATTCCAACGTCTGGGGCCGGTATGAACTCTCCCTTGACACCGTAAAATAAAATCTGAAACAGGATCACGATCCGGAATGGCCCGTGCGGGGATGTGTGTATGTTCTCCGCATCCCCGAGCCGTTCCGATCAGATGCGCTAAAACAATTCTTGCAAACTGTCAAAAAAGGAGAACACCCCCATGCTGAATTTCCATTCCAATCCCCCATCTGCAAAGAACGGAATACCGCTTTCTCTGACTGTGTTCAGCGGCGGACGCCTTTCCGTCGATCTTGCGGCTCACGGCGGAATTACAGAGATCCGTTATTTCGGGTCTCAGCCCATCGGCGACGCTCCCCTCTTCCGCGCAGACCCGCTGTCCGCTTTTTGCCAGCTCTTCCGTCCCTATGTGGATTTCGGTTGCGGAGATCAATATTTTCTTGAATTTGAAAATACCGTCTTCTATCCGTTCGGCTATGACAGCGAATGCGTATTTCACGGCATTCCTTTCCGTCACCGCTTTACGGTTCTGAACAATTCCCTTCTTTTCGAACTGGAAACAGATTCTCCCAGACTGCCATTTTCCCTGAAACTCGGATTGACCGGGGCAGCTGTACCGATCCGCAAACCTACCCGGACCTGGAAACGTTTTGCTTTTCATACCGAAGACGGATATGCGGCAGCCTCCTTCACGGATGTTCATGAAGAAGAAACTTTTCATACCCATCTGCTCGTGGGAGCTTCCTGTCCCCTGCAATATACCGGAACCCATCACGATATTCAGAAAGACTATCTTTCTGTTCCGGCAAATCAGGGAACAGCGGCAATGGCCATTGTTTTCGGAGAGGAAATGAGCGAGGTTGCCGGGAATCTCCGGGAACTGTCGGGGAGGATCGGAGAGGCGGCTGTCCGGGAACGCCGTCTTTACCGGGAGTCTCTGCTCCGTTCGGCGAAGCTGGAGAGCGGAAATCCCGTACTGGATTCCTTCGTCGCCAATACTCCGGAAATTCTGCGATCCCTTGCAGTGAAGGATATTCCCGGCGCATACATTGCCTCAAACACAGGCTACTGGGTCTGGGGATGGGATGGAATGGTGCATGCGGACGCCGTCATGCTTTCCGGAAGCTGGGAGAGCATCCGCGCCCGTCTCGCGTTCTACCGCTATACTGCCGATCCTGTCCATGGGATTTTTCACGCGATGGATCCCCGCGGAACGGTCCTTGCAGTTATGGCTCCTCCCGCGCAAACCCTTTACTGTATCATGCTGTTCCAATACTGGCTGTTCAGCCGGGACCTGGATGTTGTCCGGGAGTTCTATCCGTTTGCCGCATCACTACTGGAGCGGGTGGAACCGGATGAGGTGGGATCGACCGGCCTCTACCGCGGTCGCGGTCTCTATCCGGATTTTCCGGAGGACCTCGGTCAAGACGGCTCCGACATCAGCAGTTTCAACAATTCCATTTTGTTTCAAGCGTTTCGCTGCATGGCGGAACTGGCGTGCAGAACCGGGTGTTCCGGGGATGCCTCCCGCTGGTCCGCGAAGGCGGATGCCCTCCGCTCCGGTTTTCGGAACTATCTCTACGACTCGGAAAAACACGCGTTTTTCGATTCCGTTTCCGCCGCAACGCTGGAACCGCGCAGATTCTATCCCGTCTATGCTGTCCTTGCTCTGACCTCCTATGCTTCAGAACTCGCCGATGGAATGGAAACGGAACTGGCTGAGTATTATTGCGGGAATCTGACTCAGCGTTACGGAGTCTCCATGTTTGCCCGCGGAGAGAAAATTTTTTATTCGGATGGCAATCAGCTCGGATTCTATTCTCCCGCAACCGAACGGTTTTACCGGCGTCTCAAGCGTTTCCATTCTTCGGAAGATACACTCCTTCCGCTGATCGAAAGTGAGTGGGGAAGCCTTCAGATTGCCGAAGCAACCAGCTGCGAAGCGGTTAATATGCGAATCACACCGGACCGTCCGGGAAAGAAGCAGATGTACTCTGTTGCCGCTTATTACGCCATGATTCCGGAGATTCTTTGCGGACTGGAGTTCCAGGCGGAAAAAATCGTTGTACAGACTCCCGCCCGCGCCATCGGAGGATGGAAACTGGAGAACCTGCGGTTCGGAAAAGCATTGCTTGCTTTTGAATTCCATGGTACAGGAAGGCATCCCCTTGCCGTTTTTCTCGACGGGAAGCGGATGGAAAAACTCGAAATTCCCGTCGGGAGGCTTGAATCGGGCGATCGTCATCAGATTCTTATTGAACTGGAGCGTTGAACGGAAGAGGCAGCATGAATGGAAATCTGTTCAGGAGTCCGGAGAATCCCCCATCCCTGTTCGCTTCCGCAAACTTTGCAGTTTTTTACAACAGGAAAACAAACATGCTGTTTGATTCAGGAGAAAAAAGGGAACTGCCGGGTCTGTCGGGATTCCGTCAGGTAAAGGGAGCTGTCTTGACGATTCACCGCCCGGCTCGTTGGAGTCCGGACCGCTGTCTGCGATCCATCAGAGATTTCAGCGGATCGCCTCGCGGCACACCTCTTTCGTTCCGCTTCCGGGAAGTGCCCATCACGGCTCCTTCTCTTTCGATCGGGCCGCATGCCGGTGAGTCCGGACAAACCGGAGCCGGGCCCCGAAATGCTAATGAATGAATCATGCCTATTTCTTCAGAAACCCTTCTTCAGAAAGGAACCTATTTCATGAATACCATGCCGAAAGAACTGCCGGAAGCGTTCCGGCACCTGAAAGGAAAACACGTTACCATCGTCGCCTTCGGGGATTCCAACACGGAACAGAATCACTGGACCTACGGACACTGCAACTGGTTCGGGCTTCTTCAGATGGGACTGACAAGCATTTTCCCGGAACGGACACTCATCAACTCCGGGCGCAGCGGAGAAGCCGTGATGGAGGCACTTGAACGTCTGGAGCGCGATGTTCTGCGCTTCGATCCGGATGTCGTCATCATCGGGTATGGTTCCAACGATGTCTGCAGGAAGATCTCATCTGCGGAATTCAAGGAACAACTCCGCCTTCTGGTCCGCAGAATTCGGGAACGGGTTCCGCAATGCGTCATCATTCTCCGCACTCCGCCGCCCATGGTCAATCTGCTGACCGGTCTGGAACTGAAAGAAACCACTCCCGGAAACACGGCGGAACTCCGGCGAGAATTCGCCGGACGCATTGCTGAAATCGCCGACGAGGAAAAAACCCTCCTCGTTGACCATTACAAACTCTGGACAGAATCCATGAACTCCAGCTGCCATGGAGACCTGTGCATGCTGATGGGCAATCCGGTTCATCCGAATCATCTCGGCCACCGGCGGCTCTACTTTGAAATCGGCCGTCTTTTCAATGCCTATCCCCGCTTCTTCTACGAATGGGAACGTCTCCTGCTGGAGGAAGAACAGATGCCTTTCTGAAGAAACGGTCGTTTTTCTGTTCCATGTCAGCCGGAGAACTCCGGATTTCAGGGACCGAAGGTTCTCTCACAGGAGACTTCGGACAGAAAATTCATGCTTCCCCGGTATGGAGTTTTCATCAACGGGAGAAACAGCTTCGCAACAAATTTTTCTGTCCATCCGTTTCTCGGAAGCTCTGTAACAGAGGGGTGAATCTCCCAAAAATCAAAGACCACTGTACCAGAAACGGATGAACGTTATCCCCTCCGGGAAGAGAACCGCAGAACAAGGAATCAAAACGCCCGTTCCTGCTGACCGGGGTTGCCGGCAGAGGAACGGATTGATTTTATCATACCGGAGAAAAATTCTGCAATGAAAATTTCATTGTTTTCTTTGCTGTCAGAATTCCTAAAAACCCGTTTTGATTCCTGCGGCATTGATCATCGTGGAATAAGACTGCCACTTTAATGCAGGCCGGCTGCTCTGGATTCCGGAGACATGTCCATCCAGAAAAAGCAAGTTTCCTTCACGTCCATGACGGTTGAACAGTCCGGTCCGTCCCCCATCTGGTTGTCATACCGCTCCGCCAGATAACTTTGCCGTTTCAAGTCAGAAGTAAAGGCACTGTCTCCAAGCAGAATGTACCAACTGGCTCGCGGACACTTCTGCGGCTGCAAATAAAACTTGCTTTCTTTATAGATTTCCCCCAGTGTATTGTAAGCCCAGCCGCAGTTGACGCCATACGCAGTATCCGAATTATTGATTTCAAGCGCAACCGGACATGCCGTAATGCGTCTTTTCTCATACCCCCACCCATGGACTCCCGGCGACCACTTTAAAATCTCAGGAAAAGCACTGTTTTCCGTATACCATTTCAGTCCACTGTAATTCCATAAAGCAATTTCCTTCTGCGAATCAATCGTGTATTGGAACAGAACGCCGCACTGCTTCAGATTAGACGTGCAATTGATGCGCTGAGCCTTTCTTTTTGCAGAATTCAGTGCGGGAAGCAGCAGAGCTGCAAGGATGGCAATCACGGCAATCGTAATCAAAAGCTCAATCAGAGTAAAGCATGCGAATAAATGACAGGAGGTCTGCATTTTTCTTTTCATCATTCAGTATCCTTTCTGTTTCAAGTCCACGGAGAATGCTCCTGCAGGAAGATTGTTCTCATTGACAAGATTGACATTGACCTGGTCACTCCACGCGAAACGGATCTTTTGCGGGAATCGGACCTTCTCTGAAACGACAACAACCTTTCCGCCGTTGATGGCAGCATCCGCCGGATAAAATTGTCCATCCGGACCGGCAAGGGAAAAATAACGCAGACTCTTCCCGTCACGGGATTTCAGGCGGGTTGCATTTCGGAAAGAAACGATCACTTTGTTTCCTGCAACTTCAGCAGAGTGAAAAAAGGGAGAATCCGCACATAGCTGCGTCATTCCATAAGAATATTTCAAGGCCAGCAATGCCAGACGCTGTCCAACCGGCTTCTTATTTTTCGGATGAATGTCTTTGAAGTCTCCGAGATCATTTGTCACCGCCATATAAGCATGCGGATCCGTCTCGGCAAACGCCTGTTGCGCTTTCCAGAAATTCGGAAGGACTTCTCCTCCGTAGCGAAATGGCGGAAGCTGAACAAAATAGAACGGAAGTCCCGGATCGCGAAAAGCATTTCTCCACGACAGAGCCAGAGCTTTCATTTTGTGGAAATACAATGCACCATCCGCGGCATTTCCTTCCCCCTGATACCAGATCACTCCACGTACTGGGAAACAAGCAAGCGGCGCGATCATCCTGTTATATGCGGTTGTCGGCTGCTGAAGCGTCTCGTAACGCAGCCCCTTTGGAAGCTCTGGATATTCGGGAATCAGTTTCCCTTTGGCAATTGCCGTTTCCGCATCAAGAATCCATTGTTTCATGTTCTCCACGGCATTCTGTGAAACTGCACGGTTCTCGGGAGTTCCCGCGACACTGGGCTGAATGGACTTCCAGATTGTCTTCAGTTCCGGAACAGCCCGGTATCCCTCCTCGCCGATCCACGTTTCAATCCGGGTTCCACCCCAGCAGACAGAAATCAGCCCGACCGGGACCTTCAATTTTGCGAGGAGTTCCCGACCGAAAAAATATGCAACCCCAGAAAAATTTCCGATCACTGCATGATCTATTCCGCGGCAGACATTCCATTTTTTCCCAGGCAGATCATTTTGCGGACGCATGGCACCAACCCCGAGATTGCCGTTGAACAACCGGAGATTCGGATGATTTGCACTCTGAATTTCAAAAGCGCTATTCACAACATTATACATTCTCCACTGCATATTGGATTGTCCGGAACAAATCCAGACTTCGCCGATCATGACATTTGTCAAAACCACTTCATTGCTGCCGGAAACCCTTAATTCAAAAGGGCCCCCAGCTTTCATTGCAGGCAGTTTCAGCATCCATCCCCCGTCGTTCCCGGCAGTCCCCTCTGCGAAAGCGCCATTCAGACGTACGGTGATATTCTCTCCCGGCGCTGCCCATCCCCAGACCGGAATCTCCCGCTCCTGCTGAAGCACCATGTCAGAACTGAAAATTCCTGCCAGACGGACCTCTGCACGAATAAACGGTGCAACAAGAAAAAAACACGCAAGCACGACTTTCCGTCCGAATCTCATTTTGATTCTCCTTTTGTTAATTTTCGTTGATGATTTCATAGGCGGAGACAATGGTATTCCGCTTCCAGGTCTCCACGGTAAATTCACTTCTGTTGCCGCTGACTCTCATAGGAAGTTCGAAAAGACGTTCTCCGTTAAACCCAACCGCATACAGGCGAAACTTCCCGAGATCCCGTTTCAATACAATCCTGCCTTCTGCTTTCCGAATTAAAATGGGAAGGCCGCCATAACTTTCCAAAATGCTCATTCCCGGATCGCGAAACCGCATTCCAGTGTTTCTGCAGTCCGTTAAATGCAGGATCAAGTAGCGTCCGCTCTGTTCCAGAGTTTTGCCATCGACTGCGGCAATCAAAAATCCATTGAAGCCGGAACCATTCTTGACCCATGCGAAATCCCCTTCCCCGCTCTGTTGGTCCGGAAGAAGAAAGCCTTCGCTGTATCTGTTTTTGACCAGAAAGGAACCTTTTTTTATGTTCAGATTCAATTCACCTGTATCATTGATAAAGAGTTCACGATCCAGATTCAGTCTTTTGCGAATCTCCTGAGGAGAACAGACAGGAATCGAAAGAGCCGGTTTTTTATCCTCCATGGCAACTGCGATTCTGCTGCCTTCCGGCAAATTCGCCGTTCCATTCTCCACAAACACGGTTCCCGTCCCTCCCAGAAGAGCCAGACGGTACAGGATACCGGAGTACTGATCCTGCGTACTCCTCTTGTGATGCTCGCGGTCAATCAGAATCGGATACCGGACTTTTGAAGCAGAAACATCTCCTCGAAGGAAAAACAGAATTCCGGCTTTTTCTGACAGTTTCAGCACAGGATCATTCACAATATCGAATCCCCCGACCCGTACATTTTCCCTCCGGATTCCCCCTGCCCCGTGAGAATATGCAAATCTGCAAAGTCCCGCCCAGTTCTGAGCAGCGGCATAAGCTCCTGTCAGAAATGCACCTTCCAGAGAATAGGGATTCGGGCTCACATAATTCCATTCCGTCACCGTATAGGGCTTTCCGAAAATACGGGAAGGACAAAGGTTTGTCACGCCGCCCGCATGAGATGCCGTTGCACTTTGATTCATGAACATCAGCGGCGGACTCCAGTTTTTCCCGAGAAAAACCGGATGCGCCCAGTAAAAATGGTTGTCCACATAATCATATTGCTCCCTCAACAGCGTCGTGGAAATGTTACACCAGAAATTCTGATCGCTGAGAGGAACCTTGATGCCGTTTTCCAGACAGAAACGTTTCATGTCCTGATAATATTCCGTATAGAGATCGGAAAGGAAGATATGCCATTTCTGATTCTCCTCAAGATGCTGCATCCCGTTCTTCTTCTCTTTCCATGTTTTGAATTTTCTGTCGAGAATTTCCCGCGTCTGCGGATTTCGGCAAGCCGCAAAAATCGTATTTTCATTAACCAGATTGATATGGGCAATTGCCGGTTCCTCTTTCCAGGCGGTCCCTGTATAGGAATTTACATGGTTCATAAGCCGTTTTATGTATTCTTTGAAATTTCTTCGTGCGCCTTCATGGAGTATCACAAGCATTTTATAGGCACTGGCGGGATCATAGTCCGCCGGCAGACCCGGAATTTCTCCTTTCAAAGGTTTGCGGATCGTATAGAAATCCAATGTCACATAGATTCCCTTTTTACGGCATGCTGCCAGCAGATAATCCATCTGTTTCAAATGTTCTGCCTTCATTTTCAAAGAGGAACCGCTTTTATAATCGGCAAGCTCATGATCGAAATGGTGAAAACGAATCATATTATAACCAATCGCCGCGAAATCATTGACCATGCGGTCCAGCCAGTAATTTTCCATGAAATGGGCATTGAAACAGATATTGGCTCCATAAAAACGAACGGGCACTCCGGGACGTTTCTCAAATTCAAAATGATTGCCTGCACTCCGCAGAAATCCATATTTTCCCGCAGGAGCATCGAGCATTCCGGAAAAATCAAGCACGCTGCCGGGAAGAATCTCTTTCACATCCTGAAGCGGGACATAATCTTTTCCAGCATGAAAGATCACGGGTTTTGTAATGAAATTCTCGGTCCGGATGTCGGATAGCGTCATCCCAGCAATGATCCATGGACTGTTTCCAGAACTTTCCAGTATGATTTTTTTGACCGGCCGTCCGGAAAGATCAATTCGAACCAGATAAAAACCAATTGGAACATGATCATTTTTCCTTTTCCACACGAGCATTCCGTCCCGGATCTGGCGCGGATTCTCGTAGTTCGCCACATGAATTCCGGCAAGAATATCCGCATGAACGGCTTCCTGTTCCACATAAACAGATTGTTCCGATTCGACAATGATTATTCCAATGCGAGTCCCGTTCAAACTTTCTCCTGCGATCGCGTGAAATAGATAAAGATACTGCGCTTTCACAACATTTTTCAATGGGATTTCCACTTTTTCCGGCAGCTCTGCCCGCACACCGCCTTTCAATGCAATGCAGTTTTTTGCTGTAACAGAAGCAATGGAAAAGGGAATTCTTCCGAAGGTCTGCCTGCCGATCGGAAAATTTTTCAACACGCCTTCGGGTCTTCCGCTGCCCTGCAAGTCCTCTTCTGTCCCGGCATTGCAACTGTCCGAAAAATCGATCGGAAAACTTTTCTGGGGAACATAAGAAAACTGCAGTGAAAAACCAGCCTTTTTCACGACTCCTTTCCCTGCAAGCAAAATTCTGAGTTCATATTGATTTTTCCCCTGCTTTCTGAGATCAATCACCTGGCAGTTGAACTTTCCTCTTATAGTCAGGGTCACTGTATTCAATCTGGCAGTCAATTCTTGTACACCCCAATAGCCGGACTGTTTTTTCTTAACATCCAGATTCTCGTCAAACAGCACTGTTTTTCCATTGATTTTCAAACAGTCTTTTCCGTTCAAAGGCAGGAAAGCCCGCAGGAAAAGCGCTTCCCCGGAAATGCCGGTATCATGCTTGAATTCCGCTGAATATAAAATGGAACGTTCACCAGCAGACAAAATCTGCGATTGGAATGAAAACGCATCATCTCCTGCCAGAAATTTCCCGCATCCTGTCATCTTCGTTTCCTGATAAAGCGGATATCCGGGAGTGTTGCGGATTTTACCGTGAGGAATCCACCCATCTCCATAATGAAGAAAGGAAAATACCACCTCATCAATGGAAAGTCTTCCATTCTGATCTGTTTCAACCCCTGAAAATTCTTCTGAAATCAAAGAGCTCCAGAGAAAAAACATGCAGATCACGGCACATAATTTTTTATTCATTCGAATTTTATCTCCTTTTATAATAACACTTAATAATTCGTTCATACCAAATATCACAGTTCTTACCATCAGGATTATGATCCCCGCTTGATGAAACACCGCTTTACTTCACGATTGATCAGACTTCTTCCATCTTGCTGATATGCCTCAACAAACACCCGGCAGAGTTCGGCACCGATTTCATACATGGGGTATGTAATGGTCGAGAGGGGGGGGACCTGCTCCATGCTCTGAGGGAGATCGTCCGCTCCGATGACCCCGACATCTTCCGGAATCCGGATCCCGGCATCTTTCAACGCCTGCATGATGCCGAAAGCACGGGTATCGGTTCCCGCCAGAACGGCATCGAATTTTATTCCGCTTTGAATCATTTTTCCCATTGCC
>CASEYW010000063.1 GCA_949292215.1 uncultured bacterium
CAAAACCCGGCGGCTGGAACTTCAGCCGAACCGGACGCCGGCGGAAAATGTCGGCGATTTGCCGCAAGGCTGTGACTGGGGCGGCAAACGCGACAGCAAGGGGAAAACAGGCTTCTGGTGCGGTTACAAACTGCATTTGTCCATCGGCGACGGAGGAATTCCGTTGGCGGCGATTCTGAGTTCGGCGTCTCTTCACGACAGTCAGGCGGCAATTCCGCTTATGCAGTAGAAGATATGGCTGCGGACAAGCTTGTGCAAGGGGAATTATTCGACCCGTTTACAGGCGAGAAGATCCCAAAAAAACACTAAACACGAGCTACTTGTGAGTAGCCGCTGAAACAGTGGTGCGCATGGCGGAACCATTCAGAGCCCCTTTGAGGGGCCCTGCCGGTAATATGCCCTTATAGGGCTGGTGCAAACCACCGGCTAAGCCGGTGGTCCTGATTTCTGCCGGGTTCGCGTTTTTTCTTTTTAAAGTTCCGGAAAACGCTTGACATGTGGAAGGTTGATATTATATTATTCAATAATAATGAATGAGAGATTAAAATAATGAATAAGCCGTCGATACAATCGGTCGCGAAAGCGTTTTCCGTTCTGGAATATGTTCTGGAGAGTTCGATGATTTCGGATGGAACCGGGCTTGCGGAGATCGCGGAGCGGTTCGGGATGCAGAAGACAACTGCGCGGAATATGATGCAGACACTTGAGTTCTGCGGTTACATCCGCCGCAAGGAACGCGGACTCTATGCGCCGGGAGAAAAATGCGCCATGCTCTGCAAAGCCGGATCGTTTGCGGAACGGATTCGTCCCATTGCGCTTCCGCTGCTTAAATCTGCGGCGGAGGAGACGGGCGATTCGTTTATATTGACAACGCTGTTCAACGGGGAGCGGCTCATGATCGCATCGGTTTCCGGGAATTCGGTTATTTCGGTCAATCCGGAAGCGGTGGAACGGGAGCGCAAATTCAATTACAGCCGCGTCACTACGCATGTCCTGCTTGCATTCGCACCGGAAACGGAGCGGAAAATGTTTCTGGAATCCAACCCCGTTCCGCCCGGAGCATGGCCGGAGATGGAGCATGAACTCGCGGAAATCCGCCGCCTCGGCATCTGCGCCAAAGACCGGACGGATAACGGATTCTTCGCCGCCGCGCGTCCGGTTTACACACGGAAAAATGTCTTTATCGGTGCGCTCGGCGGCTACATTCCGATTGCGGAGGCGACGCCGGAAAAAAATGCGGGGCTTTGCCGTGTATTAGATCGTATTGCTCAGGAAATCACCAACCTCACAGGAGAGTTATCATGATGAACGATTTTGCTAAAGAACTGACAAAGTTCCTTGTCCGCAAAGATGATGAAGTGGAGTTCCGGATTCGCACCGGAACGGAAATGTACCGCAAAGGTTTCGGGGAAATCCGTCTGACCGGACCCGACGGCAAGCCCGTACCCCGCGCGAAGATCCGTCTGAAGCAGAAAACGCATGAATTTCTTTTCGGCTGCAACGCCTTCATGCTGAATCAGTTTCCGGAGGCGGAACAGAACCGGAAATATGAAGAGGTCTTCGCTTCTCTGTTCAACGAAGCTGTCGTTCCGTTCTACTGGTCCGATCTCGAACCGGAGGAGGGGGAGCTGCGCTTCAAAACCGGAAGCCGTCCGGTCTACCGCCGTCCTCCGACCGATGAGGTTGTGGAGTTCTGCAGCCGTAACGGGATTCTGCCGAAGGGACATCCGCTCTGCTGGCACTGTTTCAAACCCGCGTGGCTTCCGAACAATCCGGCGCAGGTGATGCGGAAGCTCGACCGCCGTATGGCGCAGATCGCGGAGCGTTACGGCGACAAAATTTTTCTCTGGGATTGTGTGAACGAGGCGCAGACACGTCTGCCGCACATGTGGCCGACGGGGAAAGTCGTTTACCCTGATGACCATGTTCATCGGGTGTTCCGGATGGCGGACCGCTATTTCCCGAATGCGACGCTGCTTTACAATGACAACCGCCGCTGGTGGGACTTCAACGGCGATTATACGCCGGTCTATCTGCTGATCCGTTCCCTTCAGGAACACGGCTGCCGTGTGGGCGGACTCGGACTTCAGTTCCATATGTTCGACAACTTCCTGCATGGGGAGCATGAAAATTTCCTGAATCCGCGGATTCTTTTCCTGTGTCTGGATCTTTATGCGAAACTGGGAATTCCGGTGAACTTTTCGGAGGTCA
The DNA here is from genome assembly GCA_949292215.1 of uncultured bacterium. Lineage (GTDB taxonomy): Bacteria > Verrucomicrobiota > Lentisphaeria > Victivallales > UBA1829 > UBA1829. The sequence goes on from CASEYW010000063.1 coordinate 2,212, forward strand.
GCATCGTGAGCCGCCGCGACCTCGGGGATGGCGATGCGTTTCAGGAGCTTGTTACGGAAAAGCTGTACCGTCTGTGGTTCAGCCATCCGGCGGTCAATGCCGTTACCTGGTGGAATCTGGTCGACGGAACCGCCGCTTACGCTCCGCTCGGCAGTGAAGACGGCGAGAACAGTCTGCGCGCGGGACTCGTCAACTATGATTTTTCGCCGAAACCCGCGTTCAAGGTTCTGGAACACCTCATCAAGCACGAATGGCACACGGAAACGGAGCTGGATTACGAAGACGGCGCGCTGAACCAGTTCCACGGTTTCTACGGCATGTACGAGGCGGAAATCAGCACGGACAGCGGCACGTTCTCCCGCACTCTTGAACTTGGACGGAAAAACTGCAACATCTTTCCGCTGAATTTGAAATAACGGAACGCTGCAGATAAAAGAAGAGCGCCGCTTACGGGATTCTCTCCTGTGAGCGGCGCTTTTTTCTGTGTATGAAAATCAGATCAGCGGTAGCGGTACTGCTGCTGCTGAACACGCTGCATCTTCGGCATTTCGAGTCCGAGCGCATACCACGCTTCGCCGAGTCCGGCGTTGGAGAACTGTTTGATCTTGCCGTTTGCAAGCGCTTCCCAGTTGGCGACGAGAACCGGATTTTCGCTCTTCTTCTTGGCGTTGGTGAGAACTGTGAAGGCGTCGTCGTTTTTGCCCTGCTTCAGGAAAATCCAAGCGTAGAGCAGGGCGGGAAGCACGCAGTTGTCCTTCTTGAGTGTTGCGCCTTTTTTGCGGAAGAACTTGTCGATCGCGGGATCATTCTTTTTATAAAGACGGACCATTTTCATGCAGACAGCCTGCGGTTCAAGGAAAAGGCATTTCGGCATGATGGCGTCGACGTCATCGAAGCGTTTGATGACGTCCGAGAAATTGCGCACATTTGATGGGACAGGGGCTTGGAAAAGCCTGTTTCCATGATTGATTATTATTCCGACCCAAAACCAACCGAAAGGAAACAGACTATGGAAAATGTAGCGCAGAAAAACGAAAAATCAATCTCTGGAACCATCAAAGTCAATGAAAAAGAGGTTATGGAGCATCTGGACGGGCTGGTCAGAAAGTCCGTTGAAGATACCCTGAATACTCTTTTGAATGAAGAAGCGGATGCAATCTGCAACGCCGGCCGGTATCAGCGAAGTCCGGATCGACAGGATACCCGGGCAGGAACATATAAGCGGAAACTTTTGACAACATCAGGCGAAGTTGAACTCAAAATACCTCGTCTTCGAACGCTTGTCTGCGCAACGAATTTTCAGTAAAATGCAAAGGGGACCGGTGTGATTTTATAAAAATTCGTTACACAGACTTTTCCGGATGTCATCTGACTTCGTGAGGTGACAAAATTTTTCCATAAAATTCCTTTTTCTCCGCTTGACAAAATAAAAAGCGCAGAGTATAATAAGCTTGAAACACTTAGTAACTAATTCACTAACTCAAAAATAAGGCGAGAGCAGACAATGCGGCTGAGAGAAGTTTCCCGTTCTGAACTGGTTGAACAGTATATTCTGGAGAATATTGTTGCGGCACGCAACCCAGGGGACAGAATCCCGTCAGAAGCGGCATTGTCCAAAGAAATCGGGGTCGCCGTTCCGACCGTCAACAAAATTCTCGCAAGTCTCACCGACCGCGGAATCCTCTTCCGCAAAAAAGGACTCGGAACCTATGTCGCGGAGCAGAGCCCCAAAGGAAAAGTCGTCCGCGTCATCACCCAGTCGGCAAAAAATTATATTCCGGGAAGCACGGTCAACTGGTTCAACTACCAATATGTCCTCGAAGGATTCTCCAGAACCGCCCGCGAATACGGAATCATCACCGAAACATTTTTCTTCGACCACTACCGTCCGGTCAGCAAAGAAACTCTGGATGAACTTCTGAGTCCGGGCGCGGAAGGATATCTCTATCATCCCGTCCTGGAATCCGACTGGACATGGGCCGAAGAACTCGGCAAAGCCGGGAAAATCGTTCTCGCCCGAAGCTATAAACCCTCCCCGCTCTGCCATACCGTCTGCTCCAGTCTCAAAGATCCTTACATGGAACTCCTTTCATATCTGAAAAAGCAGGGCAGACGCCACCTTCTGTTTTTCCATGAACCGGTTCATGCAACCGGGTATGCGGAAGAGCACTGGAAGGATTTCCACGATGCCGCGGCCGATGCCGGGCTGGAATTCGCTCCCGAATATCACAAAGAGTGCGGACTCCTTGAAAAGGACGGTTATACCGCCATGAAGGAAGTTCTGCAATCCGGGCTTCCGGTTGATGCGGTCATCGGGGGAACCGACAGCCGCACCTTCGGCATCATGCACGCACTCCAGGAAGCGGGAAAAAGAATACCGGAAGACATTGCCGTGATCGGAGCGGACGATCTTCCGCAATGCACAGATCAGCTTCCCCCGCTGGCGACGATCACTTATCCGATGTATGAAATCGGCGCGGAACTCTGCCGGATTTTCGTTCAGGCCCTGAAAGAAAACAACCGCAGAATCATCAATTCGGAAATCAACCGGAAGTTCATCTGGCGCGAATCCGCCGGAACCGAAGATTTTACGCCGGGCACGTAATTTTCGCGGAATAAATACAGGAGAATTCCATCATGAAACAGACAACTTAGATTGAAAATGTACAGAAATTTCACACTGGACAAACTCAATGGAATCTCAAAAAAGCTCACTAAAAAGCAACCGGAAAACAAACAAGAGGCCGACATATGAAAAAACAAAATCAACCGACAGTACATACCGCTCCGCCGATTCAGGAGAAACCAAACAGATTCACGCTTATAGAGCTCCTTGTCGTAATAGCAATCATTGCAATTCTTGTAAGCATTCTTCTGCCTGCGCTGAACTCGGCACGAGGCAAGGCGCGGGATATCAGCTGCACCGGGAATCTGCGGCAGACCGGACAGGCTTTTCAACTCTACAATGCAGATTTCAAACGAATTCCTCCTGTCGCACTTTCAGTGGAAAACTACATCAGCTGGCAAGACAGAATCGCGGTCTACGGACTTTCCAAAGGCAAAACAAACCTCAAGGACGCCTCGCTCAAAAGCGACGGAACGCTTGAAAATCTGTTTCTATGCCCCGCCCGTCAAGGAACCGAAACTTGGAGAAACTACGGTCTGAATCTCTTTCTCGCCGCCGATGCGCCTAAAGGAACCGACTGGCATCCGACGCTGGATCTGGATCAGTCTCTCGACATTCTCCGGATCCGCCGCCCCTCGGAACACCTGCTGGTCGGCGACAACGACTGGAACTGGGCGAATCAGGACAAAGCTCCCTGGAACTCCCCGGGCGTCGGAATTTTCTATCTGCGCGTTGCAAAGCGTCACAACTCCGGACGCGGAATCAACACGCTTTATGTGGATGGTCATGTCGGCTTCCGCGCCTTCAACGACATTTACGGCGATCAGGGATGGAGTCAGTATTTCTGGCGCGGACTTTACATGAAATAATCTCCGGAAGGAACTTCTCTTATGAAAAACAAAGCTGCTCTTTCCATTTTAATTCTGCTTTTTGCGGCGTTTTCCGCACACGCGGAAAACCTGCTGCTTTCGCTCAAACCGGGGAAACATGGAAACACGCAAATTGTCAAAACCGCCGATGCGGTATCCGTCACAGCCGCGGCTTCGCACGGGGCTTCCTTCCGGGTTCCCATACCCGCCGGAACCAAACAGCTCTTCCTCAGTGTCCGTCTGGAAGTCGACGGAGTTGTCCGCGGCGCCGCCGACTGGCAGAACGCACGCTTGGGAATGAGATTCTACGACAAAAACGCCAAACCGACCGGACCCTGGCCGGATGTCATCGGCGCAAGCGGGACCCACAAGGAAACACTCTTTGAACGGGTCTACAATGTTCCGGAGGGCGCAGTCTCGCTGAAACTCGACCCCTGGAACTACGGAACCGCCGGGAAAGCCTTCTTCAGAGAGATCCGGCTCTTTGCATTGAACGAACAGAACGGCGCAGACAATCTCTTCCTTTCCACACCATACACGAAGGCGTCCGGGACCACGGTTTCCCGCGGCGAAAACGGAGTCTCCGTCCGGATCTCCGGTTCTTCCGGATGCACATTCCGCGTTCCGCTGCCGCAAAAAGCCAAACGGATGCTCCTGAAGTTTGAAATGGCGACCGATCAGGTGATTCCCGGTTCCGCCGACTGGCAGAATGCACGCTCCGGACTGCGTTTTCTGGACCGGAATGGGAAAGGCGTCGGTCCGGGACCCGAAGTTTTCTCCGCGAGCGGCACAACCGGATTCCGCCGCTGCGTAAAGCTCTACGATATTCCCGATGGAGCCGCATTCCTTGAAGTTCAGCCCTGGAATTACGGAAAATCCGGTTCCGCCGAATTCCGGAACATGCAGCTCCGCGCTCTGGAGGGAACAGAAACTCCCGTCATGGATGAAGATTCTCCCTCCGCTCCGGCGGCACAGCTCTGGGACCTCAACGACGCCGCACGCCGCGTCACCGGAACCAGAGAGGAAATCTGCCTCAACGGACTCTGGCGCTTCAAGCCCGTTCTCTCGGCAAACGAGGGGAACGCGCTCCCTGCCAAAGGTTCCGGATGGGGATGGTTCAAAGTCCCCGGCAGCTGGCCGGGCAACTACGGAAGCCTTGAAGTCGGACGCTCCCAGACCATCTTTCTCTCTCCCTTCGCTCCGAAATTCGATCCGCTGAAACTGAATCAGGCATGGTATCTGCGCACCGTTAAAATTCCGGAAAACTGGACCGGCAAACGCATTGAGCTGGAAGTCACCCTGATCCAGACCTGCGCCCAGGTTTTCATCAACGGAAAACTCGCGGGCGAATTCTATTATCCGGGCGGCGGCATTGATCTGACCGGTTTCGTGAAACCCGGCGAAACCGTTACGCTCTCCCTCCTTGTGACGGCCCGTCCGGATGAAGCGGTCAAATCCGTTTTCATGGCGCCAGGACGGCTCACAAAAACGACAGGACGGCTGGAACACCGCGGAATCTGCGGCGATATGTTTCTTGCCGCATACCCGCGCACCGGAAACATCCGCGATGTGCTGATCAAAACCAGTGTCAAAAATAAAACAATCTCCTGCGATACGCGTCTGGACAATTTACAGACCGGAACCTACACACTCTCCGCCCACGTCATGGACCGGAAAAACAAAGTTCTGGAATTTGAATCGAAGCCTTTTCAAGTGAAGGAAAAACAGAAACCGCTTCAGCTGGAATTCTCAACCCCGTGGGCAAACCCGAAACTGTGGGATATCGACCGCCCGGAAAACCTCTACACTCTGCATCTTTCGCTGAACAGGGATGGAAAAACCGTCGATGAACTCTATCCCGAAACATTCGGATTCCGTGAATTTGAAGTCAAGGGACGCAACTTCCTTCTGAACGGAACCGTTCTGCATCTGCGCTCTCTGATTGTCGACGGAACCCGTGAAGGCGCAGTAGCAAACGCGCTCTTTACGGTTCAGCGGAAAGTCCGCCGCGCACGCGAACTCGGGTTCAATCATCTGACCGGCTACGACTACAACTGCGCCCCCGGCATAACCGGATATCTCGGAGATTATTACCGGGAAAGCTCACGGCAAGGCATGCTCACCTCCCTGACCCTGCCCCACGGAAGCCAGTTCGGTTGGAAACTCGATTCTCCGGAAGTCGCAGCAAATTACAAAGCTCTCGCGGAATACACGATCCGCCGCTATCAGAATCTCCCCGGTGTAGTCATGTATTCCATGAACCACAACGCCGCCGGATATTACGGAGATCAGAATCCGCAGACCATCGGACGGGACATTGCGGAAGAAGAACTCTCCGCCGACCTCCGGAAGTACCGCGCACAGTCCCTGATCGCGGAAAGAATCGTCGTCGGCATCGATCCCACGCGCGTCATCTATCATCATGCCGGAAGCATCGGAAAAATCCACGCCGTCAACTGCTACCTCAACTGGGCTCCCCCGCAGGAGCGGAGCGACTGGCTCGAACTCTGGGAGAAAGACGGCACGAAACCCGTTATGATGAGCGAATGGGGACTTCCCCATCTGGCAAGCTGGTCCAGCATGCGCGGTCCCACCTTCATCTGGAGCGGTCCCGCAAAACAATGCCTCTGGATGGATGAATTCAATGCGGAAATTCTGGGAGAACAGGCGTATGCGCTCGACCCCGCCAAAATCCAGATGATGCGCAATGAAGAACGCGTCCTCAAACGCAGCGAATCCGTATTCTTCGGAGAACTTCTGAAAGGGTTCGAGAACGATGGAAGACTCAACGTCATCGCGCAGTTCGCAAAAGAAAATTTTCAGGCATTCCGCATCCGCGGACTCTCCTACCTTCTCCCCTGGGATCAGGTTGTTCTCCTGAAAGCCGCCCCCGGACAGCCTGCACGAAGCGGAGCATGGCCCGGACAGTTCGACAACCTCAAGCGGCCGGGCATCGTCCCCGACGTCGCGGGAACTCACTGGGATTTCATGAAAGACCCGTTCCGCGAGTTCGTTCCTACGCTTGCCGGAAAAGACTCCCTCCCCTATCTGCGCACAATCACCGGATGGATCGCGGGAAAACGCGGCGACCTGACGGACAAGAGCCACACATTCCGTCCGGGAGAACTCATTGAAAAAACTCTGCTCACGGTCAGCGACCTGCGGGAAGCCGGAACCGTCCATATTGCCTGGAACGTCCCCGAACTTCAGCTGTCCGGCGAGGAGCAGGGCGAAGTCCAGCCCGGAGAACGCCTGGAGCTTCCCTTCTCCCTGCGCATTCCTCCCGCAACGAAACACAGAAAACTCACCCTGAACGCGGAATTCCGTTTCCCCGACGGAAGCGGCATGAAAGATTCGTTCGTATTCGACATTCTTCCGGAGCCCCGGCTCTCTCTTCAATCCGGAATCGCGCTGTTTGATCCGGAGGGGACCGCCGCCGATCTTCTGAAGAAACTCGGACTTTCATTCCGTCTGATCAAAAATGAACACGAGTGGAAAGAATCCGAACTTCTGGTTCTCGGACGGAACAGCATGGAAAAACTTCCGTTCGGGCTCAACACAGCTCTTGACGAAGGACGGAAAGTTCTGATTCTCGAACAGTCCCCGGAAACGCTGGAGCGGCTGGGTTTCCGCTGGAACATTCAGGGTCTGCGCACCGTTTTCTCCGCAACCCCCCTTCTTCCGGATCTGCATCACTGGCGGGGCGCGGCGACGTCTCTTCCTCCATTCATGCAGCAAGCCCCCGGAGAGCACAGCGTTCCGCGTCTCACCCGCAACGGATACACCGCCAGCCACGTCTGGCGCGCCGGGAACCGCAACAGCGTCGCAACCGTTCTCATCGAAAAGCCTTCCGCGGGCAATTTCAAACCGCTTCTGATCGGCGGATTCGATCTCCAGTATGCGCCTCTGCTCGAATACACTTTCGGACACGGAACCGCTCTTTTCTGTCAGCTGGATCTTTCCGGACGAACCGAAGAGGAACCCGAAGCGGAAAATCTTCTGGCAACTCTTCTGGAACACCTTGACCGCCGTCAGCCGCTCCCCCCGCGCCCCGTCTTTTACGACGGAAATCCGGAAGGACGCGCACTGCTGAACCGGCTGAAAATTTCTGTCAAAGACACTCCGGAAGCAGCCGCCGGCGACATTCTGGTCATCACCTCCGGAGCCGACATCCGGAAAGCCCGGTCCGCAGCAGAAGCGGGCGTTCAGGTATTCGCCATCGCGCTTGCGAAAAAAGAGCTTGCAGAGCTTCTTCCGGAACTTCCGGCGCAGGAAGGGAAATTCTTCTCCGACCTGACAAAAGATCTGCGGAAAGAACCGCTGTTTGACGGCATTTCCAACAGTGAACTTCACTGGCGCATCGAATTGCCCATGACCTCCTTTGAACCGGAAGACGCCGGCGGACGCGCTCTGCGGACTCTTGCCGTCGGGAAAGGAAGGATCTCCGCGCTTCAAACGGCGCCGTGGCTTTTCCCGGACGTCTTCCGCAACCGCACGACTCTGCGGCGCCAGGATTTCCTGATTGCCCGTCTGCTCCACAACATGCGTGCGGAACATCATGCATCCGCAGACTTTCTGAGTCGCGGCTACCGGGCGGTCACCCGTCAGAACCTGCTCTCCGGCTGGCGCGGAATTGTCGATCCGGAGAAAACCGGACGCGCCTCCGGCTTCCAGCTGCCCGGATTCAGCAAAACGAAGAATTGGCGTTCCATCACCCCCGGACGCGGTTTTGAGCAGCAGTTCCGCGACCTCTCCGCTTATGACGGCTGGTTCTGGTACCGCCTCAATTTTTCGCTGGATCTCCCGCTCTCTCCGGAAACGGAATATGAGCTTGATCTGGGAGCCGTTGACGACGAGTCATGGGTCTGGCTGAACGGAGAATTCCTCGGTGAACTCACGCAGAAAACGCATCCGGACGGTTACTGGGCTTTGCCGCGCAAATTCACGCTGAAAGGCAGGCAGCTCAGGAAGACAGGCAACACACTTGTGGTTCTCTGCAACGACCTCCGCGGCGAAGGCGGCATATTGGGGCATCCGGTCATTCGACTCAAAGCCGCACCGGACGGCCTCTACACCGACCGGAATCTCATAGAGGACGACCCCTACCGTTATTACCGCTGGTAATGCAAACAAGCCCGGACAATTCGGCTTTCATAATTGAGCCGGAGACCGAAACAAAAAGCGCGCACCGGAATTTTCTCCCGGTGCGCGCGCTTTTTTTGTAAGCGCCCAGCCAGCCCCATCTGGATTTGAGGTTACTTGCGTACTATGTTCTTCCATGAACCCGAACCAGATGAAGACGACAGTAAGCGCCCAGCCAGCCCCATCTGGATTTGAGGCAGACAGCGTGGTATGTTCTTCCACAAACCGTAATAATGGGAGAACGGCATGGGACGCGAAGGACGAGATTATTGGGAGGCGC
>CASEYW010000064.1 GCA_949292215.1 uncultured bacterium
AGAACAACGGAGGTAAAAAATGGGTCTCGCAATGACGATCGGACAGCGTGCATACGAAGATATGGCGGTCAACCGCGCAAAGAATGCAACGCAGAACGCAATAGATGCTCAGCGAAGACAGGCGGAGCGGTTGGGGATCGATCCCTCCTCCGGACGCTGGCAGGCAATGGAAAACAATGCTCAGCTTGGGGCCGCAGCGCAAATCGGTGCGGCAGGAACACAAGCTTCCTGGGACTGGCTTCGACAGGCTCAGCAGCAGAACAATTTCAACCTCAATTACCAGCTTCAGAAAAGAGGTCTTGATCTGCGGCAACAGGAAATGAATGATGCTGGAGAAACAGAATTCCATTTTGCAAGAAAAAAATGATCTTGAAAGGAAACGTCTTCAGCAGGAAGAAGAGAAAGCGATTGCGGAAAAGATTCAGTCGAGACGTTCGACAGCGATCCAAAATTCCTTGCCAATGCGTAAAAAGGCGAGAGAGTCTGCGCTGGAATTTTTTGACCGGCAGAAGAGACCGGTTCTTTTTATTGTGGATCATCGTTATATCTATTCCTGGGCGGGGGAACCGATCGGTTATCTTGTTCCGGGAGATACTAAAGAGTATGAAGTTGTTGAACATAAAGGTGGATATGGTTTTTTGAAAGATGACATTATTTATGATTCCAACAAAAAAATATTATGTGTCGGAAGCCGTTACCTTCCAAAGGGATTTGATTTAAAGAACTTAGTGAGAAATCCTCCGCATCATGATCTTTATGAAAAAAGCGAAAACAGTTATCCCGGTTATAACTTTGTAAGGGCGCCCAAGTTTCTGCTGGAATGGTCGAATCAGGGGAATTTTTTATTTTATCGCAGAGTTTTTACGGATGATGACAGAACATCTTTGATGATAAATCGAGCCATCCAGCAGTATCGGGCGCAACTTGCAGAAAAAAGGAAGAAAATGTATAAACGCATGAAACGAGCTTACCGTTAAAAGAGTGAAGAATGTTTCGCTTTTTGCTTTTGCAGTACAAAAATAAAATAAGAGAAGATCAAGCGAGGGAAAATGGCGCTTCGACGAATTAAGAATCGTTGGTATGTTTATTACAAGGAGAACGGGCATATTCATACGATTTCCACAAAATGTGTGAATCGGGAAGATGCGGAAGGGTTTGAGCGAGACTATATGCGGAAGGTTCATTTGGATCGCAGTCGTCTTCGTCTGAAGCGTTTTTGTGGAGATCTGGTCCCGTCGACTCCGGAATATGTGGTTCGAGCGCAGCATGAAGAGCGTTTAGGAGTTCGAGGAGGAGTTTTGCTTTCCTCATTGTTTGATCTGGCGTGTCGTTATCGTTCGTTATCTGAGACGCACAGGAAGGCGTTCAATCGTTTTGTGAAAGAAGTAGGTCTTCGCTATGCAACAGAAGTCACTCCGAAGATTGCTCTGGAATATTTGGAGCAGAATTTTGGGGGCGGGAATGGGAAAAGTTTCAACAACAATAAGACGGCATTGAATACGATATTCAAATTAACTCTGGTTGAAACTGGGCTTTCGAGTTCTCCATTTGAAAAGGTGTTGAATCGCCGGGTGACGGACGTGGAATCGCACCGGAATATAACGCCGGAGGAATTTTCCCTTATATTTCAGAATTCCGAGGAGCCGTACAGGACCTTGGCCTTGATTTCATGGCATACGGGATTGCGTTTGGAATCGTGTTTAACGTTGAGGTGGTCGGATATTGATTCTGATTATGCGATTACGAAGATCCCTGGGAAGACTTCACGATTCAAACGAGCGGTGTATATTCCGATGCACAAGCAGTTGATTGATTGGCTTTTAGGTTTGCCGAGAGCGGAGGAGGGGAATCCGATAGTGAGTGTTTTTCCGACGAAAAGCAGTGGAAGTTGTTCGATGTATTTCAAGCGTTTATTCAAGCGATTGCAGATAGGAGACAATAAATCAGGTGTTGTGAGTTTTCACAGTTTTCGCTCTTCGTTTATTACGCGATGTGATGAAGCAGGGATTCCACGTCATGCGATTCAAGGAGTTGCGGGTCAGCGTTCGGAAACGGTAACGAATCTTTACAGTCACGACAAGATTACACCGCGCAAGATTTTGGAATTATCTGCGGCGGATCTTGGGGTATTGTATCCCACTCACGGGATGTAATAAAGTATGTATCCATTGTTTTTTGAGTGTAAAAAACGGGTTCAACTCCCACTCACGCCTCCATTTTTGAACTCAAGCGTCTCATTTGAGACGCTTTTTTTTTCGAGAATAGATCTTCTTCAGAATCTGCAAGAAATTGTACATTCGGCGAAATATGATGGATAAAACGCGTGCGTGATCCACATCGCCGCGTTCAAATGGCTTTGCTCCATTGCGCAGTTGCCGGTTTCTTCATTTCTAGTACAAGCCGTGCGTAATGCTGCGATTGTTGCAGAATGCGCTGATGTTATAATCGCCTTTCTGACCTTGCAGCTCAATCAGCTTTTCTTTATCCGTCCGTACTTTCTTTTTGTTTGTGGATAATTCTTTTCAGATACCCTCTTAATTTAGCACTCGTTTCAATGGGGACAATATAAAGCATTCTTCAAGGAACCAGCAGGGAGTATTAAAGAGGATATAGAAAGAAACAGCATCCGAATGGAGGCGGTGGCGAACTACGCCGATTGATCCGAAGATCGTTCGGGTGTCAAACCGGCTTTCATCGGTTCCATTGAAATGCCCGCTGATGCCATTATATTCCATCAGGAGGATATTGTCAAGCAGGAGCGGGAGAATTTAGATGAAAAGAACTATGGATGTTTTTATCTTTGTCCGTCACTGGACTTCCCGGATGTTTTCCATGCGCGGAAGTCTCAGTGCGGACAAAAATTTTCTTACCAGTTGCAGTAGATGTAAACGTCATCGCCGTTTTTGTTCGGATCGTAATCGTCTGAGTAGAAGTGGAGCTTCCTGTCTGCGACATTTTCCGGAACAAGAATCGGAATGCCGGTGATTCCGCCGTAAGACCAGTTGTCGAGAACACGCACGGCAAGGACATTTTCTCCGCCGTAATTCAAAATGTTCGACGGCACCGGATATCTCCGGAACTCGTACCAGTGGGATTTCGGATGTGTTCGATCGCTCGTTTCTCCGATTTTATGTCCGTTCAGATATGTGATATCCATATCATCAACAATACCGAGATCCAGACGCAGATTTTTTCCTTTCCATTCCGCCGGAAGTCTGAAGCGGAGACGGTACCAGAGAACCCCGTTCCCGTCGAAGTACGATCCGAACGATTGGAAATGTCCTCCGACTCCGAGCGTACGCCAGGCGCGATCGTTGAAATCTGGTTTATGCCATCCCTGTGTTTCGCCCTTGTTGCCGGGATCGGTGAATCTGTTGTTCGGATCCTTCACGGGGGGAACCTTTACTTCGAACCGTCCCTTCCAGCCTGTGTTGAAGATCAGGGAGCCGGGAACTTCTGAAGCCTTGTCGGCAAGCAGGAAGTTGCGGTCTTTTTCGAAAGTCCCTCCGGAGTTGACGAGCACCTGGGAAAGAAGCCGCATGATTCTCCACATGGGCGCTTTCATATAACGGATTTTTTCTGTGTTCACCATTCCCGGGATCAGCTGCAGAAAGATGGCTTCCCCTTTGCCGATGCGGTATCGGCCGATCAGTCCATGAGCGCCGGTTTCCACGGCCTTTCCGGAACGCAGAAGCGGTCCGTGGTAATCGGTTTTGAGGAAAAAGTCCGAAATGGAAACCCCGCGGAGCACGTTCCAGTCCGGCAGGGAAAGGGTTTTTCCCGCGATGCCGTCGGCAACTTCGAAAAGCGGATTCTTTTCTCCGCTTTTCCGCGGGAGGATGACCGCTCTGCCGCCGGATGACAGGAATCGTTTGAATTCCGGCGAATCCACAGAACAGCCTGATCCTGCAATCAGCAGCCTGTCCTCTCCGCTGGCGGGGATCTTGGAGTCCGTTGCAAAGAGGAGTCCCATTCGTGTCAGCAGAGATTTTTCCTCTTTTGATGTTCCGCAGAGGATGGTTTTCCGTTCGGGAACGGCTTCCGTGTTTTCAAGATCCCGGAGAATTGCGGAGAAAAGTTTCATGGATGCCGGATCTGTCTCGCTGCGCTGGATGAAATCGAATGTGGAGAGACGGAGAATTCCTTTTCCGATCCGCAGATCCATCAACGGGGAATAGATCAGTCCATATTCATTTTCGAAGAGCGGAGTCCAGCCGGATGCATGCGGTTTTTCCAGTGGAATGGAAGAGACGCTCCCGTTATTGCCCCAGTGGAAGCCGTAGCGGTGCGGGGACCTCCGGTACTGTTCGCCTGAAGTCCCGTATTCTGCCGGGACAGACTCCCCGGCGCCGCGCCAGTCACGGAGTTCCTCCGCCGTTATTCCGGATAATGCGGTATTCTTCACGGTCCCGGCAATGGGGAAGACGCGTCGCGAGACATGAGCCGCAGTCCGGAAACCGAACCGGTCGGTATACACGTTCCGGGGTGCTTCCAGCAGAAGCGCCTTTCCTCCGCCGGAAATGAATTGATGCAGTCGTTTCCATGGAAAGTCCTTGCGGGAGAGCGCCTTGCCATCCACGATGAGAATGGCGTGATCGTTGCTTTCCGGAATTGTTGTCACGCCGGAGAAAGGAATACCGGCGGCTTTGAGGAAGCGTTCGCTTTTTTCTTCCGGGTTCAGCAGATGAACTTGTTTTCCGGAATAGGGTGGAACTGTGACGACTTCAAATGAAAATTCGTCTTTTACTTTCGTGCCACCTGCCGGACAAGTTCCGGAGAGAAGGATTTTTCCTTTTCCCTGTTTCGGATTCTCCGGAAGCGGAACTGTAAAGGGAAGCAGTTTGTTTTCCGCGGGAGGTACACTGCCGGAAAATGATTTCCGCCAGATGGTTTTCTCATCAATACGGACTTCGCAGAGAAGATCGAAACGGAGATCATGACGGGTATCGTTGATGACCGCGATCTGCTTTTTCATGGATTCGCCCGGGAAGTAATGGTGATCCTTTGTGGCAAAGTTCTCCGGTTTACCGGCGATCCAGACAAGCGTGTCGGCGTTGTTGCGGAGAAGTGTCTCTCCAGCCTTGTTGATGTATTTGCGGCTGAAACGGTTATACGTGCGATCCTCAACGCTGGAAACAATCGGTGTATCGCCCCCGTTCCGATTGAGAACGACGGTATGCTTCACCTCTTTGGTCGGATAGTCCCATCCGTGAGCGTCACCCCAGGGGACGATTCCGCCGGAGAGTCCGTAGGTTCGCCAGCAGCGGAAGGTGCTTTGGATGAACAGAACCAGCAGATCCTGAACAATTGCGTAATTGTGCATCTTCGGAAGAATGGTCCAGCCGGTATAGAGGGTCGGCTTCAGAAGATCCGGAATGTCCGAGCGATAGGAGTCATCTTCCCGGCGGAAGGCGTCGGTTCCGAGATAGATGGCGCACCATTCCGTAACCAGCGGTTCGGAAGAGTAGAGTTCTCCCGCGACGCGTCCCCGCATGAAAGAGTAAGTCAGGGGACAGCCGAATTCCACAGCGAGATAAGGCCGGTCACCGGTCTTGACATATTCGGAAAGCCACTCGTCGCGCTCCTGGAGCGGAATGAAGTTGAGGTAGATGTTTGAGGTGTGGTAGTCGCCTACGCCGGAACTGTCATGACTGGTCATTGGACGTGTGGAATCGTATTTTTTCATGATTGTCATGATCTGGTTGCCGGAGTCGGTACGTTTTTTTTCGTGTCCGTAGGGCGCAGAAAGGCGTTTGCCGTTTCCAAGACAGAGCGGTGAACGCTGGAGTTCTGTTGAAAAGCGGTTGAATCCTGCGACGAATGAGACGATGGATGGGTGATTTCTCAGGATCTTCCACTCTTTCACGAAGTCCTTTTCCCATTCGTTGGCAACTTCAACGGGAATGGGGTGCCCATACGGGACATCGCCGAAATCGGCAGTCGGCATCAGATGAAGCATTCCGAATTCATCTGCGGCTGCTGCCTGTTCCTTTCTGAAATCGGCGGAACCATACTGGTCGAAACGGTGGTTCATGAGAACTTCCACCGCGTTGAATCCGGCATTCCGTTTCATCGTGAAAACATGCTTTAGGATTTCAGCGGTTCCTCCCGCATATCCGAGAAACGTTGGATGGAGACGGATTTTCTTTTCATTCAGGAGAAAATCGCGTCCGGAGATTCGGAACTCCCGGAATCCGAAACGATCACGGAGAGAGTCCGTTCCGCGAGGGGTTGTCATGCGGACTTCCAGTGTATACAGATGGGGATTGTCAATATCCCACAGCACAGGATCGTTCCAGGGAATCCGGAATGTGCGGACTTCATGTTTTTTTCCATCCAGACGGGAGGAGAAGGTGGCTGTTTTGATGGTTTTCCCGGTTTTCCAATCCCGGATTGTGAAGGTGAATCCGGCGTTTCCGGAGTAGCCGTCCGGCAGAAGTTCGACATCCGCTTCCAGTATTTTTTTACGGACGGACGTGCGGATGAACATTCCCTCAACGGAAGGAACCGGGTTCCGCATGGAAAGTGTCACGGTTCCGCAGAGTCCGCGATTGTAGATTTCTCCTTTTTCTGTTTTCGGAGAATAAAAGGTATAGTCGCTGATCATCTCTGTACGGGGACGCGCCCGCATCCGGATGCGGATGGCGTTTTTCTGTCCGTGGCGGATTCCCGCGGTCAAGTTCACTTTCCCATAGGGCCAGCGGATGTGTCCGAAACTGTTCCCATTGAGAAAGATTTCCGCATCGCTGGCGGGACGCATGATGTTCAGTTCGATGATTTTTCCTTTCCATTCCGCCGGGATATCAATTGTTTTTTCATAGGACGCGTCATAACATTTTTTCAGTTCGGCAAGTTTCCAGTTCGCTTTTCTGGGCGGACAGGGGACAAGATCAAAATTCGGAATGAGCCAGCTGTGTGTGGTTGCCCATGCGCCGGGAACGCGGATATAGCCCCATCCGGTGCTGCGGTTCGGAATTTCCGGTTTGAAGCGCCAGACTCCGTTCAGAAGCAGTTCCGCCCGGTCGGAGGATGTGGCGCGGAGAAGCGGTTTTTCCCGTTCGATGGCGGCATAATCCGTGTCGGATTCCTGTTCTGAAACCTTCAGGGAGAGCCGTTTCATTTCCAGAATACCGGAGCCGCCTGCAAAACCGATATCATAACGGACTTTCACGGCGTTTTCGGGTATGTTGACGGAGCGTGAAAACTGGAACCTGCCATTCTTTTCCCATTGAGCACCGTCGTAGTTGACGATATATTTTCCAGCGGCGTCGTAGAAATTCGGCATGATTCGGGCGGTATTCCATTTTTCTTTCCCGCGGACCAGGCCGGTGACAACGGCCTCTCCGCTCAGAGTCAGTTCCCGCCATTTCGGATCAAGTTTGATTTCACAGCGGAGCTGGAGCCAGTCCGGAGTACTTCCTGTATTGAGGAAGAAGAGACTGTTTCCGCGGACTTCCAGTTTGCGTCCGCCTTTGATGCTCCATCCTTGCGGAAGGGGGGTCCCCGTGCGGATTTCCGTCAGGGGAAGTCGGAGCAGTTCGTTTCCCTCCGCAAAGCAGAACGCAGAACAGAGACTCAGGACCAAAAGACAAAAAAACTGTTTCATGATACTTTTCTCCGTTTCTTACCAGGAATGAACTTCTCCGCCGGGAAGAATGACGGCTGGGATCTTCATGATGGAACTGCGGATTGCCGCTTCATTTTCCGATTGAACGTGACCGTCGACCATGACAATGTTTGCACGATAAGAATGATTCAGATACAGGAATTCATAGTTTCCGGATGTGACACTGAGAAAACGGTAATTCTGCGCCCTGGTGATGGCGTTGCCGTTGCTTTGCGCCGCATCCGCATGAAGATAGAATTTTGACGGGCGGATGACCTTGTGCCGGACCACCATTCCCAGAATCGGTTCCGGACTCAATCGGGAAATCACCTGTTTTTTGTCCCAGAGATAATTGCCAAGGTAGTTCGGATCGTGGACGGCAACCATGCCGTATACCCGGTAGGTGTCGAAGACGGGCTTCTTTTCGTCACTCGGACAGTTCATGACTTTGTGGGAGATGTAGGCTTTTTTATTGAATGTGGTGACTTCTCCGTCGTTTCTTGCTCCGGACAGTTTGAATCCCCAGTATTCATGCTGCTGACGGAAATAGAACATGTCGGAAAAATCATCCGCATAACTGCTGTGTCCCATGTAAACCTGCTTCAGATTGCTGACGCAGCCGATGGAAAGCGCTTTCTGTTTGACGGAATTCAGCGCCGGCAGAAGAATTGCAGCCAGAATCGCTATAATAGCAATAACTACAAGAAGTTCAATCAGTGAAAAACAACTTTTCCGTTTGCATCTGATACTCTTTTCTGCATGTTTTGTTTTCATGTCCATCCTCATTTTTCCTGTTTCGGCAAATCTGCATTCTGGATCGGAACAACCGGATGCCCGGTGGAATGCCGGACTGGTTCTCCCCGTTCTTTTTTCATTATACAATAGAACAGGAAATATGTCAATACTTTTTTATATGTTTAAGATACGGTATTGTCCAAAAAACATATTTAAAAGAACAGAAAAAAAGAAGGCTTATTTCCAGTTCCCGAGGTGGCGCTGAAACGCCCGGTAATCCCTGGGTGCCGAGCTGGTGAATTTTCGGAAATCGGAGGAAAAATGAAATTGATTGCTGTATCCGAGACGCTGGGAAATTTCTTTGATGGAGAGTCCTGTCTGAAGCAGATAAATGGCGCGTTCCATTTTCCGGTTCATCCGATAGCGCATCGGGGTGATGTCGAGATGCTTGCGCATCAGGGCAGTAACGCCTGATTTGCTCAATCCGGTATGGCGCATCAGGTCGGCAATTGTGATTTTGCGTTCCAGGTCAGTTTCCAGAAATTCGAGAATTCTGGCGAGGGGTGTGTTGGAATCCGTCTGTTTCTGCTGTTTTTTCAAGGCCAGTTCTGCAACCAGACCGTAGGTGAGTTCCATCAGATGAAGGAATTCCGTCCGATCCGCGGTATCGGTTCGTTCCCCGACCCGCCGCAGACGGAGCAGGTAGGTTTCATCAATCTCCATCAGAAATGCTTTTTCCAGTTTCAGCGAGGAGAGAATTGAGGTCAGATGGCATCCCTTGATCTCAAGAATATTCGCATGATAGGGTTGTTCATTCTCGTAATAATATTCCTGGAATTCCGGAACGAAAAGGAGCTTTCCCGGTGTAATGCGGAATTCCTGGCCACCTGTGCGGCAGAGAAATTCTCCGGAGGCTGCCGTCATCAGCATGCAGAAACAGACCGGGCGGGAATCGTACCATGCTGGCAGTTCCTGAATGTAATCCTCATAACAGAACGGAAACAGCGGCAGATCCAGATCGAAGTGCAGGCGGAGCAGGTAGCGGTTGTGAAAGCTGAATTTCCCGTAGGTTTTTGACTGAGTGGTTTTTTTGGTCGATCTTGCCATTCTGTGCCTTGCCGTAGAGGATTTTCCGGTTCTGTTTACCGAGTTGAAACATTTCCTGTCCGAAAGGGAGATCGGTCCGGGGGCGGCGGACCGTCCGGATCTTTCCGCAAGAGTACAGTATAGCATGTTCCCGCTGTTTTGCAAACGGGGGAACGGATTTTCCGCTTCCGTTCCGGAGAGCTGTTCCACAGGGGCGGTTTTTTCAGGGATTCATTCGGAAACTGTACGGATAGATACCGCCTTTCAGAATGATTCCCTCGGAAATCGAGTTGACGGAGAGATCGGCGTAGGAGGCGTTTGCATATCGGAAATCGTCATGCCGCAGATGAATGACTTTGGAGGAGGCTGCGGCAATGGTTCCTCCCTGAGAGATCTCGTTCGCCTGGGAATAGTCGTTTCCTCCGGCGAACCGGGTGGAGTCCGCTGCGAGGAGGTCCCTGCGAGTCATTTTCGAGCGTTTCCGGCAGGCGTAGTAACCGGAGAGGGGGGCCGGGTCGCCGTAGTCGACGGAATTTCCGTTGGGGATTCCGTAA
This sequence comes from uncultured bacterium, assembly GCA_949292215.1. GTDB lineage: Bacteria > Verrucomicrobiota > Lentisphaeria > Victivallales > UBA1829 > UBA1829. The sequence goes on from CASEYW010000064.1 coordinate 9,982, forward strand.
GTCTGCTGATTGTGCGTATAAGTCGTCGTATCGAAAAAGTAGGGCGGATACGACTGGCACAGGAGAACGTTCCGCTGCGACGGGGTGTCTTTCATATAAGAGAGTTGGCGGAAGAGGTGTGCCCATGGCCGGACGGACCAGGAGCCGTCCTGATTTTTTGACATCATGGTACTTGCAATGAAAAAGTCGTTGTGGTCGTCGGCGTAATTGGAAAACCAGAGGCCGAGCTGCCTCAGATTGCTTTTGCATTGGATGGACTGCGCCTTCCCGCGTGCCTTGTTCAAGGCAGGAAGAAGCAATGCGGCAAGGATCGCTATGATGGCAATGGTGACCAGAAGTTCCACAAGTGTGAAAGAATGTTTTCTCATGTTTCGGATCTCCTCAGGTTATTTCAAAATCATCCAGTTGAATCCGTCGACGTTTTTGCCGCGGCCGATTCCATCGGCCCATTCGATGAATCTGACACGTCCCTGTCCGTCATTTTCATTGACGAGAAAATTCATGCGGAATGTTGCGTTGGTCCGGTTCTCGATTCTAAGAACGGAGAGGGGAATGCGGATCCGGTATTCCGTCACGCCCTTCTTTCGAGTGACGGAGGCCGGGAACTGCTTCCATTCTCCGATCCATTTCTGTTCCGGCGCGATATGGCACCAGACCATCGCCGGTCCTTGCCCCGAGCCAGCCATGGTGAATTCGAAGTGTGAACCATCCGATCCTCCGATTCCGAATTGCACACTGTCATCCCGCCAGGTGAATTCCGGGGATTCCGAGACGCAGTGTTTGTCATCCGTGACATCGGCCGCAATCAGAAGCTCCTTTTCCTTTCGAGAGACCTTTACGGTCACACTGAGATCCTGTGCTCCCTTCCATGCGGGAATATGGGGATCATAACGGAAATCGGCCACATGAACTTTCTGATTGAGTTGCAACGTCGCCGCCTGCTGTTTTCCCTCCATCGGAACCGGGGTGCAGAGCCGGATGGAGACTGGAAAATGGAAGGAAAGAACGCCGCTCTTTTTTTCCACTCTGACCTGGAGGGGGATTTCCGCCGTGTCTGAATTTTTCCCAGCAGGCGGTACGACGGCATCAACATTCGCAGTGGCATTTCCGCCGGAGGATACCGGAATTCGGAGAGTTCCGGCACCCGCGTTCAAATGGAAGACCGCGTCTTCGCCGGAGGGGGCGTTGAGACGGAATTTCAGGACGGTTTTTTCATTCGGGACACCCGCGGGCAGTTCCAGAAACTCCACCGGGGATTTCCCGGGACGGAATGAGCCTCGGGAATAGGAAAGATACGATGGCTGTCCGGGCAGAATCCGGAAGATGGTCCCGTTTTTGGATTCCACGGTTTCCGATTTCCCGTACATGTCGGTAAAAACAATGCTGCCGGAGCCTTCGAGCGTCAATGGGATGCGCTGACCGCCAACTGTCGGCCAGACGGCGATGACATCTCTGTTTTCAAAACATTTCCGGAATTGATATGCCGTCAGCGAGGGATGAAGCCGGATCTCCTTGCCGCGTTCCGTATTGGACAGCTGGCGGATCAGTTCATTGTACGCAGGAACCATCGGTTTCGGGCGGTTGTCGGCATTGAACATTCCGAACGAATCATCCGCTCCGGGGTCCAGATCCCAGTAGTCGCGCAGGATGAAGAAAATAAAGAATTTGGTGTTGAAGGTTTTTGCATAGATGATTTTCCGGATCATTTGCGGGGCATGGGCGAGAATGCTTTCCGCCGTGTAGCCTCCGCGTTCCCCGGATTCGGTGTTGCAGAGGGGGTAATCCGGATCTCCATAGACTTTTTTCAGAAGATCGCACATGAATGCCTGGCTCTCTTTGTAGGCATCAAGCAGACCGTGGGAGTGAAAGCAGGCAACGTCGATGTCGTTTTTGCCTCCGGAGATCATTTGCATCGTGTTTTCCCGGCGTCCCTCCCGGTTTGCCGTGGTGACTCCGCTGTTGAGAATTTTCAGGTTCGGCATGATACGGTCTCGTTCTTCGCGAAGAATGCGGAGGGTCTGTACATAATGTTCCATGGAGTCATCGAAGGTTTTTCCGTCCGCCTCGTTCCACCACTCGAAATATTTGACAGCCGGATAGCGGGACAGAAAGGTCAGCACTCTGCGGATATGGGTCCGGAAGGCCTCCAGATTGCCTCCGACATATTTGGTGGAGGTGCCTTTCCCCCGCACATATTCCGGAACGCCGAACATATAAGAGTAGCAGATGTCCACACCCGCCTCCTGAAGAGTCCGGATGGGGCGACCCATATCGGTATAGTTTTCAATTCCGGCACCCTGTTCGATGCGGTCCCCGGTTACGGTTTCCCGCATGATATCGATTCCCAGTTCGCGGAGCCACTGACTGTGAAGCCGTCCTGCGCCTCGCCCGTATCCGGAACCGGCGCCCATTACACCGAACTGCATTCCGGAGCGGTTGATCCGTTTCCCGTTCGGACGGAAAACGGCGATCCAGTCCAGATAGGTTTCCTTCGTGCCGTCCTCCCCGGTCCAGAGAAGATTGGCATGATAACTCCCGATCGGCTGGCCTGGTACCTGAAACGCAATTACGGGTCGTCCATTCGGAGGCAGCAGCGCTTTTTTTGTGCTGCGGAAAACTTCCCGGAAATTGGAGTCCATCAGCTGGAAGGAAAGAGTTCCCTGCATCGTCTTTTCTCCTGCATGGTTGAGCCGGTAAGAGACGCGGAAGGGTTTTCCGGGTTCTCTTGCCGCAGGCTCCATTTCGGGAAGAATCCGGAGTGCCATTGCCGTGCTGAATTCGCCCTTCAGGGAAATATCATCAAGATAAATATAGTTTCTGCCTTTAGGAGCCTCCAGAAAAATGCCCCACAGACGACAGGGAAATATGATGGAGTTGTATTCTTTCACCGTTTCAGCATTCAACGGGTAGGAGATGTGACGCCACTCTTTCGATGCTCCGACGTCGCGGGGCGGAAGAATGACCTTAGTGCCGCGTGCGTCTTGAAGACGGAAGCCGATGCGGCAGGGAATCCCGCGGGTGTTTACATCGAATTCAACGGAATGGACTTTGACCGTTCCGGCGTTGAACGGACGGAACCGGCGGTATTCGAGATGCCCTCCGTTTTTATAAGAGCCGTCAAAATCGAAATCGGCACGTCCGGCAAATCCGTCGGGACGGTCCGGATGCGGCTCTCCGGCGAGTGTGAGACCGGTTCCGAAGGCACGTCCCGGAGTGGTCCCGGGGCCTTGCAGACCGCGCCAGCCGCCGAGGTCGTTGAACGATTCCACCAGGAAGGTTCCCGTCATGGTTTCCGCCTGTTTCTTTTCGCCTTTTTTCACGGGTTTCAACCCCCTGAGATCGGAATCGCTTAAAGCGCTTTTGTAAAGACGGACCTCGTCGATTTCTATGCGGATTCCACCCGCCTTCCGGACACGTCCGAGCAGGAATTTCCGGAAATCCGCAAGCCCGTTCGGAGCCCAGGCACGTTTCGTTTTGAATTCTCCGTTCAGATAGATGGTCTGATGGCCCGTTGTTCCGTCGAACGTAAAGGCGATTTCATTGAATTGCGTCTGATCCCGGAGACACGAAAGGCCGGCACCGAACTCGCTTTTTTTTCTGTCTGCCGTAGTTCCGTAGAAGCAGGCTCCGTTGATCGGAATGTAATACAGCCCGGCGGAAATCTGTTTCCAGTCGGCGGGGGCGTCTGCATTCAGGAATGCCTGGTAGACGAATCCGGACATATTTTTCGGTTCAAAGAAGCGAACCCTCATCCAGAGAGTCATTCCTTTTGCGAGGAGTTGCCGGATGGCCGGATCTTCCGCAAGTTTTCCGGTCGAGAGAAGGGCGCCTCCACCCAGACGGACGGTTCCTTCTTTTGTCAGTTCAAAAAGCCGGTCGCCGCCGGGAAAACTTTTTTCGAGAGGATAGCGGCCCGAAGTATCCGTCAAAGCGCTTGTTTCGTTGTCGCCGTTGAAGGTCCATGCTGCAACGAGCTGTTCGTCTAGATAACCGGCGCTTAATGTGCTTCCCACTAAAAACAAGAGGGCGCAGACTTTAATTTTTTTCATTTTTTTTTCCCTTTCTGCAGGTTTCTCCCGCGAAGATCAGTTCCTCTTCACGCAGTTGAGCGGAGTTGATGTTGTAAACCATCCGGTCCGGAGCCGGAGCAATCCCGAGATAATGTTCAAAGAGTTCATTAAAGATCGGGGTCATGTCCGGCCGCCGGATTCCTGTGATTCGCGGTGTGTTGTAGCAGGCCTGTTCCGGCTGACCGAAAGCCAGAACCGATACCTCTTCCGGGACTCTGATGTTCCGGTCTGCAAGAACCCGCAGAGCTCCACGAGCCTCATCCACCGTATTGCAGAAATAGGCATCCGGCAACGCAGGATCGCGTTCGAGCACTTCGGTCAGAAAGTGATAGGCCGTAATGTGCGGAACCTCGTGTTCTCCGTTGATCCTTTTCAGGGATTTTCCGGAAAGTTTCAATTTTCTCAGACTTCTTTCCCAAACGATCTCCCGGAAGGATTTTTCCGGGCTGGACGGGTTCGGGCAGCAGAGATAGTCGATGGTCCGGCAGCCGCGTTTGGCCGCATAGCGGAGGAGCCTTTCAATGGATGTTTCATCAATGCCGTTCAGATAGCGGAACCCGAGTCTGGTATGATCATGAAACATGGTCACAATTTTATCCTTGTGGCGTTTCAGTTTCTGCTGAAGCAGGTACGGCGGTTCCAAATCCAGAAACATGAGATCAAATTCACCGTCGCATGCCGAATAGATGGCGGGATCATCCTGATTCAGATAGAGGACTTCAGTCAATTCGCAGGAGTAGCGGAGGCAGGCTTCCCGAATCCAGTTCAGCCAGCAGTTTGAACGCAGTGTTTGTGCCCAGTGAACAAAAAGGACTCGCAACCGGCAGGGGGCTGTGTGGCCTGCCGGAATCAGGCGTCCGTTTTCGAGTTGAACCACTTCTCCGCTGTTTTTCAGAAGCTGCATAGCTTCCCGCATACTGACATAGCTGATACCAAGTTCTTTTGCCAGCATCGGAGCTCCGGGAAGACCGCTATAGCGATATTGTCCGTTCCGAATTCTTTGCCGGAGAATTTCCGCTGCAAGTTTTTGTCGGTTCTTTTCCATAAAAAAATCTTTTTTTTAATGTTTTTATATAGTTTTCTATATATTATTATACGATATTCCGATTATTTTGTCAAGAGGAATGAAAGGAATTTTTCTGAAAAATCTTGGGGCGATTGATATGACATTCGGGGAAGGGGAACGGGGAGGGCATTCATTTATTTCACAGGGGTTCCGGGAAAGATCGTGCAGTTTTTATTGTTCCATTGCTGGAAACTATGGAAAGGTGCTGCATTGTTTCCGAAGAGGATCAGAATTTTCCATTTGTCTCATGAAATTGAAAAATTCGGTGAGAACTTCATTTTTTGCTTGTATTTGATTTGCAGTAGGATACAAAGATTGAACATTGCTGCTTTTATAAAATGGGAGATCAGTTTTTTAATTGATGTAAAAAAAAAGATTTTTTGACTTGAAAATCCATAATTGAGAATTAAATTATGAATGATGTGTCAATCACGGGGATTTTTTTCGTGATTGATTCAGTGCTTTTTGAAAACCGTTATATTTCAGCAAATGCGACGGAAACCGACCAAGTAGAATTTGTATTTGCTCTGAAATACGCATGAAATGTGCCGGTAGGATGACTGTTGATACAGGTCTTATCGGGCGCTTCTTTGTACTTCAGAGCAGGTTCTTGGTCGGACCTCCGTCGGCGTGCTTGGGAGCGTTCGGTTCTTTTAGAATGTTTTCAAGCATGCTGAATTTCTCTGCGGAAGTTGGGGAATCGGCAGGCGCCAGGAGAGAGGGTTCTGTCGATGAGAAACATGACAAAAACAGAGAATGCAGAAGTTCCGGTTGTTTTGACTGGTGCTTTGGCCGTGGTCGGGCGAAATGCTGCCTGCACGAATTTGTTTTCCCGTAAGACCTGTATCTCTCCTGCTGAAATATATTCGGTTTTTTCCCTTTTGTCTGGAATTTTCCCTGCTGTTGGGGATTCCTCCTCTTTTTTCGCCGCGAAATCCGTATTCGGGTTTTCGCGGCTTTTTGTTGTCCGGATTTCGGAATGGCCAGGTGCCTTGCGGCAAACAGGGGGAACGCTCTGCAAACTCCTGAATGGATTTTTACGGGCCTCCGGAGGCAGCGTTATGATGGAATACCTGATTCTGAATTTCTGGATTCTTGTGATGATTGTGTTTGCCGGACATTTTTTCTTTGATCCGTCCGGCGGCATTGCCGGAGAGAATACCTATCGAATTGACCCTGCCACGGGAGAGATTGCCGTGGGAGCGGAAACGACCAGGCAGTACGGATTGCTTGGAAATGTGTTTCTGGAACGTTATCGGCAGATGGTGAAAGTGATTTCGATGCCGTTTCCATGAGAATAAAACGATTTTCGTCCGGCATGGGGCCGGGCGAAGCAGATAAACTCCCGTAACAGAAGGTTAGGGAAAATGAAAAACAAACGTTTTTTGAAGAAGGCGACGAATTCATTCGTCGGTCGCATCCTTCGCCGACTTGTCGGTGAGGAAACTGGGACGGTCATGATGGAGTACATTGTGATTGGTCTGTTGATTGCTGCTGTTGCAGTTGTCGCAATTGGTTATTTTGGCAACGGAATCACAAGTATGTTTACGGCGCTGAATCAGGTCGTAGCTGCTCAGCCGACAGCGGCAGGAGAGACTGTGACGCAGGTGAAGACGGATGCGAATTCCGGAGTGACCGCATCGCAGACACATACCGGTGTCATCCACACGAACAATGGAACCGCCCAGGATGCCGGAACAACCACGGGTCAAGGCTGGTAATGCCGTTTCCCCTGGCATTCGGCATCATTACAGTCTGGCTGACTGTACTGGGATGGTATGACTGCTGCTACCGTCGTCTGCCCAACGTTCTGACGCTGGGCGGAGCGGCGGTGTTTCTGTTGATGCGTTTTCTTTCCGGGGGTGTCTCCGGAATGGTAAATGGGCTGATCGGCGGAGTTATCGGTGGAGGGTTTCTGCTGATTCCATTCCTGATGAGGGGTGCCGGTGCCGGGGATGTGAAACTGTTTTTTGCGGTCGGGATTCTGATGGGACTTCCGGCCGTCTTTCCTGTTATGGTCCTTTCGACCATCTTCGGGCTGATTCTAGGATGTTTCATGCTGATTGCAGGAAAAACGGACAGTGCACGGTTGAAACACTGGTTTCTCTGCTGCACGAATTGGAACTATGACCGGGTGGAGGGAAGAAAACATCTCCCGGAAAAGACAAACGAGGCGGTTCGCATTCCGTTTGGAGTCGCGATTGCCGCCGGTACATGGTGTGGATTGATTCTCAATGCGCTGGCAAGGTGACATTCATAATCGGAGAAACGAGCGGGGATCTGTTCTGATGGAGGCATTGATCTGTCTGCCGATTCTGCTTCTGATCGCTCTTGGCGTCGGACAGTTCGCGCATCTCTGGCTCTGCCGTCAGGTGGTCCAGTACGCCGCTTTTTGCGGAGCGCGGGCGACCGTGCCGACGGGAACACACACCATTCAGATCGGAAACGTTCGGATGACCGAAGAGGAAGCTGCTGCGTTGTATGCCGCCAGACGTATCTGCGCATTGATCAGTTTCACTCAGATGGACGGTCGGCAGGAATTTCAGCGGAACTGGTTGAAAACTACCGTAAATGAACAGGGACTTCTCGGCGGTTCCGGCGGTGTATATGACACCATTCGGAACGGAACCATTCAAGTCGAACGAAACAACGGAGAGCAAACGTCACTTCCCGGCTGGCAGAGCGGAAAGATCACAATTGCCGTGGCAAAACCGGCGGGAAACAACTGGGTCCGGGCGGTAACTGTCCGGATGGATGTGCCTCTGCTGTTTCCGTTCGCTGGGCAGATCATGGGAAAATTTTTCTCTCTGTATAATGGAGAAGGTGTATTCGGAATTTATGAGATCCGGGAGAGCAATGCGGCACTGGCTCAGGAAGATCGGACGTTTCTCAATCTGGACTACAAGGAGTTCGCAAACTATTTTTTCCCGCATATTCGCTTGTATGAAACCGCTGTGATCGGCAAACCCTTCCTTGCCACCACAACAGGGAATCTGCCGGACATCAACGATGTATGGAGAACGGAATAATGCTACGCGGCGCAAAGATCAAATGGAAACTGCTGCTGTTTGACGACAGCGGAATTGCTCTGGCATTCACCCTGGTTGTTTTTCTGTTTCTTGCCTTGATGATCATGTCGGTTTATGCGCTGGGCCACACGGTCCGGCAGAAAATTGAGCTTCAGGCTGCGGTTGACAATGCCGCTTACGCCGGGGCATTGGTGCAGGCGGATACCCTGAGCCGCATTGCCGTCCTGAACCGTGCTCTGGCATGGACGTATGTGCAGACAAACCGGAGACATACGGACTATCTGATGAACCGCTACAGCCATGACATTCTCCGCGCATTCTGGTTTGATTCGGATTATGCCAGTCAGTTCGAACATGACAATTCTCCCCGTGCCTGTCCGAGACATCGAAGCCGGAATTATATCGGGAACCGGAATGCTTACGGATGGAACAGCGAAGGCATCGGTCTGGATATGATCTCCTCACAGATTCCCGGTTACGGATACAATCGGGACGATCGCAATGTGGCTGGAAGCAGTTCTTTGAACAAGCAGTATGGCGTTTCCAGTTCCTCCTGGCAATGGGCGTCGCATTATAATATGATTCCGCACGGTGATATTGCGGTATCCAGTTCAAGCCGGAGCGATGGATATCGGATTCGATATATCTACGAGGCTGCCAGAGACGGCGTTCGCTATCCCACCTTGGAGACGGAAATTTCTGCCGCGAGCAGAAATATGTATTCCATGAACCGGCAGATCCAGGATTTGATTCGTGAGATGAACCGGAGAATTTTTGAAGCGGTGAGACAGTCCGTCAATGACAATCATACCACCGATTCTTTTCTGCTTCTGGTGGGCGGAATGGCAATCCGCGAAGGAGATTACCATGCGGATCAGATGGAAGAACGATTGTTTGAATGTCCATCGGAAACGGTGTTCCTTTCCCGACATTACAAATCTGCCCACAGCAGCTGCAATCAGGATGGCTGGGCTGGTCTGGGCTGGTGGCCTTCCTTTCAGGAATCTGTCATGGGGAAGCGATCCGGTTTTTATCGAGCGTACACCGGAGATTATTATGTTCACTCCTGGAAGGTCCAATCGTTCATCTGGGATTGTCAGGATGGATGCAAACAATACGCTCCCGGAGGAAATCCGGATGGAGACTATGCTCCCGCAACATTGTATACCCGTGCAGCCCGCAGTGTCAGACTGGGATATTTTCCGAATCTGCTCCGTCCGGGCGCTTCGGCAACCGATCCATGGGGAAACTGGGAGACAGGACTGGGAGCCCAATACTGGAATTACAACCGTTCCATCACGATTCGGCCAAGAGTGCTGCTGTCCAATTTCTTCGGAAAGGATGGAAGCATTGTTGTCGCGGCGAAACGGCCGGTACAGAATCCCTTTTCACTTCTGTTTGGAAGCCCGGAGGAATCAGAGATCGGATTCTATGGCGCATATCGGTATAAGGATGCGGAAGGAATTCCTATGCCGATTGATTTGTGGGCAGTCGCCGCTTCCCGTGCGGGAGTGCGTAATCCTGGAGCTGCCGCGGGAGAATACCATGCCACCTGGCAGAATGAAGGGGGCTGGAATCTGTTTGTCGATGATTGGGATGCTGTGATCCTTCCTCTGGCAAAGGCCTGGAAGTTCGGAGAAAATGGGAAATGGTCTGATGCCGGGACTGGGGGAGAGAACGCTTCCGATATTCTTGCTGCGGTCAGAACGGAACTGCGGCCAGTTACATTTACAACCGATTCCAATGAGGTGAACTATGATGTGCTTCACTGACCGGATTCTCCGGCAGGATTCCGGCGTCGTTATGATGGAGACGCTCCTTTCTCTGCCGATCTACCTGATTCTCCTTGCCGGATTGTTCTGGCTTGGAGATATGGTGACTTCCCGTTCCAGACTGATGATTCTGGATCATGGTAATGTCTGGGCGTTCGGGGTCCGCCACAACGGTCCGGATGAAACAGCACTGGCGGGAAATGTTTTCGGCTCCCAGCTCGGAAGGACGGACTTTCAGAATGTCTCTTTTCAGGGAAACCGCCGGAACGGAGTGCGGGAGGAATGGTGGAAGGAATTCCGGACCGCAGGAAGCGTAACGGTCAAACCAACAGAATTGACCAACAGCGTGATTGCATTTATGAATTTTTTGCAGTCGGACGATCCCATGACGGAATCGCCGGAACCCGCCGGACCCGGAATCCCGATGGATGCCAGAAGCGAGGATGCGCCGCTGCCTTTTACACAGAGCATCTATGCAAGAAGCGATACAAATGCCTGGCGCAGGAACTGGTTGAATGGGGAAGATCTCTGTACAAGTAACGGGCCAGGCTGGGTTGTTATTCAGAATGAAAAATTTGCGGCGGAATCCGAAGGTCGGAAAGATAGCGGGAGTCCGGTGTTTCATTATCTGCGTCACGGCGGCGGAAGCGCCTATACTTATGTGTATTGAGATTCAGGGTTGATGAGATGCGTAAGACAACAGGGATTCTTTTCTGTGCAATATTGCTGACATTCTCCATCATGGGGCTCCCCGGGGGCTGGCAGGAGAGCGGGGAAGTGAAGTTCAGCTACGCGTATGCACGAACCTGGTTCGGATATCAGATGCGGAAACAGGGCTGGAGTTGCCGGCTCGGATTCACCTCTGGTGAAAAACGGGATATGGAGCACAGCATCTGGCAAAAAGGCAATCGGGAACTTCAGTTGATGATCTGGAGAATTGATTCGAACAGAACCGGATATGCCAAAGGCGAAATTCCAAACGAAAACCACAGGCGGAAAACAGGAAAACGATGAGCATGGATTCAGGGAAAAGCATATCGCCTATGACATCGGTGGACAGTTCTCTTTCCGCACGGAAGCGGGTTCGCTATGTGCTGCCGCAGGGGTGCCTCATCGGAGGAATCTATGAAATTGTCAAACCGCTCGGGCATGGAGGAATGGGAGAGGTGTACCTTGCCAGGCACACAAAACTGGACATTTACCGGGCAATCAAAATCCTGCTGCCGAAAATTGCCGCATCGAATTCCATTTTTACAACTCGTTTTATGCGCGAGGCTCGTCTGGCAATTCAGCTGGAACATCCGAATATCATCAATGTGATGGATGCGAATCGTGATGAGGAACTGTCCATTTATTATATTGTAATGGAATATGTTGACGGTGGAACCGTCAGGAATCTGATCCGCCGGAACGGTGCGTTTGCTGAAAAGGAGGCTCTGAAAATCATTCTTTGCGTTGCCCGTGCGCTGGAGGCCGCCGAGAAACATAAAATTGTGCACCGGGACATCAAACCGGACAATATTATGCTGACGAAGGATAATATGGTCAAACTTGCCGATCTGGGGATTGCCAAATCCACCGGAGATCACAGCGAGGTCGGCTCCCCTGTGACGGAGGCTCTGATCGGTACTCCCGCGTATGTTGCTCCTGAGCAGGCACGAAACGCTCAGGAGGTCGATTGCCGGGCGGATATTTATTCTCTCGGTGTGACTCTTTACGAGATGCTTGCGGCGGAAAAACCCTATAAAGGGAAATCAAGTTGCGAAATCCTGAAACAGATATTTGAGTCTCCCGTTCCGGATATCCGCAAGAAAAATCCGCTGGTCAGCGATGCTGTCGCCGAGCTGATTTTTGAATCCATGGCGAAGGATCGGAACGATCGCCCGCGGAACTGGACTGTTTTCTGCAAAAAAGTTTCCGCGATTTTGAATGAGAGTGAACCTGCCGTGAATGATGCTTCCTGCGAGAGGGTGGCGGAGGGAAGCATGGCTGGAGGGAAACAGGCACCCTCTTCTGAAATTGCTTCGAACTGGAAAAAGATCTTACGTTATGGAATTCCTTCGCTTTTCGGGTTCGGATTCTGCATGCTGCTGATGAGCGGGTTGCTTTCCCCCGGCACTTTGACAAAATGGGAAGAGGAATTCACACTTGCCGTGATCCCCGAAAAATACCGCACGGAGTGTGAGAAGTACCATCTGCGTCCACCATTGAATTTCATTTTGATGAAGGATGTGCAAAAAGAGGTATGGATCAATCAGAACAAGCCGCAGAAAGCACCGCCTCCGGCGCCGATCACAGTCCGTTCCAAGTCCGACGACGGGGATGAGACTCCGAATACGGATGAATACAAAGGCCGGGGAGCTCTCTCTTTCGAATCGGATTCTTCTCCGGAGATCGAAAACTGGCTGAAACGGAAACAATATGAACTGGAGGTTTCCAGCAAACGAATCGGGAAAATGTCGATTGCTCTTCCCGGAACCCTGGAGGTTCCCGCCGGACGATATCGATTGAAAATGTCTCTTCCGGAATGTAAAGCCTTTCCTGAGATTCCTGTCGATTTGAAGCGGGATGAGAAACAGAAGATCAGAGTCAGGGTGGTACCGCTGGACGCTACTGTGAAGATCAAATGCAACATTCCGGAATTCGAGGTCTGGTGGAGTGACGAATGGCTGAAATCCCGGGAATTGAAAATCGAAGCCCTGCGCAATTTCGATCTGGTGCTTCGGGCTCCCGGATACAAGACGCATACGACAACGCTGAAACTTCAGCCGGGAGAGAGCAGAAATGTTCATGTTGCTCTGGAGCGTCTTCAGAATGGACGCCGCCATGATACCCGGAAAATGGCGGATGCGGATGCCGCTTACGAGAAGAAAAATTATGCGACTGCCAAGAAACTGTATCTGGAAGAGGCGGAGCAGGGGAATCCCCTGGCGAACTATCGTCTGGGGGAAATCTATGAACATGGCTACGGAGAATGGTTTGCGAACAAGGAAAAAGCCTATCGCCATTACCGGATGGCTGCGGATCAGGATGTTGCAGCGGCCATGTACAAAGTCGGAGAATTCCATGAAAAAGGGCTCGGAAACGTTGTGAGGAATGAGAAGGAGGCTCTGAACTGGTACCGGCGCGGGGCGGAGTTGGAACATATCGGTTGTCTGAATAAAATCGGGCGTTTTTATGAGAATGGTCGCGGGGGGCTGGAACGTGCCCCGGAGAGGGCGGTCGTTTATTATCTTCGGGGTGCTTCCAGGGACAATGCGGAATCGCAATATTTTCTGGGGCGTCTCTACGAGGGGAGAATGCTGGCGGAACCGTCGGAACGCAAGCGGGAATCGTTCCGCAGGCAGGCAAGACACTGGTATGAGGAGGCCGCAAGGAAGGGATATCTGGATGCGAGAGATAAGATTCGGGCACTGTGAACATACAACAGAAACAACAGAAGGAGGGAGAAATACCAGGGGCTCAAGAATGGGAAAGAGGGCCTTTGCAATGTCGGCGGTTCCTGTCAGTGAACTGAAACAGAGAAAAACGACCTCATAACACGAGGAAAATGGAATAACGTATGGCAGGCAATAAGAAAAATATGATTCCATTGGTTCTTGCCGTTGTGCTGGCTCTTGCCGCGGTGTTCGCGGTGAACCGGCTGATCGGACAGAAAGCACCAATGAGCGGAGAGGAAATGATTGAGGTGGTTGTCGCCGCCCGCAATCTGGCTCCGGAGGAATTGATCAACGAAGGGGCTGTTACGAAGAAACTGATCCCGCGTTCGGCCGCGCCGTCAAAAGCCATCGGCTGGAATCAGAACTCCATGATATTGAATCAAAAAATGAAAGCTTCGGTTTCCAGAGGCGATTACATTGTTTTGGATGACATTGGCGTGGGGCGCGGTCTCAGTGACATGGTCGGCGACGGAGAGTGGGCGGTTTCCATCAGTCTGAACGGCGGAGCGATTACCAGTCGTCTGCGTCCCGGCGATGAAATTGCCATTCTCGGCACCTACACGTTGAGAGAGAAGAAGAAGTCTTCCGTGGTAGGTCAGGAGAGCAAGGAAGTTTCCCGGAAAATTACGATTGTAATTCTGCCAAGAGTGAGAATCCTTGCTCTGGACGGAAACCGTCAGCAGGGAGGCGACGAGTTCGTTCTGGCATTGCCGCCGGCACAGGCGCAAATGCTTCTTGCTGCGCAGGAACAGGGAATCGCCCTTTCACCGGCGCTGCGCAAGCCGCATGACGAATCGAACCTGAATCGGACGACCAGCGGGCTGGTCGATGCGGAAACATTCAACAATCTGGCGGTCGGAGTGGAACGGACACTCATTCCGGCTGTCCCAACAAAAAAATAACAGAAGGGAAAAACAATGAAACATTTAGGAGTGGTCCTGGCATTTCTCGGCATGGTATGCTCTCTGATCGGGGCAGAGGCAAAAAATCTGCGGATTCCCGTAGGGTCTCTGGTGGTCGAAGAGGTTCCGTTCAAGATTGAAAACGTAAGCGTCAGCAGCCCCGGACTGGTGCGTGTGGAGATCATTTCGGACAATGGAAGACAGTTCCGGATCAGCGGGCTCAAAACCGGTATTACCGATGTTCAGCTTCTCGGCGGCGGAATGTCGCAGGTTTACAAAGTAACTGTTTCCGATGATCTGCGGGAAATGCTGAACTCTCTGAAACGCGATCTTGATGCGGTTCCGGAGGTCGATATTTCCATGAACAACGGAAAACTTGTCCTGAAAGGCGAATTGAGCAGCATCGCCAATCAGACCTTGAAAGATAAAGTGGTCAAATCCTACGGCAGTGTGGTTCTTGATTTGACTACGTTCCGTCCGACGCCGGAAGTCATGCTCGGGCTTCAGAAGAATTTCGAAAAAGCCGGGTTCAAGGTTGTCCGGAACGCCAAAGAGGCTCATCCCGGCGAGATTTCCATTACTCAGGTCGGAGAAATGCTGACGGTCAGCGGTTCCGTCTACGGACCGGATGATCTGAAAAAGATCAACAGCATTCTTTCCGCCCAGCCGTGGCTGACGGTCAATTCCGCCAACAGCACCGGCAATCAGCACAAGGTTCAGGCGTATGTCAATGTACAGGTCCTGCCGGTCATGCTGCAGATTGATATCATCCACATTGCACTTTCCCAGAATGAAATTCAGCAGATCGGCAACCAGATTTCCGGTCTTGATAACATCCTGTGGGGCAACCTGAATCTGGACGGTGCACTTTCCGCATTGAAAATGCGCGGTCTGCCGACGACGTTCGGCGGCGGTAATTCTCCCGGTGGTGCGGTCCCCGGAACCGGTGGAGCCGCCTGGATGCAGGGAGGCGGAATGCTGAGCGGAGCTCTGGCGTTCCTGGGCGGAAACGGTGTTTCCCGTGCAAGACGCGCCGGGTTCCTGACCTTCAAAAGCAATGACACCCCCCAGTTCCGGAAACTGCATAACGGAGGAACTCTGTATATGAGTTCCGTCGGAGTTCCCGGAGGTACCGTTGTCACGACTTTGACGGAAATCCAGTACGGACTGATCCTGGAGGTAAAAGGCGGACTCACCGGCGTTGATACCGTTTCCATTGAATTGAAACAGGAACTCAGCTATCCGGAAAACTCTGCAATTTCAGGGGTACAGGTTGATTTGAAGAAATTCTCGACCACCAATTCCATCACCTGCAAACTCGGCGAACCGATCGCGGTTGGCGGTTTGAAGGAGTTCATTCAGGAAAATACAAATTCGGATTCCATTCCCTATCTGCGCAACATCCCCGGACTGAAATGGCTGATTGCCCAGGAGAAGGATACCTTCAAGGATGATGAAATCCTGACCCTGATCTGTGTCAGAAAAATGGTGCCGGCCGGAAGCGTGGACCCCGTCGCTGTTGAACTGGATAAGATGAAACAGGCCGAGGACAAAGTCATGAGGGAACGGAACGAAGAACGTCAGAACCGCGGCTGGTGGTTCTGGTGATTCCCGGAAAAAGGAGTTTTTCATGTTTTTGATTCTGAAAACGCCGAATGAGGCTGTCAGAAATATGCCGCTGGAGCCGGACAGAACTTCGTGGATGATCGGCAGGGATTCCTCTTGCGATATCGTGTTGAATTCTTCTCACGTTTCGCGCCGCCATGCAAGACTGTCCTGCGAAAACGGAGAGTATTTTCTCGAAGACGCCGGAAGTTCTCTCGGAAGCTATCTCGACGGAATCAAAATTTCCGGACGGGAAAAACTCGCTCCGGGAAGCCGGATGAGATTCGGCGGTTGTGAGCTGATTCTCTCCATGGAAGCTCCTGAGGCGGATGCGGAGGAAAACGGAAATCATACCAGCTTTACAAAGGTGGATGCCGCACTCCGTGGAACCATGATGCAGGGAAAACTCCTTCACGAATATAAAAATGCCAGTCTGCTTTATACAGATGAGATGATGGCGCTCAAACGCCGTATTCACGAACGTGTGCTTTCCGAAATGCATCTCGTGGATATGAACATCAACATCAGCGAGATGCAGAAAGCGGAAACCCGCAAAAGTCTTGATCGGGCCTTGAACAAGGTTTTGCGGGAACTCTGGCACGAACTTCCGCGGAATGTCCCCGCGGAAGTTTTCAAAGAGGCTCTTGTGGACGAGTTGATCTACTACGGTCCGATCTCTTCGCTGCTGCGGGCTGCGGATATTGACGAAGTCATGGTCAACGGTCCCAATATGATTTTTGTTGAAAAAAAAGGGAAACTTTATGAAACGGGGATTCGATTCTTCAATGAGCGTCATCTCGTTTCCATCATTCAGCGGATTGTGGAACCGCTGGGACGCCACATCGACGAAGCCAGTCCGATGGTGGATGCCCGCCTGCCGGACGGTTCCCGCGTCAATGCCATCATTCCGCCGCTGTCGCTGGACGGCGCTTCAGTCACGATCCGGAAATTCGCAACCCGGAAGCTGACGACGGAGGATCTGATCCAGTTCGAAAGCATGACGGAAAGCATGGGCAATTTCATGGCTGAGGCAGTCAAAGCCCGGCAGAATATTGTGATCTCCGGAGGAACCGGGTCCGGAAAAACGACTCTTCTCAATGTCCTGAGTCAGTTCATTCCGTTGCAGGAGCGGCTTGTGACGATTGAAGATTCGGCGGAATTGAAATTAAGCCATCGCAATCTGGTTCGTCTGGAGTCCCGGCCTGCCAATATTGAAGGCAGGGGAAAAATTGCGATCCGGGATCTGCTGGTCAATTCCCTGCGAATGCGTCCGGACCGGATTATCATCGGCGAGTGCCGCGCCGGAGAGGCTCTGGATATGCTCCAGGCAATGAACACAGGACATGACGGCTCCCTGACAACCGTTCATGCAAACAGTCCCCGTGATGCTCTCAGCCGTCTGGAAAACATGGTGCTCATGGCTGGTTTCGAACTGCCGGTCAGTGCCATTCGTGAACAGGTCGCTTCGGCAATCAATTTGATCATCCAGCAGAACCGCCTGGTGGACGGTTCCAGAAAAATCACTCAGATTTCGGAAGTCGTCGGACGGGAAGGAAATGTCATTACCATGCAGGATATTTTCCTTTTCCAGCAGGAGGGAATTGATCCCGAAGGGAAAGTCACAGGCTATTTTACGGCGACCGGAAACATCCCCCGGTTTGTTGAGACATTACGTCAGCGGGGGCGTTTGAATCTGGATCTCTCGATCTTTTCCAAAAACAGACGTTTCCCGGTCGGAGGGAGCAAGGCATCATGAATCTCAGCAACGACATGATTGTTCTTGGAATCGTTTTCCTTGCCGTTCTGGTCTGCGTTCTGGTGTTCCTGCCGGTGTTTTTTGTCCGGGATCCGGGGCCTGGCGGCAATGCGGAGAGCGGTCTGGAAGCCTTTGATGATCCGGTACGCCGGTTCATTGATCCGGATGATCTTCAGAAGATGCGTTATTCCGCGTGTATGATTGTCAGTGTCATCGGCCTGGCGGCAGTAATCGCATTCCGGCTGTACTGGGGGGTGCCGTTTCTTGCCGGGCTGGCTCTGCTGGCGTATCAGCTTCCTCACTGGATTGTCATGTGGAAAGTCAGGAAACGCAACGAACAATTCGAGGAAGGCATGCTGGATTTCACCATTCTGATCGCCAATACGCTTCGAGCGGGAATCGCGCTCCCAAGTGCGATTGAAATGGCGATTCAGACGGTGGGGGGTGTCATTCGGGAGGAGTTTACCATCGTCCTCCGGGAGCATCAGCTCGGGATGGACCTCGCAGAATCCATTGAACGGTTGACTAAACGGATCAGAAGCGAGAATCTGCTTCTGTTTTCCGCAACCATCTGCGTGACCATGCGGACCGGCGGAAGCATGGCGGACGTGCTGGATCACGTGATTGCCACAATCCGCCAGAGAACCGCGTTTCAGGATAAGTTGAAAACGATGATTTCCCAATCCGAATTCGAGGCGTTTGCCATATCTCTTTCTCCGCTGGCGGCATTCGTTATTTTGTACCTGCTTGACAGTCGTCTGATGCGCCCGATGCTGACGACTCCAATCGGTCTGGGGGCCATCGGTGTGGTTGTCTTGCTGGAAATCATCGGGTTCTTCGTCCTGAAGAAAGTGACCAGAGTAAAATTCTGACGGGAGGAAACTGTATGTCAATGAACAGTATGATGATAAGCGTTCTGGTCTTTTTCACTGTCCTCTGCGCTGTTTGGGTGTTCTTCAAAAACTCTGGAACTGCTTCCTCAGGCGGTGGAACGAGTGCAAAACTGCCGTTTCTGTTCCGAATGTTCGGCGGCGGAATCTTTTTCTTTGCCGCGGAAGCGGGAAGTCTGCTGGAAGGGGCGTTCCCCGCGTATTCCATGAAAATCAAGGAAACTCTCGCGAAGGCGGATCTTCCATTGGAAGTCAAGGATATGTACGGGGCAAAATTGTTCTTTCTCTTTCTTGGAATGGCGCTCGGGGCGTTCCTTTCATTTGGAATTCCGGTTTCTGCAGCCATGCGGCTTGTTTGTATTGCGCTGTTCGGAGCAATCGGGTTTCTTTTTCCGGGAATGTATCTTCAGAAGCTGGCGGAAAAACGGACCGATGAGATTTTGAGCAATCTTCCATTTGCCATTGATCTGATTTCTTCTTCCATGAATGCCGGATTGGATTTTGGCGCTGCAGTGCGTTATCTGCTCTCCACGGGAGAACAGGACGTGCTTCGAAAAGAGTTCCGACTCTTCCTCCAGGAAGTGGAACTTGGAAAAAACCGCACGGATGCTTTGAAAGACATGCAGAAGAGAATCTGTGTAACAGAATTCACCCGCTTTGTTTCTGCCATTGCCTATGGTATGGACAGCGGTTCTTCCATTATCGACATTATGCGCATACAGGCGGAGGAGATGCGCCGGGTCAGATACACCCGGGCGGAACAGGAGGCTGCGAAGGCTCCCACGAAAATGATTGTTCCAATGGCAATTTTCATCTTCCCATCGATGTTTATCATGATTTTTACACCGATCTTTCTCAGGGTGAAGGAATCCGGAATCCTTTCCCTGATTGGAAAATAAAATGAGGAGTTCTCGGGTATGAGTTATCTGTTGAAAATCGTTGCAGGGCGGGAGGTCGGCAGGGAATTTCCGCTGGAGGCGGGAGAGAATCTTGTCGGTCGTTCCAGATCCGCCCGGATCCGGGTATTCCATGAGGATGTTTCCGGGAAACATTTCATCATAGAGGTTCTGGAAGACCAGGTCCGTCTCCGAAACCTCAGCAGTTATGGAACGCGCCTGGACGGTATCCTTGTTCGCGATGCGGTGGAGATTCATTCCGGCCAGACCATTGAAGCAGGAAAATCTCTTAAACTGATTTTGGAACAGGCTGCGGAGCAGGAATCTCCGGAAACATCGGAAGTTTCCGATGAAACCAGCGTCACCCGTTTCCTCTCCGATCTGCCGGAGCATCCCTTGCCGGAACCCGATCCCGTTGAATCCGAGGACCTGACGGGGATTACCAGATTCTCCACGGATCTGTCCGCCTTTTCCGCAGAGGAGGACAACTCAGACTCCGAAGAGGACAGGACCAGTGTCACAAAATTTGCAACGGAAATTTCCGGAACGGATGCGGAACAGATTTCTCCGGATCGCAAAGCGCATTCGCCGCAGGAAACCGTTGCCGATGAACCTCTGCCACTTCCGAATCCTCTTCCGCCAGCGGCGGAGCAGAGTCCGAGTCCTTCGCAGGAAGAGAAAACGGGTACCTTGTTCGAGTCTTGCCCGCCGGAGCATGCGGAGGAAACCGGTACTTTCCCGGACAGAGTCTTTCCTTCCCTGGATGACAATGCTGGTTCCGTTACAGAATCCGATGCAACTGTTTTGAAGGAGAATTTCCTTTCCGGGCCCTCGGAAGAAACTTGCTCTTCTCCGGAATTGAAACAGGAAACATCTCCGCTTCTGGAAGAGCAGGGCGTATTTTTTAAAGAAGAACTGGACGATTCCGAAAAGACCAATCCGAATGAAACTCAGATCCTTCAGACCCGAATGGCAAGCATCGATGAAATCAATTTCATCAAAAGCCAGATTCGCAAACAGCAGCAGAGCCGTTTGTTTTTCAAATTCCTGATTTTTGTTCTGTTTGTTGTTCTGCTCGGCATCATCTGGATGCTGAAATCTCCGATGCAGGAGAAGACGCTCAGCTGGCCCCGTGAGACAAGCAACGGGCAGAGCGTTTACCGGATCGGATATGCCAGAGGTTTTGAAAAGGGATTCCAGAACGGCGGATTTGATGTGTACTATCCAAAATGGGAGAACGTCAGACTGGATTCCGAGAAAAAGGATCGTCTGGTGATCCACAGCTTTCTGGGAAAGAAGGGGGAGGTTCCGTTGACGATCATTCTGCAACGGGAGGAATCAAATGATTTTCTGTATGAGAACCGAGCAACGGCGATGCGGAACATGCTGCGGCGTCTTTCCGAACACAAAGAGGAGCTGTTCAATTTCGATCAGACCCCGAATGTCGGGTATCTGGTGCCCGCAGTCGGAAGTCCCGATAACGGCATTCTCTGCAATGTGACGGCATATCAGCGTGATTCCGGCAGTTCCTGGTTCGGGATTCTCCGCTTTTTCCGGAATGAAAAATACAACTATATTCTCCGGGCGGAGGTCCCCGCGGAAGAAAAACTCAGGGCATTGCCGGTTCTTTCCCGGGAAACGTTCCTGTATATCAGCCCGGCATTTGTGAAAGCCCACTGGGAAGGCAGCGATGAGTACACCAGGGGCGATCTTGACCGGCTGCTGCTGGGGGTGCGGAATGAACTGCTCAATCACAATTCTCCGATGCAGTATCCCCGTCTTGAACTGGCGATCAAAAGCATTCTGGCGCAAGCCTATTCCAGCCGCCAGAGCAAACAGTACTCCGAGGCCATGGAACTGCTCCTGAACCTTCGTGACAAACAAAAACAGTGGTACAACGGACAGAAAATCCGATGGTTCTCCGCACATCGGGAGAAGAACAAAGCAGAACAAACAAAGATCAGGAATGAAAGCGAAGCGGTTTTTTCCATTCCCGGAGACAAGCGGCGCTATGATATCCTGCGAGATTACTGGGAGTGATTGTGTATGAAACTGTTTCGCCGTAACAGAAAAAAAGTGGAGACCGGCAGCTCCGATCCCGGATGGAGAATTTTCCTGGAACATGGGGGGACTCTCTGTTTCGAGTTGCTGACCGCTCAGTATACCCGGGAAATTGTCATTGGACGCTCTGCAGATTGCGCATGGAGTCTGGATGGCGTTGATAATTCCGCCAGTTCCAGACATGCCATGCTCTCCAAACGGAAAAATCATTTTTACATTACCGATCTGGGAAGCCGGAACGGGATCTATTTTCAGAACCGGAGAATCAAGGAAAAAAAACTGGCTCTGGGAGACCGCATCAGCCTCGGCGAATGTACGTTGATCGTGGAACCGGCACCGCGAAATGCCCGGAACGTCACTCGCTTCCATCAGTTGTCATACAACAACGAGAAAGGGCGGAAAACGGTTGTGGACATTACCCGGCCGCAGACGGTGATCGGCTCGTCTAAAGATTGCGACATCATCTTTCCGGATCAGTTGATTTCCTCCCGCCATGCCGAATTGATGCTGAAAAATGACGGCAGCTGCTGGATTCGGGATCTGAACAGCCGCAACGGAACCAGTGTCAACGGCGATGAACTCTCCCCGGATGGCGAACGGATGCTGCAGGACAACGATGTCATCACGATCGCTTATGTCGATCTCCGTTTTCTCGATGCTTCCGTGGAACATCAGGATTCCAGAATCCGTTCCGCTGCAGTTACTCTGGCAGTCTCCATCCTCATTGTCATGGGGTGTTATATCGGATACATGAAGCTGACCCCGGACTCCAATGCGCTCCTGAAAATGGCGAACAAGGAGATGAAAGCCGGGCGTCTGGATACCGCCAGAAAGCTCATTCAGGAGGCTTCTTACGCGGAAAATTCCGACCATACCCTCTATGAACGCGAACAGCTTCTGCGGAGGATAACTCAGTGGGAAAGCATCATCCGTCTCTGGAATTCCGTCAAAGAGGACCTGGGAAAACGGTATTACAATCAGGCGCTCCGGAAGGTGAGCAGCATTAATCATGATGATTTGAATTCCTGGACCTGGCCCGGAGGAGCGCTGGAAAAACAGAAGGCCCTGGTTGTCAAGCGGCTGCTGGATGCCTGTTCCTCTTCTTCGGCGACTCTCCGCAATACGATTGCTTCTGTTGAGGAACTGGAAAACGAACGGCGTGAACTGGCTCTTTCGATTGTCGATGCGTCCCGGTATCAGGAGCCTTATTTGACGCAGCCGGTGAAAGACGCCCGGCCGATCCTGGCGCGAATCGACAAAACTCTGGCGGAGAACAAGGAACTTCAGACGACGCTGGCTCTGCTGGATGTTGCCAAACCGGATTATCAGGCGGTTCTGAACGGATTGGAAAAGATCAGCCGGGAATCCGCCGGTCCGGTCAAAGCCCGTGCGGACAAGGTCCTGCCCGCCGTGCAGACTCTGCACCGGGAGACTCTGCGTGTTCTGACGATGGTTGACAAGGTTTGCGAGATGGATTTCCCCGCCGTCGACGGATTCAAGCTGGACCTTCCGGAAACCATTGATTATTCTTCGGAACAGAACATCGGCAATTTGCGGAAAAGCCTGATTGATACGGTTGCCCGTTTCAAGGATGCGTCGTTGCAGCTTTCGCTGATTTACAGAAATCTGGTGAACCGGGGTGTTATTGCAGGCCGCTCTCTGGCAGTTCTCGATGCGTTTCTGAATCCGGAAAATATGAAGCAGGTTTACGCGTTCGACTGTCTCGATATGCCGCTGCCGAAAAACAGCCGGACAGCACCATGCGGAAAATACGATGAAATGCTTGGAATCGAGTTCTTTTATGATTACGTCAGCAATCTGCATTTCCATACCTTGACCTTGAATCTGGAGGAACTCCCCTTCAAGCCGACCTTGTACCGTTGCAGGGAGGTCGTCGGTGAAATTGAAAAGTTCATTCGCTATGCGGACAAGGATGAAAACCAATGGTTCAACCGCGGGGTGTTTGCCGAATATCTTCTGCATTGCCGGAAACTCATTGCTCAGCGGGACCGGATTGTTCAGGAGCAGCTGAGTCGTTCCGCTGCTCCCGGAAGCCGGCAGTTCCTTGTGTCCCATGGAATCGCCGCCTATCTTTTACCGGATAGTGCGCCCCGTCACGCGGAGCTGAATGCGCAGCTGGAACAATCCTTCCGGACTTTTAAGCGGGAGATCCTCAAACTGAACAGAGAGTACAATATTGCCATGCCGGAAGATGCGCTGAAGATCCGGAGTGAGATTGTCAGAATCGGGCTTCCCGGAGATCCGATTCTCAAGAAAATGTGGAATCAGCGTCCAGCGTCGGGATGGGAGAAGTAAGAATGAACAGAAAAGAGAGTTTGGAGATGGTGGATGCGTTCGCTGTTACGGATGTGGGAAAAGTCCGGAAAAACAACGAAGATGCGGTTCTCATGGTGCCGGATCGTCTCTGTTACGCTGTTTCGGACGGAATGGGCGGGGGAAAAGCCGGAGAGGTTGCAAGTGCCATGATGATTCGGGAAATCGAACAATCCATTTTGAAATGTTCGGGTATTCCGGCAGAACGGGAGGGAAGCATCATCCGGAGTGCATACAAGGTCAATTTCGAAATCCGTGATTATGCGGAGCAGCATGACTATTCATCAATGGGAGCCACAATGGTCTGTCTTCTGTTTGATCCGTGGCACCCGTGTGCCGGAACGATTTTCCATGCGGGCGACAGCCGAGCCTATCGGATACGGGAGAATCAGATCGAGCAGCTGACAGAAGATCATACCATTGCGGCAGCGTCGAATCTGACAGAGAGCAGAATCGCTCCCATGCTGCGCGGAGTTCTGACCAACGCTCTGGGGACTGGAACGGACTTCTTCCTGGAGCGAACTTCCATTGATGTGCAGGATGGGGATGTGTTCCTCCTTTGTTCCGACGGCTTGACCAGGATGGTTCCCGATTCCAATATTCTGCAGCTTTTTTCCATTCTCCGGGATGAGTCCAGCGAGAGCATCTGCAGATCCCTTCTGGAGAGTGCACTTGACAATGGAGGGCGTGACAATGTTTCCATCATTGTCGTCAAAATAAGGAAGCTCGGAAATGAGTATGATCCGAGCGAGGAAGAAGCAGAGCGGGAATCGGAAGCGCAGGTCCGCAACCTGATGGACCTGACCGACACCCCTCCGACCGAGGTGATCAGTGCTGTTGACGTTTTTTCCAATCCGTGAACGGAATCTCCTTTTGCTGCGGAGGCGGGTCCGGCGGCAGCTCAAGATGGCACGCATGGATGTCTCCCGGAATTTTTCCCGTTTCATTCCGCGGAATCTGGTTCAGGCGCTTCCGGAGGAATTCCTTGCATCCGGGCTGTTCTCTCCTGACGGGATGCGGCAATTCCTTGAGAATGAATTCTGGTGGAATCTGACTGCCGGCCATCTCGCGTTGAAAGGATTGTTCCCTCCTTTTCCGGAACTGCTTGAGCAGCCGCATTGTTCGCTTTTCGGCATTCCGTTGAGTGCCGTTCTCGGCCGGGGAAGCGATTCCGCGGTTTATCGGACGGAGGATGGACGCGCACTGAAAGTGGTTGCTTCGGACAGAACGGAAAAATTGCAGCGGGAATATCATTTGCTGAATGAACTCGCAAACCGGAATCTTGTCCGGGTGTATGATTTCTTTCAGAATTCCGGAGGTGCGGCGTTTCTGATGGAAGAGGTGAAGCCGCAGCTCTCCACGGTTCAGGATTACCGGAATGGACTGTGCACGATTCATGCAAAGGGATTTCTGCACGGAGACATCCGTCGCGGTAATCTTGGAAGGAACCGTTTCGGCTGCGGAGTCCTGTTCGATCTGGGAAACGCGGTTCCGTGGACAGAACAAAAGGCCGAGGCAGAGTTGAAACGACTTTCACTCCTGTTTGAGGAGTCTTCTATGAAAACGATCAGAATGAAAGCAGAGATGGTATGCGGATAAATTGTTTCGGGTTGGAAAATGCGGAGGACCGGGCCCCGCTGGAAATTGAGGATGACGGGATTATTCTGGGGAGTGATGAAGGAAACGGGATTGTCTTTGATACCCCCGGTGTTTCCGGACGTCATGCCCGTTTGTTCCAGGCCGATGGAAAATTGTTCCTGGAGGATCTGAAGAGTCTGAACGGGACTTACCTGAACGAAAAACGCATTGAAAACGTAGTCGAAGTGAAAGCGGGAGACCGGATTCGGATCGGCGTACGGCAGATCCGTCTGGAATCCGCGGAGCCTTCCGGGGAAGGGGAAGCTCCGACGGAGTTCAATGCTTTTTTTGAACAGCCGGAAATTCCGGTATACCGCGAGGAATGCGATCCGGATTCCCTGCCGCCGGAAGCGGAGGAGAGCGAAGAGTATTCCACTGCGATGACCGTAATGGCGGATGCCGGAGTCAAGGAATTGATCCGGTCCGGAAATTTTGAAGCTCTTCAGCAGGAGTCTTCTGTTGCCAGTCTGCCTTCCGCTCTTACAACCTCTGTGCAGACGATTCTCTGTGAGGGAAAAAGAATCGGAAAATACACCATTGTGAAAAAGATCGGCAAGGGCGGGATGGGGGTTATTTTCCTTGCCAGACATGAAACTCTGAATGTTTACCGTGCATTGAAAGTACTTCCCCGGGAAATCTGCGAGGAGAACAATCTTTTTTTCGAACGTTTTCTCCGGGAAGCGCGGATCGCTTCGGAAATTCACCATCCGAATGTGGTCGGTGTCATGGACGTGGAAACCGATGCGGAATACGGCATTTCCTATATTGTCATGGAGTATATCGACGGCGGCAGTCTCAGACGGATTCTGAAGTCGCAGAAAAAACTCTCGGAAGCTCAGGCAATCGTGATTGTTCAGGGGATCGCCGCTGCTCTGTCCGCTGCTGCGGAACACAAAATCGTGCACCGGGATATCAAGCCCGACAATATCATGTTTACCAGACGTGGCGAGGTGAAACTCGCAGATCTCGGCATCGCGAAAAATGACAACGACGATGTCAATCTGACCAAGACGAATATCATGATCGGAACACCTGCGTATCTCTCGCCGGAACAGGTTGAAAATCCCAGGAATGTCGATATCCGTTCTGATCTTTACAGTCTTGGTGCCACATTTTATGAAATGGTGACCGGTCAGCATCCGTACGTCGGTTCCTCCACCTATGATGTTCTGCATAAGCTGTTTTCCGAACCGGTTCCGAATCCCCGGGATAAAAATCCGGAGATTTCGGAGGGGAGCGCGGAGATCATCATGAAGATGCTGGACAAGGAGCCGGACAAACGCTTTCAGACTCCGGAAGAACTTCTGGAAGCCCTGGAAACCTGTCTGCCGCAGTATACGTCCAGCGATGCGCAGAACCTGATTAAGAGTGCCATTGCCGGAGTTGCCCCGGAACATGGTCCTTCTACTCTGATGACATCAAATCTGACTCGGCGGAATTGGAAAACCGGCAGGAAACGGCTTCGTCCTTTTGCGGGGATTGCCGTGGCTGCCGGATTGGGAATCGGGGGAATGCTCTATGTGGTCATGAAATGGGGTCCGGAGTTTTTCCAACTGCTGGAGAGTCGTCCGGCGGCTTCTTTGCCATCCCGGCCAGTTCATCCGTCTCCTGAAACGCCGCGTTCTGTTTCACTTGCCGTGGAAACCGAACCGGATACGGAAGTGCATCTGATTTCTTCAAACGGAATCGTGACAACCTATCTGGCAGATGAATCCGGCCACTTGAGCATTCGGGAGCTTTCTCCGGGACGCTATTCCATCAGAGCACAACATCGCGGCAGGAAAAATTACAGCATGTCGATTGATCTTCATGAGGATCGGAGTCTGAAAATCGCGATGGTGCCGGATTCCAAGTCTGCAACATTTGCCACTCAGCCGGGGGCAACCCTTTCGATCAGCGGAAAATCCGGCTGGAAGAAAAGCGTATCCGTGCCATCTTCCGGAATTGTGAAATTCCCGGAGCTGCCGCTGGATGAGTATTCTGTGCGCGTGGTCCGCGACGGTTGGCACACCGAGGAACGGACGTTTACTCTGGAGGACGATATTGCCCTGCGGATTCCTCTGTCGGAAGAGTTTGCGGAACTCAGGGTGGCAACGGCCCCCGGAGCAAAAGTGGAATTGCTTCAGAATGGTGTGATCAAGTATTCCGGCAAAGCGGATCTCTCCGGTGTGTGTGCTTTTGCCCGGCTTCGGAAAGGAACATACACGTTGAAACTCTCCAAAGTTGATTTTCTGGAACAGCAATGTAAAATTGAACTGACGGATTCTTTGCGTCTTGATCTTCCGCTTTCTCCGGTTGTAAAGAGTTTCACAATTTATGCGCCTGCCTATTCTCTGGTCAAGATCCAGCAGAACGGAAGGATTCTCAAAGAGGCGAATGTGAACGGAAGTGGAAAACTTGTATTTGGAGAACTGGCGGTCGGCCGCTATGAGGTTTTTGTTTCCAGGGAGGGGTTCCAGCCTGTTTCGAGAACCATTTCCCTGACGGATAATTTTTCGATCAGAACTTCTCTGAAACCGCTTCCCGCGTCCCCCGGTGCCAGGACGGGAAAAGAACCGGAGACCCTTCAGACCATTACCCGGTACGGAACTGTTGTGGTGAATTTGAATGCGGAGGAACGTCTGCTGAATTATCTGAAAAAAAATGGGGTTGAGGTTCGGTTTGATGATGGCGCATGGGAAAAAGTGCTTCATTTTCCGTTGGAGAAAAGAATAGCGGCAGGCTCCGTGAAAATCAGGCTCCGTGCCGGTGCGCTTCAGCCTGTTTCACCGGAACAGACCGTAGTAAGACATGGCGAGCGGACGGATGTTGTATTTGTTGTTTTTCCAATTCCGTCGAAAGTGCTGTTCCGCTCGAACGTGCGGGATGCCGAATTCCATTTCCGGAATCGCATCTGCCGAAACGGGGATTCCGTGATGATTGAGCCATTCAAACGGTATTCCCTGACTTCAACGGCAGAAGGTTTCGATCCACAGAAATCCATTGTTGAGGTCGATGCCCCGGGGAGTCTGAAACAGGTGTTTGTTTCTTTTGTGCGGAAGGAGATCCCCTGTCAGGCGGAACTCAAAAAAGGCATATCCCTTCTGAATGCGGAAGAGTATGAGAAGGCTCTGGAAATTCTGACGCTTGCTGGCAGCGCCGGGAATCCGGAAGCTGCCTATCAGGTTGCCGTCATCTATGAAAAGGGGCTTGGAATGTGGTTTTCGAAAAAAAGCAAAGCGTTGGAGTGGTATCGGAAAGCGGCGGAGCTGGGGCATGCTCAAAGTGCCTTCCTGATCGCCGAAGCCATCCGGAATGGTGATTGCGATGCAACAGAAAAAGAGATGCTGGAATTTTATCTCCGGGCCGCGAATAGGAATCATGCTCAGGCAGCCTATCAAGTCGCCGGATTTTATGAAAAAGGAACCTCCTTCCTGACGGCGAATGAGAAACAGGCTCTTCATTATTTGAGAATCGCTGCTGAACTGCGTCATCCGGAAGCCATGTTTGAACTGGGATTGCGCTATGAGAACGGCAGAGGGGTTCCGTTCAGCAGTGACAATGCGATCCAGTGGTACAGGAAAGCGGCTTCTGCCGGTCTCGAAAAAGCGGAAAAGCGTGCCGCTGTCCTGGAGGAGATGAGACAATAGGAATTTCTTAATGGATTCAGAATAACAAAGACAGGAGTTGAACACGATGAAACAGAAACATCTTTTCCATCTGGCCGGACTCGGCATGATCCTGGCATGGACTGCCGGCTGTGCCAATCACATCAGAAATCTGGAAACAACAAACAATGAATCCGAACAGAACGTTTTAAGTTCGAAATACAACTTTACGCTGTCGCAGGACCCACCCCGGGATACGACGTTCACGGTTACGATTGAAAAACTGGAACAGGTGGATGTCAAGAATTTTGAGATCCGGACGATCAAAAGCTATTCCACTCCGTATTCCTTCTGGCGAGAACTCTACGAGGTGCCGAGCGGGATTGGTCTGCTGCCGGTTTCTCTCGGTGCTCATGTTCTTTTTCTGCTTTCCATTGGAATGTTCCCTTATGACATTCCTCATTCGATCAATGATCTTGCCTTTACCGGGATGAATCCCTGTCTCAACTGGGAAAGTGAATCCCGGATGGAGGAGGAACTGATCCGTGCTGATAAAAAGATGCTGAACCGTTCGCTGGAAACCAGAAAGACCCCTGTTATGAAAACTCCGGTTTTGATTCAGGCTGGTGATTTTTCCAGAACCATTGCTACGGATGATTTCGGCTCATTCACGGTTCATTTTCTGTCCAACGATCCGACGGAAACATTTTTTCCGCTAGCCCGGAAAGTCTCTTTCTTTCTGGCGTCCGAGCCGGACAAATCCCTGAAGCACATCATTCTGACCCGGGAGTTTCTTGCCCGTCTGCTGAAAGCCCGTTCCAGAATCAATGCCTACAAAGTCCGGCCCTCGGGCAGGAAACTGATGGAGACAATCATCGAACTGGAGAAGATGAAATTTGATCAGCTTGCCTATGCTCTGGAAGAGGCCGAACTGAAGAAGTACGAAAACAACGCCCGCTTCCAGAAGGAATTCCAGGACGCCGCGCAGGAATAGAAACGGTCCGGCATTCCCCCGGATTGCCGTATCGTGCCGGGAGAATTTCCTGTTTCCGCACCGTCCGGAGCGATTCCGGTCCGGCGATTTAATATTGACGGAACCGGGAACGGAATTCCGTCGGTGTCATCCGGGTATATTTCTTGAACATGCGGAAGAAGAGAAAGAGATCCTCATATCCGCAGGCGGAGGCAATTTCCTGAAGGGTCATTTCTGTGCGGACCAGAAGATTCCGTGCATTGGAGATTCTACGCATACAGATGTATTGTTTCGGCGGGAGTCCGTAACGTTTCCGGAAATGGGCGGAAAAATCGGCGCGGCGCATGGCGGAGAGAGTGTGGAGATCTCTTACGTTGATCGGCCGGTTGAGATTCTGTTCAATGTGATTGACAACTTTGCTCAGACCA
This sequence comes from uncultured bacterium, assembly GCA_949292215.1. GTDB lineage: Bacteria > Verrucomicrobiota > Lentisphaeria > Victivallales > UBA1829 > UBA1829. The sequence continues at coordinate 40,429 of CASEYW010000064.1, forward strand.
TCATATCGTCCCGGGTCGGTATCGTGACCGCAGAGGGATGCAAACTGTTCCAGAAACGGGATCAGAATTCGAAAAAGCTGAATACGGAGTTCCATGTTTTCCCGGATGCTGTCCTTGCTTCGGAATGCGTCTGCAATGAAATGTTCGATTTTGACTCCGGTCGACCGGTCGGCTTCGCCTGTGAGTCTGACCGGCTGATTGAAAATCCCGATGCCGTCAATGGACCGGGAGGAAAAATGAATGTACAGATGCCTGCATTCTTCCCGATACAGATAACTGAAGGGAATATTGGCGGGAATCAGGTAAATGCCTCCCGCTTCCAGATGAAAGATGGTTTCTGTGAACATCAGGTCGAAACATCCCTTCTCCAGATAATAGATGCGGATGAAGGGATGCGGTTCATAGCCGAACGGCCACGGCTTTTTCTGCGTGCAGACTCCGCAGCCGACCAGAACCGTGTCCATGGACTGCAGAAGGGCGTTCGGCCTGAAGTCTTTTGTTTTACGTTCTTCCATAGGAAAAATCTGCGGTAGCTTCCTTTATTTTGTACAAAAAATCCATAAAAAAGTAATATATGTGCGATACACAAAAAGTCAATCGTAGTGTATAATTGTGTTCGGGAAAAGAGACAGGGAAGGAGTTCGCCAAATGTTGAGATATGGAATTCTGTTTTCGCTGCTGTTGTTCGGTGGAACGCTGTTTTCCGGTGCGGAGGAGATTCGCCCTGCCGACATCGACGGGGAACTGGTCGATTCCGACTGCGACGGTATTTATGAATCTGTCCGTCTTTCGCCGATTCAGACTCTAGTACAGAGTTCTCCGAAACGGCGGATCGCATCGGTCATCGAATTTTCGATTCCTCCCGGGAGCCGTCCGGCGGAGAAAGTGTTTCTCCGGCTCTGGCTGAATGGAACATCCGGTACGACGGCTGTGCCGGAACACGCGAAAGCGTTCGGCCCGAACACTCTTCTGTTCGGATATCTGCCTCCGGACGCCGATGGAAAGGTGACCCTCAGCGATGACGGATGCGGAACCCGGATCTCCTCTCTTCTTTCCGCCCGTCCGGTTTCGGTGAAGGAACCGGTTCTTGCGGATGTGACAGCGTTTTATAACCGGGCTGTACGGGAAAAAGCTCCTCGGATCGGGTTTCGGATTGAGGCCGATGAAAAACAGTCCGGGTCAAAGGAAGGCTGGCGGTTCCGTACATTGAAATTTGCCAGGAGTTATTCCGGAAAATGGGCTCCATCCCTGCTGATTCGCATGGCGGAGAAGGGACCGGAAAAATGAAGATCCGAATCTGGAAAACGGCTGTCGGATGTGCAGCAGCAACTGCGTTTACGCTTTCAGCATTGGAGCTGTATCCGGAAGGGGTTCTCAACCAGCGGATTCCCTCTGTTCCTCCAGCGGGGAAGGGGGCTTCCGGACTTGTGATGCATCTGGCCAATATTGATTTCGTGTATCCGCTCCTGCCGCATCTTCGGGACACTCGTTCCGGAACGGCTGTTTTTTTTGTCAGAGATATTCTCAAACGGGGAAAACGTGATCTTCTGGTCCTTTCGGAACAGAGTTCCGGGCGGAGGTCCGCTTTGACGATTCCCGATTCGCCGTCGGAAGCGCGTGTCTTGCAGCTTTCCGGAGTGGGAAAGAGCACGTCGCCGGTGCGTTTTCCTGTCGGGGAATGGAAAAAGGTGACACTGAAATGGGAAGAGGGGCGAGCCCTCCTGACAGGCGACGGGCTGCCGCCGGAAGGAATTTCCGTCAAACTGCCCTCCGGATTCGCTCCGGATACGGTGACCATCCGTTCCCCTTATCTGGATGAATTTCAAATGACCGTTCCAGGCGGTACCTTTTCTCTGGACTGGGAACGGGATTACCGCGCAGTTGTCCGGACGAAGGGGACGGGAGGGCGTTCGATCCGCCTGTTCGGGTTCGACAGCCGTGTGGCAGGCCCCGATCCCTCGAAACGGGATGCTGCGATGGTCTGTTTTTCCAATTCCACGAACAAGACCGCGGAGATGACGGTTCATTTCCGCGTTTACCGTGAGATCGCGGATCAGACTTCCCGGTTTTCAATGACCGAAACAGTTCCTCCGGATTCTTTCGTCATGCGGCAGATCCGTTTTCCTTTCAGCTGGAGCAGCGATATCTGTCATCTTTACGCGGACTCCTCCGACACTACGGTTCCTTATTCCGATGAGAAGCATTATTTGACCATTGAGCGCAGAAACGAGCCTGCCGGTCCGGGCGTTTTCGGAATTCACGACAGCAACATCTTCTCTTATGGCTGGTGGCCGGATGCTCTTCCGTTCCGATATACACATAAATACATCCGCTGGTCGTTTGTCATGGGGCCGAACTACTCGGATTCTGACCGGGTTCCGCCCTCGCAGGATCCCTCTGCGCCGCCGGAGGAGTGGAACTGGGACGATGATCTGGATTGGCTGATCGCCGCCGGGAATGAAATTTACTGTTCCATCCAAAGTTATCCCACATCCAAATGGTACCGGACTGCTGAATTCGAGCGGGGAATGCGGATTTATCCGCACGGAGTCCGTGGCGGGGGAATGCCGGATCTGAAAAAATATGCCCGCTTCCTGCGTGCGCTGGCTCTCCGTTATCGCGGACAGATTTTCCTTTACGAAATCGAAAATGAGCCGATGGCGTATGGTTTCCGCTATAATCCCGAGGCTTACGCGGAAGTTGTCAAAACGGCGGTTCCGATTCTGAAGGGAGCTGATCCCCGGAATTTCGTCTATGGAATCTGCGGAACTTCCTATTTCGTTACATGGATGAGTCCTGTGACAAAACTCGGCGCGACCAGGCTCCTGGATGGACTCTCCATTCACACTTATACGAGCCCGCGTTCTCCCGACGATGCGGATCTGGACAAGCGGATTCGGGAGCATCGCAATGCGTTTCCCGACGGTCAGCGCAAACCTCTATTCAATTCGGAAACCGGAGTCAATACGGTCAACCGCTATGAGATAGAAAGGCCGATCCCACCTGCGATTGTGGTTCGGAACGGACAGCAGCGAATGCCCGGATTCCATTCCAAGGAAAGCTGGCCGGGACCGGTAGCCGATGAATTCCGTGCTTCCCGTGATCTTGTGGAAAATGCCGTCATCAATTTCCTGGAAGGCGCAAGAGCATTCACCTTCTTTTTCTGGGACGATCCTCTGGACAGCTCAGGACGGAAGCGCGGGCCGTGGACGAAACGGTATGGCCAGTTTTACAATCTGTTTGCTTCGACTCCCGATCATCGCCGGACTCCATCCCGTTCTCTTCTTGCCGGTTCTATTCTAGCTGCTCAGCTGGAGGGGTTGATTCCGGAACGGGGTTTTTCAAAAGTGAACGGGGGACACCTCCGCGGCGGAATCTTTTCGAAAGCGAATGGCGGACGGGTTGCCGTACTGTGGTCGAGAAGTCCCGGGGAATCGGTGCTTGTCCGCTCGTCGGATGCCGTTCTGGAGCGGGTTTCCATGTATGGGAAAAAGACATCTCTTCGTCCTGTTGCCCGGAGCGGAAATGCGTGGCTCTATGCGATGGAGGCGGATGCTACGCCGTTTTATCTTCATTCCGTCACATCCGATTTGCAGGTGATGCCGTCTCCGGTCAGCGGGGTCCGTGTGATGGATCTTGCCGACGGAATCGGCAGGATCTCTCTGGAGCTCCTGAATTCGAGGAGCGAGCCATGGATTCCCCGGCTCCGCTTCGATTCCATTCCCGGATTGGAGCTCCGGCCTTCCGGCGGGATTCCGCAGATTCCGCCGAAACGTCACGGACGTCTGGACTTTCTCTGTTCCTCTGCAAAGGAAAACGGAGAATACTGGGTCCGCTTCCGGATTCTTCTTCCGGAGGGCGGAGAGTATGTTCATCCGGTCCGCATCCGTTCAAAAAAAGTCATGTTTGCCGGTCGTGCGCCGGAATCGTTCTCTATTACCGGTCCCGACTCCATGAACGGATTTACGGAACCGTTCCGGATTCATACGGCAAAACAGTGTCAGGAGGGGCGTCCGCCGGAAATGATGTCGTTCCATTCAACGGATTTCTGGGGCGGGGAAAACGAACTTTCCGCGGAAGCCCGACTGGCATTTTCCGGAACCCGTTTGTTCTGCCTGATGAAAGTCCGGGATGCTTCGCCCCGTCTGCCGGAGATCTGGCCGGGAGTGCTCGGTTCCGCCGTGGAACTGTTCCTGGATCTCCGTCCTGAAGGAGCTGGTCTTGGCAGCCGTGCGTATGGCAAAGGTGTGTTCCAGATTCTCTTCCTGCCTGCGCTGGAACAGGGAAAGCATGTGAAATGGTCCTCCAGACAGCTCGGGAAAGAGAGCCGTATTCTAGTCTGCGGCGAACCTTTGCCCGGATACGGCTACTGGGTCGGAATCGAGATACCTCTGGAACTTCTCGGAGTTGGAATGCCCCCGGAACGTTTTGGCGCGGATTTTGCTGTGAACGGCCCGTTCGCGGATCGTCCCGGACGCAAAACCCAGATGTTCGGATTCGGCGGAGGTGACAGCTGGCGGAACGCGGAACATTTCGGAACCGTTTTATTCAGACCGGAAAGGAAAAATAAAAAATGAATCAAATGCGAAAAACAGCGGAATTTACTCTGATTGAACTCCTGATCACGATTGCCATTCTGGCCATTCTCGTGGCACTCCTGCTGCCGGCGCTGGGAATGGCTCGTCAGAAGGCGTTTTCAATTTCCTGTGTGAACAACTTCAAGACTCTCGGCTACGGATTCACTCTTTACACGGATGCCTATGAGGGGTTCCTGCCCGATCGCGGTTTTTCCGGGAGCACGTACAACATCGGAACGCGTTATTATCTGATCCGCCTTGCAAAGGTTATGGATTTCAAGGATTCAACCGGAAGTGAATCCCTGCCCGGATGCGTCAAAAAAGATGGTCTCCGTTCCAAACTTGCATGTCCGGCGTTTTCGGCCGAACCGAACGACAGCGGAACCTACACGATGGGCTACAATGAAAATCTGGACTATCAGGATCTTCGGGGCGCCGGTTCTCCCATTGTTCCGGCCCGCTGCATGCGGGGGCCTTCTTTTTCGCGTCCCGGAACGATCATTGTCCTTGCTGACATGGCGGGAAGCGGAGTCGCGCATCTCAGTCGTCCTTATCCCGGAACGCTGACTCGCCACAACATGCCGCAGTATCGGCATCTCGGGCGGACGGTTTTTCTCTTCGGCGATTTTCATGTTGCGCTGCACCAGCTTCCGCCGGAATTCCATTCCACATCCAATTCGACCGCAAATCCTTACTGGACCGAATCAGCGGATTGACTGGTTTCGGTCCTGTTCCCTTCTCTCTGACCGCCAGAGCTTTCCTGTTTTCTGTGTTACGGCACACTCTGTTGTATTCGGAGTTCTCCCATGACGGGGATATGAATGGTTCCGGGTGCTCTGTCGTTTCGGGAAAAAGGTTTGAGTTCCCTGTGGACAGAGCAGTTTTTCATCGGGGCGGGAGCTGAGTCAGAACCTTGCGGCATTGACGTTCAAAGGCGAGGATGCTGTCCTGGTCCGGCGGTTGTTCCCGGTAGCGCAGCTGTTCGTAATCTGAAACAAGGGAACGGACCTCCTGCGGAGCTCCCGCATAGAAAACCTGAAGTGTTTGTTCCGGAGGGCGTTTTCTGCGTGATTTCTTTGCCAATTGTTTTTCGAATGAGGCGAAAATCGAAGCGAGGCGTCTGATTTCTCCGGAGGGTGCGGAGATTCCAGTCTGTTTTTTTCTCCTGCGGAGTTTTTTCCGGATGAGAAACAGTACAAGAATTCCGATTGCCGAAAGAATAGCCGGATGCAGGAGAATCCGATGCAGAAAAAGAACCGCTGTTTCGATCAGCGTAAGGACTGCATCGGCAAAATACCCCCGGCGAATGTCGGCGAATGCCTGCTGGAAGGTCTGTTTCAGGAGATCAAGAAAAGAGGAAAATGGTTTCTGTTTCCGGTTGGAACGCGTCATTGCAAAATCGTCGGTGAAGGGAGTGGCTTCCACGGTGATCCACTGTTTTTCATCCGGGAGCCAGGCTTCGCACCAGGCGTGGACATCCGCGGCACGGGCAATGTAGTATGGGGAATACGGATGACGTTCCTCGCAGACCACCCCTGTGACATAGCGTGTCGGTATTCCCATGGAGCGGAGGAGAAGGGCTGCGGAGGAAGCAAACAGTTCACAGTGTCCCTTTCGTTCGCGGGAGAGAAAGTGCAGAACCGGATCGGAATCCCTGTGGGGGGAAGGACGGAAATCAAGGGAATAGCGGCAGTGGCGGTTCAGGAATGCGGTTACGGCATCGATTTTCTCCCGATCCTTCCGTGGTTTTCTGCCGGAGAGAATCTGTTCGACGATTTTTGCCATTTGTTTCTGGAGAGGATAGGGAAGTTGAGTCAGTTCGCGGGAGAGGGCGGTATCCGGCTGCGGGGCCTGATATGCCGCCTGAGGGAGAGGACCGGTCGTGAAAACGGTGCATCCACCGTCGCGTTTCCATTGTTTCAGCTGGAAAATGCCGTTTTCCGTGACTTCGGCGCCGTCGGCGACGGCGTCAAGGCGATAGGTGTTCCCCGGAGCGGGGATTGTGCCGCGGGTGAGGAGTCCGTCAAAATAAAGTTCGATGCGGCGGAGCGGCGGCTCCAGAGGGGCGCGGGGATTGTCCGGAACTGCCGCTGGTGCTCCCGGATAATCCCGGATTGTGAATGTGCTGTCGGAAAGAATGGTTGCCCGGCGGATCGCCTGAAGTTCCGAACCGGTGCTTTTTCCGGCCCATCGGCCACTGTGATACGACGTGTAGACACCACCGCGCAGATATCCCGGCGGGGTTTCCGAGCGTGCCCGGATGAGAACTTTTTCCGGATCTTGGAGCAGTCGCGGATGAAGCGTCGCTCTCAGATTGACCGAGGAGGAGAGAAGCATCATTTCCCGTCCCTGGTTCTGGCGCATTCCGACTCTCAGGAAATAGAGCTCCAGATGCCGGAAGAATCTGGTGTTCGCATAATAGAGTTTCGACGCGTAAAGGGCGAAGACAGGGATCAGGAGAATGCAGAGCAGTTGGAGTCCTGGACGAAGCCAGGTGGTTTTCCAGCTCCGTTTCTGAGGAAGAACGGTTCTGCTGGAGAGGTAGAAATAGTAAGGAAGTGCCATTGCCTGGATCAGTGCCGCGGTTGCGTATGTGGTCCGGTACCGCTTCAGGGGTTCGTCGAGAAAAGAGAGAACCGTGTTGGAAAGATCCCGGGAGTTGAAGATGTCGCCGCAGACCAGCATCGCGGCAACTGCAAGTGCTGCGGTCAGTCCTGTTCGATAGGGATTCGGGGAGAAGAAGCAGCTCAGTGCGGCGGTATAGAGCAGCAGGGGAACGACAAGACTGGAACGCAGCATCAGATCGAAAAGTCCGAACCGCGCTTCGTCCACAGTGACGATCATATCGGGAATGACTGCCAGAACCAGCGCTGTCGTGGCACAGTAAATGATCGGACGGTCCGTGTAAGGCAGATAGTTCCTTTTGAAAAAGCAGATTGCCAGAATGACTGCCGGAATCAGAAAAATATGCGGCATGTCGACCTTCATGGAATACAGAAATGCGGGCGGCAGGATCAGCAGGATGTTCAGCAGCAGGGAACCGGGGGAGAATCCTTTGTACAGCAGGGATCGTGAGGGCGCGTTCATAATTCATCCGCCTTTCCCCGGAGAATGTCGTCGGCACGGATGGTTTCGACCCATGCCGGTCCCGGAACGGAGGAGATGAGAAACGTGCGGATCGGCACGCCCGTGTCCGCCAGATCGCGATGGAGTTTTTCGGACTCCGGATCAATACTCAGCAGAACAAGAAAAACGGCTCCGGAAGAGGCGATGGTTCGGATGTCTTCCGGCGTGATTCTCCGGAAACGTTCCGTTTCTTTCGATGGTTCCAGCGAGGCAAGAAGATCCAGAAACGCTTCCTGGGTCATATAATTGCGTCCTGTGCGGAAATGATGGATTTCGGATCCTGCGGCAAAGAGATCCACGGTAAAGTCTCTGGCGGAGAGAGAGGTCGCGATGGATGCCGTGAGGGAGACCGCTGCTTCAAACGGAGAATCGTCATAGCGTCCGTTGACCGGTTTCAGAAGGAGCAGATTCCGGAAAAGCGTGCGGAACGGGACTCTGGAACCTGCGAGAGAGTTGTCCAGAATCAGGGCGGCGCAGGAGAGTTTCTCCTCCTGAAACTCCTTGACGACAAACTGCGCGTGTTTCGCGCTGGCCACCCAGTGGATTTTGCGGGGATCATCACCGGTCCTATATTCGCGGCAGCCGTAAAAATCCATGCTTTCCCCGACAGAAGCGACAGAGTTGACGCTCTCATTGTTTTTTGCGTTTCCATCCGGCAGCCGGAGCGATCGCAGCTGTACATAGTCGGGGTGGCAGATGATTCTCTGAGGCTCTCCCGCCGAGCGGCTCAGTTTGACGATCTGGAACGGAAAGCCGGTCTCAACCAGCGGACACGGCAGAATATGGACTCCGCGTCTTCGCAAAAGGAACCCGCGTGTAATCGTTCCCGTCATTTTGCCACCGAGGGTCAGGCGCGGAATAAAGGATTCTGTTCCTGCGAGATGTTTCATATAGAGGGAGGCATCTGCGGTCAGATCGAAACAGGGGCGCATGGAACGGTTTTCAATTGTGTAGACAATCCGGAATTCGCATCCGCGTGTAACTCTGACAGGCGGTATCCGTGTAATCCGGATTCGCGGATAGAAGAGGAGTCCTGCCAGAAGATCAAAAAACAGGACCCCCGAAAGGACAAAGAACAAAATCACTGCCGGGCTTCGGGAAAGGATCAGCGAATAACAGGCAATCGCAAGATAGATCGCAGCGAACATTCTTCCCTGCGGCGTGAGAATCCGATCCAGAAGGGCATAAAGCCAGAGGAGAACCAGAAAGAGAAACGGAATGTCGCGTTTCTTCTGTCCGGAATCCGGCATGGGAAACCACGGAGGCCCTTCCTGAAAGCGCCTCCGGATTCTCCGGCATGTTTCCAGGAATCTTCGCATGGCATTCAAACCGGAATTCTGATCTTTTTCACAATACCCTCCAGCACCGATGACGCTGAGATGCCCGCGTGTTTGCTTTCGAGCGTCAGAACAAGACGATGCGCAAGGACCGGCTCAATCAAGGTGAGGATATCATCCGGTTTGAGAAAATCCCGGTTGTTCAGCCAGGCAGCGGCTTGTGCGCAGCGGGAGAGGGTCAGAAGCGCACGCGGACTGGCTCCGAGACGGATTTCCGGCGCTTCACGGGTCGCCCGGATGAGTGTCATCATGTATTCCACAAGCGAATCTTCCATTTCAACTTTCCGGACGTCTTCCTGAATCCGGCGAATGTCATCGCAGGTGAGAACGGGACGGAGCTTTTCCAGCGGATCGGATTGCCGGCGGTCCCTGAGAATCTGCAGTTCTGAAACTTCGTCAGGATAGCCGAGGGAAAGACGAACTGCGAATCGGTCAAGTTGCGCTTCCGGAAGGGGATAGGTCCCGTAATATTCGATCGGATTCTGGGTCGCAATTACAAGAAAAGGTCTTGTCAGGGCGATCTCCCTGCCTTCGATGGAGACCTGACGTTCGTTCATCGCTTCTAGCAGGGCGGACTGTGTCCGTGGCGATGCCCGGTTGATCTCGTCCGCCAGCAGCAGATTCGTAAAGATGGGACCCCGGCGGAAGAAGAACGTGCCATCTTTCGGCGAGTAAATGGAGGAACCCAGAATGTCCGCCGGCAGCAGATCCGGCGTGAATTGAATACGGCTGAATTCTGCGGAAAGAGAGAGCGCCAGTGCTTTTGCCAGAGTTGTTTTTCCTGTTCCCGGAACGTCTTCCATCAGAACGTGTCCATCGGCAAGCAGAGCAGCGAAAAGAAGTTCCAGCACCGCCTCCTTCCCCCTGATGACGGTGTTCAGCTGCGTTTTTACAGCCTGAACTTTTTCAAAAAGTTGTTGTTCCGGCATTGCGTTTCTCCTTATTTTTTCCCAATATACCGCTTTTACGGTTCGAGTCAATATCGGATTTCGATTTTATGACTCAATTTTCTGTTTATGGAACCTGCTTCGGTCCGATCTCTCTTTTCTGTTCCCGTCACATCTTGCCGGACATGTCAAGATGTCAGACGAAAAATACTGTTTTCTGTGGACAAGAAACCACTTCATCTCCCGTTCGCGCAGAATGATTCCGGAATGTTCCGGTGATTCGGCGGATGGTTGAACGGGGAAACGGAGAAAGGAGAGTTTTCCTTTCCATGGATACCGTGTGTTTCGGGAGCACTTCCGGCGGAGCGAAGAGTCCGGGCTGCTGTCAGCGTGGCATCGCGTGGTTGTCCGCAAGGACTTCCGGTTTATGGATCATGCTGTCGGCTTCGGTGATTGGCCGGATGACACGGCATGGGTTCCCGGCGGCAAACGAGAGCGGTGGAACGTCGCGGGTGACGACGCTCCCGGCTCCGATGACACAGCCGTCGCCGATCGTAACGCCGGGGCAGACAACAACATTTGCTCCGAACCAGCAGTCGTTTCCGATTTTGACGGGTTTTGCGTAACAGAACCGTTTCGGCTCTCCCTCGGCGTCAAGCATCAGGCGACGTTCCTCGGGCAGCATCGGATGGATCGGTGTGACGATGGTCAGGTTCGGGCCGAAATTGTTGTCGTCTCCAATCGTGACAGGGGCATCATCCTGAATCGTCAGGTTATAGTTGAAAAAGCAGCGTTTCCCGATCGTTGTATGGCATCCGTAATGGAAAAAAACGGGCCCCTGAAGAAAACTTCCTTCTCCGAATGCGGCAAGCAGCTCTTGGAGCAGTGAGTTCCTGCGTTCCGTTTCCGTTTCATCGCAGCGGTTGTATTCCGCACTCAAACGATGAGAGTGCAGTTTGAGTGCCTTCAGTTCCGGATCACCTGGATGGAACAGAATGCCCTTGAGGATTTTTTCTTCTTCTCTCATGATTCTCTCCCTGTAACAGTTGGACGGGTCCGCAGATTTCCGGTTCTTTCAGGCGATCCGGAGAGAACAGCCGTTTTCCGTTTGCCATCGAGTACGGGAATCCGTCATCTGTCTGTAATATATCACATCAAAGCGGAATCCCCAACCCCTGGAATTTTTTCCGATTGCTTTTTTCGGAAAACAGACGTTCCGCGCCAAAACCATGATCTGTGTGAAAAAAAATGAAAAAGATACTTGAATACTTTGTATGTCGATGTATATTGATTGCAAAAGTATTATGAGAAAGGAGGTTGATTATGGTACTGAACAGCGATTTGATGCGGGGGGTGGCGGAACCGGTTGTCCTGAAACTGTTATCCGAACGGATGATGTACGGCTATGAAATCATCCGGCTGGTGAATGAGCGGACAAATGGAGCGTTTCAGTGGAAGGAAGGGACTCTGTATCCCTGTCTGCATCGACTGGAGGAGCAGGGCCTGATCCGGAGCCAGTGGGAACTCTCCGGTTCCAAACCGCGCCGCTACTATTCGATTACCGGGAAGGGAATGGCTGCGATGCAGGAAAGAGTGGAGGAGGCGAGAAGTTTCGCGGGAGCGCTGACTCTTCTGCTCGGGATCGCGGCAAAGGGGGACGCATGAACAGGAAACTGGAAGAGACCATCCGGAAGTGTACCGAACCGCTTCGAGGAGACTGGACTCTGGAACATGAGGTCGCACAGGAGCTCCGCACGCATCTGGAAGAAAAATGCGCTGAGCTGGAACGGGATGGTATTTCTTCGGAGAAAAGTGTGAATGATGCACTGAAGAGTTTCGGTTCTCCGGAGGAGATCGGCGATCAATTGTTCCGTGCAAATTTTACCCGACTGCACCGGCTTGCGAAACTCCGGTGGCTCGGACGAATCCTCCTGATTCCTCTTCTGTTTTCTGCTTTGCTGGCAACCGTGAATTTCGATGTGATCGGCGGATGGAAGCGGATCCTGAGTCTTCAAGAGGATTGGTCTCCCATTCCTGAATTTCTGTTCTCGATTGCGGACTGGTGGAATACTCCGCCGCCGCTGACGGAGGAGGACCGGTTGTTCTGCGGAACAGGATCGCCGGAATCGGAAGCGGCAATGCGCCGTGAACTTTCTGATCGCCATCCGGAAGATCCGCTGTTCCTTGCGCACTGCATGCTTGCCGTTTGCCGGACTGCTTCTCCACGGGCGGAGGAGTTTGATGCCGGCATCCGGCGGGAGCCGGAGAATGCGCTTTACCGATATCTGAAAGTCGCTGTGCTGCTGCGGGAAGCGCTTCCGGAGCTTCCGTTTCCGAAGCACTCTCCGACTCCTGCCGAGGGAATGCCTGCATCGGTGAAGGACCGCCGGAAATTGGAGGCGGCGATCAAAGAATATCTGGCGGCACTCCGTTGTCCGCGGAATACCGATTATGCCCTTGAACGCCGGAACCGGAGCAGCCGGATTCTGTACCGGAACCGGAATTTCTGCGATGCTGTTGGTCGGAAAGTGGATGATTTTTCCTTCCCACTGCCTCATTTGCAGGTTTACCGTCAGCTTGGCAGAATGATTCCGCGTCTTGCTGGTGTCCTGATCCGGGAAGGACGGATGCAAGAGGCGGAAACCGTGCTGGATTCCTGGGAACGCTTTACGCAACATCTGCTGCAGGATTGCGAAACCGTTATCGGAGTGCTGGTAATTCACAGCATTCTGGAAGATTGGCGGAGGGAGTTTCCAGCGCTCTACACCAAAGTGGGAAACGCCGAAAAAGGGAGACGTGCAGCTTCCCGGATTGCTGAAACGGGAAAAGAGGTCCGGGAATGGCGGAAACAGGTTGCAGATCAATCGGCATCTTCGCGGAGTCTCCGGAAATCCTTCCAGCGGCGTTTGAGGGAGGAAGGCGGACTTTTTTCCATTGTTTCCGCCTGGAATCCGCTGGAGAAACCGGATCCTCTGCAACTGGCTGCGGAACGGAGAATCACCTATCAGTTGTGCGATCAGCTGATGCTTCTGTGTTTCGGCTGGATCGGAGTCGGAATTTCTGTTCTGCTTTGTGTTCTGCTGGTGGCGGGATGGCTTTTCGGATGTCGGGGACACCAGGTTCGTTTTTCCGGCGGCCAGTACGCAAGACTTTTTCTTTACGGGGTTCTGGTTCCTGTTCTTCTCTACTGGTGTTTTTCGAGGATTGAGCTTCTGAGCGGGCGGAATCTCTCTCTGTTCAGCAATTGGCTTTACTGGGTTCAATGTGCGTGGTTTCTGCTGGTCCTGCCAGGCTGGTTTGTGATCTGCTGCCGGCGTTTTCTGGCGCGAAGGGCCGTAGAGCTTCTGCCCTGGCAGGAAAGCGGGAAACGCCCGTCGTTTTCCGGAATGACCGTGCTTGCGACACTTCTTCCTCTCTGGATCGGGTTTCTGCTGTTTACCGGAGGTACGGCACGTCTTGTGATGGATCTGGAATTGAGACGCAGTATTTCAGAAAACCAGATTTTCTTTTCCGGTTTTCCGACTGTGGCAGAGGAGCGGTGGTGGCGCAGTATGAGTTCCGGTATGCGGAAGGTTCTGGAGTCCGGTTCGGGAGGGGAAGTCCGTGAAAAAACCCCTCCCGCCGGAACTCTTCCCCGGACTACTGGAGAACGTTCCGTTCCGAACACCTTACATTCAGATCGGGATTTGCCGGCCCGAAGTGTTTCAGCATGACCAGCGGATCGGAGGGCGATTCGTTCACGATTCTCACGCCTTCCCGTGCCGCCTGTTCGGAAACGAAGTATTCGTCATAAGTCAACTGACCGAAGCGGATCAGGGCGGGTGTTTCGAGTTTCAGTCCGTTCAGGGTGCCATGCCCCTGCATCATGATGAGACCGTAGGCTGCGGAGTCCCGGATCACGGTGGTCCGTCCCGGCAGAACGGTCAGTTCCTTGGCACTGACAGCGTCGGACTTGTAGCAGATCCAGACCTCGCGGCAGCCGTCTTCCCGCATCTCGGCTTCCGGACGGACCGGACACGGACTCATGAACCGGTGTGCCTTGAGTTCCGGATCGACATTGAGTTCCCAGTCGATGACATCAAGCAGATAGTCGTAGTCACCGACTTTGTCTTTCGGGCAATCCTTCCAGAGCAGAGACTCCGGTACAATCTGATTGTCCACCAGCGACTGGTACATGGCGTAGACATCCGATGCCGCCTGCGGTTCATAGGTGCAGAGGCTTCCCGGTGCATGAAGCAGTCCGGGAGGAACATCCCATCCGGTTCCGGGCTCAAGACGATAAGCGCGGGAGAGATTTGTCAGTTTGTTGTCGCCTTTTGTGAAATTCTTCAGGCACTCCCGGACCTGATCCTTTGTCGTTCCCGGTTCCAGTCCGAAGAAGGTGTACGGGAAATGCCCTCCGTGATTGTTCACCTGAGGTGGAAAATAGTAACACTCCGGTTTGCCGCGCTGTCCGACCAGCTTTGCGTGCCGGTCCCGGTGGTGGATATGGTGCGGCAGCGGGCCGAGATTGTCGAAGAATTTGGAAAAGATCGGCCAGGCGTGGTACTTGTTCCAGAGCCGTTCCCCGATCAGGTCCGCTCCAAGTTCTTCGACTGCATCCCGCAGAGTGACCAGTTCGTCGTGTTCGCAGACCACCCGGCTGACTCCCTCGTCTTTCGGGGTCAGCGGGCCGTTATCCGCCGGAGTCGTGGAGGCGAACCATCGTTCGTCGATACCGCCGCGTTCGCCGCCGAGCGCGTAGTAGTCGTCCGGATGCAGTTTGATGCGGCGGCCCGGAATGCAGAAGGAGCGAGGCACCCAGTTCGGCGCCAGACGCAGAATCCCGTTCCCGGATTCGAATGCCAGTTTCAGTTCTTTCATTTTTTCTTCTCCCAGATTTCAATCAGTTCTGTAGTTTCGAGTGAATTCAGACAAAGGGACAGAATGCCGTTCCGGAACGTGAACTCCTGATCTGCTCCGTCCGATGCGCGGATCAGGCGTTCCGGAACGAATCCTTCCGGCAGACGGATCGAAAGCGCAGTCTCGTTCAGCGGGATGTTCGGCAGCTCCTCCTGGTAGTTGACGACTCCCAGCAGATATGCTCTCTCTTTTGAACTCTTCAGCAGTGTGAGTTCCGTACTGCCCGGCAGATGTTCCGACGCGGTCAGAAATTCCGGCGCGAATTCCCGGAACAGTTCCATCCCGAAACGTTCCTGCGAATACTGGCGATGCATCAGAAGCGGGGAATAGAGATAGACGCATCGGCCTTTGCCGTACCGGTTGACTGCTAGTCCCGCATATCCCGTCGGAATTCCAGGCGGATTGGAGTGAATGGACGCATACTGTTCCGCGTCATCGCAGGGGAAATGCGGAAGAACGACCGTTCCGCGCACCTCCGCCGTGGTCGCTTTCACCAGCGGGGAATGCGGTCCGCGGACCGAGATCAGCTCCTCTTCTCTGCCGGGATCCAGATAGCTGACCGTATCGCTCATCTTTCCGCTCCAGGAGACCCCGAAGACATCGGCAAGACGGAAGTCTCCGCCGCATCGTCCGTCGGGATCGTAAAGCGAGGTTTTTCCGGTTGCGATCAGTGTTCCTCCGTTTTTTACAAAAGTCCGGAGTCGTTCACACTCCACGTCCGAGAGGTATGCCGCCGCGCAGAGGATGATCGTTTTGAGTTCCCGGTAATCCTCCGTCCGGTCTGTGACAACCCGGTAGGGAATGTGGAGTTTGTTAAGAATCACGCCTGCCGCGGTGACTTCATCGACCAGAGCGTTTTTCCGGTTGTCCATGTTTCCGCCGCCCTCGTTCATCTTCGAAAGCGGAACGCCGTTCAGAGATTCATTCACGCATCCGGTCATGGAGAAATAGAGTGCAGTTCCGGCGGAGAGGACTGGAACATGTTTCTTCACCATCTCCTTGAACGGTTCCAGCCGGCGTACAATCTTGTGGAGTCGCTGGTAGAAACTCCGGTTCAGTGTACCGTCCGGATGGATGGCATCGATGAAAAAGTAGGCTCCACCGTTGGCAAGGGTGGTTGCCGCATGCAGAAAGAGCTCCTCATCGGATTTGGTCGAGGTATGATCGTGCAGATCGACGCAGCGAGAGGTCATGAATTCAAACGGCTGATGTTTCGAGTAGGCGGAAAAGATTTTTGCGCCGATTCTCTGCTGAGCCTTTCCTCCGTAAAAATCACCCGAGGCATAGTCGGAGGCATCCGCTGTTCCTGAGCTCTGCCCGAGGAACCAGCCGTGGAGAACCGGGGAAAACTGATGTGTCACGCTCATCTCCGGATGGATGGTTTTGACGTGATCGGTCAGCATTTGTCCGAATTCCGCCATGGAGCGTTCGCGCCAGCGCTGGAAGGAGACCCATTCGGGATTCCGCCAGTCGATAACGGTCGGGATTTCGCGTCCGGACTCCTTTCGCCAGGCTGCCCGGCAGGCGTCGCAGAAACAGACCATCGGCCAGAAAGTCATGTCGATGAAGAGTCCGGCAACGGGATAGGCGGTCACTTCTTCGAGTTGTTTCCGGCAGAACGCACCGTACTCCGCATTGTTCGGACAGCTGTAATGATAGCGACCTCCATGTGTGTTTCCTTCGCAGTCCCGCATGCGCCAGGATTCATGCGTTTTCGCCGACCAGTTATGATAGATGATCGTGTAGTAGGCGATGGGTACGATCCGCTCTTTTCGCAGAAGTTCCACCGTTTCCCCAAAGAGATCCCGTCCATTCAGATTTCCATGCGGATGTCCGCTGGAGGTCGGATAGTAGCAGTTGCCGTTGTGATCGCAGGCGTAGACCATGGAGGCTTCCACTCCGGCGAGTTTCACCATCTCCACGTAGTTTTGCGGATCAAATCGGCTCATGAACTCCGGAAGCAGATCTGTGATGTGGTTGTCAATCAGAAGTCTGGAATAGCATTTTTCCATCCATGGCATGCTGTATCTCCTTTGTAAAGATTCTCAGTGCGGAATATATTATAATGAAAAAAAAGAAAATAAACAGAAGAAAAATCTATCAAAGACAGCACAAATCATGCTTTTTGAATGGTTGGCAACCCTGAATCCCGAACATGGTCCCGTATGGAGCGGTTCCTGGCCGCGCGGTCGGATTGAACCGAATCGCAGGATTTATGATTTTGAACTGGTTTATTTCAGTCGCGGTGAGGGACGGATCGTGACAGAGAAAGGGACTTTTTACTGTGTTGGCGGTTCGGCAATTCTGATTCCGCCAGGGATGACGCACTGCACGATCGCTGATTCCGCCGTTGAGCGCTGGTGCATTCACTTTGACTGGTATTCCGACTGTCGTGCACATCGGGAGGCACCGCTGATTTTCGTCTATGCCGATGATGTCCGGGAATATCGTCCGGAGCTTGCTGCGACAGTTCCGCCGCTTCCCCCCGGAATGGATTTCCCGTTTTTCCGCCGCCGCCTTCCGCCGGAATTTCCGGAACGGGTCCGGCACCATTTTCAAATTTATCCCGACTCTCCGGGGCGGATGCTGGAACGGAAAGGAATTCTCCTGGAAATTCTGGGGCTCCTGTTTCAGGAGGCTGAGGAGAGTTCTGTTCCCGGTCAGGGAGAGGGACGGTCGAATCGGACCTTTTTCCGGACAAAAAACCGCATTGACGGCAGCTTTTCCGATCCGGAACTTTGCGTATCGCGTCTGGCGGAGGAGGCGCACGTGACACCGAATCATCTTTCCCGGGTTTTCAAGCGGGAACTGGGAATTTCTCCGCTGGATTATCTGCTGGTCCGGCATCTGGAACACGCATCGAAGCTGCTGCGCGGGACTCCCATGACGGTACGGGAGATCGCTTTCGCCTGCGGTTTTCATGATCCAAATTACTTCATCCGCGTCTATCGGAAACGAACGGGTGTTCCGCCGGGGGCATCGCGGTCGTGAAGGGGGAATGGAGAGCGGACAGGGGAGGATGCCGTCCGCTGCTCCGATGGGCGGAGAAGATTATGATTCTTTCACTTCATCATAGACACGGACGTAATCCACGATGAAATAGTCGGGAAGAACCGCTTTTTTGAGTTTTTCATCGGGCTGATCGCTGTACCGGTAGCCCATGCATTCGGTGGAGACCAGAATGAACTGTTCATGGCAGGAGACGGGACCTTCGACGCGCCACGATTCCTTGCCGTCGATGTAATAGACATAGCCGTTTTCGCTCCAGTCAAGACCGAAGACGTGGAATCCGTCGGGGGTCTCCTCCAGCTTCCGTTCCCCGGAACCGACGTGCTGATGGTCGTCGCCGTATCCGCCCCAGTGGTTGTTGTGGGAAACAATGCCGTTTGGCGCGAAACTTTCCATGATGTCGACTTCAACACCGCACTCCTCCGGATTCAAGGACGCACCGATGATCGGGGACTGAAGCCAGAATGCAGACCACCAGCCGGGCTGGGTCTGAAGTTTGCAGCGGATCTCGTAATATCCGTATTTGTGCATAAATTTCGGTTCCTGAAGTTTGGCGACAGGCCAGAACATCTTCTCTTTTTTGGCTTTCTGATCCGCTTCATAGAAGATTTTTCCGGGGCGGTCCATGAAATTGGAACCGGTCTGGAGGTGTGGTGAGTAGAATTGTCCATCTTTTTCAATAAGGGTCAGGAGGAGATTTCCTTTTCCGTCGAGTACGGCGCCCTCGTCGGTGAACGTGTTGTGCCGCTGCTGGAGCAGATGGAGCCGGAAATCCCATTTTGTGCGGTCGAGTTCCGTACCATCGAATTCATCGTGCCAGACAAGTTTCCATTTTTTCCCTGCGGGGAGCAGGCTTTTCGCGTGGTCTGTCATTTTGCCATCCTTTTTTTGTTGTTCGACGCCCTGTTGCGTCGGATTGTTTCATCTGGAATGTATCCCGTTTTCCGTTCATCCGCAAGAGACGCGCGTGCCAAAAAATCAGAAGATTTGTGCCAGATTCTCTTGCGTTGCGAATGGTTTCGTGATAGAGTATTTTGAAAATGGGAGAGTGAGTATGCTGTATGAAACGGATCTTTCCGCGCAGAGGAGAGTTGTGCCGTTTCCGTTTCCGGTGGAGCGGTTCGGAAGCACGGTCGGTGAGCAGCGGAAGGAGTATGATTTTTATTTTACGGACAAATTTGAAGTCTGCATCCGCATTTCGTCCGGCGAAGAGGAGTTCGCCGTGGATCGGATTGACGGCAAAGTCTACAGGACGCACTTTCCGCATGTTCTGATCAAATATCCGTTCCGCCCGTTTTCGAATGCACTGCCGTATCCGCGGAACTCATTTCATTTCAGCTATTCGCTGAAGTCTCTGGAGCTGATGAGAGCCCGGGGAATTCTGCCGGAAGAGATCGCCTGGGAGATTGAATTGAATGGGGAGATTACAGAGCTGATCCGCAAACTGACCGATTATCAGAATCACTCGCTGGAAGACGGTGTGGCTGACCGGATCGACGTAGCGTGCTTCCAGCTGCTTCAGGAGTTGATTTTCATGACGAAAATGCCGAAAACGAGGCATGACGGCAATCGGGACCGGATCATGGCGATTGCCTCTGCGTTGAAATTTCACTTCAATCGAGAGGTTGATCTGGAGGAGCTGGCGCTGAAGCACGGGATGTCGCGGCGCACTTTTTTCCGTTACTGGGGGATGTATTTTTCGGAATCTCCGGCGGAGTATGTGCGCAGTCTCAAACTGTCGGAGGCGGCGCGGCAGCTGCGGGAGACGAATCACAGAATCGGGGAAATCACGGCATTCCTCAATTTTTCCGATTCGGCATACCTTTCGAAACTCTTCAGACAGCGCTACGGGATGACACCTCTGCGGTATCGTGCGCTCCATTTCGCGGAACAGTTCGATTCCGCTCCGGGACGTTCGCGGATCAGAGCGTGATGCGCCTCCTCTTTTTTCCGGAAGATTTGTTGAAAAAAGTCCGATTCCGATGTATCTTACCGGCATGTTTTTCAAACTGAAAGGACAAGGGAAAAATGATGGATCACAGAATCGAAATCGCTGTCAAGCCGGAATGGCATGACGCAAGAGGCGAGGCGGCGTTGAAGAAGATTACGGATTTTCTTCAGGAGAACGTTGTTTCCGTCCGGACCAGGGATGTCTTCACCGTCTC
>CASEYW010000065.1 GCA_949292215.1 uncultured bacterium
CTACTATCCGCCCTGGGGCTGCATCTACATGCTGAACGAAAATCTGGAAATGAACTACTGGCAGGCGCTTCCCGGCAATCTGCCGGAAATGCTCCGCGCCGTGATGGATTTCTACACCGGATACCTCGACGACTTCCGGGAGAATGCCGGAAAACTGTACGGATGCCGCGGAATCCATATTCCGGCGGTCATGTCGCCGGAAACCGGACTGGAAACTTTCACAGGACCATGGATCATCAACTGGATCTCCGCCGCCGGATGGCTGGCACAGCATTTCTACAACTATTATGAATATACCCGCGACCGCGCCATGCTCCGGAAACACATTCTGCCGTTTCTGAAAGAAGTGGCGGATTTTTATGAGGATTTCCTGTTCAGGGACGAACAGGGCAAGGCGGTTTTCTGTCCTTCGACCTCGCCGGAAAACTGGCCGAAGGAATTCATCCCCCTGAAAACGGAATTTTCCGGAGCGCCGCGGATCACGGTCAATTCCACACTTGATGCGGCGGTTGCAAAAGAGCTTTTCACAAATCTGCTGAACGCCGACCGGAAAGAAAAACTCTATGAGGAAAAACACAAGCTCTGGGAGGAGCTTCTGGATTCCATTCCCCCTTACCGCATCAACAGCGACGGAGCCGTCGCGGAATGGATCGATCCGACATTCTCCGACAACTATTTTCATCGGCACCAGTCCCATCTCTATCCGATCTTTCCCGGCACGGAAATTGAGAAGGATCGTCAGCCGGACCTTTTCCGCGCATTCAAAAGCGCCGTGGACAAACGCCTCTGCATCGGACTCTGCGAGCAGACAGGCTGGTCCCTTGCGCACATGGCGAACATCAATGCGCGTCTCGGCGACGGCGATACCGCACTCGAATGTCTCGACATTCTCGCCCGGACCTGCATCGGAAAAAATTTCTTCACCTATCACAACGACTACCGCGGCATGGGGATCACTGTCATGGGACGCTCCGCTCCGTTCCAAATCGATGCGAACATGGGGTGGACCGCCGCCATCTACGAAATGCTCCTCTTCTCCAAACCGGGAACACTGAAACTCTTCCCCGCCCTCCCCCGCCGCTGGAAGGAAGGTTCCATCCGCAATCTCCGCGCCCACGGAGGACTCTCTGTCTCTCTGAACTGGAAGAACGGGACTGGCAGCGCCCTCATTTCCGCAGATGACGACGCGGTTGTTTCCATCGGACTGCCCGACGGAACCAGACAAACGCATCATCTGCGTTCCGGCCCACCGCTCCGTCTGGATTCCATCGTTTTGCAATGAGGCGGCGGTGTCCGCAGATTTTCCGGATCGACGCCTTCCAGAGAAAGAAGACGGATTTTTCGTTCAATCCCGCCGGCATATCCGGTCAAACTGCCACTCCTTCCGACCACTCTGTGGCAAGGAATCAGAATGCTGATCGGATTGTGCCCGACCGCTCCGCCAACCGCCCGTGCAGACACCCGTCCAGACCCCTTCTCCCGTGCGATTTCAGAGGCAATCCAGCCGTATGAGACAACCTCTCCACGTGGAATCCTCCTGAGCATCTCCCACACGGCAAGACGAAATGGAGAACCGGAAGGACGAAGCAGAGGCACCGTTCCCGGATCACGCCCCTGAAAATAGAGTTCCAGCCATGCCATCGTTTCGTCAAAAACCGGAAGAACACCTTCCCGGTATTCCGAAGAAAGCGTCGCGGCAAAATAGTTCTGTCCATCGAACCACAATCCGGTCAGGCATTCCCCCTCGCCCGCAAGAGTGATTCCGCCCAGCGGCGACCGATAACGGCATACATACTGCATCCCCCACAAACCTCCCTGTTCCCGTTTCCAGCTTCCTGTCCGGAAATTTCTTCCGTTTCTCTTCCTTACAATACACCATCTTCCGGAAAATTCCTCCCCGCCGGGATTTTTCCTTTTTCTTCCCTTTCTCCTCTTGACAAGCCGATTTCCCGGGGATACGGTATCGGAGGCAAGCAGAAATGAGGTGAAAACAATGCGTCAATGTATGGATGCGGAAAATCTGCACCGCAGAATGAACAAGATTATCGGACAACTCAACGCGATCAACAAAATGGTGGATCGTGATGCCCCCTGTGAAGATGTCCTGATTCAGATCAATGCAGCAAAAGGGGCTCTCCACAAACTCGGTCAGATTGTCCTTGAAGGGCACCTCAAGCACTGCGTCCGCGATGGAATCGAACACGGAGACGCCGATAAAACCATCGCCGAATTTGCAAAAGCCCTTCAGCATTTCTGCAACAAACCGTAGCCGGTCAATACATGACCATGCAAAATTTCCGTCTTTTCCCGTTTTCACGCTTGAATACCTATACCCCCATATGTATATTACCGATATCAAGCAAACAAATACAGCAAAGGAGTCTGAAATGATTGCAAAGCTCAAGTCTTTTCTGGAAAATGAAACACGCCTTGCGTTTCTGCTTCTGGTACCGGCAGGGATTTCGCTGCTGGTCAGTTTCTTTTACAAGGGAGACGAACTGCTGTTCAATCCGGCATGGATAGCAGTGGTTCTCTGCGGGATTCCGATCCTCAAAGATGCGTGTGTCGGACTGTTCACGAGATTCGACATCAAAGCGGACGTACTGGTTTCCATGGCACTGATCGCATCGGTGGCGATTGATGAAATCTTTGCCGCGGGAGAAGTAGCATTCATCATGCAGATCGGAGCCTTTCTGGAACAGACGACCGTTGCAAAAGCACGGGCGGGCATTGAAAAGCTGGTCCGTCTGACACCACGCATCGCTCGTCTGATAACAAGTGACGGAGAAAAAACGATTCCGGCAGAAGAGGTGGAAGTCGGCAATCTTCTGCGCGTCCTGCCCGGAGAGACGATTCCTGTGGATGGTCTTATCGTAAACGGAGAAACCTCCATCGACCAGTCGGTTGTAACCGGAGAATCCATGCCGGCGGACAAGCGGAGCGGAGACGAGGTTTTCAGCGGAACGGTCAACCGGTTCGGCGCCTTTGAAATGAAGGCGACACGGAAGGATTCGGATAGTTCCATCCAGCGCATGATCCGTCTTGTACAGTCCGCCGACGCCGGTAAAGCACGCATTGTCGGTCTTGCGGATCGCTGGGCGACATGGATCGTGGTCATTGCGCTTGCCTCGGCGGGAATCATCTGGTATGCGACAGGAGAAGTGATCCGTGCGGTTACAGTACTGGTCGTCTTCTGTCCCTGCGCTCTGGTGCTGGCGACTCCGACGGCTGTCATGGCGGCAATCGGAAACGCGACCCGCCATGGAATACTCGTTCGGGAAGGCGATGCTCTCGAACGGCTTGCTGCTGTCAGCCGGGTGGTCTTTGACAAAACCGGAACTCTCACGCATGGTGAACCCAAAGTCTCCTCGCTGTGCAGTCTGCTGGAGGAGATGCCGGAACAGGATCTGTTTCTTGCGGCGGCATCGGCCGAACTGCGCTCAGAACATCCCCTCGGGAAAGCCATTGTTGCAAGCTGCCGTGAATTCTATCCGGAAGAGAATATCCCGGAACCGGAACACTTCGAGATGTTCCCCGGACGAGGCGTTGCAGCACATGCAAACGGACGGCGTATTCTGGCAGGCAGTCCCGATCTCCTTCGGGAGAGCGGAATTCCTGTCAGTGAACCGGGGAAACAGAAAGCCGGAGAGCTGAGTGGAAAAGGCGCAACCGTCATCTATCTTGCTGTCGACGGCAAATTCGGCGGACTCATCGCCCTCTCCGATACGATCCGGGAACAGACGCAGGACACAGTCGCCGGATTCAAATCAATGCTGGTGCGTCCCGCTCTTCTGACAGGAGACAATCCCGAAGCGGCACGCAGCATCGCGGAACAGTCGGGCATTGAAGAGGTTCATGCAGGCTGTCTGCCGGAAACAAAACTCGAAATCATCGGAGAGTACCAGCACAGCGGCATTCCCGTCTGCATGATCGGCGACGGAATCAACGATGCGCCGGCTCTGAAAAAAGCCCATGTGGGAATCGCCATGGGAGGAATCGGAAGCGACATTGCCGTCGATGCCGCCGACATCGTGCTGGTCAACGACGACCTCCGTCAACTTCCCTGGCTCCTGCGTCTCGCCAAACGCATGATGGTCACAATCAAACTGAACCTGACCTTCTCCATGGTTCTGAACTTTGTTTCGATTCTGCTGGCGGGAGCGGGAATTCTGAATCCGGTCGTCGGCGCGCTGGTGCACAATGCCGGATCTGTTCTCGTGATTGTGAACTCCGCCCTGCTGCTCACCTGGCAGGGCGGAAACGGATATCTCTTTTCCGCTGCGAAACAAGCGGACTGAGCCGGCAGAATCTGTCAGTGCATTGAGTCAAGAAACTCGTCCATGCGGGAATTGACCCGCCATTCGTGATCCCGGGGACAGCGCCCGATTTCCCGCTTCAGCCCTTCGTAAAGGGAGGTCAGAGAGTTCTGCGTCATTCCCGTCGCGGCAAGGACTTTGGAGTTGTCGACGATCCGGTCGAACAGCCGGTCGTACTCCAGCTGCCAGCGGGCGCGATTCTCATACGGATCGGGCGAGAGAATGCGCAGATACTCCTCCTTGTCCACCCAGACCGCGTTCAGATTGCAGATCTCCTTGTAATACTCCGCAATCTCGCCCCAGGTCCGGTGCTCCGAGGTGGAAACGGTGAACGTTTCGCAGAGCGCCTTTTCGTTGAACAGAAGTCCCGCAATCATCCGGGCGACATCTCCCGCCCAGCTCATGGTTGCCTGCACATTCCGCGCCTGTTCCGGCAGCACGACCGGTTTTCCCGCAAACGCACGACCGACCGTATCGGGAGCTTCCAGCGTCACAAGCTGATAGCGCATCAGGGAATAGGTGATCGCCGGACGAATCATGGTCCAGTTTTTATGCGGAAGGGAACGGATGATGTTCTCGCCGCGCGCCTTGTAGATGGAATAGTCCTCGGAATTTCGGAGCAGGACATTGTCTGACGAATCAATCAGTCTCGGCGAAGTCTCCCGGATCGGATGTTCCTTGTTGTCGTAAACACGGTAACTTGAAAGATAGATGTAGTGATCCGTATGGTCGAGGGCAATCGGAAGAACCCAGGGCAGCTCGCCGGTGCCGTAGATCATGAAATCGACGATTCCGTCATATCCCTGCTTCAGAAAATTCCGGTAAACCTCTTTGTCTTTTGCGTTTGCCTTGATCCAGGTCACGCCGGGAATCCCGTCTTTTTTGTCATCAAGGGAGACCCCGTCAACCCGGTATCCCATCCCCGCCAGCAGCGGAACCAGATACTGTCCCATTGCCCCCGTCGCGCCCAGAACCAGAACTTTTTTTTCTGCACTCATTTTGCCGCACCCCTTTGAAGCGTTGAACGATTTTTCGCATCCGGTTGCTCCCGACTCGAACTCTGCGGATTCCACCGGTCTGACTTTACGATATTCCAGAAAAAAAGTTTTTCAACCAGACTCTTCTTCCCCTCATTGAAAAGATTCATGCAATTCCAGATTCACTTTCGAAACCGCTCAGCAAACTGTGCAAATAAATCAAAAGCATGGAAAATATTTCTCATAAAAACAACACCTCATCAAAAAAAATTAGTTTAATCTTATTTTTAAGTAGAAAAGACTTGAAAATTAGATAAAACTAATTATAGTATAAAAAAATCAAGCGCATGTAAAAAGAAGGAGAAGAAAAGAATCATGCAAAAAAAAACCAGGCTGTATCTGTACATCGGACTCATCGCAATCTTATTTGCCGTACTTGCCGGAATCTGGCAGCATTATGGTTCCCCGACCAGAGTGGCATTCGTGAATTATCCGGAGTACATTCTTGCTCCGCTTCTGGATCAGAAAATCAATCCCTCGATAGAGGTGACGGCTCTGCAATGGAAAGAGGAAAACGGAGAGGAACTGAAGAAATTCGACTGCATCATCTTCTTCGGCATGGGGCTCCATTTTACGGAAAAACAGCAGGAGATCCTTTCCACGCTGAAAAAGCCCATCTATACGACAGCTTCCACGCGTAAGGAAACCGCCCTGAATACGCTGACGGAAGAACAGTTGAAAAATCTGCAAGCCTATCTCGGCGCCGGCGGAAAAGAGAACTTCCGGCGGATGCTGGATTTCATCCGCTATGACATCGACGGAAAACGCATCAAAGCTCCACGACCGGAACCGCCGAAAAAGATCGAGCGTAGACCTTTTTTCCATGTTCATGAAGAGGATTCGTTCAAAACGTATCGGGACTATCTCGCCTGGTACAAAAAGAGCGGACGGTACAGGGAGGGCGCGGCGACGGTCTGCCTGCTTTCCGGAAACGGTGGCGGAGCGCTGGAGGATCTGATTACGGCTCTGGAGAAAAAAGGTCTCAATGTTGTAGCGGCGCACGGCATGTGGAATCCGGCATCCATGTTTGAGCAGGTCAAACCGGATCTCATCCTCTATCAGCCGCACGGACGGCTTGGCGAAAACACGGTGGAACTGCTTCGGAAATACAATGTCCCGCTTTTCTGTCCGATCAAGGTCAGCCAGCCGTATGAGGAATATCTGCGGGACCAGCGGGGGATGACCGGCGGCATGCTGAGTCAGAGCATCACCATGCCGGAGCTGGACGGGGGTGCGGTTCCGTTTGTCCTCTCGGCGCTTTACCGCAACAAACGGGGACTGCTGGAGTTCCGCACCATTCCGGACCGTCTGGAACGGTTTGCGGAACTGGTGAAGAAAACAACCGATCTGAAACGCAAAAAGAACGCGGAAAAAAAGATTGCAATCATCTACTATGGTTCCATCGGCAAAGAGGCGGCAACCGCCGGGCTCGGTATCTCGCAATCCGTTCTCAATGTTCTCAAACGGCTGCGCGATGCCGGGTATACCACGGGCCCCCTTCCAGAGACCGTCGAGGAGCTTGAGCAGGAACTGGAATCAGGAACCCGGACCTTCGGAACAAACGCCGGAAAAGCGGAAGCGGAAAAAGGACTTTCACGGATTCAGACCGTTACCATCACACCGGAGGAATACCACGCGTGGATCAAAAAGAGCATGCCTGATGATCTCTACAGGACCGTTACCGAACGCTACGGCGAATTTCCCGGGAAGTCCTACCGTACCCGCGAAGGCAATCTGGCGATCGGACGGATTCAGTTCGGAAACATCATCCTGATGCCGCAATCTCTTCCCGGAGAAGGCAGCGATGAAAGCAAACTGATCCACGGTGTCAAAATGGCTCCGCCGCACACTTACATTGCAACGTATCTTTATATCCGTCACGGCTTCCAGGCGGATGCGATGATGCATTTCGGAACACACGGCAGTCTGGAGTTCACGCCATGGAAGCAGGTGGCGCTCTCCAGCTATGACTGGCCGGACATTCTTGTCGGAGAATTACCGCATTACTATCTTTACATCATCAACAACGTCGGTGAGGCGCAGATTGCAAAACGGCGCAGTTACGCAACGATGATCAGCCATCTGACCGCCCCTTTCATGCAGGCGGATGGTTACGGAGCCATCTCTCAGCTCCATGAAAAACTGGAACAGTTCGAAGCCGCCGAAAACGCAATGCTCAAGGCGGAATACGCAAAAACAATCCGGGAAATCGCTCTGAAGGAACATTTTGACCGCGACCTCAAGCTCTCTCCGGAGTTCGCCGCGGGAAAACTGAACAGCGATGACCTCGGCAGACTTCATAATTTCGTTCATGAAATTCAGGACAGCAAAGTCAATCGC
>CASEYW010000066.1 GCA_949292215.1 uncultured bacterium
CAGATTGATGTATTCATCCAGCTCCATGTTCGGCCAGAAATTCACCAGCTGAACGGCAGTGTTTCTGGAGCCGATCCGGTCGATTCGTCCAAACCGCTGAATAATGCGCACCGGATTCCAGTGGATGTCATAGTTGACCAGGTAATCGCAATCCTGCAGATTCTGTCCTTCCGAAACGCAATCCGTGGCAAACAGCAAATCTATTTCAGCAGGCGATGCACTCCGGGAACGTTCCTTGGAACGCGGAGAAAAATTGGTCAGAATCGAGTGAATATCCGTCCGGATCCCCCGCAGATTGGTCTGGTTTTCCCCTGTGCCGACCACCAGACCGGAATAGATCCCATACTCCTTTTCCGCCCAGCCGGAGAGTTGCCGGTAAAGATAGGTGGCGGTATCTGCAAAAGCAGTAAAGACAATCACCTTCTTATTGCCGGGATTGAACGGAGCCGTGATTTTCCGTCGAATCAGCTCTTTCAACGCCAACAGCTTTTTATCGCGCTCCGGCGTAATCTGCTGAGCCGCATGAAGCAACTTCACCAACTGATCCCGGTCGGCTTCCAGCTCCTGGCGCCAGCGGATGATATCACAATCCTGAATCAACACCTTGATTTTATTGCCGATCAGCAGATCTGACAACAATTCGGAATCGATTTCAATATCATTGATGTTCAATTCCTCAACGTCAATCATGGCGTCATACTTTTCAATCTTATTCAAAAGCAAATTGACCGCCTCCAACAACTTTCCAATAGTGATGGAGAAAGAATTGATGGAGCTTTCCATCCGTTTCAGCAGATTGATCCGGACTAAGTGAATCAGACTCTCTTCACGATCCAGCTGTTTAAAAATCGAACCGCCATCGGTTTCCACATCATATTTTTTGTTATACTCATCCCGTTTTTCAGGAAGAACATATTTCAGCGGGGAATAGGCCGCCAGGTGAAGTCTCTGGATGGTGCGGTTGACCTCTCGCAGAGGCGGGAAATGCCCGGAAACATCAATATCCTCCTTGACGTTGATCGGAATTTTTCGTTCCGGGAATTTCCCGACGTCATCAAGATTGTAATATTTTTCAATGTGTTTGCGGGAGCGCGCAATGGTCAACAAATCCAATAGCTGAAAGTAATCAAAATTCATGGATGACAAAAGTTCCCGGGAATCGCGCTCCTCGGAGTCAAGCCAGCGATTGAAACAAGTCTGGGCTCGGCGAAGGGTCTGCTCAATGCTGGCAATACCTGCTTCCGCCAGAGCGGAATCATCCGCTTCCGTGATGAATGCCACCTGGTTTTTCAAATCGTTCATCTTGCTGTTGACGGGAGTTGCCGAAAGCATCAGAACTTTTGTTTTAACACCGGATTTGATAATATCCTGCATCAACTTCTTATAGCGCGAAAGCCCCTGCTTTTTACTTGGTGCATTATTGCGGAAGTTATGTGATTCATCAATCACTACAAGATCGTAATTCCCCCATTTTACGGACTCCAGATTGATGTCGCCCGACATTCCTCGGCTGCGGCTTAAATCCGTATGGTTCAATACGTCATACCGGAAACGATCATCACAAAAAATATTGCGTTCGTCATTCTGCAAATAGATCGTCCAGTTATCCCGAAGACGCCGTGGACACAAAACAAGCACTCGGTCATTCCGCAGTTCGTAATATTTGATGATTGCGAGCGCTTCAAATGTTTTGCCCAGGCCGACACTGTCGGCGATGATGCAGCCATTATATTTTTCCAGCTTGTCGATTGCGCCGAGAACTCCATCTTTCTGGAACTTGTAAAGTTTTTTCCAGACCAGGTGTTCTTTGATCCCGGTTTTGGTCTTGATAATTTTTTCCTCATCCAATTCCCCCAGAGTATTGCTGAAAATATGATACAAAATGAGGTAATAGATAAAGTCCGGTGCTTTGTCACTGCCGAGCCAGGCCAGTTGATCAATAAAATTTTTTTTGATATCCTGAATATGCTGATCATCATGCCAGATTGCATCAAACCACTCTTGCAGTTCTGCAATGTTTTCCGGGTCATCAAAGCCGGTACTCATGTCATGCCGGATGGAATTCACAAAGCCAAGCCCGGAAGCAGTCAAATCAGCACTCCCCTGAATAGCGATTTTATCGGAACAAAAAAGATTTTGATGAACCAGTGATGCGGAGGTCGCCTGAACAATTTCAGCATGAGAAGAAAGCCATTCTTCACATTTTTTTGCAATATATTGCTGCATAAGCAGATTGCGCAGTTTACGCTCATCAGAATCCCCGACAAGGGCAAAATTATCTTGAATGTCAAGAGGAGACGAAAAAAGCAGTCGCAGTTTTTCAACCGCCGGCAGGATGTATTCAAGTTTCTCCAGAGCATAGATAGAGAACTGCGCGGTAATAACAGAAAGGCTGGAATTTTGTGGCAAAGCAGCAGCAAGCAAATCGCCCGCTTTGAGTCGTTTATTATTGAGAAGCTGCATTATGTTATTCCTCGTCTTTACCCTCAAAATACACTCGATACCTGGACATCTTTTGTCTATGGGAGTTCAACCACCTGGAAAATCATGATTCCCCAGCCTTACCGGATTTGATCCAGGCATCAACTTCTTCTTTTTTGAATTTCCAATAACGGCCGATGCGGTGACCAGGCATATTTTTGATTTCGATCCACTTGTAAATAGTTTCTCGGCGAGCCCCCAAGTACTCAGAAATTTCTCTCAATGACAGCCATCGATCTTCCATATTACAATCCTCAGACGTCCATTAACGTTACTATCAAGTTTCTGAATATACGGAGAAAATACCATAGTTTGTGTAAAATGCAAGGGAAAAGGTCGATTAAGTAGTTATTTTAAGTGACTTTTATAGTAAAACCAATGGTAATTTCAAGAAAGCGAAGATGATCAACTTTCGCAGTTTCTGTCAGAATGAATAAAATTAATTGCAAACAGCAACTAACATTCATGCCTATTTTTCTAGTGATTGCTGCAGAGAAATTAAAAATAGTATTAACGAAACAACTTTCTCAAAGTTTTCTGTGTTACATGTCGGTTTTCTTTGCAATACTTTTCGCCTCATATTTTTCAGAAACGACAAGCCCTCTACCGGCTCTGTGGCCGGTGGAGGGCTGATGTTTCTTTGCGGGAAAGTGTCGCCCGTGGGCGACGTTTTTACCAGAGTTTTTCCAACTCCTGTTCCTGGCGGTGGAGAATTTCGATTCTCAGTTGCTCCTTCTCCTCTGGGGAAAAGGCGATTCCGAGAGGTTTCAACTCCTTTACCGCAGTGATCAGGGCTTGTCTTGATTTCGTGCTTTCTATCAGCTCGGACACCGTTGTGCGCGTGTCGA
>CASEYW010000067.1 GCA_949292215.1 uncultured bacterium
AATTCAATAATTCCCGTCTTGCGGATTCCGACAGCTCAAGCTTGACTATTTTCATACTGCTCCTTTGATTGCTTTTGTTTTACCAAAGGATAATATACATTATTTCATTTATTTGTCAAATATATATGATGATAAACTTATACCGTATGGAATCGGATATTGCAAGGCGATCCGGGAAAAAGAAAAGAAATCGTTTTTCAGGTATCCGACTCTTTTTTTGAAAAAAAAATTTTTCAGAGCTTGATTTTTTTCTTCAAAACTATATTTTATCTAAAAATATAGCGTTAAGAAAACAAAAAAGTTTCAAAAAACAATGGAGAGGAACTCATGGAACATCTGAATGTGCTTGTAACCGGTGGAGCCCGCGGAATCGGGGCTGGAATTGTGGAACAGCTTGCGGGAAAAGGACATAACGTTGCTTTCTGCGGAAGGGCCGCGGTAGAAACAGCCGAAGAGGTTCTGAGCGGCCTCCGGAACAGATTTCCCGGAAAATTCATATACTATCAGTGCGATGTCTCGAACGCGGAGGATCGCGAGAAACTGGTTGATTCCTTTCTTGCCGATTTCGGTTGTATAGATGTTCTTGTTAACAATGCCGGAGTGGCTCCGAATGTCCGGGCGGATCTGCTTGAGATGAGTGAGGAGAGTTTTACCCGCGTTCTCACGATTAATCTGATGGGACCGTTCTTTCTCACACAGCTTGCGGCAAAAAAAATCATGGAAAACCAAAACGGAAAATTTCACTGTATTGTCAACATCGGTTCCGTCTCTGCCGACTATGCCAGCATCAACCGCGGAGAATACTGTCTTTCCAAAGCGGGAGTCGCGATGGCGACAAAACTCTGGGCTGTTCGCCTTGCGGATGAAAACATTCCGGTATACGAACTGCGTCCCGGCGTCATCAAAAGCGATATGACCAGCGTCGTTTCCGCCAAATATGACAAGATGATTGCTGAAGGACTCACCCTTCAGCGCCGCTGGGGAATGCCGGAAGATATTGGCAAGGCTGTGGCGATGCTCCTCGAAGGCTCCCTCGCCTATTCCACAGGACAGGTCATCAACATTGACGGCGGGCTTACGATAGAACGTTTTTAATTCATTCGGAGCCAATCAGTTATGAAAAAACTCAACACACTGATTATCGGCAGCGGAGCAGCAGGGCTTGCTGCGGCAGTCCGTCTGAATGCCCTCGGCGTGGAATCTCTCGCGATCTACACCGAGGGACTCCGGATGGGAACCTCCATCAACACCGGCAGCGACAAACAGACTTACTACAAACTCGGAATGTACGGACTCGAACCGGACTCCCCTGCCCTGCTCGCCAAAGATTTGATGAACGGCGGATCGGTTCATGGAGACATCGCCCTCGTAGAAGCCTCGCTCTCACCGCTCGCATTCCACAATCTGGTGGCCATCGGAGTACCTTTTCCACACGATGAGTTCGGACAATACATCGGTTATAAAACAGATCATGATCCCAAGCGCCGCGCGACAAGCTGCGGTCCCTACACCTCCCGTGATATGTGTCTTTCCCTGATTGCCGAGGTAAAAAAACGCAACATCGAAGTCAAGGAAAAACGTATCGCGGTTTCTCTGCTCTCACTGGAACAGAATGGAGAAAAAAGATGCTGTGGAGCTGTCTTTGTCAATACGAAAGCCAGCGGAGCAGATTCTCTGGAAGTGGTTCTTGCGGAAAATGTTGTGTTTGCAGTCGGCGGCCCTGGCGGTTTCTATGCGAGAAGTGTCTATCCGGTGGTTCACACGGGAGCAATCGGGCTTGCAGTTGAAATCGGAGCAAAAGCAAGAAATCTTGCGGAATCCCAGTTTGGAATGGCATCCACAAAATTCCGCTGGAATGTTTCCGGCAGCTATATGCAGGTTTTGCCTCGAATCATCTCTCGTGCAGCGGACGGAATCAGTGATGAAAAAGAATTTCTGCGGGAATATTTCAAAACGCCGGCGAAAATGTACGACATGATCTTCCTGAAAGGATATCAGTGGCCGTTTGCTGCCGGACATGTTCCCGGTTCCTCCCTGATCGATATATTTGTAAACATTGAAATTGTCGAGCGCGGCCGCCGTGTGTTTCTGGACTACCGGACCGATCCCGCAGACTTTCAGTTCAATGCTCTGAATGCGGAAACCCGAGATTATCTGACCCGTTCCGGTGCGATTGCGGAAAGCCCGTTGAAACGGCTGAAAATTCTCAACCAGCCGGCAGTGGAACTCTATCGGACTCATGGAATTGATCTCGCGAAGGAACCTCTTGAAATCGCGGTCTGCGCCCAGCACAACAATGGAGGGCTTGCAGGAACCATCTGGTGGGAATCCGAAAATATCAGGCATCTCTTCCCGATCGGAGAAGTCAATGGTTCCCATGGAGTTACACGTCCAGGAGGAACCGCTTTGAACGCTGGACAGGTTGGAGCTTTCCGGGCTGCGGAATTCATTGCAGCAAGATATGCGGGGGAAACCCTGCCTCTGGAAGATGCGGAGAAAAGTGCAGCCAAAGTACTCGCATCCCTGAAAACGGCATGGAATAGAAACGCCTCTTTGAACTGGAAGGAAGAACGCAGGAAATTCCAACTCCGCATGAGCGAAGCGGGTGCGTTTGTCCGGGAAGAAAAACGACTGCGCAAAGCCCTGGCGGAAACCCGGGACCAGCTGACCCGCCTCAAAGCGGACGGACTCGGAGGACGGAGAACGGAAGATGCAGCCGAAGCCCTGCGAAACCAACAACTTCTAACAGCTCAAATTCTTTATCTGGAAGCAATTCTGAAACAACTCTCCGACGGTGTCGGTTCCCGCGGAGGAGCCATTGTTCTCTCTGCAAATGGTCAAAAGCTCCATCCGCTTCTTTCCGAGGAATGGAAATCCGTCCCCGAAAATGAGTCGTTCCGAAACAAGACGCTTGAATGTGCTCTCAATGCGGATGGCACAGTGAATTTCATCTGGGAAAACTGTCACGAAATTCCACTGACCGACGGCTGGTTTGAAACGGTCTGGAGCGACTACCGCAGCAAACGCATTTATGGAGCAGGCGCATGAGTCCGGAGCAGGAAGCAATCTGCAATTTCATGGTTCTCAGAGAGTTGCGAAAAAGAGAACATCTCAGTATTGCGGAACTCTCAGAAAAGAGCGGTGTCTCGGCCAGTGTCATTTCCAAACTGGAACGAAATCAGAGTTCCGCGGAAATGGATACGCTTTACCGTATTGCCCGCGTGTTCGGAATGACACTTTCCGACCTTATTTCGCTGGCAGAAAATCAGACAGCTCATCTGGTACGTGAGGAAAAGTATAAATCCGGAGACTTTACCTTCAACCGTGTCAGTTACGGCAATGTGCGCACCATGTACGCATTTGCGAAAAAAGGATCGCGCCTTTCCAAGCCGGAACTGCATCGCGATGATTACGAACTGCTGTGGGTGCTTCATGGGATACTGAAAATCACCTTACCGAACGAAAGTTATGAACTTACCGAGGGGATGTCGATCCAATTTGACGCCCTGCTCAGTCACTCCTATGAAGTCCTGGAGGACTGTGAACTGATCATCACCCACCTTCGCAAAGGCAAACGATTCTAACAGAAGGAGATACAAACATGCCATCTTATCGGAAAGTCATGGAATTCAAGACCGTCCAGGCGTTTGACGAATATGTCAGAAGCCAGAACTTCACAATCGGGCTTGCGCCCGAAATCAAATCCGATGGTTCCGCGGCACTGGCTCAACCGATCGAATACAAAGGAAGAACCATCGGCAACCGCTGGGCAATCCTTCCCATGGAAGGCTGGGACTGTATGGATGACGGCACCCCCAGCGAATTCACCAAACGCCGTTGGCTTCGTTTCGCGGAAAGCGGAGCAAAACTTCTCTACGGAACCGAAGCGGGAGCCGTGATGCATACCGGCAGAAGCAATCCGCAGCAGCTGCTTGTCGCAGAACATACGAAGGAAGCCCTGAAGCACATCTGCTCGGAAATGCACCGGGTTCACCGGGAAAAATTCGGCCGGGACGATGATCTCTGCATCGGACTTCAGCTCACCCATTCCGGCCGTTACTCCCATCCGAACAAAGCGGATGTTCTGGAATCCAAAACAGCATACTCCCATCCGCTGCTCGACCTCAAATTCCATAACGGTCCGCAGAATGTCGTCTCGGATGAAGAGGTCGGAGAGATCGTCAGACATTTCATCAAAGCGGCAAAGATCGCCCAGGAGGCCGGCTTTGATTTTGTTGACATCAAACATGCTCACGGTTATCTCGGTCATGAATTTCTCACAGCTTATGACCGCCCGGGAAAATACGGAGGTTCCTTCGAAAACCGAACCCGCTTCTTCCGGGAAATCGCAGAAGGAATCCAGAAACATGTCCCGGGACTCGACATCTCCGCCCGCGTAAGCATCTTCGATATCTTTCCCTTTGTGAAAGGTGAAGATGGAGTCGGACATCCGATGGAATGGAACGGAGGACGCTATCCTTACGCATTCGGCGGCGACGGTACCGGTAAAAACATGGATCCCGACCTGAAAGAGACCGTTCAATTCATCAAACTGCTGGAGGAATACGGAGTCAAACTCATCTGTGCGACAATCGGCAGCCCCTATTACAATGTCCACATGCAGCGTCCGGCGTACTATCCGGTCTGCGACGGCTACGAAATGCCGGAACACCCGCTTTACAACGTCGGGCGCCACATTGAAGCCGTACGCAGATTGAAACAACTCTGTCCGGAAATGCTGGTGGTCGGCTCTGGCTATACCTGTCTTCAGGAATATCTGCCGAACGCGGCGGAATACGCGGTTGCCAACGGCTGGACGGATTTTGTCGGGATCGGACGCATGGTCCTTTCCTATCCTGAGATGTGCACCGACGTTCTCCGTGGAAAGCCTCTCGACAGACGTCACATCTGCCGGACCTTCGGCGACTGTACCAACGCTCCCCGCAACGGCATGATCTCCGGCTGCTATCCTCTGGATGAGTATTATAAACAGCGTCCGGAAGCCATCCGCCTGAAAGAAATCAAAAAGAACGCCAAAGCATAAGGAGAAAATA
Source organism: uncultured bacterium (assembly GCA_949292215.1). Lineage (GTDB taxonomy): Bacteria > Verrucomicrobiota > Lentisphaeria > Victivallales > UBA1829 > UBA1829. The sequence continues at coordinate 5,055 of CASEYW010000067.1, forward strand.
CCATGATGTATTTTTTTGCAGATGATCATTATGAATCACATCCGGGAAAAGTGATCTATGAAAACCTTCCAGCCGACCTGAAATCTCAGATCCGATTCTATGAAAACGACTGGAGCGTTCTGGAAAGCGGCGCCTGGCTGAGTGACTGCAAACTGCTGATTCTCAATCTGATCGGAACGACCTGCAATCTTCCGCATCCGGGTCCCGGCGCAGAAAAAGCAGTCCGGAAATGGTGTGAAAAAGGGGGTGCAATTCTGATGCTTCACGGCTCAAGCGCGGCTTTCTGGCAATGGGACTGGTGGAGAAAAATCGTCGGGTTCCGCTGGGTGCGGCCGAATGATCCGGACGGGATTGCCGCCTCGACTCATCCGAAAAAGCCATATTCCCTGACCGTTTCCAAAACCCGTCATCCGCTGACAAAATTGCTCGAACCGATTGAACTTCCGACCGATGAGATTTATATTAATATGGAACAGGTTTGTCCGGCTGTGACTCTTATGGAGACACACATTGAAGAAGGAACGTTCCCGCAGTGCAGTGAAGCGGTCTCTCCGTGGAACGGCAAGCTCGTGAACTTTATTCCCGGACATGCGCCGGAAGTCACTTCAAATCCGAAGCTCATCCGGAATGTTGCAGCAATCATCGAATATCTTCTGAAAGGAAACTGAACGAATGAAAAAACTCAAGGCGATCTTTCTTTGCGAGAATGACACAAAAATCAATTATGTATACAGTCCGGAACAGCAGAAGCAGATCGCGGAAATCACCGATCTGATCCCCGGAAGACTCTGCTCGCAGAATTTCGACTCCATGGATCTCTCGGAACTCGAAGTCATCTTTTCCACCTGGGGAATGATCTGCTTCACCGAGGAACAGCTTGCAAAAATGCCAAACCTGAAAGCTGTCTTCTATGCAGCAGGAGCAACAGACGGCTTTGCACGGCCGCTGCTGAACCATGGAATCAAACTGGTCAGTGCATGGAGGGCAAACGCCATTCCAGTTGCCGAGTTCACGGTTGCACAGATTATTCTTTCCATGAAGAACTATTTTGCCAACAGTCGCGCAGTCACAGGTCCTGCCGGCTGGAGACAGGATGAAGCTGGTCCCGGCTGCTACGGGGAAACCGTTGCTTTGATCGGTGCCGGTGCTATCTCCAACAAAGTGCAGGAACTGCTGAAAAACTTCAATTTAAAAGTCGTTGTAGTGCCCTCGCGTCCGGAGCGGAGGACGGTCAGTCTTGAAGAAGTCTTCCGGGAAGCGTATGTTGTCAGCAACCATCTGCCGAACCGTGAGGACAATCAGAAAGTTCTCACCAGAGAAATGTTCGCATCCATGCGCAAAAACGCAACATTTATCAATACTGGACGCGGTGCGCAGGTTGATGAAGCAGGACTGATCGAAGTGCTCAAACAGCGTCCGGATCTTACGGTTTTGCTGGATGTCACTTATCCGGAACCGCCTGCGGAAGACTCGGAACTCTACAAGCTCCCGAATGTCCGTCTCTCCTCACACATCGCGGGATCATTGAATGATGAAGTCCACCGCATGGCAGACTATGTCATCGAAGATTACAAACGCTTCGTCAACGGAGACCCCCTCGTCAACGAAGTCACGGAACAAATCCTGATGACCCATTGATTGAGAAAACTCTCCTCCGCTTCGATTTTGAAAAGAGCAGAATCCATCGGTTCTGCTCTTTTTTCATACATCTCTTTTCCGGCAAAATCTTCTGTGATAAACCAGAGGAGAATAGCCTGTGTATTCCTTGAATAACATTCCAAAGCGGCTCTGATCATGAAAACCGCACTGTTCCATGACGTTCTGGATCGAAGCACCGGAAACTTCCAAAAGCTGTCTTGCAGCCTTCAACCGACACTCTGTCAGGCATGCAATCACAGAACAGCCGGCCTCCTTTCGGAAAAGATGCAGAAACCTTGATTCGCTCAGACAAGCCTTCGCTGCCAGATCCCGAATCCGAATTTTCCGGGCAAAATTCCGCCCAATAAAATCCACGGCATTCTGAATTCTGACATCCTGAATCTCCTGCCTCCGGGCGCTCTCCCGCAACAACGAGTCTCTGCGCTCCCGGAAAATCAGAGCGAGCTCCTCCAGGATCAGCCGGATCCGCTCCAATTTTTCCGCTCTCATTCTCTTCACTCCCGGGACCTCGGCGGAACCGCAGAGAAAAATCCCGGCAAGGAACACCTCCGTACAGCGATCACCATCGAACAGAGGAATGACCAGTTCAGAAACACCAGCATGACATGTACTGACAAACGCCCCCTTCTCTTTTTCTGCACGACAGGGAAGCAGAACTTCGTCATTCTGCGAACAAAGATGCAACCCTTCCTTCGTCGCTTTCACTTTCCGGCAGAATTCACACCAGTGATAGGAATGTTTCTCCGAAAGCCCGCAGGAGGTTCTGCCCACTCCCACGAATTTCCATTGAATGTTCACTCCCCAGCTTTTTTCCAACTGTTCCAGAACCCGTTCCATCCGTTTCATCGCAAGACCTTTTTATGATTATTTCATTATAAATAGCATAATATACATAAAAAACAACTGTTTTTACAGAGAAATCCTTCCACTTTCCAGTATATTATCTTCCAAAACACGGAAAGGAGAAGAAGGCATGAAAGAGATTCTGATTCCGGCAGAAAAACTGCCGGTGATTGAAGAAGCCGACATCTGCGTGATCGGCGGAAGCTGTACCGGAGTTTTTGCGGCAATCCGGGCAGCAAGACTGGGAGCCAAAGTCGTCATCATCGAAAAACAGAACCGGTTCGGCGGAGTTGCCACAACAGGACTCGTCTGCATGTGGCATTCGCTGTTCGACATCACGGGAGAGAAACAGATCATCGGCGGACTTACCTTCGAAACGATGGAACGTCTTGAAAAACGAAACGCCATCAGTCCGTTCCGCAACGGTCACGAGTACAGGCATATTGCATTCAATTCAGAAGAATTGACGCTCGAACTTGATGCCATGGTCTCGGAAGAAAAAAAGATCCGCACATTTTTCCATACAATTTTCTCCCGTCCGATTCTTGACGATGACGGCAGAATTTCCGGAGTCATCATTGAAAACAAATCCGGCCGTTTTGTCATTGAAGCCAAAGTATTTGTCGACGCATCCGGAGACGGACTCCTCTGCCATGCAGCAGGACTTCCGATGACAACGCCCGAAACTCCTCAGCCGCCAACCGCCTGCGCCCACATCGAAAATTTCCGGAAAATAAAGGATTTGAAACTTAAGGACTTGATCGAAAAAAACAGATCCCGGATTCCCAATCTGCCTTGCGGCTACTACTGGGGATGCGACATTCCCGGAAGTGAAAACATCTTCATGTTCTCCGGCACCAGAATCATGAACTGCAACTGTATGGATGCCAATGAGATCACTAATGCCGAATTTGAATCCAGACGCCAGATCCGGGCTCTGATGGACCTCTTCCGGGAAACCTATCCGGAAGTTTCCGTTTCGCTTCAGGCCCTGCCTTCCGCCATCGGCATCCGGGAGAGCTGCCACATCACCTCAACAGGCCAACTGAAAGGTGCGGAAATGCTTGCAGACAAAAACTATGCCGACACCATCGGAGAAGGAACCTATCCCGTTGACATTCATGGAAATACAGATGATTCCATCACCTTTAAGCATCTGACAGGTGAAAAGAAAACCTACCGTTCCAATCGTCTCATCAAGGAAGAGCGCTGGCTCCCGGAAGGAAAAGTCCTGCCCTATTACCGGATTCCGCTCAGCTGCCTGATCCCCAAAGGGAGTCGGAATCTGATTGCAGCCGGCCGAATGCTGGATGCGGATTCCGAAGCCTTCGGAGCCGTTCGTGTTATGGTCAATCTGAATCAATGCGGAGAAGCCGCCGGCGTCGCAGCATGGTGCAGCCTGCAAAACCGGACGGATCTTCCCGATGTCAATGTCGGAGAGGTACAAACCCTTCTCAAAAAAGGCGGCTCGCTTTTCGAAAGCAGCACTATCTCCCAATAACAGAACTCTTTCAAAAACTTCTGCGGCAACTCCGGTGCCGGTCATGCGATATTCAGAATTTCACATGACCGGTACGGAAAATTGGTTTCGGATATCCGTTTCTCTCCGATGCCGCCGCTGTCAGTATAAAACGAGGATCTTCTCCAAACGCCGTCAGGATTCCAGATCGTTTCTGACCCGTTTGAGCAATTCCGGGATGTTGAGCTTCTGCGGACATTTTGCAAGACAAGCGCCGCAGTTCACACATGCAGAAGCCGGTGCACCGCGCTGAATCGGCGACATGGAGACCGTATAGTCAAAGAGTGCCCGTTTTTTGTCCCTGTGCACCAGATAATTGTTGTAAACATAGGCAAAAATATAGCCGATCGCCACATTGTGCGGGCATGGAATGCACTGGTAGCACCCTGTGCAGTCAATATGTCCCGGAGTCTTCCGATACGCTTGAATGGCTGCGCCGAGTGCTTTCCGTTCATCAGGAGTAAGCATATTCGGCTTTGCTTTCGACGCATAGCGCAGGTTCGCTTCCACATCCGCCATCGACCCCATGCCACTGACAGCAACACTGACTTCAGGAATATCCCAGAGGTAGTCGAGCGCCCATTCGGTGTCCGGTTTTTCGATTCCGGTCGAACGGAGCGCCGCACGCATGGACGGCGGCAGATTCGCAAGGAATCCCGTGCGAACCGGTTTCATCACAGCCAGCCCCATTCCATTCGCTGCGGCATATTTCGGACCGAGACATCCAGCCTCATATTCATAGTCAAGATAGTTGTGCTGAATCAGACAGAAATCCCAGGGAGCGGATTCAACCACCTCTTTGAACAACTGAAGACGGTCATGAAACGAAAAACCCGCAAAACGGATTTTTCCTTGTTCCTTGAGCTTCAGAATCTTGTCGATCAGCCGGAATGGAATTACCTTTTCCTTCCAGCCCCGGTGCATAATCATGTGAATATGATAAAAATCAATGATATCACACCCCATCGTCCGGCGGGATTCATCGAAGCACTTTTCGAAGTCCTCCGGTTTTTCCATGATCCACCAGGGAGCTTTCGAAGTGACATAAACCCGGTTGCGCCAATTTCCTTTCAGCGCTTTCCCCGCGACAGCCTCGCTCTGTCCGCCAAGATAGACCCGGCCGGTGTCGATATAGTTGACACCGCCCTCAATCGCGCGGTGGATCATCGCGACACTTTGATCGGAATCCACCGTTTTGCCGTCGGCGAGCATTGGCAGACGCAAAAGCCCGAACCCGAGCGCAGAAACTTTGACTCCGGTCCGTCCCATCGGACGATACTGCATCTGCGGTTTGAAATTCAGAATCGGACCTGCCGGTTTGGATGAGGAAGATTCCGCCGCATTCAGAACGCTTCCTTTACCGAACATGGCACCGGCAGCGGTCACCAGTGCCGCAGATTTGAGAAAATCACGTCGATTCATTTTTCCATCCTCCTTTATTTGCACTTGAGACCAATCAGGGCTGCCGGATTGCTCCGAACCATCCAGTCAATGTTTTTCTGCGAAATCCCGGAAGCGCGCAGTTCCTGGATACATGTACGCATGCCGTCGATCGGATTCGGATTTCCCTGCTGTCCGAGATCCGTTGAGATGAAACTGCGTTCCGGAATTGTCTGAACATAATTCAGGAACTCTTCGCGACTCTGGCGTTCAAACTGCGGATTTCCGGTTCCCGGTCCCCAGAGCCGCGGCAGATAACAGTATTCCACAAACGCTCCAAGATCGACCGCCTGAAGAATCTGATCGCGCGTCATTTTCCAGATCAGCGAATTCACATGGGTAACGACAAATTTCTTCACGCCGATCTCCTTTGCCTTCCGCGCCAGAACCAGGCTCTCCTGCGGAGAACTGTGCCCGGTGGCAAAGATAATTCCCGCTTCCGCGCAGAGTTCCATCACCCGGATGACTTCCGGGAGAACCTTTCCCTGCACATCCAGAACCGGAATTCCTGCGCTGGGAAGTTTATCGCACTGATGCTGCCAGACTGCGGAAAGGGTCGGCATCCAGATACAGCGGCAGAGAGAGCCGGATGTTTTGATCGCCTGTTCCGCCGCATAGACATTGACTTTGTCGCCGTGAACACGGTTCATGCAGAGGCTTCCGAACACCTCGAACTCAGGCAAAGCCTGCCGGATCAGATAAGCGCGGTCATGACAGCTCCAGTCGTTCGACTTATACATGAGCGCCCGATAGCCAGCCTGCTTTGCTTCCCTGGCAAGCGCGAGTTCATCAATGCAGCGGGCCCGCGTGTCCGGCAGACAGTGGAGGTGAATATCGCAGACTCCGGCAAGCAGAGGATCCGAAGCTCTCTCATGCGACATTTCCGCACCGTTCAGGACAGGAGCCCCAACCGCCCCGCCAGCCAGGACCGCTCCACCGGCAACGCCAAGAGTCCTGATAAAATCCCGTCTGTCCATGGCTACACACTCTTTCCCAGCCGGTAAGCCTGTTCCGGGTATTTTGTATGATTGACCGCACCAGCTGGCCAGACACCCGGAGCAATAACCTGACCGGCATCGCTCCAGCCGAGATAATCCAGCAGAACCTCATAGTGATCTGAAATCACTTTTTCCTTTCGCTTATTGTCGTCGGCATAGGTCATCAGCAGTGCAGCTTTTTTGGGGACATGGATAGAAGAGTTGATCGCATAGAAGCGGTCAATCACAGCTTTGATCTGTGCAGAAATCCCGAAATAGTACATCGGTGTGGCAAACACCACCATTCCCGCGTCAACGATCTGTTTCCGGACAAATTCAAAATCATCTTTGAACACACATTCGCCGTTCATACCGCATTTGTTGCAGGCGATGCAGGGATGAACCCTCTTGAACGCGGCATCGAATCGGACGACCTCGTGTCCAGCCTCCTTCGCCCCGCGGATGAAATGTTCCGCCAGCGTATTGGAATTTCCATTTTTCCGGGGACTTCCCGTAATCACCAGTATTTTCATTTTTCCACCTTTTCTGTTTGTCGCGGTATGCGCCAGAGTTCCACCGAGAATGGCTGTCCCGGCAAGAGCCGCTGTTGCCGCCAGCGACGTTTTCAGGAAATCACGTCTGTTCATACCATCCTCCTCTAGGGCGAATCCGCAAGACGGATAGTCACTTTCCGGTTGTCAGCCCCGCGCAGGATCTTTACGCCGTCGCCCTCAATCTTCCCGAGCAGGATCAGCTTTTCCGAATAGCGGAAATCCCGGTAGAAGATCGCGAGGTTCCCCCACGGCGCATAATAAGCGATATCTCCCGCCGCAGGTCTGAACCCATTCGGAGCACCTTCCCCGGAAATTTTCTTCGGCAGATCAGCAATTTTTTCTGTTCCGTTGAAATCGCTCAGAGTCAAGACAAGCGGCAGCTGCGCCATGAAATCTTTCGCAGAAGCATTGTCATACAGCACCGCAGTCAGGACATGACCGTCCAGTTGAATTTGAAGTTTCCGATTCATCGTTTTTCTTTCCTCCAAAGGAGTTGTGTCCGGCGTTTCCGCGTTTCCGCAGGAGCTCAGTGCAAACATCAACCCGGTGAGAAGCAAAAGTAAAAAAATTCTCATTGCAGACAATTCTCCTTTTCCAAAACCTGTTTCATTCTCATTTCCGGCAGGAGCGGATTCTGGTCAAGCAGATCCAGCTTTTTGACCATCTTCCGTGTTTCCTGCTTGTACTTCTGAAAATGAGCCGTCTGAATATGATGTTCGTAGGCGGCATGGTCCGCGTAGATTTCCAGAATGGTAATCCGTTCCGGATGCGCCTTCTCCTGCATCGAATACATCAGGAAAACGCCCGGTTCCTTCGCCATGGACTCGCGTCCGCATTCAGTGACCAGAGCAAGATATTCCGAGAGGTATGCAGGATCGACTTCAATCCGCGAGATCCGCACGATGCTCTCCGAAGCAAGGCTGTTTTTCATTCGAGCCTCCTTTCTTTTCAGAAATTCCGTTGCGAGATGCACGCCTTTCCTGTACGCATTTTCCATACCGGGATAAGTCATGAAAGCGTGCAGCGTTCCTGGAAGAGTCCGGTGTATCACCGGAATCCCTTTCCTGACCAGGAGTTCTGCAAACGCCTTCCCCTGATCAAGCAGGACATCGCACTCCGCCGCGATTATCAACGTGTCCGGATAATGCGCAAACTCCTTTGCCAGGAGAGGAGAAACCGCCGGGTCATTCGCAAGAGTACCTGGTGCATACGATTCGTTAAACGCCTCCATCAGCATCCCGTCCAGCCCGAACCCCGAACCGAACTTCCGCCAAGACTCCGAATTGTCGTTCTTCGCCAGTACGACCGGATAAAAGAGAATCGTTCCGGTAACGACTGACCGCTCTTTCCATGCAGCACAGGCAGCGAGGTTGCCTCCCGCACTGTCTCCGGCGAGATAAATCCGCCGGTAGCCGCGCTCCCGGAGCATCCGGATTGCCGCAAGCACATCCTCCAGCGCCGCGGGAGCACGATGTTCCGGTGCAAGGCGATAGTCCAGGGTTGCCACATCCAGTCCGGACATTTTTGCCAGATCACCGCAGAAACGGGAGCTGCCCTCCAGCCCGCCGACACTCCATCCGCCGCCATGCAGGTAAAGCACAACGGCTCCTCCAGTTTTTGCAGCAGGAGAATAGAAACGGATTTTGCGCTTCGCGACCACCGCGTTTTCCACCAGAATCCCAGCGGGAGGTTCCACATCCTGAAGCATGGAGGCGCGGATCTGATTCAGAGAGTTGAGGTCTCCGTCAAGTGCACGGCGCACCGCCAGGGTCATTCGCATCTGCGCATCAGCAGGACGCGCAGCAAGAAATGCCGACGACTCTGCGGAAAGCTCCTGAGCAGCAAGCGGCAGCAGCCAGATTCCGGTCATAAACAGACTCAATGGAATTGTCCGGATCAAATTCATCAAATCCTCCTCCTTTTCCCCTGATGAGAACGCTCCGTCATTTCCGGAGAGTCACAACTTCACTGACCCATTTACGCAAAGCCTCCTCTGCATTTCGAATGCTGCTGCCGGAAAACGCTCCGCCTTTGGCAAACGTTGCTTTGGAACAGATCTTTCGCATATCGCGTTCACAGTTTGCCATTCCGCCTCCGCCGTGTGTAACAAAAGGGATCACGGTTTTCCCGCTGAAGTCATAGTCGGACAGAAAACTTCTCACCGGCGGCGCCATCGTGCTCCACCAGTTCGGGGAACCGACAAAGATGACATCATATTTTGCAAAATTCTCCACCTTTGAATCGAGTTCCGGTTTGACTCCCTCGCGGCACTCCTTCTTTGCCTGATCAACGCAGGCGCTGTATCCGGATGGATAGGCCTTCCGCGGCCTGATCTCGAAGAGCGTGCCGCCGGTCAGCTTCTGAATCTGTTCCGCTGCAAAACGGGTATTCCCGCTCCATGAATAATACGCGACCAGAACCTTGCCGGGTTCCGTTTCGAGCTTTTGCGTTGTCACATTTTCCCCAGAACAGCCGCCGGCTCCGAAGAAGGAAGCTGCCATCATCAATGCCATTGTTCTCATTTTCATGTTTACCTCCAAAATGGTTTGTGGGGTTCTGTTTTTGATTGAACTTGATCTTATCCGGACAATTGATTTTTCGATTAAGGAATCAATGTTACAGTCCTTGCCGTTATTTTCCTCCGGTGGCACTCTTGTAATCCGCATCCGAAACAGGTTCAAGCCATGTGTTCTTGTTGGTAGCCGGATTACATTCAATCGCGAGATGAGAGAACCATTTGTCCGGAGCCGCCCCATGCCAGTGATCGACCTCCGGCGGGATCTCGACCACATCACCGGGCAGAAGTTTCCGGGCAGTCTTTCCGCGTTCCTGATAGAAGCCGACACCACCGACCGCGATCAGAAGTTGTCCGCCTGTATGCCGATGCCAGTTGTTTCGGCAGGAAGGCTCAAAGGTGACATTGGAAACCGGCACATTGAGCCGCTTGTCTCCTGTCAGGCGAGCAAGATACGATTTGCCGCTGAAATATTTCGAATAAGCGGTGTTCTCTCCGCCGCGGGGAAATACACTCAAAGTATGACTTCTGACATGATTGAGAATCCACGCAACCTGTGCATCAGTCACGCCGTTGTGCTTGCCGATGGCTATATGGGAAGCAAGCTGACTGTCAACGCCCTCCATTGCGGCAAGAGCGGCAATCGTGGCGATTTCCCGAGTCCGCCAGTCAAGATTATCCCGACTGAAAATATCTCCGAAAAGATGCGCCTTGAGATATTCATCAATCGCCGGGGCAAAATCAAAAAGTGCTCCTTTGACCGGAGCTCCGCAGAGCTTTGTCTGATTCACCGTTCCAAAATCAATGCTCTTCCCGACGGGGAGCGGTCCCGGAAGTCTTCCTGCCGTATCTTTGATTCCTTTTGTTTCCCGTTCCTTCAGCAGCGACATGAAATTCCCAAGTGCATTCAGACTGCGGGGAAATCCGCAGTATGCGTACAGCTGGACAAGAATTTCCTTGATCTCATTCACCGGAAGTCCGGCATCCAGACCTCTTGCAAGCGACATTTTGAGCTCCGGCATATTTCCGCGTGCAGTCTGCATGGAAATTTCAACGATCTTCTCTTCTTTTTCATTCAACGGTTTCATTCTTTCATTCGCCTCCAGATGATTGACCAGACAGAAAAGGGAAAGCAGGATTCCGAACAGAAACATTTTATACATTCTTCACCTCGTTTTGTGTCATTGTGATTTAGCCCTCCTGCTGAAACGGTGCTTTTTTACTTTTTTGACCGTGGTGCGTGCAAAAGATTTTCTCATTCAATCCACCTCCCTTCCCTTCTGCTGTTCCATCCTGCCGATTGCGGAAACCGGACACCGTTTTTTTCAGCATACTCTGTTTTCTTGCATCTATTATAATTTGTTTTTCATCAAATAACAAATACTTATTTATTATACATATTAATGCTTGACAGGCATTGATTCTCATGCTATGTTGATTCCGAATTCAAGGAGGTCGCTGATGGAAATCAGAGTGTTGCGTTATTTTCTTGCGGTTGCCCGGGAGGGGACGATTGTTCGGGCGGCGAAATTTCTGCATGTAACCCAGCCGACGTTATCCCGGCAGCTGCAGGATCTTGAAGAGGAGCTCGGACAACAACTTTTCATTCGCAGCAACCGATCCATCACGTTGACACCGGAAGGGCACTTTCTGCGGAAACGGGCGGAAGAAATTCTGGAGATTGTCAATCGTACTGAAGGAGATTTCAATGCAATGGGGAAAAACATCGGAGGGAGCGTTCATATTGGCGGAGGAGAATCCAAAGCGATGCGTCTGATCGCTGAAACCATCCGGGAACTCCGCACCGAATATCCCGACATCCATTACAATCTTTACAGCGGCAATGCCGAGGATGTGATGGAACGCCTTGACAAAGGAATTCTGGATTTTGGACTTCTGATTCAGCCGGTGGACATCTCAAAATATGATTCCATCGTCCTGCCTGTCCGGGAGGTCTGGGGAGTGGTCATGCGGAAGGACAGTCCTCTGGCAGAAAAAAAGGCACTTACTCTTCAGGATCTTCTGGATCCGCCGTTGATCTGTTCGCGGATCAGCATCCGTCAAAGTACAGTGAAAAATGCTTATGCTGAATGGTTTGGAAAAAGTTTTGAAAAACTCAATATTGTCGCCACGTATAATCTGATTTACAATGCAGCATTGATGGTGGAATCGGGTATTGGTTATGCGCTCGCTCTTGACGGTCTGGTTGATGCGGTAGGGAACCGAGCACTCTGCTTCCGTCCGCTGGAGCCGAGGCTGGAGTCCGGGTTGAACATTGTCTGGAAAAAATATCAGATATTTTCCAAGGCTGCGGAAATTTTCCGTGAAAAGATTCAGGAACGGTTTCCAGAATCGACGCAAATCAAATAACATCTGCAAAAGAATTCGCGAAGGAGGAGTCTTTTTACAGGACTTTACATTCAGACTGAATTCCAAACGAAAGTTCAAAAAATCCTTTTACAGTTGAAAAAAAACAATTAGAAACAGGAATCACAAGGTGATTTCCTGCATAATTACAGAAGAGTTTCTGTTCGTACATTTTATTTTTTATCGGGATAAATCCAGTGCAATAAGGAAAGAGATGTCCTTTCTTTTTCAGTCCATCCTTTTAAAAAGCATAAATTCTTAGTTTCTGAGCTTGCATTTGACTGAAAATCGGATATATTAAGGACTATTCTTCATTCAGAAGGAAGTCGGGATATAGCGCAGCCTGGTTAGCGCGTTTGTCTGGGGGACAAAAGGTCGCGAGTTCAAATCTCGCTATCCCGACCATTTTCCTGATTCTCCACCGATCGGTCTTCTGGTCGGTTTTTTCGTTTTGGGGGTAATTTTGAGCTCAACTCGTGTTTTGCCCGAAAGCGGAGAATCTCCACTTTTCTCTTATGAAGGTGTGTTTCAGACCCTCTCCCGGTAAATTCTCCGGGGGAGTAAAAGACCGGTCTTTTGGTCCGGAGAGCATTTTTTTGAGGAAACACACGTCGAGAAGCTCGACCTTTGATCGTCAATTTTTCTCTGCTATACATTCATCTTGTAATCTTTTATTAAGGTAACATGTTTGTAATCAAATAATAATGCAAGAATAAACTTGCAGAGGACATGCGTTCTAAAAATCAAGAGGTCGACCCCCTATTTGCACAATTCATAACAAAAGTCTTTTTGATTCAGAGAATTTTTCGGACAGTTTCCGTATGACATAAGAAATCTCCACTTTAATTTACCATTTTGTTTTTGAAGACCTCGCAAGAACTATAAGTTTCTCCAAAATCCAACGCTAAAGGTAAATATGCCAATTAAGAGCAGCGTAGCAATTGACAATATATAAAGACTGCGAATTTTGCCAAGCAAAAATGCAAAATATGCTCCGCAGCAAGCAACTAGCACTGCGCTCGGAATGGCCAAAAACAAATTCATTTGCATTATTAAATCCAATATGCAAAGCAAAAACAATACAGTTGAAATATAAAAATTTATAGTCACTAAGGCCGCTCTAATACGATGACGTAATTTGACATGCGCGCAACCATCTTGCTTAGCATAATATCGCACTAAACTCTCATTTGATAATATATAAAAAGTTGGAATTAATTGCATGATAAGAAATTCCTTAGTGAAATTTATCTACAGCATTTATTGTACCTATCCCTAATTTTATTGTAATCTTCTGTTGCAATTGCTGCTTTGTCAGCATAAAGCGACGCGAGATTTTGTAATGCTTCATCCAAGATAAGCATCTATTAGAACATTATTAGAAAGTTTGTTCAACTGTTGTTTTATGGCTTTGATTCGACATGACTGCCTCCGTATCGCGCGTTTCAGAATTTGGCTTCATCTGTATTTTCAACGAAACATAGCTGAAATTTTCTTCTATTTTCAAATTAAGCGCTAAATCGATAAAATACAAATGGATTTTCTAATAAATTTGCGGTTGACCCCGAAAACTGGACAACTTGACTTGGTGTAAAATGCCCGTAAAGTAACTTGGAAAAGGAGGGCGTTTTATGAAAAAGTCGTATGACTCCAAATTCAAAAGCCGTGTAGCATTGGAAGCGCTGCGCGGGGAACTGACCGTCGCCGAGATCGCGGGGAAATATCAGGTTCATCCGAATCAGGTCCAGCACCTTGCGTTCACAGCTTACCTCCGAACAGAATTTCTGGGAACTTCTGGAGATGGAATTGCAGAGATTCTTGGAGTCTGGCAGAAAAACACGAGAAGAAGAAAAACGAGAATATGAAGA
>CASEYW010000068.1 GCA_949292215.1 uncultured bacterium
CTCAAATTTACCCCCAAAACGAAAAAACCGACCAGAAGACTGGTCGGCGGAGAATTTTGAAAATGGTGGGCGCTGGGAGACTCGAACTCTCGACCTCTACCGTGTGAAGGTAGCGTTCTAGCCAGCTGAACTAAGCGCCCAACTCAATCCCTTAAATATAATCTGTCTTTGCAATTATGCAAATCAAGAAGCAAAGTTTTTTCTAATTTATTCAGTCTTATGAACGTTAAAACCAAATACTTTTCGTCCTTTCTTTTTCCAGACCGCTATCACAAAACTTTTCCAGCTCATAGAAAAGGGAATGGAACCCATTTCCGTTTTTCTATCATATGAATCTATTTCTATCCCCGAGAGCTTGCTCTTTCTCCGATACAATTGATTTGATGACCGCGATATTCATAAACAATCTGTTTTTTGAAGAAAGTGTTCCATGTTTGAATTTTTTGCTTCCTGACAAAACACCAAAGCATTTTCAAAGGAGTTTTTCCTTTTTTTCCTTTTTTTTGCTATTGACAAAATCTATAAAATATCGTATAATATAAACAAATAATACACTAACTCTATAAATATCTACTTTGAACGAAAATGACGGATGCCGCAGTAACAGAATATATGAAAATCCGGCGCTATGTAGTCAATCAGATCTACAAAGCTCATGGAAAATCCGTTCAGATTCCAACGATTCTGGAGCTGGCAAAACAATTCCGAGTAAGTCATGCCACCGTCAGCAAGGCTATGAAGGAGCTGACAAACGAAGGCTTGATCATCGGGAAACGCGGCATCGGTTCATTTACAAATCCGCGCCTGAGTGTTCCTCAAGGGACCAGAAAACTTCCGGTAATCGGTATCCTGATGGGAGATGGTATGGGAGTTCATTTTGACAAGTATCTGGCTCCGATTCTTGCCCAGATGCTTCAGCAGCTGGTCTGTCTTCCCGCTACGGTTCATCTTTTGACTCTCGGAAGTCTGGATCCGGACATTATCTACAGAGAAATCGTCAATGAACAGCTGGATGGGCTCCTCTGGGAATCACCCCCGGAAAAAGCGGTCGGAGTGGCCCAGCGGCTGCAGAAAGAGGGAATGCCTCTTGTCATCCTCGAAAGGGATGTCGAAGGAATCCCTTCCGCAATGTTCGATTTCGAAGCATGGGGAGAAGAGTGTGGAAGACAGTTGCTCAAAGAAGGACGGAAACACATCGTATTGCTGCCGGATACTTCTCCCTGGGACCGTTCCTTCAACGGAATTCGCAGAGTCTATCGGGAAGCTGGGATTTCGTTGAATGAAAATCTGTTCCTGAAAGACAGATTCACCTGTCTGGACGAGTTGAGGAAAGTCATCGCTTACGGAGTTCCGGTTGATGCTGTCTGCAACACCTTGTTCGCGGAAAACGAAGTGAATGATGTTCTGCTCGAAATGGATACTTCTCTGACAGAAAGGTGCTGTCTGGTCCAGAGTTCTCTGGCTCAGCCGCCGCATCCGGGATTCCATCAGATCATTTATGAACTGCCTTTCGAAACGCTGATCGGGGAAGGCGTCCGTTTGATGAAATCGGCTTTAAACAAGAGTTCTTCTTCGGTGGAATGTCGAAGAATCAGACTCCCTATGATACTAAAACAGGATAAGTAATTATGAAAAAGAGAGATGGAAATTTTACATTGATAGAGCTCCTGGTCGTCGTTGCCATCATTGCGATCCTGGCGGGGCTTCTTTTGCCTGCTCTGAATAATGCCCGGGATATGGCCCGGCAAACCCAGTGTCTGGGACAGATGAAATCCATGACAACCGCGGCGCTCATTTACTGCGATAACTACGATGGATGGCTTATGCCGGTCAAAGAAGGACCGCTGAACAGCCGGGTGGATGCCATGTGGAGCGCGAACCGGGCGTTCCTGGATATCGCACACATCAAGTATTCCGTTGATGAACCGACTTATTCCCATATCTGGAATGTAAAATACATTTGTCCCAATGCTCAGAAAATTGTTCTTCCGGAGAATGGGGTTGTCGGTCCGTTTTTTTACGGGCTGCAGAATCTGCCCGGAGAGGTGACGCAGAATGGCGATTTCTGGAGCAGTCAGAATTATATCAGGCCTTCCAGAGAGGTGAAGTCGCCTTCTGCCAAAGCCTTTATTGTGGAGTCTCTGCAGGCGCCGGACGGGGGAGGGGTTTATACTGCGGAATCAACCTCTCTGGAAATCTGGCTGCAATACGCGAGCACTCCGGTCCCCACCGCAACCGGATGCGCTATCGACGGGGTCTATGAAACTTACCTGGGATATCGTCATGGAGGGCTGCGGACGATCAATTTCTCTTTCTATGACGGCCATGCCGCCAACCTGAAGGAGAGTGCGGCCCGGATTGTGAACAGTTCACAATACAACCCGAAAATGTACTGGTATGCGCAGTAAGAGACGAGCTGTCAGTTTTTTTCATAAGATAAAAGGAGGTTTTTATGAAGAAGAGGCTGAGAAATTTTACATTGATAGAGCTCCTGGTCGTCGTTGCCATCATTGCGATCCTGGCCGGAATTCTTCTTCCCGCATTGAACAGTGCCCGGGATAAGGCGATACAGACTCAATGTCTGAATCAGATAAAATCCATGACCACCGCGGCGATCATGTACTGTGACAATTTCGACGGGTGGCTCATGCCTGTGAAAGAAGCTCCGCTGGCAAACCGTCCGGATCCCATGTGGAGTGCGAATCGGGCATTTCTGGATCTTGCGCACATCAAATACGCGGATTACGAGCCTCTCTATTCTCATTACTGGAAATCTAAATATATTTGTCCCCGGGCTCTGCCCAATACCTCGGTTGCCGGGGTTGTCGGTCCGTTTTTTTATGGATTGCAGAATTTTCCCGGGGAGTTGTCGCAGAAAGGGGATTACTGGAGCAGCAAGAATTATATCAGGCCTTCCAGAGAGGTGAAGTCGCCTTCTGCCAAAGCCTTTATCGTGGAGGCGATGCAGGCGCCGGATGCTGTCGGGGTCTGCTCTGTCGCATCGACCAATCTGGCAACCTGGCTGCAATATGCCAATACGCCGGTTCCCGTAGGCGGGTGTGTCATCGGCGGGGATTACAAAACCTACCTGGCGTATCGTCATGGAGGACTGCGGACGATTAATTTCTCGTTCTATGACGGTCATGCAACCAACCTGAAGGAAAGTGCGACCCGGATCGTGAACAGTTCACAATACAATCCGAAAATGTACTGGTATGCCCAGTAAAAGAAATGCCGCGAGGTCATTTATAAAATAAAAGGAGGATTCTTATGAAAAAGAGGCTGAGAAATTTTACATTGATAGAACTCCTGGTCGTTATTGCAATTATTGCAATCCTTGCCGGTATTCTTCTGCCCGCGTTAAATAATGCAAGGGAAAAGGCTATACAGACACAGTGCCTGAATCAGATAAAGTCCATGACAACCGCGGCAATCATGTATTGTGACAGTTTTGATGGATGGCTCATGCCTGTGAAAGAAGCTCCGCTGGCAAACCGTCCGGATCCCATGTGGAGTGCGAATCGGACATTTCTGGATCTTGCTCACATCAAATACGCTGATTACGAGCCTCTCTATTCTCATTACTGGAAATCTAAATATATTTGTCCCCGGGCTCTGCCCAATACTCCAGAAGCCGGGGTTGTCGGTCCGTTTTTCTATGGATTGCAGAATTTTCCCGGAGATCTGTCGCAGAAAGGGGATTACTGGAGCAGCAAGAATTATATCAAGCCTTCCAGAGAGGTAAAATCGCCTTCTGCCAAAGCCTTCATTGTGGAGTCGATGCAGGCTCCGGATGCTGTCGGTGTTTACTCTGCAGCATCGACCAATCTGGCAACCTGGCTGCAATATGCCAATACGCCGGTTCCCGTAGGCGGGTGTGTGATCGACGGGGATTATAAAACCTACCTGGCGTATCGTCATGGTGGGTTTCGGACGATCAATTTCTCTTTCTATGACGGTCATGCAGCCAACCTGAAAGAAAGTGCAACCCGGATTGTGAACAGTTCTCAGTACAACCCGAAAATGTACTGGTATGCGCAATAATTCAATCACAGAAGATGGTGCGTGGATATGGTTTTGAAAGGAATTTTTTATACGGCTTGTATTCTTTGCAGTGCAAGTCTGTGTGCAGTGGATTCCTCTGAGCTGCAAAAGTATCAGCCGGATCTTGCGAACTCTGATATCTACCTGCCTCATCTGAAACGAATTCCGCTTTCCGGTTGGTGGAAATTGAAAAAGGTCTCCTCCGACCGCAAAAACAATCCGGCAGACGAAGGATCAAAACAGAACTATCATCTTCCTGAATTCAATGATGCTGACTGGGGACGGGACTTGGTTCCGAACAATCTTCACTCTCCCTTTTTGAATCCGTCTCCCTCAAGAGAGGAGAAGATCTGGGGCGGCGTCGTCTGGTTCCGCAAGGATTTTCAGGTTCCTGTACTGAAAAAAGGGGAACGGGCAATTCTTCGCCTCAATGAGGTGCTTGGAGTTTTCAAAGTCTGGGTAAACGGACGGCTGGTCGGAGAACATGATTTCATTATGCCGAAGGATTTCGGTGAATATTGCGGTCCTGGAGATCCGTACGATTATGATGTAACCGAATTCCTCCGCTCAGGGGGAAAAAATACGATAGCGATTCGACTGTTTCATTCCGGAGAACCCGTCCTGTGGGGCATCTGGTCTCCCGAGTGTGGAATTTTCGGAACGGTGCATCTGGATATCAGGCCTGCCGCATGGAGCGATCGGATTCTTGTTACTCCGGAACAGAATCTCCGGGATGTTTCTTTCGAATGTTTTCTTTCCGGTTCGGAGAACGCGGCGGATACCGATTCCTGGAAAGCGGAACTCTTCGAATGGAAAAGCGGTAGAAGCGTAGCATCGGCAGTGATGGGCCGCATGGATCGGAAAGAGGGAAAGCGTTTTGTCGCGGGGAAGGCTTCCATCCCGAATGCGAAACTCTGGTCGCCGGAGTCTCCGTTCCTTTACGGAGTTAAATTCCGGAATCAAAGAGGCGAGGTAACCGGGGTTCAGCGTTTCGGAATGCGTACCTTCGGCATCAAAGACGGGAACTTTGTGTTAAATGGAAAACCCATTATGCTGCGAGGTCTTTGCTGGCAGGGACAATATCCGCTTCAGCGGCATGGATATTTGTTTGCACTGACAACCAATGCCGGCAATGCCATCCGGAGATATTGGCAGGAATATAAGAATCTGAACATCAATTACATTCGCTTCCATAGCAGGGAACTGCCGCCGAATGGATATGATCTTATGGATGAACTTGGATTCCTGATTACAGATGAACTTGCCTATCCGACTGTTCGCCTGAAAAACGCGATCCGTGCGGATGAAATTGATGTGAAGGGGTTTGATGGCGCTTCTGACAAAACAGGCAAACTCCTTCCTGACTTTATTGAAAAAACAACGCGTCGGATTTACAGAAATTATTCGCACCCATCTGTTTGCACCTACAGTTTCGGAAATGAACTTCGCGATTATTCCGCCCGTTCCACCCGAATGCTGAATCATCTGTATGATCTTTATCGCCGGGTGGATCGTCAGAAGCGTCCGATAACGTCTTCTTCCGGGCGTTTCTGGAAGGATGGAAGCAATTTCCAGGAACTCTGCAAAACGGAAAAAATGGATTATATTGACACCCATGATTATACGGGGAGCATCAATAATATGCCGGTTGCGTACTGCGAGTCGGTTGCGGAACACTTCACCTCGCTGGTCAAGAAATATTTTCCCGGAGGAAACTCTCCGGTTGTGAACGGGGAGACTGTTGCATTCGGGGAGTTTTATTATCCGGATGTCCTGGATGGTGTCTGGGCGGAGGAAAAACTTGCCGTTCCGGATTGGAAAAAAGCGCTGTATGTTCTGAACGACTGGCATTC
Source organism: uncultured bacterium (assembly GCA_949292215.1). Taxonomy (GTDB): domain Bacteria; phylum Verrucomicrobiota; class Lentisphaeria; order Victivallales; family UBA1829; genus UBA1829. The sequence goes on from CASEYW010000068.1 coordinate 5,898, forward strand.
GAAGGATCGCGGCAGGGCGTTCCTTGCCCTCTACTGGGTACGAAACTGGGGAATGAAGAACTACAAGTATCATCGCGGACTGGGACGCGGCGTCTATACGGAGCTGATTCTGGAGAGTCAGCGGAAACTCTGGCCGGCTCTGGATGGTTTTAATGTTCTGGGAGGTCCCTACTTCAAGGGACCGGCATCTGCCTATCCGTTTGACCGTTTGAAATTCGAGCCAAATGAAGCGTATCCCTATCTTCAGAGAGTTTGTGCGCCGCAGATCGTGATTCTGGATTATGTCGCCCCCAACCGCTTTGCCGGCGAATCGGTTTCAACCAAAGCGTACCTGATCAACAATTCCGAACGAGATGTGAAAAATGTCGTATTCGAACTCGGTTTCGAGAGGAACGGAGTTTCTTTCGGAAACGCTTTGACTGAAAAACTCGGACCAATCAAATCCAACGAAAAACGCATCATTCCGATCACCTTTGTCCTTCCGAAAGAGAACGGGGAATTCCGACTGGTCTATCGATTCCTGGCGGATGGAAAAGAACTCAACCGCCGTGATATCGGACTGAATCTCCGGAATCGTGCGGAAATTTTCTCTCCTTTGAAAACAGACCGGAAGATTGCTCTTTACGATGCTTCCGCTGTATTCGGAGGGCTCAAACCGTACAATTCGACAAAGGTGTTGAAAGCGTTCGGCCTTCCGTTTACGCCTGTTACGAACTTTTCGGATCTGCAGAAGTATGATGTCCTGATCATCGGGAACGGATCAATCGATGGAAAAGTGAGCGACGGCGCGGATGAAATCCGGGATTTCGTTTCCTCCGGCGGACGTCTGCTTGTGTTTGACCAGACGGTCTCCGGACGGATTCCCTTCCTTCCGGAACTGGAATATTCTCTTGCGGGTCCCGGTCAGTTTTCCGAGATTCTCCAGTTCAATCACCCGGTCCTGAAAGGAATGACTCAGAAGGAATTCTTCTGCTGGAACCAGAAAGACTGGTCGGTTTACCGGACCTACATTCGTCCTGTTTCAGAAGCCGCGCTGACGGTCGGCGGCGACACGACGCAGTGGGGGGCTGACAATTTCGGTATGGTCACTGCCCACCTGAAACTCGGGAAAGGCGATGTGTTTCTGACGCAGGCGGAGGTCACTTCCACGTTCCGTGTGGATTCCGGTGCCGCGCTTCTGACCCGCCGTCTGCTGTCCGCCGTTGTGAACGATGCAACCCGGAAAGCTGCTGCACCGTTCCGCGGATATGAGATCCTGCTCAAAGGTTTGAAGGCATCCGCTGCGGAATTCATCTCCCTGAAGGATGCTGCCAATATGGCGTTTGCCGACGAGGTTGCAAAAGATGGAAAAGGGGGATGGACCGATCAGGGGCCCCTCAACGACTTGTCACCCATGCCTGTCGGCAGACAGAATTTCGGCGGAGTGCCCTTCCAGATTATCAATCCGAAAGAAAACGGCGGACGCTCCTGTGTTGTTGTTTCGGGAAATAAACTCCTTCCATTCCGTCCGGAAAGTCGGGAAATCAAGGTCGGAATTCCGGTAAAACGGCTTTTATTTCTACATTCTGGTGCATGGATCGCTTCCGGCGCTGGACAAGTCGGGGAATATGAAGTACAGTATGCTTCGGGAAGAATGGCCATGATTCCGATTATCGAAGGCAACAACATTACCGACTGGTGGGGGCCCGCGAAAAAATTGAGTCATGCCATTTGCGGTTGGAGCGGTATGAATAAAAGCGGCGTGGTGGGTGTATTCCTCTGTTCCTGGAGCAATCCCCATCCCGACGATCCCATAAAAACAATTGTATTGAAAACAAAAGGAGATGCCGTGGTGGGCCTGATCGGCTTGACGGCGGAAAAACGGAGGTAAGAAGATGAATTCTTGGAAAACGATTTTTTGTGCGGCGGTTCTCATCGCCGGAACCTCTCTCTTTGCGGAAAACTACACCAGCGACGGCTTCTGTGCGGAAATTTCCAAAAATGGAATGCTCATGAATCTGAAGTATAAAGGGCAGTTGCTCTGCACCCAGGTCCAGATCAATGGCAATTATCATTTGCCGAAGGATGCGAAGAAGTATGACGCCCGCTTTTTCCAGGGGTGGGATTACACCGGACAGGCCGTCTGCAAACGCGAAGGAACCACGATGACTGTGACTACCGAGTCAAAACTCGGAAATACTGTTCTGAAGAACGCGGTCGATTACAAAATGGAAATGACGCTGACTCCGAACAAGATCACGGTCAAAAACTTCATCAAGCAGAATGTTCCCCTCCTGACGGATTACTCTCTTTTTCAATCGGTTCTCTCCATGCCGCCGGCCTTGTTCGGCCGTGGAGCGAAGTGCGTGACAAAGATGGGACAGGAACGCTTCGAAGTCCTTCCCGAGTCGTACAACAAAGCCTTCCAGCTCAATGGAAAATCCATTGCGATTTCCACAGGGAAGGGTGTTTTCACTCTTGCCGGAGCCAAGGAGGAGACCATCAGTTTCATGGATTCCCGCGCATGGGGCGGCAAGGATTTCTCCTTCTATATTGCCCCTCCGGCAAAGTGGACCCCGAACGATGTGGAACATCCCGCCGGGACCACCTGGCAATGGGAATTCACGCTTTCCTTTGAGCCGGAAGCCTGATTCCAGAGCGTTCCCAGGTAGATTTTTCAGAACCCTGCCGTCATTCAGCGGCAGGGTTTTCTTGTTTAAAGAAGTGGAGTGGTTTTGGAATGCTTTGAAAAACAGCATCCGCAATGAATTGTAAAAAATTCTGTTCGTGCTACATTTTCTTCGGATGGGTTTCTCTGATTTCCGGAAGGTCCGGTCAGGGAGCGTTTTCTGAACGGGGCCAGGTGTTTCGTCTGCGGAACTGTCGGGAGGCGTTTGTATCATTTCTGAATGAAAGCGGGGATGTCCTTTCTGGTGGCGGAACTGAAAAATGAGCTTCGCTGTTCCAGCTGTGTGATCCGCGTATCAGGAGGGAATCCTCTTTCATTCATTCCGGGAGGAAGATCGCTGAAATGGGGGAGAATGCTGCTGTGTCATAATGTCTCAGTTTGGGCGGGGGAATGGGACATGTCGAGGCAAATAGGAGTCGTAGAGGAGGGCGGCTCCGCCTGAACCGTACTCTGCTGAAGGGGGACTGAAAATGCGGACAGGCATAATTCCCGATTGGCAAGGAATATGCTAATGCCAGGAAAAAAAGGAGAAAAATTTATGGATATGGAAAAACTGACAACGAAATCCAGAGAAGCGATGATTGCGTCGCAGAACATTGCAGTGGAATACGGTCATCAGGAGATCCGGCCGATTCACCTGCTGAAGGCTCTGGTGGATCAGGAAGGCGGACTGATCCCTTCCCTGATGAAGAAAATGAATGTCGATTATGGTCGTCTGAGTCTGGCGATCGAACAGGAACTGCGGTCGATTCCGTCCGTGAGCGGGCCGGGGGCGCAGCAGTCCTATACGTCGCGTGACTTCAGTCAGACTCTGGTGGAGGCGAAGAATATCGCCGAACGCATGAAGGATGACTACATCAGTGTGGAGCATCTGTTCCTCGCATTGCTGAATGTGGATAAGAAATGTGCGAAACTGCTTTCCGATCTCGGCGTGAACGAGGCAAATGTGCTGAATGCTCTGAAAGCGGTCCGCGGCAACCAGCGTGTGACGAACGATTCACCGGAGTCTACTTTCGAGGCTCTCGAAAAATACGGCCGCGACCTGACCGCTGCGGCGGCACAGAATAAACTTGATCCGGTGATCGGGCGCGATGATGAGATTCGTCGTGCGATTCAGATTCTTTCCCGGAGAACGAAGAACAATCCGGTGCTGATTGGAGAGCCCGGTGTCGGAAAGACGGCGATCGTGGAAGGTCTTGCCATCCGTATTATGAGCGGCGACGTTCCGGAAGGGTTGAAGGAGAAGAAGCTTGTGGCCCTTGACATGGGCGCTCTGATTGCCGGTGCGAAATACAGAGGCGAGTTTGAGGAACGTTTGAAGGCGGTTCTCAAGGAAGTGACCTCCTCCGAAGGGAAGATCATTCTGTTCATTGATGAACTGCATACGGTCGTCGGGGCTGGTGCCGGCGGCGAGGGCGCGATGGACGCAGGCAACCTGCTGAAACCTCTGCTGGCGCGTGGTGAACTGCATTGCATCGGCGCGACAACGCTGGACGAGTATCGCAAATACATCGAAAAAGATCCTGCTCTGGAGCGTCGTTTCCAGGCGGTTCTGGTTCCCCAGCCGAGCGTGGAGGATACGATCTCCATTCTGCGCGGACTCAAGGAACGGTATGAAGTGCATCATGGTGTGAAGATCAAGGACTCCGCGATTATTGCCGCCGCGACGCTTTCCGATAAGTACATCGCGGACCGCTTCCTGCCCGACAAGGCAATCGACCTCATCGACGAGGCGGCAGCGAAACTGCGGACGGAAATCGATTCCTGTCCTGTTGAGATCGACGAACTGGAACGCAAGAGAATGCGTCTGGAGATCGAACAGGCCGCATTGAAGAAGGAGACCGATCCGGCGTCCATTGCCCGTCGCGAGGATATTGAGAAGGAACTCGCGGAGGTCAAGGAGCAGTCCGCGTCGCTGAAGAGCGAATGGGATGCGGAAAAGAACTCGATTTCCGAGATCCGCACCTTGCGTGAAAGTCTGGAACTGGCGAAGGCTGAGCTGGCGAAAGCCGAGCGGACCTATGATCTGGAGACCGCCGCAAAACTGCAGCACGGCACGATTCCCGGAATCCAGAAACAGATTGCCGCGGTGGAAGAGAAGATCAAGATGCAGTCCGAAAAGCGTCTGCTGAAAGAGCAGGTCGACGAAGAGGACATCGCCGAGATCGTCTCCCGCTGGACCCACATTCCGGTCAGCAAGCTGGTTCAGGGCGAACGGGAAAAATTGCTTGCCCTGCCGGAAAAACTGCACGAGCGTGTGGTTGGACAGGATGAGGCGGTCGATGCGGTCGCCGACTCTGTCCTGCGTGCTCGCGCCGGACTGAAGGACCCGAAACGCCCGATTGCATCGTTCATCTTCCTGGGACCGACCGGTGTCGGCAAGACTGAGCTGGCAAAGGCTCTCGCAGAGGATCTCTTTGACGATGAGCGCGCGATGATCCGGATTGATATGTCGGAATATATGGAGAAACACAGCGTGTCGCGTCTTGTCGGCGCGCCTCCGGGATATGTCGGGTATGACGAGGGCGGACAGCTCACGGAAGCCGTCCGTCGGCGCCCGTACTCCGTGATCCTCTTCGACGAGATCGAAAAGGCGCATCACGACGTATTCAACATCTTCCTCCAGATTCTCGACGACGGCGCTTTGACCGATTCGCGTGGAAGGAGAGTCGATTTCAAAAATACGATCATTATTATGACATCGAACCTCGGAAGCGATATCCTGCTGGATGCCGCAGCGAAAGGCGAACTGGACAGCGCAAAGGTCCGGGAACAGGTTATGGAACTGATGAAGCAGAACTTCCGCCCGGAATTTCTCAACCGGATCGACGAGACGCTGATGTTCCATGCCCTGACTCTGAAGGACATCGAAAAAATACTGGAAATCCAGATGAAGAATCTCGGTGCGCGTATGGAAGGGCTCGGCATCAAAATCGAACTCGGAAAGGCGGCAAAGAGTCTGCTGGCGAAAGAAGGATACGATCCGCTTTACGGAGCGCGTCCGCTGAAACGGGTGATCGTCAGGGAAATCGAGACGCCTGTCTCCAAGCTGATCGTCGGCGGGGAACTCGCCGAGGGATCGACCCTGAAGATCGATGCCGCAAAAGGAAGCCTCAAGTTCGACGTCGTGAAAGGATAACCCCATTTTCTTTGCGGGAGGCGGAAACAAATCCCGCAAAGAGGATTTTCCCCTTTTTGCCGATTGAAAAATCGGTTTGAAACGCTAAATTAGAGGTCTGAATATGACAAATGAAAAACAGAACGGCAGAGACGCCGAAAATTTGAAACGGAAAAACGGTGAGGAAATGGCATCCGCAGAAAAAGAAAAATCAGCGAAGACAGCCGGAAAAGATGAGAAAATGAACGCAAAGGCGCAGCCGCCCCGCCGCGCTCCCGAAGAGAAAAACGGGGAGCGGAAACCCGAACAGACGGAATCCGCAAAGACGGCGGAGCCCGCTCCCAATTTCCCGGAAGCGGAGTGCGAAGCGAAAGTCAGGGAACTGGAGACGAAACTCAAGGATGCTGACGACAAGTATCTTCGTGCAGTGGCCGAAATGGACAATACCCGGAAAAGAACGGCAAAGGAAATGGAAACACTCCGCTTGAACGTGATGATGGATACCATCACTCCGTTCCTTCACGTGTTTGATCACTTCTCCATGGCGGTTGCGGCATCTGCGACATCGAATAATTTAAAGTCGCTCCTGGATGGAATGAAGATGATCCAGAATGAATTCGACAAGGCGTTTTCCGAGCTGGGCGTCGTGAAAATTGACGCGGTTGGAAAAGATTTTGATCCGAATCTGCACGAGGCAGTCTCGCAGGAAGCATCCGATACCGTTCCCGCAGGGAAGGTGATCCGCCAGTGGAGTTTCGGTTACAAGACGCCGAAGCGTCTGCTGAAACCGGCAATGGTTGTGGTCAGTTCCGGGCCGCAGCAGAAAGCGGATGAATAATCCGGAACAGAAAACTGGGATATAGAAAACATGGCAGGAAACGAAGATTATTATAAAATACTTGGACTGACAAAGTCCGCGACAGCCGAAGAAATCAAGAAGGCATACCGTAAGCTTGCCGTAAAGTATCATCCCGATAAGAATCCGGGTAACAAAGCGGCAGAGGAGAAATTCAAGAAGGTCTCCGAGGCATACGAAGTGCTCAGCGATCCGAAAAAACGCGCTGATTACGATCAGTTCGGTTCCGATTATTTCCGTGCCGGCGGAACGGGTGGTGCCGGTGGCGCCGGCGGATTCGGCGGCGCGGGCGGCGCGCAGAATTTCCGCGATCCGTATGAAATGTTCAGCCAGATGTTCGGCGGCGCGGGCGGCGCGGGCGGCGCAAGTTTCTTTGAGGATATGCTTGGCGGACGTGGTCGGGCTCGACGGAGCAGATCGCATGGCCAGCCGGGAGCGAACCTCCAGTATACCCTTGAGATTTCGCTGGACGAAGCATTCACGGGAACGGAAAAAACATTCAAAATCGCGAAACTTGATCCCTGTGGTGCTTGCGGTGGAAGCGGAGCGGATCCCTCTGTTCCGAAAAAAACTTGTCCGCAGTGCGGTGGACAGGGACAGGTGCAGACCGGTCTTTTCGGTATGACTCAGGCGTGTCCTCAGTGCGGCGGCAGCGGACAGGTTTCGCAGGCCTCCTGCAAAGTCTGCGGCGGTCAGGGGCGTGTCCGCGTGGAACGGGAACTCAAGGTTCGCATTCCGGCGGGAGTCGACAACGGTTCCAAGCTCCGGATTGCTCACGAGGGTGAAGCCGGAACAAACGGCGGAGCGCAGGGCGATCTCTATGTGATCATTCAGCTTCGTCCGCATCCGGTGTTCAAACGCGATGGTCTCAATTTGATCTGCGAACTGCCGGTGACGCTGGCGACTGCCGTCTCAGGCGGAGTCGTCACGGTCCCGACAATGGCAGGAACGAAAGTCCGGATGAAGGTTCCGGAAGGCACGCAGAGCGGCGCTACCCTGCGGATCAAAGGCAAAGGATTTCCCGCGCTGAAAGGCGGAGGCAAAGGCGATCAGCTGGTCAAGCTGCATGTCGAAACTCCGGCCAATCTGACCAGGCAGCAGAAGGATCTGCTGACGTATTTCAACGATTCCCTGACTTCGGCAAACAACCCGATGATTGCGGAATTCGAGGCAAAGGCGAAACAGTACATGGCATAAGCAGAATGGCAAAAAAAGAGAAATTCAGCGGGGACGAACCCCTCGCCAGAAACCGCAAGGCCTGGCATGATTACGAGATCATCGATTCGATGGAAGCCGGCTTGGAGCTGGTGGGCACGGAAGTGAAAAGTTGCCGTGCCCATGCTGTATCTCTGGGCGAATCGTTCGCAAAAATCGACAGGGGACAGGTGTTCGTCTTCGGGATGCACATTGCCCCGTATACGGAGGGTAACCGGTTCAATCACATGCCGCTGAGAACGCGGCGCCTGCTCCTCCACAAGAAAGAGATCCTGAAAATTGCTCAGAAAGTCAAGGAGCGCGGCATTGCGCTGGTTCCCCTGAAGCTCTACCTGAAGAACGGGCGAGTCAAGATGGAACTGGGGCTTGCCAAAGGAAAGACGTTCGGCGATAAGCGGGAAACTCTCCGGAAAAAACAGGATGAGATGGATACGCGCCGTTCCGTTGCACGTTATTCCTGATTCCTTTCTTCAAAACATTTGAGTTTGTCTGGTCTTTTGGTATGGATTCTCAAAGCACTCGATTGGATACGGTCAAGAACTGCGGAATGAAACATGTTCTGCAGGTGGCGTTTCCTTTGATTATGGCGGCCGCGGGACATGCGGTCAATCTGTTCAGTGACAGGGTGATGCTTGCACGGTATTCGGCGGAGGCGGTCAGCGCGGCGATGCCTGCCGGCATGACCAGTTTTTCCATTTCCTGCATTTTTGTAGGGATCGTCGGGTATGCGAACACATTTGTTGCGCAGTATACGGGGGCAGGGGCGGAGAAGCGGGTGGGTGTGTCCATCTGGCAGGCGGCGGGGGTAGCCCTCGTCGGCGGACTTCTTCTCGCCAGCGGCTGGTTCTGGGGAGACTCTCTGCTGAAGCTGTTCAACCATGCGGAGAATGTCTATCGGCAGGAGTGCATCTATTTCCGGGTGCTTGCTCTGGGTGCATGGATTCCGCTCTGCATCGGCGCGTTCAGCGCATTCTGGAGCGGAAGGGGAAAGACTCTGGCAGTCATGATAATCAACTTTATCATGGTTTCCAGCAATATCCCTTTGAACTATATGTTCATTTACGGCAACTGGGGGGCGCCGGAACTCGGAATTCGGGGCGCCGCCTATGGAACGCTGCTTTCTGGATTGATCGGGCTGAGCTTGTTTCTGTTTTTGTTCTTCCGGCAGGAAAACCGTCGGCGCTATGCGACCTGGCCGCCGAAATTCGAATGGGAGCTCTGGAAACGGCTGATCCGTTACGGAACTCCGAACGGAATCCAGCTCCTGATTGAGATTTCCTCCTTCAACATTTTCATTGTCCTGCTGGGGAACGTGGGCGGAAGCGATTTGGAGAATATGCACATTCAGGAGGCGGCGACCATCGCTTTTTCCCTGAACGCGATGGCATTCATTCCGATGCTCGGACTGGGACAGACCGTTTCAATTCTGGTGGGACAGTCTGTCGGAGCCGGAGCGCCAGCTGCCGCACGCAGAGCAGTCGTGAACGCACGTCTTCTCGTGATGTGGTATATGGGACTCATGACCCTGTTTTTCGCCTTCTGGCCCGATCCGGCGATGGCTCTCTTCTACCGCGCGGGAGATCCCGGACAGATCGAAACAATGGAGATGGCTCGTTATTTTCTGAAATTCATTGCCGCATTCACGTTTCTCGACGGGATTCAGATGCTCTATGTGTCCGCAATCAAGGGCGCGGGCGACACGGCGTTCGCAATGTGGGGCAGCGTTCTGACCGGATGGCTGGTCTGGATTGTGCCCAGTCTGATCGCGATCAAACTGCGTGCGCCGGTTTCTTTTTTCTGGAGTGTCCTGGTGCTTTACACCTTTGTGGTTGCGGCGGTGTTCTATCTCCGCTTCCGTCAGGGCAAATGGCGTAAAATGAGCGTGATTGAGCGGAACCTGATTCCCCGGTCTGCAGAGTAAGGCGTTTGGAAAAGAACTCCTCTTCTCCGCGCTCTTTTGTTCATGAGGGTGTGGGGTGGAAATAATTTTCGTTTCCCGCTTGTATCTTCTCCGTGAGACGGCTATTGTACAATGTCGTTTGCGGGAGTGGAACAGAGTTATGTACGGAGATTGCAGCAAAGAAACGGAGCGGATGCAATGACAGAGAAGATTCCGAGTCAGAAATCCCTGTTTTCCGCTCCGGAGAAATACCGCGCGCATAATATCCTTGGCGCGGGTGGAATGAAAGTGGTTATCCAGTCGGATGACATCAATGCCTGTCGTGAAGTCGCCATGGCAATTTCGAAAGATTCTTCGGAAGAGAGCTATGAGCGCTTCCTGAATGAGGCACGGATTACGGCCTCTCTGGAGCACCCGAACATCGTTCCCGTTCACGAAATCGGTACAAGCAGGACCGGCGCGCCCTACTTCACCATGAAACTGGTCCATGGCTGCACGCTGGAGCACATCCTGAAAAAACTCAAGGAAAAAGACCCTGAATATGAACGGAAATATCCGCTCAGGACCCTGCTGGAAATTTTTCTCAAGATCTGCGACGGGATTGCATTTGCGCATTCAAAGGGGATCATTCATCTGGACTTGAAACCGGATAACATTCAGGTCGGTGACTACGGCGAGGTGCTTGTGCTGGACTGGGGGCTCGCTAAAAAAATCGATGAGGAACAGCCGGATGGTGAAGAGACTCCTGAAATTCCTCTTCTGAAAGCAACTCGTATGACTATGGACGGCATCGTCAAAGGAACTCCGGAATACATGGCACCGGAACAGGCCGCCGGACGAAACAGCCGCCGCGGCCGTCGCACCGACATCTATTCCCTGGGAACGATTCTCTACTCCATGCTCACCCTGGAGAAACCGTTTGCAGGAGAGAATACTCAGGAAGTGATCCGCAACGTTCTTGATGGCAACATCCTTCCACCGCATATGTCTGCCGCCGCGGGCCGTCATATCCCGCAGGCTCTGGAGTTTGTGATCTACAAAGCCATGGAGCGAAATCCTGCCCGCCGCTATGCTTCGGTTGCGGACCTGAAAGCCGATGTTGTGTCCTACATGAACGGTTATGCGACAGTGGCGGAGGATGCCGGTTTTTTTACCAATCTTCTGCTCTGGCTGAAACGGAAGAAAGTCCAGATTTACGTGGTCTGTTCCCTGATTCTGACCTTTCTGATTTCCGCGGCGTTTCTCGGGACGCATTTGTACTACCGTCAGCAGGAAAAACTGGTCTATGGAACCGTGGTTCGCGCCCGGCTTGCCGCGGAACAGACAATCGCCGGATTGGAGGAACGGATTCACAAAGAGTCCACCAGCGAATGGAAATTGAAGTTCGAGGACGTCTTTTCCGATGTGTATCTGTATGACCGCTGGGGATTTTTTCTCGGCAAGGATGCGTTCCTCTCCATGAACCAGGCGAAACGCTATGTGAAGAACGTTCCCGCTGGAATCCGCATCTTCTCCGGTCCGGCTGGACTGAATATGATTTTCCGCGAAAATCTGGCAGCCAGCGAGATGCGTCTCCTGATCGAACTTTCCTGGGAGGACTTCAAACAGGGAAGCATGATGATGGTGAGTTTGAATAATGATAATTTTGAGTCCGGATATCTGTTTGCCGTGATTCCGGGAGAGAATCCGTACATGGCAGTTCTGCGGGGAAGCAGTCACGAGGTTCTGGCGGATCATTCCATCAATTTTGAGAAAAACGAGATCTGCAAATTCGATATGATCCTTCTGCCGGAGAACAGCGGGACCACATTGAAAATGAGTTTCAACGGGCGGGAACTGATTCATTATCGAGATCCTCGCGGGCGGTCCGTCGTTTCGCGTGATGTCGCACCGTGCGTGATGTCGTTTGCGAAATCCTCGCTGACGCTGCGCAGCGTGAAGCTGATGTCGCTCGGGACTCCGATCAAAGTCGATCTGCTTGACATTGCATCGCGTCAGTTGCGCAAGGGAAATTATGACGTGGCAAAAGAACTTTACATTGAAGCGGAGGAATCCGCATCATCTCCGGAGCGGCGGATGCTTGCTGCTGAAGGTTTGCGACTTTCCACGCTGCTTGCCAACTATAAAAGCAGAATCCCGGACTGGAATATGCGTCTGGCGCAGGTCTGGCCGGGGGCTTCATTTTCCATCGGCATTGAACCGGAAGGGTTTGCCCTGACGGCTTCCGGGGCAATGATTGACGATCTTTCCGTTCTGCGCGATATGCCTCTGTCGACGCTGGTGTTGTCGGATGCCGGAATCCGGAATCTGGATTCTCTCCGCAAAATGAAAATCCGGAAATTGTCTCTGATCCGCTGTGCTGTTTCCGATTTTTCTCCGCTGGAGGAGATGAAGCTGCACTCTCTGCGTCTGGATTCGCTACCTGTCCGATTCTTTCCGGAATTGAAAACGCCGACTTTGAAACAGCTGGAGCTCGTAAACTGCGGACTGGAATCACTGGAGTTCCTGCGCCATTTGAAGCTGGAGTCGCTTGATGTCTCCCGCAACGGAATCCGTGATCTTTCTGCTCTGAAGTCCATGCCGCTGAAACGATTGGACGTCGGCGGCAACCGGGTGGAGTCGCTTTCTCCGCTATCGGAGATGCCGTTGTCAGAATTGAACATTGCGGAGAATCGGGTCGTTTCTCTGGAACCTCTCCGGGGCAAAAAACTGTTTGTTCTCATTGCTTCGGGGAACCGGATCGCGGATCTTTCGCCGCTGACGGGGATGCCGCTGACAAAGCTGGATCTGAATTTCAATCGGATCTCTTCAATCGCTCCCCTGAAATTCTCTCCGGGACTTCAGCGCCTGATGCTGATTCACAATGAGATTACCAAGCTTGATGCCTGTTCCGCGTTTGTGAAATTGAACCGTCTTTATCTGGACTACAATAACGTTGATTCGCTGGAACCCTTGAAGAAATGTACGAATTTACGAACGCTTTCGGTTTCCAACAATCGGCTTGTATCGCTGAAACCGTTGAGTCGCCTCTCTTCGCTGCGGGAGATCAACTGTTCGGAGAATCCGTTGGAGTCGCTGGAGGGATTGGAAGGCAGAAAATGGAATAAACTTTATGCTGTGAATACGCAAGTTCAGGAGTTCGGGAGTTTTCTGCAGGCTCCTCCGCGTCATTTCATTTTCGGGAATGATTCCTGGCCGGTTGAAAAATGGAAGTCTCTTCTGGAATCTCTCCCCGCGGGAACGGATTCCCTGCGGAAATCTCTGAGGGCGCTGATCGCGTACAAAGAAAAAGATATCGTCGGACTGCGTTCCCTCGCAACGGAGATCAATGGCAGGTTCTATCTTTCGGTTCCGGTTCTGGCGGATTACCCGACCGCACGGAAAAATGCCGTGTTGTTCAGCGCCCGCCTTCCTTCCTGGAAAACTCCGCTGGAACGGGGAATCCTGATGCGGGGCATTGAAACTCCCTTCTGGCTCGGGGTGCGTCTGGAGGGAAGGGATCTGCTTGGAGACGACGGTTCCCTTTTTTACCGTTACACCGCCTTTCCGCCGGAGATGTCGCTTGGAAGTATTTTTGCGCCGTTCCTTGCTCTGGACGGCATCATGCCCAACCGCGACCCGCGGATTCGTCTTCCGCTGGTTTTTGAATGGGCAAAAGAGTAATTCCGAATGTGCCGGAGGAGGGGAATCCTCCGGCAGAATCAACTGGAATCGGAAAGATTTTTCCACGCCGTTCGAACATTTTCACTTGCTCTTTGCGGCCGTGGTGCTGCGCCCGGATTCTTCCGGAATCCGTGTTCGTTTTGCCAGGGGGAATGCCCTGGCTGGCTTGATTCTGTTTTTACATCTGATGCGAGACCGGATTTACCTGATGGGTGTGATGACCGAAATCGGCATATTCCGTCAGGTTCATATCATGAGTGACATCGCGCAGGTAACGGTTGAAGCACTCCTGAATACAGGTTGCGGTGACTGAGGATTCCGGATTCCATGCGGCGGTACTTCCGGGCGCAAAAAATTGAAAGGTGTTGTCATGATCCTTATGCCAGACGGTCTGGAGTAGACCGAACTGACCATGTTTTGCGGCATGGCGTCCGACGCTGAGAATCTGTTCATGTTCCTTCCATGGACAGGTCAGCGTATCGAATCCGGCGTTCTGGAAGAATTCCGAAGTGATCCAGTTGTCGCGATCGGGAGCATTCGGGCCGTGAGCCCAGTCATACTGCCAGTCGCAGATCACGATGTCTTTCGGGAGTGTCGCATAGAGGTTGCTCAGGAGTTTTGTGCCGCAGCAGATGAAGCCGTTCCATCGGGAATCTGCCCGGTCGAGAAGCATGTCGTGCCACATCAGGATTCTGGTTCCGCGGTTCCGGAACAGATCGTGAAAACAGCGGATATGATCGGCAAAAAGTCGGGGATAATCCGATTGAGCGCAAAGGGAGCAGGTTCCGGCATTGTACGCCTCATCGCAGCCGATATGGAAGAATTCCGGCGAGTCGAATGCCTCATGAATCTCCAGACAGAGATCCGTCAGGACCTTTCCTGTTTCGGGATTTGCGAGGCACCAGGTCCAGCCGTCTGGTTCGAAGAGCGGAGCAAATTCAGGATGTCGGTTCAGAACGGCGTGTTTCCCTGTTCCGCAGCGGGACATCGCGGCGTGACCGAACAGGTTGAGCTGCGGGATCAGGCGGATTCCGAGTTCCTTTCCTAAAGTCACCAGTCTGCGGAAGGTCTCCAGTGGAACCTTTTTGGTTTCCCAGCCGAACTCCGGATGGGATTGGTACGGAAACACGCCCCACGGTTCCAGTACGGCATAATTGAATTTACAGTATGCCGCCATTCGAATCCATTTTTCCAGATCGGTTTCAGAACTTTCCGGGAACCAGCAGAGGTGGATTCCACGGAATTTGAGTGCGGGAAAATCGTGTGCGTTCAGACAGGAAATCTGAAAACGGGAACTTTTCAGGACTCCCCGTTCGGATTCCGACAATTGCCGGAGTGTGGAAAAGGCATATCTGAGAGCGGCGGCTGTGTCTGCTCGGATTTCAATGCGTTCCGGGGAGACGTCCACAAAATATTCCTCTGCTCCCAGCGACGCCGCTTCCGGAAGGATGGTGAGATTCCCTTCGCAGTTCCAAAATTGCCGGATTCGTTTCCTGGCGGTTTCTCCGGAGGATGCCGCATCCAGCGCTCCACGCAGAACAAAGCGGGCACCATCCACAATGCGGAACATCCCTTTGCGCAGCGAAAGTTCCCGGACGGATGGCATGGTCGATTCGGTCAGATATTGTTCTCTGGAAATTCCAATCATTTCAACCTCTCTCTGGGTTCAACAAGTTTTACGGGCAGTCCGCTTCGGATACTCTCGTAGCAGGCATTCATACACTCTATCGTCTGCCGGTGCCATTTCAAGTTGATATTCGGAATTTTTTGATTCCGGATACAGTCCACAAATTCGTCGACGAGTCCGATCCATTCATCGAAGTAGGTGTACTGTACGGTATATCGGTCGTTCGGTGCCCCGTTGTGATAGACGTTCGGACCGAAGCAGTCGCAGACGATCGTTCCCTCCTCTCCGATGATTGTCACATCCACCTGCATCCGTTTCGGGAAGACTTCCCATCCGGGCGCGGGAACTTTCAGGCGTTCCTCCATGCGCGACCAGGAGGGATCGAACAGGAAGATTACACCGTTTTTCATGGTGCCGTTGCAGAGAATCATGTCCTCCACCTCCAGTTCCGGACGGAGGTTGGGGGCGACTACGGAGTAGACGCTCTCGAAGTCGGACCCGGTCAGATGGCGGATCAAGTCGAAGATATGGGGATGATCGCAGAGTGCGCCGCCGCGGAATCGCGAATCGTTCTCTTTCAGCGGGATGCGTCGGCCATAGCTGGCTTCGGGGACCCCCTGCCATGGAAACGCCCAGACCGGTGACAGCGTAATATTCGTTGCCTGCATTGACTGGAGCCTTCCCACTGCACCGGAGGCAATCAGTTCCTTCAATCGGCGGACAACCGGATTGTAGTGCATTTCCAGTTCAATCTGGCAGACGATTCCGGCGCGCTCCACCAGACGGATCATTTCATCGTATTCTTCCATATCGAAAGTCGGAATCTTCATGGAGAGAATATGGATTCCACGCCGGGCGCATTCCCGCATTTCTTCCAGATGCCGGTCATTGGCAGATGCAAGAACAACCGCTTCAATCTCAGGATGTTTTTCGAACATCTCCTTCATACTGGAATAACAGGGAACTCCGGTGTTGTAAAGTTCATATACCTCTTTCGCGCGCCGGTCCGCCGCACAGGAGGCCACCCAGTCGAGCTTTGCATTGTCGCGGAGAGTCTGGTAGTATTTTCTTGTGTGTCCGTGGGTCAGCGACACCATGGCAATTCTGACTGGTTTCATGCGTAATTCTCCTGAAAAAATATCGGTTTTCCAGTTTTCGCTGTGGTCAGAATGGTGTCTACATTCCGGCGGAGAAAGCCCGCCGTACGATTCCATTCCGCGGCAAGGCCCGGCGTTTTGACAACGGCGAACGCCGCTCGGACAATCCAGATTTCCCGGTTTTCAAGTCCATACAGCTCCGTGTCGACATCTGTGAATCGAGTTTCTTCCTTTGACCGGAAAAGATAGATCGAAGACTGCGGCACCTGCGTGTCAACAACCCGGTCGCAGGCGATTCCGCGCCGGGCGATGATTTCATGCCGGTCCAGCGCCAATGTCTTTTCCGGCAGTGCGGCGGAGCACTCGATGCTGACGCTTTTCCCATCCGCCAGCTTGATCAGAATGTTGGCCGTTTTGGAGCCGGAAACGACTGCAAACGCACTCCGGATGTTCGATTCACCGAGAAATTCACAGAGATCCAGTTCCCGGTAGAGCAGATTCCGTAGAGTGTCCTCCGCGCTCATTGCAGCGAACCGGAGGGTGGAAACAGCTTCCAGCGTTCCATTTCCTGCCAGATTTTTCAGTTCCGTGAAGCGTCGCTCAATTCGCCACGGCAGCAGTTTGACACAGTCTCCATCTTGTTTCAGGACTGCGCCGCAGCCGATTCCCGAATCCGCTTCCAGCTCTGCCTGTTTTCCCGGAAGATATTTTTCAAGAAGCAGACGGAGTCCTTTGTTCATGCTCCCGATATTCATGGTATTCTCCTCACAATGCTTTGATTCTGGATTTGTAGCGCTCCAGACAGGTCTTGTTCTTTTCATCGCCGCCGGGGGCGTTTGCGCTGTTCCAGACCGGCGGAACGATTCCCCGTTCAATGCAGATCCGTACCGTTTCGATTTCCAGCAGATGCGCGATCGTGAAATCAACCACGTTGGAGACCGGTGCAATCGGGGTGTCAAATCCCGGAACACGGACAACGGCGTCTCCGACGGGATTGTAATCGTCAATGCACACATCGGCGAAATCGAAAAGATTTTTTCCGGAGGGATGGCGAATGAAGTGATCCTTTGGCATCCCGTTCTGCCAGAAGGAACTTGCCACGGCGATGATGACTGCACCCCGTTTTTTGGCTTCCATCGCCGCGTCGATCGTCGCCGGATTGATGCCGATGTTATGGAAAATGATCAGCAGATCCTCCGCCTGGAGATCGTAGTAACGGATGATCGAGGCACCGAAATTCACGGTCCGTTCCAGTTCCAGATATTTCAATGCCTGATTGAAGACGGAGAGCGCTGTTTCCATCAGCGGATTGATGTTGGCAAGTCCCCCGGCTCGGAAAAACATTTCCCCCATCGCCAGCGTGGTGTGTCCGCCTCCAGCGTAAACGTGAATGAGTTTGTCATTCTGAATGGCATCCGCCATCAGCGATGCCGCCTTGTGAATGTGTTCCCCCTGTTCCCGTTTGACTTTTTCCAGGTTGGTGATGATTTTTTCCAGATATCCGAAATCATTCAGCATACGGTCTTCTCCTTATTGGTTGTTTTCATGGGCAAGGACCCGTTTGTAGTTTTCTCCGATGACATCCCAGAGCTTGAGCGCATCCGGTGCACCGACAACCGTTCCATAACCACCCCGGTAGGTCCAGGCGGCAATGCGGTCCACGCCGGAAGCCTCCGCAATGTCCACCCACTTCGCGACTTGAGACCATTCTTTCGGTTGCCTGTAATACCCCATGAGCCAGCGTTCGGATTTCTTGTCGTATTTTTTTGCGACTGCGACCGTTCGTTCGGTGATCTCGCGGTAAAACTCCTCCGGCAGTGCCCAGTTGACGATTGTCGTGGAGAACACATCGAAATACGGGCATGCTGCCACCATGTCCCAGTTGTCGTATCCCCGGTATTCAGAGACATAGTATCCATTCTGCGTAGCATGAACGCAGCAGGTGATCTCCAGTTCCGCCTTGATCTCCTTGAGAGCCTTCGATGTTTCAGCAAGCACGACAAGCGCCTCTCGCCACCGGAACTGTTTGACATCATTGGTCAGATAACGCGGCATTTCATAGCCGTAATAGTCCTCAAAACGTTTCCGGCAGACTGGACAAAAACAGGTCCAGTCATCTGCAACTCCGCCGGTGATGGAAGCGATTCCTTTCGGGAAGGCATAGTGCGGTTCGTCCCAGAAGAAGCCGTCGGCATCGGTTTCATGCGCCAGTGTCACACAGAAATGGCGGAAGTAGTCTCGATAGCTGTTTGTATTGAAGCAGGCATACGGGAGTTTTTCTCCTGTAAGCGCGGAAACCTGTCGATTCTCGACATTGTCCTGCAAAAATTTGCTGATCTGCTCTCCACCGAAATATTTGCCATTCCCCCATGGATCGATCAGAACGCGCAGACCGAGTTCATGAGCTTTGTCAATGATGTCCGGAATGTTCGGGCGCCAGAAGTCAAAATCGAATTCTGTCACCGCCAGAATCACTGTTGTGCATCCATGTTCCCGTATCTCGCGGAAATCCTGTTCCGCGTGTTCCACATAGTTCAGTCCGTAATAGCTGACCGCTGTTTGTGTGATTGCCATCGAAAACTCCTTTTATTCTTTTAATTATGACAACTTAAAATTCGATTAATTCAATATGAAGATGGATGGTCTGTCACCGGTTTCCGGGAAGTGCGGTTGATTCCCGTAAGACCAGTTCGGAATCCAGATAACGGCAGATTCCGTCTTTTTTTCCTGATCCGAGATTGATCCGGGCAAACAGGGTTTCGCAGGCGATCCGCGCCATATCCTTCAGCGGATAACGAACCGAGGTCAACGGAGGAAACAGTTCCGCTGCAATCGGCAGATCGTCAAATCCGGCGATTCCGATCTCCTCCGGAATTCTGACTCCCCGCCGAAGGCACGCGCTGACCGCCGCCGATGCAAACAGATCGTGATAACAGAACAAGCCAAGCGGTGATTTCCTGTTGTTCAGCAGTTGTTCGATTCCTGCATTCAGAGCTTCCGAATCGCCGGCGTTGATCCGGAAGAGATTGGTTTCCGGCAGGGAGCAGCCGCACTCCATCAGTCCGAAACGAAAACCGGAGAGGCGGGGGTCCTGCGGGCTGCCTGCCTGACCGATATAGGCAAACTCTCGATATCCTTGCTCTGCCAGATGCAAAGCCATTTTCTGTGCTGCAGACTGGTTGTTCACAAGAACCGTATCCGCTTTGAGCGTTTTCAAGCGGCGGCCGATCATGACATACGGAAGGGGAAGAGTTCGGTAAAATGCTTCCTCCTCCTCATTTGCCCACGGACATACCAGTAGCCCGGATGCTCCCTGCTGGCAGAACATCTCCAGGCGTTCCCGTTCAATGGAAAAATCGTAATTGCTTGAAGCAATCAGAAGTCCCGCCCCGATCGAATGTGCGAATTCCTCGGCATATTGTGCCAGGCGTGCAAAGTAAGGACTGTCCAGAGATGTTACCACAAGACCGATCAGAAGACGCTTTCCGGAGGCATTCGCCCGGACAGGAACCGCATTGTGAATCAGATATCGTTTCCCGGATTTTTCAACCACTCCCGTTTCCCGGAGCGTGTTCAGTATGGAAAATGCCGTCTTCAGTGAAATTTTTTTGTATGCAGCCAGAGCACGGGTGGTCATAAAGGGGGTGCCGAACGAACCGTGCCGTCCGGATGCAATCTCGTTCAGCAGTTCCTCCACAATACGTCTCTGTTTCGTTTCCATGATTTTTTTGTTATACTGTTTGTTATATAATTTCTTTATTAATTATAACATAAAAGAAGAAAAATGTCAATGGATAAAATCTTTTTTTTTTGATTTTCAGAGAAAACAACACTGACGCATTTCATCCATACCTGCTCCAGGTGAGGTCCCGGGAGTCTTTGCTTGAATAGGAAAACGGATAAAGAATTCAGGAAAAAAGGAATGCAGAGGAGCAAATCGCTTTGAAAAGCGGTTCTTTTCCTTTCGCATTCCTCTCGCTTGGTATTCTGTGGAGATTTTTATTCCGCGAAACTTCGGGAGGTAAAACGCGGAATGGAAACTTTCTGGCCCGGGACGACAGCATGGAAATAAAACCAGTCACCATCGCGGACACCAGCCTTCTGCAGATCGGTGTCGGTTTCCATGGAGTTCAGAGAGGTGTTTCGTACGGTGAAGGTTCGTCCGATGCGCGGGAATGTCACTTGAATTCCGGGATAGTAGTTCAGTCCATCGAACTTCTGGATTGGACGGTTTACCTTGAGTTTCCCGTCCACAAAAAATGCCTGATGGTAGCCGATGATGAACGGGGCCGGACCGCGCAGGGCAACTTTGACGGTTCCATCCGCCAGGAGTTCCGCATTTTTCACGTGATATCCCTCCCTGTTTTCGAAACTGCCCTTGCGGGTCTGATGGAGAATCAGCATTCTGCCGGCAGCAGCGGCGGTGTTCCATGGCTTGTCCGGACGAATACGCAGTTCCGATTTTTCCGGAGCTCCCGTGAGATCGCCGGTGATTCCGACGATTGTTCCCGTATCCTCTGAAGAGGGCGAACGCAGTTCCCGGTCATCTGCCCGGAGAACGGTCCCTTGTGCCATGTCAAGACGGCTGATCCTGCCAGCCTTGTTGAATCGCACCAGCGCGAAGCGTGCATCGGTTTCGATTCCGGCAAGTTTCCGGAGAGTATTTGTTTCCTGATAAAAAACGAGGTCTTTTCCGCCCTCGCTGAGGGTGAGCTCAACTGCCCGGGCAGAACCGGAAGCAGCGGTCTTCATGGAAGAGACGACCGGAGATGTTCCGGGATGCCGTCCTTCCAGAAGAGTCACAAAACAGGAATTGAGGAGTTGCCCGTTTCCCGAAGTTCTCCGGAGGGCGAGGACGTCGAACGCTTCGTCAAATGTGATGGTATTGTTTTGAATCAGCGTTCCGGAGCGCGTTCGCTGAGTCGCGGAGAGCGGCGACCACGGTGATTTCGCCTGCCAGACAGCACACGGTTCCGCCGGAGCACCCGCAATGCGGAAATTGACAATCCCGAATCCCGGACGCGGTCTGCCGTACTCTTTGCCGCTGCTGTCGCGGAAATAGGCGTAATAATCGGTTTTATAATCCACTGTCCACGGCTGAACTCCTGCTGGACGCATCTCGACATTTGTCACATGATCGTAGATTCCGTAGACCCATTTGTAGAGAATTGCCGGAGAGAAGAATCTGCTGCGGACAGGAGGTGTTCCGTGGAAGAGCGCTTTCGTGAGATTTCGTTTTTTTTGCGCTTCTCCGAGTCCGTTCTGTGCGATGCGGTCGCCCCAGACAGAATACCAGACGGTCTGCGTTTTTCCGCCTTTCAGCGGAATGATGTCAAGTGCATACGCCCGTCCGGACGGCGTTTCGACTCCGATCAGTGCGCGGCGGTATTTCGTGACGCTGTTTACTCCCATTTTCCGGAATTCTCCGAGAGTGTTTACTTCCAGAATCTGGAATTTGGAATCCGGCGAAGAGGCCGGCTCTCCGCCTTTGAAGAACAGCGGTTCACTCAGTCCGCGCTTGACGGAGGCAATCTCATCGACCGTGACCGTATTCTGACCGATCGCCGACTGCGCCAGCAGCCGGTTCCATGATTCATGCACGCTCGGTTTTTCCTGCGGAACATAAACGGCCTTGCGCGGGAAGTTCAGAGCGTTGATATCTTCGACTGTTTTCCGGGACGCGTTGCCCCAGGGCGGAGCATAGCCATGAGGGCGGAGGACGGGAATTCCGTCGAACCAGCCTGCGAGTCCCATCATGAGTCCGCCGTGTCCGCTCGGCCGGGAGAAGTTCAGGATCGTTTCGAGCCGTTCTCCCGGAGCGCCCACCCGGATTACTCCCACGCCCCAGGAGGGCCAGATCTGGCTGGGCAGGTTCGATTTCTTCGGTTTTTCCGCTGTATCCAGATTCCCGAGATAGCGGTCGTTCGGTGTCTCATGGATCATTTCATAAAGATCGCCGTGTTCAAAGAGAAGTCCGCGTGCCGTAATCTGCTTTCCGGATTCTCGCGCCGCCGTCTGGAAAAACGGATTCTTCGCAAGGAATCCGGGATCGATAGTCTGCCAGCCGTTCTTTTCCAGCATGTACGGATAGAACTGCCGGCGGAGCATCCCCTGGTAGCCGACCGATCCCTCGCCGTTGATGCCGTCTGCATAATGATGATTGTAAACGATGCAGTCGTGATTTGCCGCGGCAAATTCCAGAAGGAGTTTGTCGCCTCCGATCATTGCGCTGGCAAGCATGTGCGCCGAATTTGCCGCCTGATAGTTCTGGATGAGTCCGTTCATGCAGATGGATGTGTAGCCGAGATTGATCTCCCGTGCCAGTTTTGTCCGAACGAGTTTGTCAATTTTCCCGGGATCGCCGTATTTCTTTCTGGAATAATAGCGGAATGCCGGGTGATGACGGAGAAGAGCGTATTCATAGACGGCGGCTCCTTCGCGTCCGAGGACCATCCATCCTCGCGCATAGGTGGGATTGTTCCGGTTCCACCAGCCGAGTTTCGGCATTTTTGCCCAGATGTTCGGACGCGGAAGAGCCTCCCATTCCGCGCGGGAGAGTCCGAGTCCGTCTTTCCCCGCCGGATCGAGATTGTTCAACGCAAGAGGGAGGGCGTAATAGGTTTCCGCGATCCGGTCGAGAATCACTGCCGCCTTGTAGGGATACAGCGGATTCCCTGTGCGCAGGTAGAGCGTTGAGAGATGTCCGAGCGTGCGGGTGTACTCGCTCCAGTCGCGCCTGTTGAAGAGATTCGCGACAAACAACTGCCAGATGCGTCCTTTTGCATCCTTGTAGAGCTTGCAGGGAATTTTCCGGAGTGAATCATCCAGATAGCGGATGACGGCAAACGAATCAGGCGCAAGCTCATATCCCGCAGGGGCATGTTTTCGATACAGGTCCTTTTTGCAGCAGGAGGTCTGTGCGTGTTCAGGATTCTTCGGGTCAAATCGAATCGTGAGCGCACGGGAGTCGCAGAACGGACAGTAGGAGATGAGCGCGTGATAACTGTCGAGCTGATCCTGTGTGAAATGTCCGGTCCAGTGCGCCCACGGTCTGATCTCCGGACGGGGTGTATCCCGCAACCGTGCATACGGCGCAATGGAGACAGGAAAGTCCGAAATGATCTCCGCATCCGTCCCAAATCCGTACCGTCGTTCCGCCTGGTCTGCAAGTTTGGAAAATTCGGCGTCTGTCAGTGGTTTTTTCCATTTTTTCATAGCTTCATCCGAAGCCTGTTTCCGCAGCTCCTCCGGTTTCATGCGGAGAATGCGTTCTCCGGGCAGTTCCGCGTTCTGTGCTATGACGGCGAATGCCAGAAGTCCCGGTAAAACGGCACTTGCAATTCGGTTCATCACTCCATCTCCCTGTTTATGATATTAAAAAATGATCAATGTGCGTCGGCGCAGAGCCTCCGTATAATCCGCAACGCGTTCCCATCGCGTTTCCGAACCGAGAACCCGCGGTGGAATCTGGGAACACTTATGGGCATCCGAACCCGCGGTCCGAGGCAGATCAAATGTTTCAGCATACCAGCAATTCCGGCAGTTTTCCGCATCGGGACGGTTGTGATTGCGGACTTCCACCTCGTCCACCAGCTCCGGATTGAGACGGATGAACGGGATATATGCCGCCTGCCGAAAGGGATGCGCATGAACAACGGTTCCGCCCTCTTTGCGTACAAATTTCAGATACTCCTCCAACGAGAGTGACAGCAAATCCGGATGATTCTCCAGCCATTGCCGGTCCAGTCCATAGGTCAGGAAATCGTTGCCTTGAAAACTGGCTTCCCACCCGAAGAAGACATCCAGTCCGATCTGTTTTCCCCGTTCTGCCGCATGCTCGTATCCGAGACAGAAAAGACGGATGCGTTCCTTCCAGGGCAGACCGTCGGGAACACGTGTGTTCCCGTTCAGGAAATGATCGGTTATGATAATTCCCGTATAACCTTTCTCATGATATTCCTCCACCATTTCGGCAGCAGTCTGGGGAGAGCATTTGCTCGTTTCACTTGTATGGACATGAACATCGTAGAGGAACATCGGGGACCCCTTTCTGTCAGAGCGCGGGCGCGGTGCCGCTGTCGAAGCGGAAACCGAACATGAGAGGATCGTAACTTGCGTTCCCTCCGGGGAAATAAATGGAACGATCTCCTTCCGCAAGTCTGCGGACGAGAAATGCCGCATAGGAAAGACTCCCCGCGTGTCCATCGCCAAAGACAATCTGTGCGCGTCCCCGGGAGAGAACCGGAGAATTCAGTGTTTCCACTGTGGAGCGCATATCCATGCCTCCGTGACGGAAACTGAATTCAGTCGGTTCATCCAGCAGACCGTTCTGCACCTGATTGCTGTCGCCTGCCACGATGACGGCGGAGGGAGTGCGCATGGCACTGGTCTTATGCAGGAATGCACGCCATTTCGAGGTGGATGTGAAATCCCCCATCAGGCACCAGTTGCCGCCGAACATGGAGTAGGCGAATCCGGTGTTTTTGTCACCGGTCAGTTTCCGGATGTCGGTGTCGCAGATGAAGGTTCCTTTGTGAACCGGGGTTTCCGAACTTCCCGTTTTTTTTGTCGCATAAATGGTTCCGTATCCCGGAGTGATGTTTTTACTGCCGGAGAGTTTTGCATACCAGTATTTGGTGGAATTATCGCCCCAGTTGGTGATGCCGGGAACGATCCAGTCGTTGTTGTCGCCGCTGTACGAGGCGGATGCCTTGCCGATCTGACTCAGATTGTTCAGGCAGGCAACCCCCTGCGCGGACTGCCTCGCTTTCTGAAGGCCTGGGAGCAGAAGAGCGATCAGAATGGCAAGGATTGCAACAACAACGAGAAGTTCAATCAATGTAAAAAATTTCTCTCTCATTTTTCCCTCTCAGTTCTGTAGTAAATATCGACATCCCTTCACAATCAGTTCCGCATGGAAGAGTTTCCGCGGAAGAGCGGCTTTAGGATTGTTCTTTATGGAGATGATGCTCTCCGCCGCTTCAAAAACCATGCGTTCCAGCGGCATTCGGATGTAACTTGCGGGAATGCCGAGCTCTTCCTGAAGAGCGCCGATGTCGTCGAAACAGAGCAGTGCGATATCGTCCGGAACGGAAAAGTTGTGACCTGCCAGCGTAATGCAGACCTGATAAAAACAGGTTCCGTTTGTTATGAAGATCATATCCGGCCGTTCCCGTTTCAGAATGGCGGAGAGATGATGATTGGCTTCCTCATAGCAGGACGCTGTGATGCAGAGTTCTTCCGGGACGGGAAGGGCGTTTTCGAGATAGGCGTCCCGCCAGCCCAGCACCCGGAGATGGAGAGCATTTTCCAGACAGCCGGGATTTTTATAGAGAACAATGCGTTTTGCTCCGTTCCGGATCATGCAGGAAACGGCACGGCGGGTCTCCTGCCGGTAATCTACAGTCAGTGTGCCGATTCCCGGATGTTCCATATTTCGATTGAGCAGGATCAGCGGTACTGCATTCTCTGTGGCAATTTCTATAAGATGCCGCGACAGATTCTGTTCGGGGAGAGCATGGAAAATGAGTCCGTCCGGCAAGTCGTCCGGTTCTTTCCAGAGTTCAATTTCCGATCTCTGAAGCAGGCGCAGGGTGAATCCCAGTTTTTCACTCGCCTTGGAAAGCCCGTTCAGAATGGGCGTTATATAATTGAAATAATTGCTTTCCCCGGGAAACAGATCCGCGGCAATTTCAAGACGTTTCCTCCCGGACGCCATTGAGCGATTCAAGGGATCGGAAACCGTAACACCGATTCCGTTTCGGCAGGTGACAAGTCCTTCCTTTTCAAGAAGCTGCAACGCTTTTCGGATCGTGGGGCGGCTGGTCGCATATTGTTCCGCCAGCAGTGGAAGCGATGGCAGCTGACTCCCTGCTACAAGCTCTCCTCCGGTAATTTTCCGGTGCAGATCCTCGAAAATATCTTTGAACTTCTCTTTTCTCATGATTTTCCTGAATCAGAATGAAAGAATAATCTTTTACCTGTAAATTATACCAGAAAAATATGAAAAGTCAAGAGGGGGACGGCAAGATTTTCCGGAAAAAAGCAGGTCAAATTTTTTTCAGCGCTTTCCGGTCAGAACTGGAAGAATTTTTCCCATGTGATTTTACCGTCTGGAGCAGGTTTGCCGTTCAGCAGGACGGAACCGTCTTTGAGGCGTTCCAGCGTCAGTTTTTTTCCGCGCAGGATAAGATTTTTCACTCGGAACGGTTTGCTGTTTTTCAGCGGGTTCAATGTGAAACCGTCCATATAGACTTTGAGTCCGAGGTGAAGCTCCAGAGCATCACAGAACCATCCTTTCATGGAAAATGCCTGTTTGCAGCCGGGGTTGTCGATGGTCGGGTCAATGTTTTCGGTTTCATGGGTCAGTCCTTCTGGATAGGCGTGGAACTGCCAGAAATATTCGACAATCCTGTGAAAATAGGCAGCGGATTCCGTATCGCCGGAACGGTTCATCATATTCCAGTAATAGCGGTCGACAGGGGGATAGTAGGCTCCAAGCTGATTGCCGTCGACCATAAAGGCTGCGTTGTTCGGGGGGAACATGTAGAGTCCGTGATCGAAACGGAAGTTCTGTTTCAGAAATTCCGCAATCCTGTGACGGTTTTCCGCATGGGGATCATCGCCGAACGGAGACGCATAGAGTTGTCCGTAGAGCGGATAATAGGGACGCGGATGCAGCGTTGTCCCGTCGGCGGAATCGCACCAGTAGCCGATATCGTTGTCCCAGAGGATGGTTTCCATATCTTTTTGAATCTGTTCCGCTGCATGAAGGTGTTCCCTTGCGTCTGATTCCATTCCAAGAGCCTGCTCGAGCATTGCAATGGACTTCAAAGCCTGAAGGTAGAGGGAGTTGTTGATGAGACTGATGTCACTGTCTTTTTGTTCAAGCAGATTCGGATAATCGGGGAAGAATCCGATGGCTGTCCCAAGAGAGCAGTCCGGATGCGCGCTGCATCTTGAGAGATCGAGAATCCATTTTGCGAAATTATAGAATTCGCGTCCGGTTTCGAGGTCGCCGGTTGCCGCACAGTAATTTGCCAGCAGGACGATGTAAAGTCCCTGCGAGCATGGCTGCATGCAGCTTTCCGGCTGAAAGGAATTCCCCATGCAGTGGACAATTCCCTTGACGGGATCGGCCGTATCCCGATAAAACCGGAGCATTTCACGGACAAGCTCCGTACAGCCGGTCCAGAGCAGAGCCTCCGCATGAACCATACTGTCCCATCCCCAGATCCAGTAAGACTGCGATGCACGGATCGCGCCGGGACGGTCCTTGACCATCAGAGATTTCAAGGAGGACACCACATTGTTCAATGCCGAATCAACCGCAGCATTTCCCGTGA
Source organism: uncultured bacterium (assembly GCA_949292215.1). Taxonomy (GTDB): domain Bacteria; phylum Verrucomicrobiota; class Lentisphaeria; order Victivallales; family UBA1829; genus UBA1829. Next base: position 33,387 of record CASEYW010000068.1, read on the forward strand.
AGAAACGGACTCCTTCCCGGAACTCTTTTTCCCAGAGATCAATTCGCGCCGCCGCAGATGCAAAATCGGGATGCTCTGTGGAGTCGAACTGAAAGGCGAAGGCGAAGAGTTCTCCGGGAGTTGTCGCTTCCATGTAATATTTAAACGGTTCGTGGCGGGAGTCTGTCCTGCAGGGAACGGAACAGAGGAAACGAAGCCGGACCGAACCTGACGGATCGTGAATTTGCATCTGCATGGAACCATCCGGCTGGATCGTCCAGTTTTCCGCATTCCGATCAGGCAGGCGGTTGAGAACATGACCGTGGAGGAGCGCACGGGCACGGATGCTCTTTCGTTCCGGATTGTCAAGAACCCGGATGATTTGAAAAAGTGTGTTTTCTTCCAGAAGGAGTTCATGCCGCAGATGAACTCCTTCCAGTTCACATTCAGAACGATAGCCGAACGGATAGTGGAAGGTATGATGAAATTCCGGATAATAATTGCGTCCGTCGATGATAATCTGAATGCGTCCGACCTTGGCAAAGGCGGATTCCTGTGATCCCGAGAGGATTCCGGCACGCCGGTACCCCTGTTTCCCAACATAATACAGGGCGGAAATCCCGCCGTGGCTGACAACATCCGCGGCAATTCTTCCTGAAACATAATGGTTGAAATCCAATCCGAACCCGTGTTCCGCACAGGGCAGAGAATTTTGAAAGTTGTGAATCATAAATAAAACTCTTTCCTTATCAGTTCTTTTTTTCAGCGGAAATACTCTAATGCTTTTTGTCTGTTTTTCAACTGCCTGTTTTGAGTTTCAGCAAAAGGGGCCGGGAAATTCACGTTTCCTTCGTTTTCCTTTTGAATTGCCCTTCTTCTGACAAGGATCATTCCGCAGAATCCCGTCTCTTTTCCTGAAAACAGTTTGATTTCCTCGTCTTTTTGCAGAGCACCCTCTTGATTTTTTTGCGGAAATGAAGTATAATATAAGCACAGATAATTCCAGTGGAGAGAGCCATGATTCGAAATGCGGAGGAGACGAAAAAAGAACGTAAACGGCGCCTGACTGCACCGGAAGTTCTCGCGATGCAGAAACTTTGCCATGAGCGGATCATTTCCGATATCCATGCGAACAGGACTTTGCCGGGAATGCCGCTTCCTGGGATCCGGATTCTCAGCAAGCAGTATAATATTCCTTTGAGTGTCGTCCGCACTACCCTTGATAATCTGAAAACCGAAGGAATTCTCGAATCCGTGCCGCGGGAAGGAGTGAAACTTCGTTCGGTTCCATGTCTGCCCGCTTCGCTGAAGGGGAAGCGGTTTGCCATCATTGCCAACTTGAGAGAAGACAATCCCCGGCATGTTTTGAATCCTCCGATCCAGATTGCGAACAGCATTGAACCGGTTCTCAACGAGCAGGGCGGACAGCTTGTCTTCATCAATTACTGGCGCTACAAAAGCTGTCAGAAAATTCTGGAACTTGTCGATTCCGAGTCGATTGATGCGATTCTTTATATGAAACGCCTTCCGGACGATGCCGGACTGCTGCGAGGCATTCGTTCCCGACGCATTCCGCTGGTTTCTCTTGTTCCGGATACCACAGAACTTGACAGTGTGGATTTCGATCAGGAGGATATCGGGCGTCTTCAGGCGGAGCACCTTTTCCGGCTCGGTCACAGAAAAGTCGCGATTTTCTATTTTCCCGCCAGACCCTGGTCCGTTGCGCGGATGGAAGGCGCTCTGAGGGAACTTCGACGGTGCGGAATGCCGGAACCCCAGCTTTTCGAATTTTATTTTGAACGCGATGATGCTGAAGATTCCATCTTTCGCGTTCTTCCGGAAATTCCAGGAAAATTCTCTGCAGTCATCGCTACCAACGACATCATGGCGGAACGGATTCTGGAGGCGACGGAACGTCTCGGCTTCTTCGTTCCGAAGGATTTTTCTCTGATCGGAGCCGACAATCTGGAATTTGCCGTTCTGCACAATCTTACCACCGTGCATCTTTCCCAGATCAATCTCGGTCATGCCGCATTCGAGCTGCTGAAAAAGCGGATTCTTTCGCCGAACCCGGTTCCCTGTTGTGAAAACATCAGGATCAAATGCGCGATATTCCGGCGCAATACGACAAAACCAATTGCAGAACCAGAAAAGGAGTCTGTATCATGAACCGAAAAGAAACGGATGTCCCGGCCGGGCGTGTCGGGAAATGGATTTTCACATTGATAGAGCTTCTCGTTGTTATTGCCATTATTGCCATTTTGGCTTCGCTTCTGCTCCCGGCTCTGAACAGTGCCAGAGAGAAGGGGAGAAGTGTTTCCTGCGTCAACCACCTTCGTCAGCAGGGGACTGCATTTATGATGTACCTTTCCAATTCCGACGGATGGATGATGCGGGTACTGGACGATCTCGGTGACGGCGCGGGTTCCATGCCGTGGACCTATCAGCTTGCAAAACACATGGGTATCGATAAAAAACTGCGTTGGACTCCGGGGCTTGGCATTGCGGAAAAAAGATTCGGTATCTTCGGATGTCCCTCCAACACGGCAATGCTGAATCCAGGATATGCCGGTGATGGAGAGGAATTTTCCAGCTATGGCGCCAACGGACACAATACCCAGTCCGGAAGTCAAGGGCCGATTTATGGACAGGGGCGTCCGTTCGGGAATAAATCGGAGAAATGGCATTCTCCCTCGAAATTGTTCCTGACGATGGATCTCTCCTATTACGTTTGGGCGAATACTCGGCAAAACAATGCAGGGGATAAAGTCCGCTTCGCGCACCTTCTGCGAGCCAATGTCCTTTTTGCCGATGGTCACACCGGAAATGGAAAATTCTTTGAATCCAAAGGCACCTGGTATTCCGGATCGGAACTTCCCAATGCCTCCAATTATTCCAACGGCAGTTTCTTCTATTGCGAAAAATAATCATATCCGGAGATCAACACATGAAAACAGCAGGATTCAGATGGGTTTTGATTCTCGGAACCGCATTCACACTTTTGAGTTTTCCGCTTGCGGCGGAAAGCGTCAGGCTGAGAGGATATGGAACCGTTCAGGCGTCGTTTGGAGCGGATCGGGTCGATTTTCTCTGCGAGTCGCCGGAAAAAGCCGATACGCTTTCTGCGAAACTGAATCGCGATCTCGTCGGGCTTGGAGCTCTTTCCGTGGAACGGATCGAACTCTCCGTTTCCTCCGGAACCGTTCAGGCATACCGTTTCGCTTCCGGGCGTTGTGCCGTGATAGGCAGACAAAAGAATCACATCGTGACGGTGTTGGAAGCGGATTCCCCAAAAGCGCTGGAGGCTTTGCTGCGCCGGACAGATTTGACTTTCCCGGCTTTCCATTCTTATCCGGGGTATCTGGATTATTATGATCTGCGTGCTCTTAAATTTTATAAGTCGCCGATGCGTTCGCTCCTCGGATTCGGGCTGGAGAAACACTGGCCGTTTGCCAGGAAATTCGGAATCGAAGGGTTCGTGACACATGGGCTCTCCATCGCAAGTACGAAGGCTCCGGGACTGATTCCGTTTCTTCCATTCGATTATGAGCTGGAGGCTGCCCGGAAGGCGGATGGTATTCTGACTCTCTGTCCCACCTTTGGTGGTGAACTGCCATTGTGGATTTTCAATCGGAATCCGGAAAAGGCCGCAAAACCGCAGCAGTCCACGATTGTCACAAACTGGATTCCCGGAGTCGACGGCATGTTCTTCGACAATGACGGACCCGGCTTTCCTCCGGAAACGTCTCCCGTTCTGGCATTTCAGAAACAGGTTATGGAACATTACGTCAACCATCCTGCTCTCGGCGGATGGCAGCTTTACAGCGGCAAACCGATCGGGGATCAGCTCAGCATGGGCATGTTCGGCGTTCTCTGGGATGCCTCGGAAGAGGGGCTTCAGGCTCAGATCGAATGGTTGAAACAACACTATACGCTCCGGGACCTTTCTCTGCGCTGGACCGGAAAACCGAATGCCTATCGTTCCTGGAATGAGGTCAAACCCGTTCAGCTCATGGATCTTATCGGCGGCGACTGGGAGGAAGAACGCCTGCTGTTGAGTGATCGTACCTGGCTCTGGCGGAAAACACCGAAAAACTTCCGGAACCTTCCTCCCCCGGAAGATGGAGTTCCCTGGGTGCCCGTCAGAATGGCACCATCGCACCGCTGCAATTTCATCGACAGCGGGTCCGGCTATTACAAGCTCTCGCTTCCAAAAAGTTCCTGGATCCTTGAACGGAAAAACAGGACCCTTTATCTGAAGGCTGCTGTTTACAGCTATGACGCAAACCGTTTGTCGGCATGGATCAATGGAAAGAAATACCAGACGGAGCCCGCCTATTCTCCCGCCGCGAAACAGATTGGTTTCCAGCTGCCCGCCGGGACGTTGAAGGGGGATGGAAATGATGTCATCGTGATTCAGACACCGGATGGGCGCAGCGATGGACGGATTCACGGTCCGATCTGTCTTTCGGAACTTCCTCCCCGGAACTATCCTTATCCGGAGTCGCACATCAATGCCCGGTATGTGGACTCTCTGCGATTTCAGACGGATCGAATCGTGGAACGAAATCGGACGATGTTTTCTTTTGCCCGGGCAATCGACCGGAACCGCCCGATGTCGCTGTCCGGTGCGGATACTCCAATCATGACAGCTCTGGCTCCGTTCTTCGGTGAGCAGGGGATTGCAATGCAGAGTACCTCCACGGATGGCTTTTTCTATCCGGCGCTTCCCGATCGCGGACAGCAGTACGGGTTTTATTTCATCGGAGAACCCAGCGGCCCCGTGACGACCCCCGACCGTTTTGACCGGAATTTCGGGATTCTCTTTTATCACGGGTGTTCCGCGACTTCCATTTTTATGGATATCGAGCAGTATATGAAGTTTGAAGCGGAGAAGGGACATCTTTCCAAACGGGCGTCTCTGATCCGGCTGATCGGCCGCTATCTTCTGGAACAGCCGAAAATTGGACTCCTCGGGACCACCGACAGCTTCCTTCTCGGATCAAATGCTCCCTGGAACTGGAACATCGGACGCGGAGAGATTCAATCCGCTCATTTCGAAGCCGCCATGATGACCGAACAGGAACTCGAAAACGGAATCGCTTCCGCTTATCCGCTGATCATCGACGCGGGCAGCGATGTGATGAATGAGAAGACGATTGATCTGATTGACAAATATGTCCGCAACGGCGGGACGTTCGTTGTGCTTCCGGAAACGGGGCGCCATACGGATCTGCGTCAGAATGTTCAGCCGATTTCCGAACTTTCCGGATTCCGGACCGTTGCTTACAATGCACAGGGACAGATCCGGTTTGCTGATTCCCCCTCGCTTTTCCGGCGATGGGCCGGACAGGAAATGAATGGAAACGGAACTGCCCGCGATTGGAAAAATGTCCAGACCGCCCGCGGTGTTCTCCTGAAAAAGACTGCTCCTGATGCGGAAGTCATTGCTGCCTGGTCAAAGCAGGGAAATCCGGCGGTCGGCGTGCGGAAACTCGGGAAAGGACGGATTGTCACGCTCGGTGCCTCCTTCTGGCGCGATGCCCGCGACATTCAGGGAAAATGGCTGCCCGGATGCCGGAACAGAATCTTCGAGGAGATGCTTTCCGACCTCGGTGCACAGAAGACCTCTGATGCGGATTCCGAACGGATCTGGGTCAGGAAAGCCGTCACGAAAAACGGCCTTGAAAACTGGCTGATTGCTGTCAATATTGCAGAAAATGAACCGTTCCAGGTGCGTTCGACGCTTTCGTGCGCACTCTCTTTCCGTCCCGAGAAAGTGACGGATGCTCTGACGGGAAAAGAGGTCCGCTTCACCTTTTCCAACGGAACCCTGACCCTTCCCGGCGTTGCGTTTGAAAAGTATCAGACTCGAATCTTTGCCGTTTCCCGTCCTGTGAGTGTTTCCGATGCGCTCGTCACCTGGTGGGCCGAGAAAGTGAAGTACTGGAAACAGGGACCGGAGATCAGACTTCCGTATCTCCGGGAACCTGTTGCAGATCTTTTCGCTCTGGAAGATTGGAAATTCACTCCGGACAGGGACAATCGCATCTCCTCTTCCGACGCCTGGCGCAAAAGCGGCTTCGACGACTCGCTGTGGAAATCATCCGTCAATGGTTCCTGGAAGATTCTTTTCCCGGAACTTGCTGATTACCGGGGGACAGCCCTTTACCGCAGGAGTTTCCGGATTCCGGCTCATTGGAAAGGACGGCGGATCGTGTTTCATTTTCTTCATACAGCGATTCATGATCAGGCGGAATTTTATCTGAACAACAAACGGTTCAAGGTTTACGATGCCCCGGCACAGCACCGTGAACTTCTTGCCACCCAGAGTTCCGATGTAACCGAACTCCTGAATGCAGAAGGTGAGAACATTCTGGCGGTCAAAGTTACCGGCGGAACTACTCCCGCTGCGGGACTTTGTGACACCATCTGGCTGGAACCGGAGCTGAAGTTCGATGGAGAACTTTCCCTGAACGGGGAGTGGACCTGTCTGAAAAAAGATTTCCTGACAGGAATTCCCGCAAAAATTCCGGGCAGAATTCACGGTCGCTTTCTGAGACGGACCTTCCGCATTCCCGCTGAGTGGAAGGGGAAAGAAATCTGGCTTCGAGTTGCAGTTCCGGAAATCAACATCGCGGCAGTGGTTTTGAACGATCGGAACAGGAATCTCGGCGCGTTCGTCCCGTGGGGCAACCGGACAATCATCAAGATTACGGATCTGGTAAAGGCCGGAGAAGAGAATACGATAGAACTCTGGCATCGGCATACCATTCCGGTTTTCTGGCGTGGACTTTCCTGGAACTGGCCTTCGGAATCAATTCTGAGCGTGTCTGATGTTGCAATCGGGTACACGGACTGAAAATGAAAGCCGAAAATCGCTGTTCTGGACTGAAACCGGGATCTCTGGAAAAAGGATTCCGGTTTTTTGTTCAATGTCTTTGAGACTCCGTTAAAACCTTTTTCCGGAATCGGTTGCAAAACTCTCTGATCGGTGCTATATTCCTGTTGAAGCATCTCACTTTATTTCATGGATTTGGAGAAAGATTCTGTTGGAGCTTTAGCGTGCTTGTGCGCTTCTTTTATGTGCTTTCAAGGATATCTTTGTATGGACGAAAGAAATTGCAGACAAGATGAGAGTTTTTTTTGATCATCAAATATTCAGTTTTCAGCAATATGGAGGAATTGCCCGATATGTTGCGATGCTGGCCCGACAGTTTGAGCTGAATAAAGCGTTTGACTGTACTCCTGTTTTTTTGATGCAATATAACCTGAACCAATATTTTTATGAGATTGCAGCGAAACATGGGATCAAAAATGTCAGTCCGGATTGGCGGAAGAAATTTTTTGTTTATTATTTCAAAAATTATTTTTATGCAGAAAAGCGAAGAAGCAAAATTCAATATGATTTAATTCATCCAACATTTTATGATCCTTATATTTTAAAAAGACGAACGCGTCCTCTCGTGTTGACGATTCATGATATGACTACGGAGCGTTTTCCGGAACTCTTTTCCAATTCCTTATATGGGAAGCTGATTTCTTCTCGTTGGATTCAGGCTAAGAAGAAGCTGGCATATGAGGCAGATGCCATTATTGCCATTTCTGAAAGTACAAAAAAGGATATCATAGAAATTTATGATATTCCGGAGCACAAGATCGATGTGATTTATCATGGATTTACTCCTTTCCCGCAGATTCAAAAGGATCTTTTTTTCAAGGCTCCATATATTTTATATGTTGGAGAACGGAAAGGATATAAAAATTTTACTTTTTTTGTTACATCGATAGCCGAGTGGCTGAAAAAGAATAAAATTTATTTATTCTGTGCAGGAGGAACTCCTTTCTCCCCGGAAGAACAATCTCTTTTCATTAAATATAAGATTGCAGATCAGATCATTCAGCGAAATGTGACGGATGCTGAACTGGCAGCTGCATACAGAGATGCGATTGCTTTTGTGTACCCGTCTCTCTATGAGGGGTTTGGAATCCCGATTCTGGAAGCATTTTCTGTAGGAACACCTTGTATTCTTGCAAAGAATTGCTGTTTTCCAGAGATTGCAAAGAATGCCGCCATTTATTTTGATCCGTTGTCTGCGGACAGCATTGTGGAGGCAATGGAACGAATGACATCTTCATTGGAAAACAGAAAAGACTTCTCTAAAATGGGAGCAACGATTCTGCAAAAATTCAGTTGGCAGAAATGTGCAGAGAACACAGTGGCTCTTTATCGAAAGGTTTTACGGTAAAGATCATGCGGAACACGCTTCCTTGAACGAAAATTCCAATCAGAAAGTCCCGGATCATGATGAGGAAAACAAAAATTTTATTGGCTGCAAGTGGCGGCGGGCATTTAACAGAGGGAATTGCTTTATTTGGTAATTTGCCGATGTGTGAGTTATACATTCTTTCTGAATATGGGAAACGCCTTTCCTCACTTCCCTACAAGCATTATGGTCATAGATGTGCAAAGAGTTCCTGTATTACCATGATGTATGCTTTTTTTCAGGCATTTCGACTGATTCTGCGGATTCGTCCGGATTGGGTTGTCACGACTGGAGCGGAATGCGGTACGTCTGCAATTATTGCTGCAAAAATGTTAGGTCGGAAAACGATTTTTGTGGAAACGGCATCCCGCTATAGGACAAAGACTTCGTCGGCAAAAATCTGTTACCCTCTTGTGGATCACTTTTATGTTCAATGGGAAGATGCTTTGCCCGCTTATGGAAAGAAAGCAGAGTATATTGGAGGAATTTTATAATGATATTTTCCGCTTTAGGTACATGTCTGCCGTTTCCACGGCTTTTAAGGAAAATTGATGAATTGGCTGGCGTGATGAAAGAAGAGTTCCTTGTTCAAACCGGACAGACTCAACTGCCTGTGCATCATTGCAGAACCTTTGACTATGCTCCCTCTTTGCTGGAATATTTTAAACAAGCTCGGCTGGTGATTGTCCATGCCGGACTTGGTGTGCAGATCGAATTGATGCGGATGCAGAAGCCATTTATCGTGGTTCCCCGTCAGAAGCGATTCCATGAACATTTTGACGATCATCAGCTTGAATCGTGTGAGATTTTAAGAAAGTGTTACGGGATAAAATATATTGAAAAGATTGAAGATTTGACAGTTGATTTGTTGACTCACTATGATTATGTGGTTCCTTATACGGATCATAAATTGAATCTTTTCCGAGAACGAATCTCTCAAGTGTTGACACAGGACTGAATCAAAAATGATAAGAGTTTTTTATTTCAAAAATAATTACGGCGATGAACTGTCCGCCTATCTGGTGGGTAAGCTATCGGGAGAGAAGGTTGTCTCATGCACACCATTTTCATTCAAACGGCTGGTCATTGATATTATGATCTGTATTCGGGATGTCTTGTTTTTCAGGGGATTTCATAATTTTGTTTTTTCTTATTCTAGAAAATCCAAAATTCTTTTTGCGGTTGGATCTATCATTGGTTTAGCCAAAGAGAATTGCATTGTGTGGGGATCCGGAATAACATTTGCAACGGATTTTATTATACCATCCATTGATATTAGAGCTGTCAGGGGACCTTTGACTTTGAAAAGAATGGTGGAATGCGGCTGTCAGACGGATCATGTAAAAATGGGTGATCCCGGTCTGCTGCTGCCTCTGATATTCCCTGTACAGAAGAAAAAATCATATAAAGTGGGGGTGATCGCTCATAATAATGATTTCCCGTTTGTCAGACGATTGTTGAAAGAAAAAGAAAGTGAGATCCTTTTGATTTCTTTGAAGACGAAATCCCAGACCGTGGAATCCATTACGGAGATGATTTGTTCATGTGAAAGGATCGTTTCCACTTCTCTTCATGGTTTGATTGTTTCTCATGCGTATGGAATTCCAGCTTTAAGGCTCGCCAGTGACAACATTCCCGGGGATGGAAGCAAATATGCGGATTATTTTCTATCCGTGGGGATTGAGCCATATGAACCGCTTCCCATGAGCAGCCTTCTGGAAATACTGAATGGCGATGTGAAGAGTTTTTTTGACCATTATGCAGAATCCGCTCTTCCGGAAAGACGGCTTGTCGAAGAGCGCCAGAAACACCTGTTGGAATCTGCGCCCTTTTCAATTAAAAACTTGTCTCATTGATGAAGGTGAGAAAAAGTTCAGCATTCCTTCCCGGTACATGTTTTTACAGGAATGGTGCTTTGATTGAAAAGGGTTTGTATACGTTTATAAAGCAAAGAAGCATGAAGCAGACTGAGTAAAGCATAAGAACAGGCAGATGCCAACGCCGCACCGATGAAATCAAATCTTAAAATTAAAATTACATTGAGCAAAATATTGGTGATCGTTGTTATCAGGGTATTGACCATCATAACTTTTACTTCATTCATGGAAATGATAATCTGGGAAAGAAAGTTGCTGAGAGTGTAGAACAGCAATCCAGAACAGAGAATGGTGACCGTTGGAGCCGCTTTTCCATACTTTTCCGAAAAAAGAAGAGCAATGAGCGTAGGTGAGGCCAGATGAAAAAACAACGCAGTTACCGGTAAAAGCAGAATGGTCATAAACACAGCGATATATAGAATTCTTTTCAGAGATGCATATTTTTTCTCCCGATTCATTTGAACGGCAATCGGCAGAAAAATGGTTGGAAATACCATTGTCACCTGGATGATCTGCATAAAGGAGACACCAATGTTGTAATATGAAGTGCTTTCGGCTCCTTTGATGATGGTCAGCAATACAGTACCGACATGATATATGACATTTAGAAGCATGATGGAAATCGCAACAAAACCACTGAGGGAAATCACTCGTTTCCACAAGGATTTGTCAATATGAAAATCCGGACGGATTCTGAAATGAATGCAGAGTATGGAAAGACTGCTCAGTGCGGTTACAAGCGGCGCTGCAATGAATGCTGCACAGGTCCCGGTCAAAGAGAAGAGCGGTGTCATCAGGCTGACACAAAGAAAAATGAGAATAGTCTTGCATGTAAAAAGCCCATATGATACGGAGAAGAGTTTCTTGCCATTCCAGAAAGAGGTACAGGTGCCTTCCGGGATCTGGATCAGAACCAGAAGACAGATCAGGAGATATGGCAGAAAGGCAACATCTCCGAATCCTTTGCGGATTTCCGCATGGAATATGAGAAGGCCTGAGAAAATAATGGAACAGAAAATCATCCGGAGGAAAATCAATGCCGAAAAGATTTTGGGAAACTCTTTTTGCTGTTGAGTTGTCGCTGCCTCTGCAAACAGAACAGTTCCCGATTGTGTGAGCCCGAACTCCGCGAAACTGCCGGCGATGGAAATAAAGGAGAACATGCCATAAAAGAGTCCAAAATTATATTCTGATAAATTGAGTGCCAGGTAACGGCGTGTCAGATAGTTGATTACGCCCCCGATGAACATTGCAGCGAAGGAGAACAAAGAACCGTGAATAAACGTTTTGAGAAGTGTGTCCTTCATGAAAGCAACTTGTAAACCGTTATAATTTTCCAGCAGTTGAAACGATGAATCAGTCGATGGAGAGTGTTCCCGTAATGTGCGGCGATTGCAAGCTCTTCATTGAATTGGCGTTCAAAATGATTCTCACTGATGGATTCCGAGTGCCGGCGGAATGCCGCCAGATTTCTGTGCAGATGGTGTGCCGGGGCAATTCCTGCCATTTTCAGCCAGAGTTCATAATCCCAGGCCGCTTTGTAAATGGAATTCAAACCGCCGAGTTCCTTCCATAACGACATTCGCCAGAAAGTCGCCGGCTGGTTGATGAAGTTTTCACAGAGAAGGATATTTTTACTGTACAGAAATCCGAGAAGTTCCTTGTAAAGTGTAATCGGTTTGCGGATCTCTTTGTCGTTTTCGTCAATGATCGGACAGTTGCCGTAGAGCCAACGGCATTCGGGATGGTTCTCAAAGTGAGAAACGACACGTTGAAGGGTACCGGGATAGTAAATATCATCCGCATTCAGCCATGCACCAATATCTCCTGTGGCAAGATTCATACCGTAATTGATGGCGTTGAAGGGACCTCCGTCTTTTCTGGAAATGACACGGCATTCCGGATATTCCTTGAGAATTTCCAGTGTCCGGTCGGTCGACTGACCGTCGCAAACAATGTATTCCAGTTCGAAGTCTCCTTTTTGAGAGAGAATGCTTTCCACCGTTTTCCGGATGAATTTTTCCCCGTTGAAGACTGCAGTTACGATTGAAATTTTCATTTGTCTTTCTGTTCCAGTTTTTCTTTGAGCAGCGCGATTTCCTGAGAGAGATGTTTCAATTTTTCATTATGGATAGAAATTACAATGGAGTATTGAAACAACAACAAAAGGATACCAACCGTTAGAATCAGAAACAGCGTTGCAGGTGGATAAGCAATGCCGAGAATATTGGAGACCAATCGCAGAACATCGGTCCAGAGAGAGATTACAACCATACTTCCGGTGATGAACAACCAGATCAGCGCATATGCTTCGCGCAGGCGCTGACGCCTCACTGCATCCAGAACAATAATTAAAAACAGAAGACTGCCCAGAAGGGAATACCATTGAATCGTTGAGTACATTGGTTACCTGCTTTCTATTCTAGGACGGAGCGCAGCCATGAAAACGGAAAAAACAACTTTGACCATATAGTAGACCGCTTTGATATGATTGATCGAGGAGCTCCCTCCTTTGCGTTCCGCCATTGCCACCGGTATCTCTTCCACGCGGTAGTGATTGTGCAGAAAGAGAATGACTTCCTCCGGTTCCGGATAATCAAATGCCGGATAGTATTTCGCAGCAAATTCCAGGGCCCGTTTCCCGTAAGCGCGGAATCCTGAGGTATTGTCCGTGATGGTCCGGCCAGTCAGAAGACTGCTTAAAATCCGGAAGATCCAGATGCCGAGACGCCGCATAAAGGTCGATTTGAATCCGGAATTGTTTGTCAGAAAACGGGAGCCGATGACAAGATCCGCTTTTCCATTTCGGATCGGTTCCAGAATGGCATTGATCTCTTCCGCAAGATGCTGGCCATCTCCATCGAATTTGACCGCATAATCGAATCCATTTCTCCAAGCGTAGATCAACCCGGTTTGTACGGCACCTCCGATTCCCAAATTGACCGGAAGGTTTAAAAGGGTGACTTTCTCATCCGCATTCCTCCGTATGATCTGTTCTGTTTGATCGGTGGAGGCATCATTCACGAAGACATAGTGTGCATCCGGCATATGCCTCCTCAGATTTTGCAGGACGGTTTCGATACACTGCGCTTCGTTATGGCAGGGGATGATGATGCAGATTGCTTCTGAAGGTTTTTTTTTCATGAGAATAATCCGGTTGATTCTGCCTGCAAACGATGCAATAATGTAGCGCTTTTTTTCTGAAATACAATCCATCCTGTTGAATCGGTAACAGAAAAACGCACCTTTCCCGGACTGGTCTGGCGTTCGTTTCGTCCGTTTGATGTTGAAAAAAAGATGAGCACCGAGTTCATTTTCGTTTCCTGAAAACAATCACGGATTCTTTATGCGGGTGATCCAGTTCGGTAACATCCTTTCTGCTTCTCAGGACATTCAGGACCGGCAGATTGTCCGGTTCGGTAATTGCAATATCGAAATCGGATGCGTACTCCGGTTTTGTAACGGGACCGCCGGAATAAGGATTTACAATTTTTCCGTTGATCCAATACACCACATAGCCGTGATAATTGAGAATTTTAAGTTTTTCTCCTTTTTTTCCCAGATTTTCTCGAATCCATTCTCCTGCCACACGGTATTGTTTTTTCTGTTCGGTGAGAGATGCAAATCCGTTCAATGTCTGGGCAATTGTCACTGCAAGGATGGCAATCGCCAGAACCGGCTGGAGTTTGAATCGGCTGCCCAGATCCCAGGCAAATTTGAGACCTCCCAGAGTCAGCGGCAGGAACAGCGGAACAGCAAAGGTGTAATACCGGTAAGAGGTCTGAAGTGTAAAATAAACTGCAACGTGCATGATGACCAGCAGAAGAAGATACAGATATTCTCGCCAGTGATCCTGCGGCAATGCCGTTGGTTTCCAGTCTGGAAGAAGGTACTTGCGGATTTCCTGCGCAAACAAGGCGCTCGCAAGTCCCACAACTAGAAAGACCAGGTAAAATTCATAGGCTCCACGGGAAAGCTGCTTGAACTGCAGAGCTGTCTGCCTGACAACGGAGAAGGGTTGTCGCGGACTTACTGAAGAAACATCCGTAAATCGTTCTCCTTTTTCCTCCAGATTCCAGAGCGGGCGCGACGGGGTGATATATTTCTGTATGTATCGGTCAAGACGGGAATCCGGCGTCGGATATCCAGTCGTCTGATAGTTGAGATACATTCTTGGTGAGAGAAAGAGAAGAAAAAACAGAAAGGAGGAGGACGCACAGAGTAGAGCTGCCCGCCATGCTTTTGGCCAATCCTGTTTTTCTTTGGGGAAGAGCTGAAAAAGGAACATCGTTCCCAGCATCATGATGCTGATCAGAATCCCCTCAGACCGGGAGAGTGTGAACCCTGTCAAAGAGAGGGCCAGCAGTACCGTTTTATAGAATTTCGGCTTGTCAAGGATAGAGAAAACAAGAAGTACAGAAAGTACCAGAAAGAAATTCCGTGCCGGTTCCGGCAAACCACTCAGGCTGAATCGGATGATCTTCGGTGTGAAAATGTAGGCAAACACTCCCCATGCAGCAAGTTTCGGGGAAACAAACCGTTTCAGAAACCAGTACAGGGGGGCAATTATGCCAACGTAGAAGATTCCGTTTACCAGAATAAGCGAGCGGAATGCCTCCAGACCTGTCAGCGCGGAGAGGCTTCCCGCCATCAGAATTTGAAGAACAGGCAATCCCGGATTCAAACCTTTCCGGAATTCTCCCTCTGCGAAAATTCTGCTGAATGTAGCATAGCAGTTGCCTACATCGCGATAGGTTTCGTTCAGGAAAAGCAGATGAAGCAGCGTAAAGAGAATTCCGCAACCGGTTGAAAACAGCAGAATGTTTCTAGGTGTCAGAAAGTTCTGCTCAATTTGTTGAAAAACTTTTACAATATTGTGCATGCGGTTTCCTCTGATGAAAATCCGTTTATACGAAAGATTATAATATACCCCGGAAAATGGATAAATTCAAATTTTGTGATTCGTCCCGAACGAAAACGCACCCGGGAAAGAGGTTCCTCAGGTGCGTTGATGGACTGGAGAATTTTGGCGTGGATCGTTCAGCGTTCGGAATCCAGTCCGAACTGACGATATCCATAGGCGTTGAATTCGCCTTTGGTATTCTTCGCCGTTGCCGTTTCTACGGAGATGATATCTCCTTCTATGCTTTCCGGGATGGCCGTGGCTGGTGTTGCCAGTTCGCATTCTGCCACGATGACCAGCTGCGAATTTTTGGTGGATTCACTTTCGGTCGAGAAAAGCCAGCCGAGAAGCGGGAGATCTTTCAGCAGCGGGATGCCGGTGGAGGAACGGACCACTTCGCTCCGGGTAATTCCTCCGATTACAAATCGGTTTTTGGCTTCGTTGCCGATCATGATCTGATTGGTCGTATTGTTCGTGACCAGGCGCGGATTTCCATTCGACGCGTACCCGAGAAGGGAGGTCGTATTGACCGAGACCTCCAGCATGGTTGCTTTCGCCGTGACGGACGGAGTGAGCTGCATGTCAAAGTTGAATCCATCTGCAATTCTGGTGTTGATCTTGTTTCCGCGATTCGGATCGGCAGGAGCGTTCAGATGGAATGAAATGCTGGAATCATCCTTGATGTTTGCTCCTTCGACTGTCTTGCAGGACTTGTTGTAGCCGGCAATCGTGAATGTTGTTCCATTGACTCCCTGAAGATCATAGGTCGTAGTGGAGGGCGTCTGAATTTTCACAACTGCGAAAGGACCGTTCGGGGTAACTTTATACCCGTTTTCACTGGTGATTTCCAGTGTGGAGCCATCTTTGACGTAGCCGGATGAGATTCTTGTGGCGGAGTCCGTGTTTTCCACTGCTTCGATGACAAAGAGTCCCGTATTGCGGGTTACATGAGTTGTTTCATTGCTTCTGGCTCGGAGTTCGCCGGATACGGCAACTTTTGCCTTGTTTTTGGATACCAGGAAGTCCAGATACCGGGTGTTCCATTTCGGATTGAAATTTATGAACTGCGCATTGTTTGTCTTGCCGTTCCGGACCATTCCGCCTGCGTAGGTGGAGGACCAGTTATCGCGGAAGGTGCCGCCCATGGAGAAGAAATTTGCGCCTTCATTGTTTTTCCATGCCTGGAAATCGGCGCCGATTTTGCCGTCGTTTTCCGCCATCAGCTCATAGACCGTGTATTTGATGCGGACTTGCGGATGAGGGACATCATAAAGTTTCAGCATGGCTTCAATGTTCTTTTTCGAGTAGAGAGCCGTATTGAAAAAGAGAACGTTGAGGTCCTTGTCGGTTCGGAACTTGTCCTTGCCGCCGATCAGCTCAACGGTATCGTTGGAGAGGTTCGCTCCGACTGCCTTGACCATCGTTTCCAGTTCCGAGGCAGGACGGTTCTTCGGAAAGTAGACATATTTTGGCTGCCCCGAGGAGTTTTTGATTCCTCTGGCATCCAGTTTTTTCACAATGGAGTCGATTCCCATTCCATTCGTGTTGTCCTTGAAACGGTATTCTTCTGCGGAGATGATGAGCAGGGCTGTTCCGTCCATGAAGACCATACATTCGACTCCGGCGGGCGCCCGGAGATACTGATTATAGTACCGGGAAAAGTTCACCGGACTCGACATGGTCATGAAATTCATTGGATTTGCGGAGAGCGGCTTGTTCTGATCTCCGTTGAAAACGTTGTAGTTCGTGCGCATGCTCTGCACCATGTTCCGGAGATAGGGGCGGATTTCATACGGATCGGCATTTTTGAGCACATATGTCTTGGTGATGATTTTGGAGTCTGAAGTGTCACGGATGAAGTGGACCGCTTCCGTTCCCGGCTTGACTCCTACCTGAAGCTGGGCCTGGACGTTCGATGGAAAATAGGCTGGATTCAGATTTCCCGTGGGCAGTTCATTTGCGTTTGCGATGGCGCCTGCGGCGGTACATGCGGCAGCACCGAGAAGCGCTTTTTTCAGAGGGTTTTTCATGAAAAGATCCTTTCAGATTATACTTACTTTTCCGCAGTGACGAGATCGGCGATATCGGTCAGCTTGCCGGAGATCCTGGAGATGTCGGCATCCGGATGGATGAATTCGGCTTCCGCGGTGAGGAAAAAGTGGGTCTGTTCCTTGTTGCGGGTTGTCGTGCCGAAAATGTATTTCAGAACAGGAAGTTCACAGAGAAAGGGAACGCCGATGGTCTGTTCGACGTCCATGGTCCGGGTCCAGCCGGCGAGAAAGCTTTCCTGTTTGATTTTGATGGTGCCGTAGCCGGAGATGTCAGTGGATTCTGTCAGTTCATTCCCGTAATTGTTCCGTTCGACGACGGCGGTATTGGTCAGGCTGTACTGGAAGTCGAAGACTCCGGAGAAGTTGTTCCGGTAATCGGCTTCTGTATAAGGAAGAAGACCGGTTTTGGGATTGGGCTGAACCCCGTCGAAGCAGATGGTCGGAGAGGTGATCTTCAGTGTCAGCGAGGCAGTACCGGAACTTTCAACATAGGTTTTATCGTTTTCTTTTTTGACAATGTTCTGATAATCGGGTGTGAAGGTGGTTTCCGCCGTGCCGTTGTTCCGCAGAGTGAGGGTGACTGTGGAAACCTCCCGTGCCTTGCCATTCTGCTGGAGAAGACGGAGAAAACTCATATCGAATGCGGGCGCGAAGAACATGGAACCGTATCCCCACGACATGCTGTCGCTGATGAAGGGCATCAGTTCGTTGGCAAGCTGTGCCACCTGAACGGTTTCATTCCAGCGACCGCTGAACAGATCGGCTCCGAATCCGGCAATTTCGAGTCCGGGTCCGTTTTTCCAGGCGGCATAGTCGATGCCGATATCGGTCAGATCGCTGTCGCGCACCTCGTAGAGTTTGAAGCGGACTGCAACCTGCGGAACGGGACGGTCGAGCCAGGTCAGGTATTTCAGGAGGTCGGCGCTTTTGTTCGGGGAGTCCTTCCAGTAGATGAGATTCGATGCGGAATCATAGACGATTCGTCCGTCGTATTTGATGGAGTCGGAATCTGTGGAATCCGTATCGTAGTCATAGCCGGAGGCGTCGGCGGGGATTCCCGTTTTGATCATCAGAGTGACCATCTCCTGCGAGGAGCGCCATTTCGGACTGTAGACGTAGCGGGTGATTCCTGTTCCTTTGAGCGGCGAGCCGTTGACATCTCTGACTTTGCTGGGACGGTCCATCTTGGCGATCATATCGTCCACATACGGCATCATGGCGACGGGGGTTGTGACGACGATCCACTGCTGTCCGGCCGCCGCATAGTTGATCCGGTCGACTTTGGAGTTCGTGGAGTATCTCATGACCGCACCGAGGACGAACGGCACCAGGTCGTTGGCCTTCATGTGCTTGATGTTATAGACCTTGGTGACCATGTAATCCTGGGCGTCATCTTCGATGAACCTGATTTTCTGTGTTTTTTCCGGGGCGGTTCCTTTTGCCTGTGTCGCCGGATCGAATGCCATTGCGGAAGTGAATCCGCCGGCGCAGAGTGCGGCGAGACCTGCCGTTCTCAATGCCTTGTTCATACGTTCTCCTGATTTGGTTTTGTTGCGGCGGCGAGCTTCTTTCGCCTGCCTGACCATACTTTACCGTCCGGGTGTTAATGTTTGATGAGGCAATTGTCAGGAACGGATGAATTTTTGAGAAATGAAAAACGCCGGTTCTCTTTCCAGGAGGAACCGGCGGCAAAAGCTGGATTTGAAACAGGAGGAAAACGGATCAGAAACAGCGGAAGTCTGCTCCGAGCCGGTTGAAATCCTCAATGAATTTCGGATAGGTGACAGCAACGCATTCGGCATCTCGGATAATGGTTTCTCCATCCGCGGCAAGGCCGGCGACAGCGAGCGCCATGGCGATCCGATGGTCCTTGTAACTGTTGACTGCCGTTCCTGTGAGCTGTCCTCCGGTGATGGTCATGCCGTCAGGATGTTCTTCAACAGAGATTCCCATTTTGCGGAGTTCGCGGGTCATGCAGGCGATCCGGTCGGTCTCCTTGATTCTTGCCTGGGCAACGTTTCGGATGATGGTTGTTCCCTTTGCCGCCGCTGCTGCAACGGCGATGGCGGGGAGGGCGTCCGGGGTTGCGTTCAGATCCAGATCCGCCGCGTTCAGCTGCCCGTGGGGACGGATGAGGGTGGTGTTGTCGTTGCGGATAATCTCCACACCCATTTTTTCCAGCAGAGCGAAGACGGCCTTGTCGCCCTGTTCGTCATTGAAATCAAGGTTTCGGATTTCGAGTTCCGTCTGCGTGACCGCCGCTGCGACCAGAGGAAACGTCGCAGTGGAGAAATCGGCGGGAATGGTCAGATCGAACGGCCGGCAGACCTGATTCCCCGGAATGTCGAAGCGGGAGAAATCTGTGCTTTTCCGGTATTTCAGATTCAATTTGTCAAGCCAGCCGAGCGTGATTTCGATGTAGGGACGTTCGTTGAGATTCACTACATGGATGATGGTGTTCTGCCTGGCAAACGGTGTGGACATCAGAAGTGCAGTGACATATTGGGAGGATTCGCTGTTGACTTCTGTTTCCGTTCCGCGCATAGGTCCCTGAACAGTGAACGGACATTTCCCCTTCCTGGATTCAGTTCTTACACCCAGGCGGTCGAGAGCGGAGAGCAGATGCGCCATGGGACGGGAACGCAGGGAAGCGTCACCATCGAATGTGACGGGAAAATCGCAGAGTGCGGCAAGTCCGCCGAAAATTTTGATGGATGTTCCGGAGTTCGCCATGTCGATGACTGCTTCCGGATTCCGGAAGGTTCCGCCGTGACCGGTGACTGCCCAGACGGAATCATCCCCGCGATCGACTCTCGCTCCGAAACTCTCCGCCGCGCGAACCGCCGCCAGCGTATCTTCGGAGATCAGTGGTGAATGGATGCGGGAGACCCCGTCTGCCATCATGGCAAACGCAACTGCCCGGATGGTATGTGACTTGGACCCGGGAACGGCAATCGTTCCCCCGAGAGACTTTCTTGTGACGACCAGATTCATCTTTGTCAATTATCCTTCCGTTGAATCCGAACCCGTGTTTTGTTTCCGAACGGGGATATAATATAACATGATTTCGGGAAAAGTCACTTTTCCGGCGGAATTTTCTTTGCAGGAATTGCAATCTCAGGGCAGAAAAACGAAATCTTTCAGCGCAACGGATCGGAGGGGGGTGCCGGTTTCCAGATGATCCTTCAGCATTGCCGCCGCCGTTTTCGGAATTACATCGGATGTATGGGCGCATTTGCCGATGCAGCGAACCGCCGGATACTGCCGGAGGAGAGCAGGCACCTTTTCAAAATTCGTGACAAGCAGTTCCGGCCTGTCCTGTTCAGGAAGTCCGGATAGGACCTCGAATACGGCGCGCATATTGTGGATTCCTCCCTCGGAATACACTCCTGTGATATGATGTTTCCGAATGGCGTCGGCCAGATGGCTGCGGATCTGTTTTTCCGTGGCAAGAGGGAATTCTTCGTGCAGACGTGCTCCGCTGTTACGGATTGCCGGAGCAAACCGGGTGTACTCCGCAAACCAGCCGGAACCGGCATAGGCAATGTCACGGTGACCGCGGGCAAGCAGGATCTCTGCCCTCTTCTCTCCGGTGTACGAATAGTCATAATGGACACAGTTGAACTCGAACAGATGGATGGCTTTCTCTTCTGCCGGGTCTCTTGTGTTCATCAGAACGACAGGCAGGGCGGTTTTCCGGATCAGCTGCTCAATCACGGGAGCAGTTGCCGCTCCGTCCAGTTGCCAGATGAGACTGCCGACTCCGTGGAACAGCGCCTTTCTGGGAATGAGTCCGGGCGAGCCTGCCTGAATCATCTGAACATGAAGTTGGAACTGCTTCAGTTCCAGAAGAAGATGCGCGATGGAGTCCTGAAATGCCAGGAAGGGGGATTCCCTGCCGTCTCCGATGACCAGTCCCACTTTGTGCATCCGCTCGGAGCAGGGAAGGACGAAGATTCCTTTGTTGCTGTTCCGGTAAACGGAGCCGTCGATACGGAGTCGTTCGATTGCTTTTCCATAGGTGGGCAGGCAGACTCCGAAGCGTTCGCACATTTCCCGGCTCGGGGGCAGGCGTCCGCCGTTCCTGTACTCCGTGGCGATCAGACCTCGCAGCTCTCGCAGGACTTCCATATAGGCTTTGTCTTTGTAGTGTTCTTTTTCCTTCATAGTTCTAATGTAGATCATTCCCTCTGTTTTTTCAATCGGATTTTTTCGCCACGGGGATTTTTTCTGCATGGAGACGGATGCGGATGACCCATTCAAAAAAAGTTTTCTGTTTTTTTCCCGGATGGCTTGACTTTGACAATTTGTATAGTAAAATGTACCCTTACAAATAGAAACTCCAACTTTAGTGGAAGGACCTGTAGACGATGTTATCCGTACAAAATGACGGAAGAATAGCTTTTACACTCGCGGCTTTTCTTCTTTTGAGCTCGCCATTTGCAAGTTTTTCACAGACGGAAAAAGGCGCTTCGCCTTCCGCTTCCCCTGCGGATGCCGCGTTGGAAAAGCGTGCGGTTGCCGCCGGATTTGCCAGCAGTGTCGGCAAGGAGGCGGTGAAGAAACGTCTGGAGGCCCTGTTCAAATCCTCGGCAAAACCGATGATGAGCACAAAACGCTTTGTTCCGGATAAACCCTATCTGGTGGTGACCGACGTGGAGAATGAAGATAAAACGGCTCCCAGGCGTTCCATCATTGTGTACCGTTTCCGCTTTGTTGATGCAGCCAAGGCTCAGGATGCTGTTGAGGCGGCTCTTTCAGATGCGGGAGTCTGTGAAACCTCGCCTACGCAGAATACGATTGTCATCAATGTTCTCCGCGACAAGGTGCCGACCATCAAAGCAACTCTTCTGGCGATGGATGTTCCTCTCCCGCAAGTCCTTGTGGAAACGCAGATCATTGAAGTCACCATCAAGCAGGGAGAAGAGCGCGATGTCAAGCTCCAGTATACCCATAAGGATGCAAAGACTGGCACGACAAGTACGTACGGCTATGCACTGAACAGTCCGACCCAGAGCCGTGACAATACCGAAAGTTCCGGCTTCGACTTCTTCCCGATCGCGACCGGTTCCAAGGACGGCAACAGTTCCACGCTTCAGGCGGCGCTTCGCTGGCTGAACACCAGTTCCGATGCGAAAATTCTTGCTGCTCCCAATGTGATTGCGGATCTCGGAACGGAAGCCACCATGAGCACCGGAGAAGACCTTCCCTACATGGAGAACTCCGTGACGAACTCCGCCGTTACCCAGAGTACTCTCTTCAAACGGACCGGCATAACCTTGAAGATTACACCCACGCTGATCAACAACGATGTCGTCCAGCTGGAGATCAATCCGCAGATTACAATTGCCGTCCGTTATGAAAAGTTCTCCTCGACGAGCGGTTCCGGAGAGAATGCGAATCTGGTGGTCAACAATGTTCCGGTTGTCTCCGTTCGCAACATCACGACCCGTCTGACAGCCGCCGACGGCGAGATCATCATGCTGGGCGGACTCTATTCCAGTGAGACCTCGGAAGAGCTCCGCAAAATGCCGTTTCTCAGCGATATTCCGCTGATCGGCGAACTGTTTACCGCCAAGGATGCAACCACGTCCGAAAAACAGCTTATCTTTTTTATGAAGGTTCACATTATCCCGAATCCGTATTCAGTTTCTCTGGATCCGGAGGCGGCCGTCAAAGATCTGAAGGGGCTTGCCGACTCCATTCATGACTCGGATATTCTGTTCGATGCCAATCCCTATCCGCGAGTTACAGAGTCCATGACTGAACGCGGCTTCTGGTCCCAGTTCTTCTCCGATGAGGAGGCTCCGGACGGAACCATAAAGAAAAAACGCATTATGGGAGACCCGCATTACACGACCCATCCGGATGAAAAAAAGCAGCCGGCGACTGATGAAGGCGAGAAAAAATGAAACTTCCCTCCGTTCTGAAAAAAAAGAAGGTGCTGACCGGCCTTGTGTTCCTTCTGCTGGTTGCGGCGGTTGCGGTCTACTTCCTCAATCCGTTCGGAGGGGAGACTGATTCCGCCGAGTCGGACTCTGATTCGCCCGACCGTATTTTCACGGTCAAGCGCGGTGAACTGATCATCGGTGTGATGCTGACCGGAAGCGTCAACGCCAGGACCAAGCACAAACTGGCGATGGAAGCCCCGTGGGGAACCAAACTCATCAAGGTGGTTGATGAAAACAAGGAGGTAAAGAAAGGAGAGGTCGTCGCGGAATACGAAACCTATGATCTGATCCTCAAAATTGATGACCTCAAAGTCTCTCTTGACAACAAAAAGAAGGATTTGGAAATCGCCCTGGATGAAATGGAGATCCTGAAAAGCACAAACGAGGCGGACATCCGAACCGCCCGCGATGCTGTGACCGAGGCTGAAGACGCCTACAGCAAATACTGGCGTCTCGAAGGTCCCCGTGACCGCGACGAACAAAATCTCAAGGTCGACGAGGCCGCCAAGACCCTTCAGGATGCCGAGGACGCCCTTTCCGAAAAGATTCAGACTTTCAACACCACCGTCTATTCCGATGCCGCCGCTGAAGAGAAAGCTCAGAAGGAAATCGATACCGCACGGCAGACTCGCGACAGCGCCAATACCAAATACAACAGTGCCGTTCAGGAACGTAAAATCTTCAAACGCTATACTCAGCCGAGCAAGCTGAAGGAGCTGCGCAACAAACTGGCTCAGGCTCGCTTGAATCTGCGGAAAACCAAAGTTAAGACCGAGGCATCCATCGCCCAGAAAAAAAATCAGCTTTTCCAGTATGAAACGCAGATTCGCAAATATGAGCGCGACTTGAGAAAGCACCAGTCGTATCTGCCGATGATGAAACTGATCGCTCCTGTTTCCGGCATTGTTATTTACGGAGATCCGGACCGGCGCTGGGGTAATCCCGAGGTCAAGGTGGGAATGGATGCCCGCAGAAAACAGGTTATCATCACAATTCCGGACATGAGCAAGATGATTGTCGATGTGAATCTGCCGGAACAGTATCGATCCAAGGTTTCCGCGGGTGACCGTGTCATCATCACGCCGGATTCCATCCAGACCATCAAGCTGGACGGCAAAATCGATACGATTGCTTCTCTTCCCGTCAATCTGATCCCGTGGGACCAGAACAGTCCGAAGATCTACCGCACGGTTGTCGATTTCAACAACAACGATCCCCGGGTGGTCAGCGGAATGAGTGTGCAGGTGGAGGTGGTCTCCCGTATTCTGAAGGATGTCCTTTTTATTCCGATCGAGGCTGTCTTCGAAGAGAATGGAAAGCTGCTCGTTTATAAAGTGACGCTTACCGGGCCGGAAAAAGTTTTCATCAAGATCAATGAATCCAACAACAACTATGTGGAAGTGACCGAGGGACTCAAGGAGGGCGATGACATCTACCTGTATCGTCCGTTCCAGACCTCTTCCAACTGACCGGTGCCGAACATGCCTGAGCAGAAAAAAGAGCGGAACAGGGAGAACCTCAAGGAAGCGCTTCATCTGGAGAATATCCGGAAAGCCTATCATACGGGCAGCGGCGACGTGCCCGTCCTGAAAGGTGTCAATTATGACATCTGGCGCGGTGAGTTCATCGGGATCATGGGAACTTCCGGCTCCGGAAAATCGACAATGCTGAACATCCTCGGCCTTCTCGACAAGCCGACGGGGGGACTCTATCGTCTGGACGGCATCGACGTTTCCCGGATGAGCGACTATGAACTGACCCGGGTTCGCAACATCAAGATCGGTTTTGTCTTTCAGGCGTTCAACCTCTTTCCCCATCTGACTGTGCAGGAGAATATCGAGGTGCCGATGCTGTATGCCGAGGTGCCTGCAAAGAAGCGTCATGAAATTTCCGCATACATGGCGGAACGGGTTCGGCTGGGACATCGGCTCGACCACCGTCCGAACCAGCTCTCCGGCGGAGAGTGCCAGCGCGTGGCAGTTGCCCGCTCCCTCGTGAACAGTCCGACCTTCATCCTCGCCGACGAGCCGACCGGAAACCTCGACGAGAAAACCGGTGCCGAGATTATGAATCTTTTTCATGAACTTCACGATGCGGGAACAACGATTGTCATGGTGACCCACAACCCCTATTATGAACCCCATTATGATCGCGTGATCTACCTGCGAAACGGCATGGTCTGGAAGATCATTGACAATATCGCGGGTTATACGCAGGAGTACCAGTGAAATGCGGCTGCGCGACCAGGTCTGGCTTTCCTTTCATAATCTGATGCTGCACAAAGTGCGGTCCATTCTGACCTCTCTGGGAATTATTTTCGGAGTCGGCAGCGTGATTGCCATGCTTGCGATTTCAGAAGGTGCGAAAATTCAGGCACTTGCTCAGATTGAGGCGATGGGTACCGACAAGATCATTGTGGCCACCCGCAAACCTCCCGCTTCCGGAAAGGATGTTTCCGATTCCTCCGGACAAAGTCTGATGGATCGTTACGGCATCACTACGGTTGATCTGGACCATATCCGGAAAATGGATAATGTCGAACAGGTGTCCGTTGCCCGCAATTCCAGGAAGAAGATTCTCAGCGGCATGAAGCGTCTGGATCTTTCGCTGGTTGGTGTTTCGATTGATTTCCTGAAGTTCAGCCGCTCCAATATCGTGCAGGGCCGCTGGCTTTCGCAGATCGACGGGATCAACAACACCTGTGTGATCGGTCTCAACGTGAAGCGCGCTCTCTTCTCTCTTGGAGAGAAGGACATCATCGGCGCCACGGTTATGGTGGAAAAGGACATTTTCCGCATCGTGGGCATTCTGGAGAATTCTCACGGAACCAACATTCCCGGAATCGGAAGTCCGAACGACTGCATTTTTGTGACGATCATGGCCTCGGATTCCATTTTCGGAAAGAAGGCCTACGATACCAGCAGCCGCAATCCCGTTGTTGAGGATGTTGATTTTGACACGTTCATCGTACAGGTTCGTGACGTCAGCTATATCGACTATACCTCGAAGCGCATCGCCGCCTACATGAGCAAAATTCATTCGGAAACCAAGGACTGGACGATGCTGGTTCCGCTGGATCTCCTCAAACAGCAGGAGGCAACGCAGAATATTTTCACGATTGTTATGAGTTCCATTGCGGGTATTTCGCTTCTGGTCGGAGGAATCGGCATTATGAACATCATGCTTGCCAATGTCTATGAGCGCCGCAAGGAGATCGGTACCCGGCGTGCTCTGGGTGCTCAGAAGGGTGACATTATCAAGCAATTCCTGTTTGAAACAATCTTTCTGACCTCGCTCGGCGGCGGAACCGGAGTCGCTCTCGGCGTTTTCATCGCAAAAATGGTGACGCTCTATGCCGATATGCCGACAGCGTTTTCCATCTGGTTCATCGTCCTTGCTCTGGTGATCAGTGCAGTGATCGGCGTGCTGTTCGGAACCTATCCGGCATGGAAGGCCGCTCAGCAGAATCCGATTGAGGTCCTCCGTTCCGAGTGATTCTGCGGGAGCTTCTGATTCTGTGAGCCTTTGCGGGAACGCAAAGACGGTCGAAAAGTTTAGGGAAAGAGGAGAGCGCGAGAGGAGAAGATCCGCTTTTCAAAGCGGTTTTCGCCTCTCGCATTTTTTTGTTTTGTAAGATTCCGTGCGATGCACGGCCAGCGTCTCGCCGCTGGACCGCGACACGGACACAGTCCTTGACCCGAGAAAAATGCATTCGCATTTTTCCGTATGTTTTTATGTATGGGGATCAGTTCCATGGGTATTGATCTTCGGCGGAATTGTAACTGCCCCAGCTGGTCCAGCGGCAGATGTAGGCAATGTTGCTTTTCCGCTCAACATGACCGTCAAAAAACAACATGTTCACAGTGTTGTTGTGACGCGCAGACTCCAGCATGGCGGCAAAACTTTCCGGGTTGTGATTCGGCCGTCCGCTCTGGCGGATGTCCGCAAGAAGGAATTTCCGTGAGGGCTGCGGTGCTGACTGCGGGAGCCGGTATACCCATTCTCCGTTTTTATCGCATCCCATACGGGAGTTGGTCCCGAAATCGCTGGGGCCCTGTCCGCCTGCCTGAGAATAGGAGTAGAGGGGGGCTGCCGGACAATGCCAGAACTGGCGTCCTTTTTTGGCGCTGTAATCGCGGTCGCTCAGGAAGACCTTCGGGTAGAGCTTTTGAAGAATCCAGACAAGACACTCCTGCTGGGCTGCATCGCGGCTGCTCGGATTCGTGGTATGGAAGGGAAGATTGTCATCGGAATCGCTTGTGTAGTTGTGAAAATAGAGTCCCATCTGCTTGAGATTGTTCGTGCAGGAAGAGGCAAGACTCGCCTGGCGCGCCTTGTTCAGCGATGGCAGAAGAAGACCCGCCAGGATCGCTATGATCGCCACGACCACAAGGAGCTCTATCAGTGTGAATTCCTGTTTTCTTCCGTGCGCGGCTGTTTCCTCCGCATTCCGGGATGCACGGATTGTTTCAGCGTTTGGGATCTCTTTCATGATCCGGTTCCTTTCTCTGCTCTTGTTGAGGGAGAGTCTGAGAGGATCTCCCTGTTGTTTTATTTCCGTGATGTTATTTCCATGTTCCATTCTGATAGAGTTTCCGGACATCCGCATCATTCAGTGCGGTCCCGATGATTTCCAGCTGGTCGATCTCTCCGCGGAAGGAGAGGGGGGTGCCCTGTCTGCTCCTTCTGAGTTTGGATGTGCCAATCGACGGAGTGGAATGGGTTCTGGCATAGGCGGGCTTCAAATTTTTCTTTTCACCCGCGGGAACTCCGTTGAGATAGAGTTTGAGAGTCTCCAGATCATAGACTGCGGTAATGTGGTTCCAGCCTTTTTTCAACGGGATGGTGGAGGTGATTTTCGCCTCTCTTCCGGAGATGGGACGATGGAGTGTGACGCGTCCATCCGGTTCCACGGTGAGGCTGAAGGAACCGGAGAGTTTCATCCGGTAGTTGTCCGCATCCTCCATGATGGCGCTTTCCGGAGATCCCGTCGTTTCATCCATGCGGATTCTCATGCTGACGGTCAGGCAGCCGTGAGGCATGGTCTTGGAGCGCAGTTTGAGGACTCCGCCTTCCAGTTTCAGAGAGGAGTTTCTCCATCCGTTCCTGTTCCAGAGGTATTTGCCTTCGAGCCAGCCGCGTCCGAGCTGATGCGCTGTTCCGTGATGGTTCACTTCCTTGCCCGCGCCCTCGTCGAAGGTCAGCAGATGATAGGGAATCAGGGAGGTGTCCACGATGCGGGTCCGGATATCGTTCCGGGTGAATTGATTTTCGGATGCGGCATTGTGGTTGTTGACAAAATCGTCAAATGTGCCGCCTGTCTGCAGGAAGCGGACCGGTATTCCTGTTCCTGTGTACTTTTTGATTTTCAGTGCAACCGGATTGGAGAAGCAGAGCATTTCATTCTGATCCAGTCCCCATGCGTGAATGATCCGCATTGAGTCGGTTCCCTCCTGCACGGGCAGCGGGCGAAGCGCGACTGCCGATTTCGGAATCGGGAAGTCGATATTCGGGTCCGTTGCATCCGAGGTCAGCTGCATGGAAAGAACGTTTTTCTTTCCAGAGGCAACCATCTCTTTGAGAATCGGTTCTTCCGAGAGGGAACGGATGGTGCCTTTCAGAACCGGTGCTCCGGGAAGTGTGAGAGTCCACTCCGTCTCCGGGCTTCCGCTGATTTCAACGACCAGCGGAAGATTCCGATAGCCTGCCGGCAGGGTGAGTTCTGCTTGTCCGGAACCGATTTTGTGGTATGCCCGGTTCAGATCCCAGAAGGGTTTATAGGAGGAGTCGATTCTTCCGTTCCGGAGGGAAAGGGTTGCCTTGACCGGAGTGTCGACGCTGAATCGGATGAAGTATTTGAGAGCTTTTCCCTCTGTATCGGACGCCCGCACCGCGCCGATGTGGAGAGAGCTTTCCGCAAAATTGACTCTGCGGAACTCTTTGCTCCCGCGCACTTCAAGCTTCAGGTTTGGCAGTTTGCCCGTATCGGTGACGAGAATCCCGGAGGGGGTGTCCGCCCACGAGAGTTTCAGTGTGGATGCAGGGTTCACATGATTCAGCGAAATCGTATAGGGGACAAAATAGCTGAGCCGGTTGCAGCGGACCCGGATCGGTGCAAGACGAACCGCGTTGTACAGTTTTCGGGATGCTCCGGAGGATTTGTCAATCTGAGTGACCGTCACATACGGAACCAGCACCATTTCCGGCGTATTGAGGAAAGATGTGTCAAAGCGGTGCTCGTTGAAGGAGTCGCGGGATTCTCCGTCGATCTGGGCGAGCAGGCTGAACGCGTTGATCTCTTTTCCATTCAGATCGCGCAGTGAGACATTCGCACGGTAGTCGCAGCTGAGAGTATCCGTTTCCGGAATGACGAGGAATTGGAAGAACCCCTGTTCTCCCAGCAGGACTTCCGGTTCGTAGGAAAGAAGAAAGCGCGGAGAGCCAAAAGGACTCTTTCCGTTTTCTGCAAGCCCGTGATAGTAGCGAATCATGTCGTTGAGCCCCCATACGTTGCGGCTGGAGGGCATGAGTATGGTCTCATTGACATCGTTCCAGGTGGAGAAGGTGAAAATGCGGAAGCCGTGTTCAATCCATTGACGGAGATCACGGCGCAGGACGCGGAAGCCTTCGCCCCGGCAGTGGATCGCCTGCCAGTAGCGGTTGGAACTGTCATACATGGAACGGAAGGCTGGAACAAAAAAGAAGGGTTTGCCGAGTCCTGCGAGACGTTTTTTGATTTCCCGGATCTGATCATCGCGCATATCAGAGCCGGAATTCAGGTCGGTTGCGCCATCCCAGTTTGTTTCTTTGAGATATTTCAGCGGACCGAATTCTGTTTTCCGGAACGGGGCGAAGGGGGCATGGGCGCGGTCGGGACGATCCAGAACCGTTTTGCCCAGGTCTCCGACGGTCGGGACAAGCAGGACTTTGAGTCCCTGATCCGCCAGCATCTTCTTTACTTCCACCACACCTTCGCTCCGGGTGCTATCTTCTCCCGACCATTTTCCGTGATTGTAGAGAAAGTGCACCTGAACTCCATTGCGGCGGTAGACGAACGGACTTTTTTCATGTTTTTTCAGGAAGGCTGCAATCCGTTCGGCGGCTTTTTTCCGATCCGGTCCCATGTCGCACCATTCGGGAGCGATGTAGAAGAGTTTTCCTGTCTCTTTCCGGACTTCTTCCGCTGCCTGCCATGTTTCATCCGGAACGACTGTGAGAAACTGGAATCCGTTGATGCCGCTGTCGAGTGCGGCGAGCATCGCGCGTTTCATCTGTTCCAGCTTGGTGCCGGACTGAGGATAGAACGGAAAAACATCAGCATTGCCGCCGATGTGTCCATTTGAGTGAATATCGCCCCAGGAAACCTGCGGCATGAAGTGGGCAAAAAAGATGACCGGTGCGTTTTCATGTCCGGGAGCCGGTTCCGGGACGGAGGCTCCGGCAGGAATGCCTTCAAAAAGACATGCCGCCAGAAGGATTGCAAGGTGTGAAACTTTCATTTTGAAATCCTTTCATTCCTTAAGATTATAATGATTTCCTGATTGAATTGATTTCCATTTCATGTTTCCCCTGAATCACGTTCCGTGTCACCGTACCGGATTTTTTGTATTCCCTGACAGCTTCAATGGAAAGACGGAGAAGCTCCCGGTTGTCGAAGCCGACTTTCAGGATGGGAATGACCGTTTCCGGCGGATCGGGGAAGTTTGTATGGCAGACAACCGTCAGGTCCTGCGGTACTCGGACTCCGGATTCCACAATTCCTGCCTGTACCGCGTTCAGAAGGTTATCGTCCGTGATATAGAGGCCGTTCGGCCGCTGTTCCGGAGGCAGGCTGAGCAGCAGCATGACGATGTTCCTTGCTCCTTCCGTGGAATATTCAGGTGCCGGCAGACACCAGCGGTCCGGAATTTCAATCCCTTTGTCCTGTGCCGCCTTGAGAAAACAGCGTGTCAAAGGCTGTTCCGGTTTGCTGATGACCGCCAGACGCCTGAGATTCCGCTGCAGAAACAGCGCAAGACTCTTTTCCGCACAGGACTCCGGTTCCATTTTCAGAACCAGGAGCGAATCGTGGTTCGGATAATGATCGTACATCACCATCGGAACCCCGGAATACTGATGAATAATTTGAAGGATTTCTTCATCCACCGGATTGAAGAAAAAAAAGAGTCCGGCAAGAGTCTGTTCCTGAAGGCGTTCCCGCAGGGAATTCCAGTTCCGTTCCAGAAGCGCCGGCGTGTATTCGTTGCGGAAAATGGAGAATTTCCATTCGCCTTCCCGGTTCAGCAGCTCCGCCTGTTCTTCGACTTTTTTCAGAAAGGCATTGGTTTTCCGGTCAAACACAAGTCCGAAACAGGTCTCGTTCGGAAGCTTGTCTGCGACAAACAATCCCTGGCGCTCCACGCTGCGGATGAACCCCTGCCGTTTCAGTCTGTTGATGACATGCTGGAAGGTCGCCTTGCTGGCATTGAACTTGAAATTCAGCTGTTCCAGTGTTGGTAGGCGCATCCCCGGACGGAGGGTTCCATCCATAATGGAGTTCTTCAAAGACTCTTCCAGCCCAAGACGTTTTTTCCCTCTGTCCAGAATGGTCATGATGGCCTCTGTAATATTAATTTTTTCTTCTGTAATACCTTTTTCTTCTGTTTTTATTATACCACAAAACGTTTTTTTGTCAAGAGGGAAGAAAAAACGGAACTCGGGAAAAGTTAAGTTTTTGCCGGGATATTGACGAAAAGGGCTTGTTTTTGTTCTGATTCGGAGATATGCTATTTCAAAAGGATTGAAGGAACAGGGAGATGGTGCGATGAAATTTCGTTTTCTGGGAACTGCGGCGGCGGAAGGATTTCCGGCCCTCTGGTGTGAGTGTCCGATTTGTATGCAGGCTGCGAAGAATG
The DNA here is from genome assembly GCA_949292215.1 of uncultured bacterium. Classification (GTDB taxonomy): domain Bacteria; phylum Verrucomicrobiota; class Lentisphaeria; order Victivallales; family UBA1829; genus UBA1829. Next base: position 65,309 of record CASEYW010000068.1, read on the forward strand.
GCGGAAAAGACATTCGTCGGAGAGCTTCTTATCTGATTGATGAGGATACGATTGTGGACTTCGGTCCGGATGCTTTCTGGCAGTCGCAGGAGTTCCGGATTGATCTTCTGAAAATCAAACGGATTCTTTATACGCATCCGCATGTGGATCATCTGAATCCGTTGGACTTGATCTGGCGCCGTTTACCCTGGTACAGTCGTGTAGAGCATTCCATCAAGGTATTCGGGTCCGGCACGGTTTTCGGCAGAATCATCTCTGTGTGCGGGGAACTGGAGGGAATTTATCGTCTGGAGGATTTGAAGATCGAGCCTGTCGAACTCCGGAACGGGGAATCCGTTGTGGACGGCGATTTGACGATCCTTCCTCTGGAGGCGAATCACGCGCCGGGAAAATCCGCCCAGATTTTTCTCCTGGAACGCGGAGGAAAATCCATTCTGATTGCCAACGATACCGGCTGGCTGCCCGATGCGTCATGGGAACTCCTGAAAGGGAAGTCGCTCGACATGGTTTCTCTGGATTCGACGATGGGAATCCGTTGTGCGGACGCCGACCGGGGACACATGGGGGTCAACACTGTCCTGAAAACCGTGGAGCATTTGAAGAAGATCGGCGCAGTCGGAGCGGAAACGAAATTTTTCGCCACTCATTTTTCCCATAATGGGGATTTCCTTCACCGCGATTTTGAGGCGTTTTTCGCTCCGCATGGCATTGCGGTGGCTTATGACGGACTTGAAGTGGAGGTGTAATCCTTCTGCTTGAGGGAAGGCGCTCTCAAGCCTCCTCCCGGGAGATTTTCCGGATCCATGTATAGCGGTTCAGCTTGACCGCGGCAACGGCGCATTTCAGAACCTGGTCCGACTTGAGGCAGAGAAAGACGACCATCGGCGAAAAATGAAATACAAATGCCGCCAGCGCCGAGGAGGGCAGCACCAGAAGCCACATGAAAATAAGATCGTTTTTCAGTACGAAGTCCGTTTCTCCGCCCGCCCGGACAATTCCAGTGAGCACCGGCATCTGATATGCCGTCCCGACGGTTGTCACAGAGAGAACCGTCATAAACTGCAGCGCCAGCGCGGCGGAATCCGGGGAAAGTTCCGAAAACAGCAGAATAATCGGGTCCTTGAGGAAAAAGAGAAACAAGCCGCTGCAGATCCCGATTCCCAGAAAAAGCCCCTGGAACGTGTGCACATACGGATGAATGAGATCCATGCGGCGCTCGCCGATCGTTTTGCCGATCATGACTGCTGCGGCGCTTGCCGAGGCAAAGACGAACACCGTGATAATCTGGAATACTGTGGTGGCGACAGAGTTCGCCGCGATTGCACTGGCGCCGAGATGCCCGAGAATCCCAGTCTGAATCGCCATCGCGATTCCCCAGATGGTGCCGGAAAGAAAAACAGGGGAACCGGTCCGGATGTAGTCCGTCAGCAGGAGCGGATCCACTTTTTTCAGAAGATGGGGAAGACGAAGATGAATTTTCCTGTCGATGAATCGGAGGTAGGCGATGATCAGGAGCAACTCCAGAATGCGTGCGCTCAGAGTCGCGACGGCGGCTCCCCGGCATCCGAGTTCCGGAAAACCGCAGTTTCCGAAAATCAGCAGGTAATTCAAACTCACATTCGTGAAAAAGGTGACAACGGAAAGATAGAAACTGATTTTTACCGTTTCCACACTTCGGAGGAGAATCATCAGAATCTGGGAGATAGCAAACACCGGGTAGGACCAGACGATGATCCGGGCGTATCGGGCGCCTTCCGCCACAATCGGTTCGTCTTTTGCCAGAAGTCCGAGGATGGTTTCCGGCAGGATCAGCATGAGCCCGCCGAGAAGAATCGCAAAGGAAAAACTGAATTTCAGTGCAATGTTGGCAATTTTCCGGATCGGCTCGATTTTCCGTTCCCCCCAGCTCCGGGATGCGAAGATCAGCGCACCTTCCCCGATGCCGAAGACCAGCATTTGCAGAAGAAATTGAATCTGGTTCATCAGAGCGACTCCGGCGAGAGCCGTTTCCGTATAGCGGGAGAGCATGACCGCATCCGCAAGATTGACTGAAAAAACGACCGCACTTTGCAGCGCGATTGTTACCGCCATAGTGAAAAACAGGGAATAGAACTTGCCATCCCTCATGAAAAAACCGTTCATTGGAACCTTCGGAACTCCTTGCATCCGTAAATTATGAATTCTTATAAGATACAACGGAATTCCTGATTCAGCAAGCGGAATCGGTTCCGGAAGAGATATTTTCTCTGTTCCCCGGAGAACGTTTCGGTCAGTAGTAGGGATACCAGCGGTATTTGCTTTCCGTTGTGTCGTTCATCAGATTCTGATAATCGTGATTGGCACCGTGGCCATCCAGATAGATGGTGTTGACCGTGCGGTTGCCGCCGTGGCGATAGGCGACGCTGGGGGATGTGGCATAGTCGCCTTTTGCCCACCAGCCGTTTTCGGTTGCCGGATCCCTCAGATTTGTGGAGCCGCTGCTTGGAGCGCTTGCTCCATAGAGAGTTCGCTCGTCGAAGAGAAAGCGCATGGAGGGGGATTTGACTTTGGTCATCCAGGTTGCTTTCTGTTTCTCCCATCCCTCTGTTCCGCCTCCGGGGAGGGTGGTTGTGGACCAGTAGGTCATTCCGTATGCGTAATCGGCTCCGCGGTACAGTCTCGCGATACTTGGCGAATTCTGTTCATAGAGCCGTGATGCCTTGGAGCAGACAAAGTTTTTGTCCCAGTCGGAAGGATTCCAGCGGTAGGTCTTTGTTCCGATGTATTTGACGAAAAGTTCGTTCGAGCACCAGGTCGTAGAGCTTCCGGGATATTGGAATGGGGCATTGATGTCGTTGTTGTCCCCCGCATAGTTTGCCATGGCGACTCCCATCTGCTTCATGGAGGAGAGACATTTTGCCTGCATTGCCGTATCTCTAGCCTTCCCCAGCGCCGGCAGAAGCAGAGAACAGAGGATGGCTATTATGGCAATGACCACGAGGAGTTCCACAAGTGTGAAAAGTTTTTTGTTCCTGTTCATGGTACAATCTCCTTAATTTTAATGTTCTGCAAGTTCGAAATAGAGGGCTGGACCGTTCGGGATCACCGCTGTGTTCAGGGAGATTTCCGCCCGGTTTCCGTTTTTGCGGAGAGGAAGTTCCGCAATGCGTGTTCCATCCATGGCGAGTGCGTAGAGTTTCAGATTCGGAACAGATTTGCTGTTGAACGACACTTCAAAGATTCCGGTTTCCAGCAGAATCGGCATAGAACCCAGTTTGAGAAGAAAACGCTGTTCGGGATCTTCAAATGTCATTCCGCTGTTCAGAACGTTTGTGGCGACGATCAGCAGAAGGCGTTTCGCCTCGCGGATCGGTCTGGTTCCGTCGATGGAGACGAGTGCAAGATTGCCGCGCGTGGTCATCTTGCGGATTTCGAAGTCTGCCAGTTTCGCGGAAGTTCCCGCTTCCGCGCAGATCCCCTGAAGACGCGGCGTATTGAGTTGGAGATAGTTCCGTTTTGTATCCATCAGGAGTTCTCCGGTTTCCGTTTCATAGACCTCTTTTGCATCGGAGGAGCGGTTCCGGACGGGGAGAGCTCCTTTTTTCCGGAGATCATTCAGACAGCGGTCAAGATGGAAAAGGGAATCTTTGCTATCGACGATGCTGTTGTACCATGGGTCCACGATGATTCCGGCTCCGCCGCTGCGTCCGATGACGGTTTCATTTTTGCCCGGCGTGACACGGAGATCGCAGGTGTAGGCGAAACGGCTGGTCAGGATCAGTTTTCCCTGGGCGGTGGAAAGACCGTCGTTGGCGGCTCCGTTTTTCAGGAATTCCTCGGAGGAGAGCGCAAGGCGGATGAGATGTTTCCCGGGAGAGACATCCCGCCGGAGGAAAAGGAGCGCGGTCAGGAACTCCTGCGTTTTCGCGATCGGATCATTGCCGATCATGAACGGAGAGGACGGGACATAGGGATTGATCGTGATGTTGGAACCGAATCCGGTGAGACCGTCGAAGTCCTGAAACGCGGCGTAGGCCCCGGTGACGAATCCCTGTTCATAGCGATATTTATTCCAGAAGACATGCAAATGTTCTGTGATGATGTAGGGGGTGCGATAGAGACGCATGCTCCCGAAGCCGCGGAGAATGTTGCCGGCGTCTCCAATGGAGCTTTCCTGGGAAATGACGCCTCCACCATTTGTCGTATAGCCGTTCGGATGGGCATGATAGCTGTTCATGGCAACAAAATCGAAATCTTTCCGAGCCGCCGCGTGACGGAAGGATTTGCCCATGTTCATGGCGGAAACGGGGCCTTTGAATCCGATTTCCCGAAGAAAATCCTTATAAAAATGGAAGATGGAGTTTTCCTGTTCGATGAAGAACCGGTTGATGTCGGCACCCACGGCGTCGGAGCGGTTGACGTCATCGCGTTGAAAGACTGTGATTTTCTCGAAGGAGACGGGTGCATTCTTGCCCCATGCCGCCTGAAGAGCCTGCGGCGTTTTATATTTTTTCTTCAGGAACTCTTTCCAGAGCGGGAGAAAACCGTTGTAGTCGGAACAGGAGGAGAGTCCGAATTCCTGTTCATTGAATCCCACGACCATGGCGAGAACCGGATCATCGACCAGCCGTTTTCCCGTATAAGGATTCTTATGGGTGAAGAGTTTGCGGACACCCTCCTTCCAGTTCTGACGGACCCGTTCACTGAAATAGATTTCGTGCTTGAAGTCGCCGGGAGTCGCCGGACTGCCTTTCCACCCCCAGCGTTTCCCCTTTGCATAGCCGAGTCGACTGGTCATGGCGTCCATGTTGAGGTAGATGCCGTTTCTGCCGCATTCGGCGACCAGAAAATCGAACCGGTCGAGATAATCCGCATTGAAATCCAGATCCTTTTCCGCTTTTGTCAGAAGA
>CASEYW010000069.1 GCA_949292215.1 uncultured bacterium
CTGCATTTCAACGGACAGACATCCTTCTGATCCAGCCATTCCATCAGAATGCCATGTTCCGGACAGTAATGCTTTGCACAGTATCCGTCCCGATCGTCATACGGATGTTTCCCGCAGCGTTTGCAGCGGATATCGCAAATCTCCCGGCCTTCCATTTTTTTCCGATCCTTGTGAACGCTGCAATAGAACCTGTCCTGGCATTCGGGACAAAGATTCCGGGAATTGAGGTGGAATTTCCTTGTGTGGCACCCTTCGCATTCAGAGAATATGTTATTCCAAATCAAAAACAGCAGAAGCGGCAGAAAAAGAATGAAAAAGACCAGCTGATACACCCGCGGGAAAAAAGTCGCTCCGATACGATTGCGGCATTTCTCCCGAAGATCGCTTCTCTGCTCCTGATCCGTCCATTTTCTGGAAATTGAAGTCTGCGGCAGAAAGACTGATTCGGGAGCACCGGAGGAATATCCCCACAGAATATGCAGATGCTTCTTCCACTTTCCCGTGATGCGCCATGCATCCGGAAGCAGATTCGGATCAGGCAGGGAAAAATCCCGGTAGAAATCCCGGACTTCCTTCGGCAGGTCGGAATGCTCCGCCAATTTGTGAATCTCCTCAATCTTTGCCTGAAGGCGTGAAATCTCTGAACGGGGTATTCTATAATCCCGGGATGAATGAGATTTCTGCAGCAGTTCAAGATTGGAATCATTCAGAGAGTAAAAGATGACGGCTTTCACTTTGCCTCCGCTCTTCTGCTGGATCACAAGCGGAAAGAATCCGGAACCCTTTTCATCGGTCAGAGCCTGATCGAAATCCCATTGCAGGCGACCGTTGCCCCTGGACAGCGGGACAACTGCCCCTGCTTCGATTTCCTTGCGGAGTCCCTTCACTTCGTCAGACATTTCAGCCAACCCGCGCTTTCACCTGATAATTATTTCTGGAGTCCTTGACCCCCCAGTTCAGGATTTTTACCGCCGTCGTCACTCCTTCGGGAGAATCGACAGCGTTTTTCAGGAATGTTGCACCGAAAACCGGCAGAAACAGTGTGAAGGGAGGCGGATCCCCGATCTCCCTGGCAAATTCATTGATTTTATTTGCCGTTTCGTTCATTTTTTCATAAACCAGCTGTTCCTCGTTTCCATCTGAACCGGAACGGATGCAGGCGTTCAGATAGCGTCCGATCAGTTCGAGCTGTTTCCAGAAAGAAATCTCATTGAAATGAAAATCCGCACGTAGATGTTCCGCTTCCAGCAGGCAGACCAGGGAATTCCGCAGATACAGGGCCGGCAGTCCGGTACAGTCAAGATCCCGGAATAACGGCAGCTCCCGCAGGAAGGTCGGTATGCTTCTCATCTGCTGTTCGCGTTCCTGTTCAAGCTGTTTCCGAAGCGCATTGAGATTTTCCTGCAGTGTGCGGCCGGCGATTTCCATCTGCGTCCATTCTTTTTGTCTGGAATTCAGCTCCGAAGAAAGAGCTGCGTTCTGTTCTTCCAGTTCCCTTTTCCGGGATTCCATGATCTTCAGAGCCTCTTTTTCCGAATTGAGGTCATTCGCCAGCTTGACATTCTGAGAGGAAAGTTCCGTTTCCTTCCGGAGCCATTCCGTCTGCTGTTCCCGGATTTCCCGCAGGGCGGCTGTTCTGGCATCCCGTTCTTCTGCACAGGAGCGAAACGTTTTTCTGAGCTCCTGCAGCTGAGCCTCTCTGGAGTTTGCATCCGTTCGAAGCGCCAGATTTTCCGACTCATATGCGGTTTTCTGCTTTTTCAGGTCGGCAATCTGTTCCGAAAGCATTGCGTTTTCCGCCTGCAGATCGGCAATCTCCGCCTCATGGGAGGCAAAATCATGCAAGGCCTTCCGGAGTTCGGCACTGTTCCGGATGAAGGCGGAATTTTCCAGACTCTCCTGGAGTTTTTCGTTGAGGACGATCAGGTTTTCAAAACTGCTTTTCAGTATGGAAAGATGATCCATACATGGACGGAGTTTCTCCCGCACCTGCGCGGATGTTTCCTGCATGAGAGCGTCAACAGACTCAAATACCTGACTCTTTTTGGTTTCGACCCTGTTGCTGATTGTATTGAGCGAGGTGATGACACTCCGCAACTCTCTTTGAAATTCTCCCGCATCATTTTCCTTCCGGCTGCCCGAAGGATACTGTTCCACCAGACGGTAAAGCTGGTTGACGCTGTCCTCCAGTTTCCTAGAGGTATCGGAAAGGTTTTTCGATTTACTGTCCAGAGAGACCAGGAATGTCTTATGCGCATCCGCGTTCTCTGTGCCCTGCTTCTGCAAGACGTCAATTTTTTCCTGAATCTGTTTGACCAAAGCGTTCCGAATAAGTTCTTCGACATATGCCGCAATATTTTCCCGTGCCGTTTCGGCTCTGGCGGAAAAGAGTCCGTCAGGCGTGCTTCTGGAAATCTCCCGGACAACGGGTTGCGGAGCGTTATTCGATTTCTGCTGATGCTGGCTGTTCGGCTTTTTCATGTTATTCCCCATTTCTTTTCCAGAGAGATCCCAGGGAAGATGTCAGAATGCGATCCACATCTTCCAGACGGATATAGTTGCGTTCATAGTCATCCAGTTTCTTTCTCATGATATCGTCCCGGTATTTGAAGCCGTTCTGAATTTTGAGGTAAAACAAAATGGCTGAAGCCAGTGTAACCAGGCTGACGGCAAGTGATAATCCGATCAGGACAACGGCAAGAAGCAGCAGAGTGTTCTCCTTGCTTTTTACCTCGGGAGAGGAGGTTTTCCGGATGTGAAAATTTGCAGAACCTTCTTCCGTTTTCTCTCTGAAAATCTTTGCCGGAGTCCCCGGTGCGGAAGAAGATTTCCCGTCTCGGGCATCCAAGAGGGCCGGCGTTGCATTCCGGCTTTCCGAAAACGGATCATCCGCATGGATGTTGTTCCCGAGACAGCCCAGCAATAAAACAATCAGAAATGTTCGTTTCATGGCGTGTTTTTCCTTTCTGTCAGAATAAAACCCCGCTGTCCTGCCAGAATTGTCCATCGGACTCATCCTGACAGATGATCAGCTCATATTCGCTTGTCACAATCTTTCCTCTGTCTGAAACGGATGTCAGTTCGAGATATTCCCTGATATCGGTTACGCATTCTTCGCCATTTGTATTCCGCGAAAAAATCTGTTCTCTTTTCTTCTGAAATTCCACATTCAGAAAACCGGAACTGAAATTTCCGTCTTTGCGTTTGAATCGATAGACGGGTTCCGCTTCCGCGTCCGGGGTCATTCTCTTACCGATCATCGTATTGGCGGTAATCTGTATTGCGCATCTGCTCCCGTCCGGTGCGCTGCTGCTGAAGAACGGTTTGCCGGTGGGTTTCCTCAATATGTCAAGGATTCCCCACTCCGTCATAACCGTCAGTTTGCTCACAGGATTCTGTATCTGCCAGTTGGGAACAAGTCCTTTGCAGAGCATGGCGTGAAGCGCTGCACCGACTGCGGTGACGCTTTTTGCATCTTCAATCGTTTCCCTGGAAGATACAAAGGGATACCATGTCCCGACACGATAGTTCTTTGCCGCGACAATACGGTTCTTCGGCAGGGGAATGATCTCCTGTGCCAGCTGCATCAGACATGGCTGTTCCGATGTTTTGCCGCTCATAAAGAAAATGTCGACATCGTTCTGGATTGCCAGAGCCGCTGTGTTGTTCAACAGTCTGGTGAATTCTGCCCGGATCAGACGATTCACCGCCGCGGGAGAATACTGGAACTGTGTATCAAACCCGGGAACGCCGCGAACATTGTACTGCTCAAAAAACGAAAGAAGTTCTTCCCATTGCGGCATGGTTATCCCGGCATCCGGCAATGTCAGGATCATGTTGTTTCCGCTCGCCCTTCCGGATGATAAATCCGACAGAATCCGGATTGCAAACGGGATCAGGCACAGACGCAGAATCCGAACCCGCTTGACAGCAGCCTGCGCATCTTTCGGATTATGGGTGAAGATCTGATGAATCTGGTGATGCAGACTGTCCGCAGTAACATCCGGATTTGCAACCTGTTCAGAGATGGAGTGAAAGACAATTTCCAGAATGATTTTCTTGAGGATGTCGTCTCCGCCGAATGTGATCCCGTCTTTGTAGAGAAGCGTCGGCAGAATATCAACACCCATCGCCGCTCCGGCGGCATTGGTGTATTCAATGATGGAGATATCTGTTGTTCCACCGCCTATGTCGAAATTCATAATGCGGACGGACGGAACATTTGCGCGCAGTTTTCCTGCAATTTGAAGCCATCCGTCGGCATTGTCGCTGAACTCGTGGATTTCCGAGAAAATGTACGGGATCTGGCTGGCCACGGCCTCGTCCAGATTCATAATCAGTTTCACTTCCTGATCCGACTTCGGGAAGTTGGTTTTCTGGAAAATCTCAATGGCTTCCTGACAGCGTTCGCGATAGGCTTCCACCTGATCCCTGGACCAGCCCGAAGGATACGTTACAATGACATTCTTCAGTTTTCTGTAGAGAAACATATGAATTCCGACATTGTTGCTGTTGCACTGTTTCCATGCCCGTTCCAGAATATTTACCAGCATCCAGACAAACGTGCAGGCCCGCGGATAACGCGGCTGGGCGGGATCAGGCACAGGCAGTCCCGCTCTGGACACACTTTCCGGATCAATATATTCCCCGGATTCGGAAATATACCGCAGAATCTCCGCGCGCAGCAGAGGCAGTTTCAGGGCGGGAAGAGAGTCGTTCTGGCGATCGGAAACAATCATGTTCCAGTCGTGAGTCGTCGGCTGGTTGTCCCAGTAATACCGTTTCGGAGAACTCTGCTCCATCTGCGCTCCGTGATTGATCAAGGCGGCGACCCCCGCATCGTTCAGCAGTTCCTCCGCCCTGTCGCCGATCACAACAGGCGAGGTATGCACAAACATTTGCGGGATTCTGTTTTCCTCGCATGTGATGCAGAACCTGTTCTTTCCCAGAAGTTTTCCGATCAGCCCGTCAACAGGAATCCTGTCGCCGGACAGGAATCGCTCCAGGAGTTCCGGCTCGCGATTTCCCGAGTCGAAAATCGTCTGCCGGAGTACAAACCATGAATTGACGATTCCGCTGGATACGCCGCTATCAGCTTCCGGCGTCTGATCGGCTTCCGGAGAGAGCTTCAAAAGAACAGGACGGCAATGCTGCGGGAAATCATTAATTTTGTCGACCCTGTCCAGAAGAAGCGCCACCGTCCGGGTGTTTCCAAAATCAATAACCAGATCAACATCAATCGGATTTGCCGCCGGCACCCGGAATCCAATCTTGAATTCCAAATGGTCATACTCCGTTCCTTCCAATCCGGGAATATCGAAACGGTATACATCGGACCACTGCCCGTCCGCAATCTGATTATAAACCGATGGAGGCTGAAGAATTGTTCCCTGCGCGCTGACAAAATCTTTGAACTTCGGATCATCCGCAGCAATTTGTCTCCTTTTGTACATGACCCCCCTTTTATGGGTGCCGTCATCCTGATTGGTCTCAATGGCCAGCTCCACTCCGACGAATTCGCTGTTCCTGATTTTCCGCAAGGCTGTTCTGGCTTTAACAAACGAGCAGATCTCTGTCCAGGAACTCCTGTTTGCCTGCTGTGCAAGATTTGGCGCATACTGGAGAACAGCCTGAAAATGGGATGTCAGATTTGAAATATGGAATTCCTGCGTAAGAGGAAAAACATTGGGGGTTCCGGCCAGGAGCGCCAACGGATAGAATTTATGTTGACATCCGCTGTTTGCGATGACTGTCGGTGTATAGGTGTTATAGGGCATGGGAGGTTTTCCTTGAATTAAAGTTCCGCTCTGATTCTGCTCAGTGTCTCATCGCCTTGCAAGCTGGGACGGGAGTCCTTGTTCGGAACATTGCGTGACAATGCGTCGATTCTCTTCCTGAATTTGCCGATCAGCGGGAAACGGGATGCTTCTGCTCCTTCCCATTGAATGCTGCCGGTCAGAAACAGATTGTTGAGCAGCATGGTCAGCAACGCTTTTGCCCTGACCGCCTGTGTGGGATTCTGAATATACCAGAACTGTCTCCGGATGAAATCGGATACCTGCTCCTTGTCGAAAGACGATATCACTTCGAGGAATTGCTGGAAATCAATCCGTTTTTCCCCTGCAAGCAAGGGGGCCAGGGCAGAACTGTTCATGAATTTTCGTTGCGCATGAAGCCAGACTCCGATCTGATTGTCCAAATACTGCTGCACTTCCTGGGGAGTGTGTTTGTGCGGCATCTCGGGAAGCGGAGCCAGTAAAGAGGGATCAACATGCAGCAGTTCCTTCAAAAGTTTTTCCAGTTCTTCGCTCTGAGCCGGTGTCAGCTTCTGGACTCCATCAGAAATCCGGGCACACAGCTCCTGATGATTGACGGTTTCCGCATTTGGCAGACACTCATCGACAAGCTCCCGCAAACGGACGAGATTCCTCTCCTCCAGTTCCTGATAAATCTTCTTTCGTATCCCGCAGGAGATTTCTCCGCCGATTGTGCGGAACATGTAATCGGTGCCCAGAGCATCACAAAACATCTCATTGAATGAAGTCCTGCTGCGCTCGGTTCCGAGAAAAGCCTTTCTGAAAACGGGATCATTTTCAATCATGTTTCTGGCATTTTGCGTCTGCGGACTGTTAATTTCAAATCTGCCGAATTGATTATTGGTGAAAAAGATCTCGCAGATATGCTCCGTCGCGAATGGGAGTCCCTGCACCTTCTGAACCCAGGGTGCGACACCGCCGCGTGTGGTTCCGAGCGCCGCCTCCAGGAGATTCCTTCCGAAACAGGATAAATTCAGATACAGTTTAAGTCTCGGCCTGGTGCGATAATTCCATTCTCCGTTTTCAAAGGAATTGACCCAGGCCCTGATTCCATTGCTGATGGTTGCCGTTCTTGTAAGGGAATTATTCAGATTGACCAGAATGCAGAAGGCGTCAATGGAAAGATTTTCAATCTGGCTGTAGATGATGGAAAGGGTTTTCCCGGTTTTATACAGTCTTGAAAGCAGGTATGTGGGAGTGCTTTCCTCCAATGTCAAATCTATTTTAGCCGCTGCCGCCGCGCCGGCGGCGACATTCGTCACTCCGGGGAAATCAAGCAGATCGCTTCCGGCGAGGAAATCATGAAACGCATTTTCTTTTCCGGTTGCCTTGACCGGTATTTTCAGCTCTTTGATCAACGCCTGAAAATATCCGAAATTCTCTTCGGTCACCCAGGGGCCGGAATGATGAGAGGATTGAATATCCAGCATGATCGCGCCTTTGTCTTCCCATGCATAAATCGCCGGCGGATCATTGGAAACGGAATCAATATCTTCCAGGCGGACTGCCAGCGCCATGCTGGACAATATTTTTTTCCCACTGCAGAGGCGGATCAAGTCATCGCGCAGGCTGATGATCTTTTCAAACAGGCTGCTCAATTTATTCGGGGTATGATCCAAAGGGGCGTCCCAGAGCACCTGCGCGGTAAATTTTCTGGCGTTTTCAAGACTGGAATTCAGGGCGTTCGCTGCGAGAATTTCATTCCTGACGGCTTCCTTCTGATGTGATTTGAATACGGCAAAGCGATCGTATTCCTGACTCATGATTTCGCAGATGTCACAGAGATCCCGCAGCAGTTCAAATGCTTTTCGATCCGCCTGTCCCCTGCCGGAGAATTTCCCGATCAGATTCTGAATGGATGTGAGGTCATGGACAAACACAGGCGTTTCGCATTCTCCAAAATATCCCATTGCCAGTGCGAGAAGGACCTGTTTTTGTGAGGCAAACAAGATTTCTGCGGGGAAATCCGGATTCCGGACCATGTCGTTGAATGGGCGGAAAAACCTTGTCGCAACCCCGGAAGCGTCTGCCCCGACATGAAAGGGATTAAAGACGATTGTGGCAGACGGCGTATCTGCTTTCCCGGAAAAGAGAACTTTTTTCCCTTGAGACCATGTCAAAGCGGAATCACTCCCATCGGGTTCCCGTCCGTCGAGATAATGGGAAAGCAGAGTCGATTTCCCCGCCTGGGATTGTCCCCAGATTGCAAAACAGGTTTTTTGCTCCGCAGCATTCAACGCGGTGAATGATCTCATGCTCCTGGAGCTTTCAACGATTCTCATTACGGTGTCAAGCCATTCGGGAGAGATAACCCAGCGTCCCGTACGGTGACAGCCTTCTGTCCAGTACCAGTCAATGATCCTTTCCACCTAATAACCTCCTTTTTTGTATCTTCTTCATATATCAGGCAATTAAATCCAATAATATTCCAACTCCATCATTATAATCAGCCTGGAGTCAGTTCGTTTCCGGAATATCGCTGGAGGGTACATCTGGAAATTCAAAGCTCACGAAAACAGAAAAATTCTGTTTAGAAAATAAGGAAAAGCGCGGAGGATAACTGGAGGAACACAAACCGCCGGGCAGGAGAAATTAGTGCAAAACAAAATCACTCGACATTGAGTGATTTCTGTTCATGTGAAGACAAAGCAAAGCAGTAAACGAAAGGAATAAAATGCGTTTCCTCTTCGCAAAGGGAATCTGATTAAATATCAAGCCGGGGTCCTGACGCTTTTGCATTCGCGGTGAAATCCAGCATGCCTGGGATGCTCATAAAAAAAAGAACCGAACGCTTCCAAGCATGTGTCAGAGGCCCGACCAAGAGCCCGCGTCAAAATACGTGAAAGCGCCCGGTAAGATGCGTAAACACAATCCTACCGGATACATTCCATCTAACTTTGACGCAAACATGAATTCTACTTGGTCGGTTTCTGACACATTTGCTGAA
>CASEYW010000070.1 GCA_949292215.1 uncultured bacterium
CGCCGATGACCTTGCAACGTGTTACGAGGAAGATGAGGAAGGTCATGTTACCTGTGAATGGTGGGAGAAATATCCCGGATTCTGAAATAGAGGAAAATCTTTGTCATGAAAAATGTGACTGATGCAAAAAAGCTTCTGTGGGATTTCGTGAATGAAAAGCTGAACGGGGACCTGGCGCGAATCCGGGATTTCGATTTCTCCTCGTTGCACAATGATTCCGTTTTCGGCTGTCGCGGTCGGGAGTTCGACATTGCGAATACGCGGATCATGTATGCCGTGTATGTCATCCTGTGGGGAGACCTGCTGCCGGAGCTGACGCTCAAAAACTGTGGCGGAAAATATTGCGGTGCTGCGATTTGTATGGAGAATGATTCCAGAGAAGTTAAAAAACAGCTCCGGAACAGTCTGGGAAATCATCTCGTCCTTCCGGTACATACTGTTGCAGAATGGAGGAACATGGCCTCCCAATGTCCCTTTGAGGATTTTGCGAGCCGTCTGGACCGGACTCTGAGCGGTGAAATCAAAAGTGATAAAGCGATGAAACCGCTTCTGAAGTCCGATGCCTTCTGCTTTGACCGCTTTCAGGGGGAACGGGGCGTCGGCGCACTGTCGAGAATCTGTATGTTCGAGTACAGCGGAGCGCGGTCACCGTTCGAATCATCCTCGCAGAGAAAGTGCAGCTGGAACCAATCCGATTTGGAACTCGTTATTTTCAACCGTACTTGGCAGATGTGGGACCTTCTGCGCAGCCGACTGCATGAAAAACCGCCGGTACAGGAAGATCCCGAAGCGGAGAAACCGGAGCATGAGCCCACCATGCAGGAAAAGTTCATCAAGGAGGCCGGCGACCTCTTCGGACCTATGGTCATGCACAGTCAATGGACAAATGAAAATGTTCCGCTGGAAGAAAGGGGATGTATCTGCACCGACAATCCTTACGAAGCCAATATGGAATACATGAGGGATGCCCGGCGCTCCAATTTGTATTCGGAGGCATGGCTGATCGGGAAAGGGTTCCTGCCGTTCAGAAAATCATCCTTCAAATCCGAATTCGCCGGACACGATTATCTGCATTTCATCGATATAGGATGCATCACTGCGGAGGAACTCGACAAATATCTCACCATTGATGATACTCTTCTTCGGAACGACCGTCAGGCGATCCTGCGCCGGTTCCCGCAGCTGGCAAAGAAATTGGTCTCACGCAATCCGGTTTATATTTATGCAATCAATAACGCCGTCACCTCCCCGCCGGATATCTATACAACGGCTCCATGGCTGCCGCCGCTCCCCGCGGACACACTGGACAAACGGATCCTCAATCTGCTCGAATCCGTGTTTGCGATGGATGGCGAAGAACTGTTCCGTGTGGAGGATCTCATCCGGCACAATGAGAAAACGCTTCTTTTCATGTGCGGGAAGGATGAGGCGGATGAAATTCTGCGGAATCTCCAGCAGGTTCCCGAACATCTCCGCATAGAGATTGGCAAATCCTGCAGAAATCCAAATCCGGACCTGTTGCCGCCCCTGTACGAGGGTCAGTGGCGGATCTGCGAAGGATGTTCTCAGTTCACGCGGACGGGGCGTCTCGGACGATGCGATAAGCGCTGGTGCTGCAAATGGGGGGCTTCGAAACCGCGTGAATGGGATCTAGACCGTGCTCCTGTGGGTTATCACTCGCAGTGTCCGCGGATCGCGCGGCATTTCCGCTTTGAAACGGCGTTTCTCCTCTACACGGAGAGATTCGAGGATGAAGCCAACGACAGGGCTGGGCGGAACCGCGTCTCCGCCGAACGAAAACGACTGCTCCGTCGGGACCTCGCCGCGGCCGCCGAATACGGAGATTTTCCCCGCATCCGACAGCGCAGTGCCGAATTGGGGAAAACCTTCGCCGAATTCGCATCCGAAAAGGATGTCCTGACCCCAATGCTGAGTTACTGGGAGGTCAAACAGCGTTTGGTCGACAATGTTCGCTTTCTGAATGAAGAAGGCATCCCGATTCCGCCGAAATGGCGCAAGAAACTTCTTGAGCTTTCCGGCGAAGAAAGCCTCTGCGCGGAACTGCGCCGTCTTCTCGCAGGAATAGACAAAACGTAACTCAGACAGGAGGATTTCACTGCGAAGGCCCAGAAATCAAATTGCAAACAGCATTGCCGATGACGAAGTCCATAAATAATATACCATGGACCTCAGTTCACGTGGAACTCTTTACATAAGGAATACCGCAGTTGAGGATTTGATGCCAGTTTTTCTGATTATCATACAGGACTGCAAAATTGTCCGAGAATGGATTCAAACGGAAATCACAGATTATCCCCGTCGGAAACGACGAAAAAAATGATGTCGAATTTTCAGAGAATTCATTCTTTTTCTAATATAAGATAAAAGATGTCCTGTGTCGTGGTATATAATTATAAACGGAAAACAAATAAAGGCATATAACTATGGACGAAAAAGCTAGACGGCTTCTGCTGGATTTCATTCAGGAAAAACTGGACGGGAAACTCGACAACATCCGGACCTTCGACATCAAAACGCTGCGGGGCGATGACAAGTTCGGCTGTCCCGGACGGTATTTCGACTGCGACGACACGGAAATCATGCGGGCAATCTACGTTGTCCTGTGGTCTGATTTTCTGCCGGAGCTTTCCATGGATACGCTGGGCAATACAGGGAAATACCGCGGCGACACCATGAACTCCTTCCACACCATGTTCGGACGAGAAATCCCGGAGCGGCCCGGTTTCTATGCGGGGCTTGAAAAATATCATCCCTCCGATGAACTGCGGGAACTGGTGCGCGAGTTCGGGAACAGATCCTGCAGTACCGTTGGGAACTTTGTGGTTCTGCCGAACCTTTCTGCGCAGAATACGACCCTGAACTTTTACCGCGGGACGAATCAGTGGCATGATTTCTTCGACCGCTTCCTGATCCAGCTGACAAATGTGTTGTGTGATGGCAACGAAAAAGATCCGCTGCTGGAGGAACTTGTGAAAGCCAATGCATTCTGTTTTGACAAATTCAAAGGGCGCAAAGGCTTTCAGGCGCTTGCGAAAATTCTACTTCTGGAGGACTACTGCGATGACGAGTATGCACCCGGAATCGTTTTTCCG
>CASEYW010000071.1 GCA_949292215.1 uncultured bacterium
CTCCAGGAGCTTCTCCATGGTTTCTTCGGTTGGCGGAACAAGATCATTCAGGAGAAAGATTTCCGGAATCATTCCCAGTTCCTGAGCCCGGATCGAAAACCCTTCCAGAACATATTGAAAGTTAAACCAGTTTGTCACGGCATTGCGTTCATAATAGTCCATGGAACGGGTCAGGATTCGGACCCGTTTTCCACGCGGACTGCATTCCGCGAGAAAGGTTCCCCGTCCTTTTCTGCGGCAGAGGACTCCGCGTTCGGTCAAGGTGGCCAAACATTTGTTGACCGTGTGGACTGCGACTCCGAGTTCCGACGCCAGTTCCCGTTCCGAAGGAATTTTATCCCCCGGCTTCAAGTTGGCGATCACATTCTCCACAATGTATTTTTCCACGAGTTCTCCTCGTGTCACCTCTTTAATCCGCATCATTCAACCTTCCGATCATTTGTGCAACGGAGTGACTCACTCACTGTTTTTATTATACCTCATAAGGCCGGAAAAGTCAAGAGGGT
Source organism: uncultured bacterium (assembly GCA_949292215.1). Lineage (GTDB taxonomy): Bacteria > Verrucomicrobiota > Lentisphaeria > Victivallales > UBA1829 > UBA1829. The sequence continues at coordinate 507 of CASEYW010000071.1, forward strand.
TCCGCTGGAATTTTCGCATCATTTATATTTACTGGATGGTTTTATCATTTTTCGGGAAAATAACGTCCGGAAAATTGCGCACATCTTGAAAGAAGGCTCTTGAAAAAGGGCTGTTTTCTGATGGAGTATAGTGACCAAACCATAATCAAAAAAAGGAAAAACAGGCCTTGAAAAATGCAGCGCAAGAAAATCGGACACATCTTGAGGAGTGGTTCGGCAGTCGGCCGAGGATACTCTGAATGCGCTTCTGAATGCGGAAGCTGACGCGATCTGTCAGGCTTCGAGGTATCAGCGCAGTCCGGATCGGCAGATACGCAGGGCGGAAGCTGCAGACGTAACCTCCTGACGAACGCGGAAGAAGTGGGACTTCGCGTTCCCCGTTTGCGAACATTCCCCTTTGAAACGCAAATTGTTGAGCGTTATAAGACGAAGCAAAGCTTCCCCGACGCTGCCCGGGAGGACCTCGGAAGCTCTTTTTTATTTTTGCGAGGGGCGAAAACCGCTTTGAAAAGCGGTTCTTCTCCCTCGCGCTCCCCTCTTTCCCGAAACGTTTGACGCCTTTTGCGTTTCACGCAAAGGCTCCCGCTTCGCAGAAATCGCACAAAAGGAGTTTTTGGGCAAAAAATGTATCACCATTTTCCCGGATCACTTTTCCATCCCCCTAAACATTGGATTATTTCTGCATTCCGCATGAATTCTCTGAATCAAAGTCCGGAAATCCTCCCCTAAAATAAAATTTATAAAATTCGCTCCCGTCCCCCTTGACTTTTTCCCGGTTTTATTGTATAATGTAGTATACCGAACGGTAAACCGATTTTTATAAGAAATGAGGAAAGAATGATTTCTGCGAACGGGAAAAAACATGACAGTGCCCGCATGCGGGTGCGACAGTATGTCATGGATCTGATCTTTCAGGAATCCGGGAAAGCGGTGCGCCTTCCCTCCAATGAGGATCTGGCAAAAGAAATCGGCATTGCCCGCAGTACCGTTCAATTGGGGGTGAAATCCCTGATTCAGGAGGGATATCTGGAAACCAAACGGGGAATCGGAACATTCACGGTTCCACAGGCAAAATTCGCCTCTTCGAAAGCTCCACTCATCGCGCTGCTCGATGGCGACGGGAAAATTTTTTATCAGCAATATTACAGCTATTCCCTGCGATCCTATATCGGAATGGAACTATGTTCCCGCTCCATGGCGGTGCAGGAGGTGCGTCTCTATTCCGAACGGGAAAATGATCTGTTCGAAGAGCTCAGAAGCATACGGTGTGATGCTTTTGTCTGCATCGCCCCCCCGAAATCGTATTATGAGATTCTGCGCCGGCTCTCCGCTCTCCGTCCGGTAGTCGTTGTTGACGCGACCATTGATGGACTGATCAGCATTGAACTCGACCGTTACGAAAAAGGATATGTTCTCGGACAGGTTCTTCTGAAAGCAAAACGGACCTGTCCTCTGTTTTCTCAGGGGAAACGCTATTTTAAAACCACCTTCCGCGGCTGTCAGAAAGCATTTTCCGAAGCCGGGATCCCTTTGCCTGATTCCCTCTTTTTCTACAACGATCAGTCGCTTGAAAAAGTCGAAGAGACATTGAAAAACGGGTTTCGTCCCAATGCGGCCGTTCTCTCCATAGAGACGTTTGAAGAAATCGCCGGACTTCTGCACCGGTATCACATTGATCTCAATCAGGAATGCCGTCTTTACACATTCATGTATATTCCACCGTCCGTTCAGGAACCTGTCGGTCTGTTTGAATTTCCTTTTCAGGAATTTGCCAATCAAGTCGCCGCAACTGTTCAACGGTTCCTGAAGAATCCGGACTTACCACGACAGCAGCAGATGTTCAATTGGAACTACCAATTTCATGAAAAACAAAATAAGGAGAAGACACCATGAATCGTCCTCTGAAAAAAAACCGGAACAGATGTTCAACCAGATTTACATTGATTGAACTTTTGGTTGTAATTGCAATTATTGCAATTCTTGCTGCACTTCTTCTTCCGGCATTGAACAAAGCGCGAGACAGTGCTCAGGCAATCACCTGTACGAACAATTTGAAACAGATCGGAATCGCCGCACAGAACTATGCCACAGACAACGATCTTTACACACCGGCAACCGGAGGATGGATCAATGCTATTGGTATGGATCAGAATTTTTTGATGCAGTTGTTTCCGTATGTTAAAGGAAGATCCATCAAACACGTCAGTAATGAGAAGGAGGATCCAAAGCTTTTTCATTGTCCGTCGGGCGATCCTTCTCAATACTGTACAATCGACTCCAGCGTGATTCGCACCAATTACGCATGGAACCAGCTGCTCGGGGTGGCAACCTACAATTTCGTTGATGGCTGGCTGACGGTCAACGCCCGCCTTATGACACGCTGTCGTCAACCCTCCATGACGGTCATGGCGATCGACTATGATTATCAAAATGCCGTTACCACCGGAGCAACCTATTTTGTCTACTTCTGGAACCGCACCAATTCGGAGACGAGATCACCGAACCGACACAATTTCCGCGACAACAATCTCGCAGCGGACGGTCATGTCTTCTCGGTCAATCCTCGAAAACTGATCGACAGCAACTATGCAAAGTATTACGCTTACGCGAACAAATGTTCCGACAGCACCTTTCCACTCTGGCCGCAATAACTTAAACAGGAGTATTGTATAATGATGAAATCTTTTTTCTCTCTTCTCACTTTCCTGCTTTTCCTGACTGCGTCAATTCCTCTTCCGGGAGCAGGCGAATGGAAATTCCCTCTTCAGAAAGCCGATGAACTGAAGACCTGGGATCAGAGCTACAATGCGGTCATTGCCAACGGCGGAGCACAATTTTCTATCGGGGAAAAACAGCGCGGCATGCATGGGATCTACAAGACATTTCCTGTTTCTGAGATGAAAGGAAAACTGATCCGAATCACAGGAGAACGCCGCGGCAGCAACCTTGTTCTGCCCGAACGGGATTTTCTGGGTCCTAAAACCATGTTCATCATCACCTGTAAAGGAGGACAAACACACTATCCGGGCGTCTCTGGGAAGTTCGGAACCTATGGTTGGGAACCTTTTGAAGCCCTTTGCAAAATTCCGGAAAATGCCGAACGCATCCAGCTGTTTCTCGGCATGCAGAACGGAAGCGGCACCTTCGGGATTCGCAATCTGCGCATTGCTGTCGCGGGAACGCCTCTGAATCTGGCGCAGTATGCCAACATGGGATATGTGGACAAAACTGCGGGAGATGGCAAAGGCGGCTGGTCCGATCAGGGAGCTGGAAACGATGGACGCTTTTTCCGCTGGCCTCATCTGGCAAAAAATGAATTTGCAAACGTTCCTTTTTCCCCCGCTGTCAAGGACAAGTGCATTCTCACCATGCATTCCAACTATTTCCCCGCGGGACCGAAGCAGAAGGAGATTTTGCTGGAGAAACCGGAAAAGGCACATTTCCTCTATCTGATGCACACTCTCTGCTGGGGACTGACAAAATCGGAACCGGTCGGTTCCGTCACCATCCGTTACATGGATGGAACGTCGGAGGACATAAAAGTCTGTTCCAAAGTGGATGTGGATGACTGGTGGAAAGGAACGATGCTCTCCAACGGAGCAATCGGAGTGCGGGCAAGAAGCACGGATGGAGAATGGCGCTCCCTTTACGTCTCGAAATTCAAACTGAACTCGAAATCCCCTGTCAAATCCATCTGCTTCAACGTCGGCAATCCGAAGACGATCTGGATCATCTGCGCAGCGACACTTTCCGAAACGGAATATCAGCTTCCCAAGCCGAAACCGAAAATCAAAACGACCATCCGCGCCGGAAAGGAATGGCTTCCCATCACCCGCGAGGAACATAACCGCCGGATCAAAGGTTCCGCTCTGGATCTCTCGGCCTTCAGGGAGCCGGGTCCCGCCGGAAAATTCGGTCGAGTCATTGTTCGGAGCGACGGACATTTTGCCTTCGAACGCAAGCCCGACCAGATCCAGCGCTTCTTTTCCGCCTCCACCTC
>CASEYW010000072.1 GCA_949292215.1 uncultured bacterium
AATCGCCGGTCCGACCACATGCAAAACCGATCTGGCATGGACCGGCAGCGTCCTTGCGTACGGTGCGTGGAAGGATCTGGACATTCTCACCGAACATCCCTACCAGACCCTTCCGGAACTTCCGGATTATGCGGAAACCCTTGCCTCCATGAAAAAGGATGCGGAAAAATACGGGAAAAAATATTCTCTTTTCGCAACAGAACGGGGTACAATGGTTCCGGCGAACCCCGCCGACAACCGCTTTTTCAGGGCATATCAGGACAATACGGCAAAGATTATCCGTACCATGATCGTCGGATTCGCCGGCGGAAGTGAAAAATTTTTCGACTTCAGTTTCGGAACCGGCAATTATGCGGTCACTTACAACATGGTGTTCAGTGGAAATCCCGACAACCGCTATCTGCCGAAACCCGGATACGGCATGTACGCGGCACGGGCCATGGCTGACCGTATCGAAAACGCTCCGATGGTCCGGCAGGTCAAACTCGGACTGCTCTACCGCTGCTACCTATTCGATCATGGAAACAAACGGACCGCCGCCATCTGGAAGTGGAGCGGTTCCCCGGAAAAAATCACCTTCAAACGGAAATTCGACATCTATGATTTCATGGGGACCAGAACAACCACCAATTCTTTTGAACTTTCCGGTTTTCCCTGTTATGTGGAATCAACTCTCCCGCTGGATTCCTTTGCGAAAGAAATCGCAAACGCTGATCTGAAGGCAGAGAGCAACCGACTGCAGGTGTCCGTCAATGTCAGAAACAGCCGTCAGTTCTCATTCGATATCCGGAACATCACCGGGAAAACCATTCCCGCGGGAACGGTCCGGATTCTCAACGGAGCAACGGAACAAACCGTCAGACCCTGTCCTGCGATCCCACCGGAAGGCACAACAGCCGTTCTATTCAACACCCGGACTCCCATCGGCCTGACTCCCCAGCCGCTGAATGCGGAAATCGGAGGCAGAAAATTCGAATTCCAATTGAAGGGAATCACTGCCGCATATATGAAAAAAAATCCAGTCCTGGACGGAGATCTCAGGGAATGGAAACAGATTCCGCCGATTCTCCTGACCGCGGAAAAAAACGCCTTTTCATACCGGCCATGGAACACGGAGGAAAAAAAGAGCAGAGCGGAACTGCGGTTCGCATGGAATAAGGATGGATTCTACATGGCGATCACCGTCTGGAAAAAAGGATTTCATCCCGTTGATATGAATGGACCGACCGGAACGTGGAGAGGAGACGGTCTGCAAATCGGCATGGATACGCTGAAAAACGCCATCCGGGGAACGGGATATCAGGACGACGATTTTGAATATGATGTCGCCATGTTCCAGGGCAGGCCCCTTGTCAACCGGCAGCGGGGTTCCCTGGCGATCCATGACAGTCTGAGCAAAAAGCTCGGGCCAGTCGATGACGTCCAATGCGCCATTGCCGTAAAACCGGATCATGTCATATACGAACTGGCATTCCAGCCATTCGCAGTCAGTCCATTCCGTCTGGTTGCGGGAAATTCCATGCGGATTTCCGTCATTGCAAACCTGAATGACGGCAAAGACAGGATCGGATATCTTCGGCTGACACCTGGATTGGGAGTTGCCAAAAAGGCTCCATCCGAATTCATTGATATCTTTCTTGAACAGGAGAAACAGGTTAAAAAATGAACGTCCCTGAAAAAACACTCATGATCTACCGGCTTCCCTACGGCAAATTTCTGAAACGGGATACCGAGGCACTGAAAACCATGAAGGAGGCCGGAATCAATCTGGTCTCCATCTCCCCCATGAACACAACGAACGCATTCGGAGAACCGTACAGCATCTATCCGCCGATCTGGAACTATGACGAAAGTTATGACTTTTCCTCTCTGGATCAGCATATCGCCGACGTTCTGGAACTTCATCCCGAAGCGCGATTTTTCTGCGGAATTGATCTGAACTCCCCCCTCTGGCTGGCGCGCCGCTTCTCCCTCGACTCCTTCTACTCCCTGACCGCCTGCTCCCTGCATCCGGAATGGCGGAATCTGACGACGAAATATCTGAATGCCTTCCTCGAATACACGGAATCCAGATATCCGGACCGGATGGCAGGCTACATCCTCGCCTGCGGACGCACCATGGAGTGGATCGACCACAGCTACTTCTGCGCCGAAGAACTCAAAAGCGCTTATTATGAGGAGTGGTGCCGGAAAAAGGCTCTTCCCGTTCTCCCGATTCCAAATGCAAGGGAACTGAAAAGCGCCTGCCACGATTTCATCCGCGATCCGGAAAAAGAAGCTCATGTCATCCAGTGGCTTCACTATGTCAACGACCTGATGGTGGATCTCGCAATTTATTTTATCTCCTCCGCCCGGAAAAAAATCCGGAAAGAGAGAAAAATCGGCATCTTCTTCGGCTATCCGTTCCACATGATGGCGGAAGGACAGCATGAGTGCGAACGGGTTTTCGATACCGCCCCGCCCGATTTTGTCATCGGGGCGTCCTGCAACTCCACGCGGGACATCGGCTCCACAAGCGGATACATCGCCACACTGCACATGCTGAAACGCCGGAACATCGCCTATCTGCACGAATGCGACCGCATCACCAGCACCACCAACCGCATCCTTACGGATCATATCCGAATCGAGGGAAAAATCTGGAATGCATGGAAAACTCCGGAAGAGGATGTTGCCGGACTGCAAAGAGAATTTTCGCTGAGTCTCATCAACCGCTTCCACATCTGGTGGTTTAATATCTGGGGCAACTCCTACTCCTCCCCGGAAGTCAAACAGGCAATCGCACAGATGAAACAGCTCTGGGACAGATATGCCTCCCTTTCAAGCGGCTCCAATGCGGAAATTCTGCTGGTCCACGATCCGGAAAGCAATTACCTTGTCAACTTCTACGACCATCCCAGACAGTACTTCCTCGCCCACAAGCTCCGCGATGAATTTTCCGATGCGGCCCTCACCTTCGATACAGCCGCATGGAACGATCTGGATAAAATCGACTTGAATCAGTATAAACTGATCCTCTTCCAGAATCATGCGATTTCCAACGCGGAACGAAACGCGGTCCTGAAAAAAGTCGTCTACCGTCCAGACCGCCTGATCGTCTGGATTCATGCTCCCGGAATCATTTCCGAAGGCAAATACAACCCGGACAATGTGCAGAATCTGACCGGAATCCCGTTTGGAACGGTCGACCGGAACATCAGGGAGTTTCCCACTCACCGTTCCATCTATTACGCCAACATGTTCGATCTGACCGCTGAGGAACTGCGGCGTCTCGCAAAAGAAGCGGGAGTCCATCTCTACACTCCGGAAGGCAATGCAATCTGGAGTTCTGCGGAATTCCTGATGCTCCATCGAAAAGGCGCCGCGGAAATCCCGGTCGTTCTGCCTCGAAAGGCAAAACGGATCACGGAACTCTTCTCCGGACGGACTGTCGCAGAAAACGCAGCATCCTTCACAGAACACTTCTCCGATTCGGGAACTCGCCTTTATTTTCTGGAATAACATACGGAACTGATTCAAATGTCGGAAACAGCGATTGCAAATGCAGACCACTTTATTCATCATGAAACCCAGTTTCACCTCGGATTTCTTCCGACGGAACAATCGAATCCGCTGACAAAATCTCTGGAAAGCGATTTCCGGACCTCGACAGAACAAGGCATAAGAACCCTTCAGCGGGCGGACCGCAGTGTTCTTGCCATGGCGGAGAAAATCTTCCGCTCCGATGAATACCATGACCTCGTCCGGAAAGGAGAAAACACAATCCGGAACGGTGGAAGAATCCTCTTTTCCGGCTGCGGCGCCACCGGACGCCTCTCCATTCTTCTGGAATCCATGTGGAGAAAGCACTGCGCCGAACACATGGAAACAGCCCGTTATGCGAACAGTGTGGAAAGCATCATGACCGGCGGCGATTACGCGCTTGTCCGGTCGGTGGAGTTTTTCGAAGATTACCAGGAATTCGGCCGCAGGCAGGTCTCCGAAGCTCGAATGGGAACGCGCGATCTGCTGGTTGCAATCACGGAGGGCGGCGAAACATCCTCCGTTCTGGGAACTGTTTTCGAAGCTCTGGATCGCGGATGTGCAGTTTTTCTTCTCTTCAACAATCCGGCAGAACTGCTGGCGGAACATCTTGAACGTTCCCGAAAAGCGATCCGAGATCCCCGGGTCCGGATTCTTGATCTCTCCTGCGGACCAATGGCTCTTGCGGGTTCAACCCGCATGCAGGCGACAACATCGGAACAGCTGATCGCAGGAGCCGCCCTGGAAACCATTATGCACCGTCTGACCGGTGAAAGCATACCCGATGTCCCCTCCGCCTTCCACACCTTGCTGGAAGCTCTGGAGTCCCTCGAAAACAGAAGGGCAATCGCCGCTTACTCTGATTTCGAAACGGAAATTTACCGGAAAAAGGGAAAAATCACCTATTTCGCGGACGATTATCTGCTGGACATCTTCACCGACACCACGGAGCGTTCTCCGACTTTCATGCTGCCCCCCTTCCGAAAAAAAGACGACACCACATCGCCGCAATCATGGGCATTTGTCAAGAATCCGCTTTATCCGACACCGGAAACCTGGAAAAGATGTATGCACCGTCCGCTGCGCTGTCTGAACTGGACCATAGCCGATTACAACGCGATGAACGCCAGCGCAATCAGCGGCAATCCGCCCGCGCTCTCCGCGGCGGACCTCCTGAAATTCGAGGTGGGATGCGAATCCCCGGAACTCCGTGCCGATTCCGGAAACGATGCGGCAGTTCTGGTCAGCCTCTCTACGGACAGAAAACTGGAAGAAGCCTTCAAACGCTCCGCAGCCGTCTTCCGGCATAGCAGACATCTTGCAGTCGGCAGAGAAACGGATGCAGATTACATCGTCCGCGTCCCGGAATCGAAGGGAGCGCTCCATCTGATGGAACACATGGCAATCAAACTCATCCTGAACACAATCTCCACCGGCACAATGGCATGTATGGGACGAATCACGGGCAACTGGATGAGCTGGGTTGATTGCACCAACAAAAAGCTCCTCGACCGAGGAACACGACTGATCATGGAAATCGCCGGAGTCGATTACCGGACCGCCTGCATAGCCCTCTTCGAAGCGCTGGAATGCCACGAAAATGCAAACCGGGAAAAATCTTCACCGGTCCAGATTGCCTTACAAATCTTGAAACCGTAATTCCGTTTTCGCCACGAAACGCGTTTCTCTGCAATGGCTCCTCTTCCAAAAAGCAACACAAACCTGCAGAGGAACGTTCTTCTTGAATCCATTTCTCTCGTTGTAAGCAAAACGGACTATTCTGCAATCACAGGACCCCACAAAAGCCCCATAACAGATCAAATTCAAACAGAAGTCCCGGCTTTTCCTCATTTTATTTATAAAAATAAAATGTTTTATCTTGACAAAATAGGAATCAGACGGTATAATTGATATATCAACAGCACCACGATTGATTGACATTTGAATAAATTCTGTTTTAAAATTCAAAATGAGAATATATATGGGATCCAATGTTTGAATCATGCTGACTGCCGGCAGACAAGAGATTCGCAAAAACACTTTGTTCCCTGAAAAACGAAGTGGAAAAAGAGAACGTTTCCTGTTGCCGTACAAAATCTTCTCCATGCTGTTTTTCAAATTGAAAATCAACTTTCCACAGAGCCGCCGGAGGCTTGGGAATGATGCCTCCATGCAAACGTATCGTTCATTGGCGCCGACGGCTCTGTCTTTTTATACGGACACCATTTACCTGGCGGCATCTGTTCATCGTGATTTTCTGTTTTCTGATTGAAAATCAGGCAGAGAAGCTCAAAGGGACAGAACGGGTCTGATCATTCGCTCAGCCAGTTGAGAATGTTCAGCCATAATTTCTGATTATCTCCCCGGCGCAGCAGATCGGGTTTCAGCCAGTTTGCATCTCCGGATGCCACGATTTTACCCTTGCCGAACTTCCGGATCGCAATCAACGGCTGGTCCGGATAATTGGAGTCCTTTCCGCCTGTAATCACCGGAATCCATGCGGAAGACTTCAAGCGCATCAATGGAGAACCAAGGGTATATACAGCCTGAATCCCCTTTGCGACAGAGGAATTGCCAATGCCGGTGAAAACCGGCATTTCACGAAATCCCCAAAGATTGTTTTTCTCATTCAGGAACCGTTTATAATCTTCGAAAACGATGTCGAAATGAAAATAGAATGTTCTTTGAATGTTGATGTTTTTCATCCAGCCGTAAGGAGCACGATGAGTATTTCCAGCGATAAAAAGGCTTCCTCCGTCACGTGTCCAGTCGGCAAGGATTTTTCCCTGCTCCCTGCTGACAGATGAGTTGAAAGGTCCAAGCAGCATAATGATGCCGAAATGCGAGAGCGGAAGTTCTTTTATCTCACCTTCATGCCAGCACTTCACCATCCCGTTTTTCACGGGGTCCAGAGCGGAAGTCCAGGAGTACCCGGCCTCCTTCATGGCTGCGGTTGCGGTCAGCATCTTAACCGGAGTCGCCGCCCATGTCTGAGCGGCAAACAGAATCCGTTTCCGCTTTGATTCCGCATCCTTTCCCGGATTGGCAATCCGGTCAAACCATTTTTCCTGTTCTTCGGAAAGACGGCGGATCGTCAGCGGTTTTACATGGGACCGTTCCAGCAGAAGGGTTTTTGCCAGCTTCGGATGGGCGGATATGGAAATTCCATTCTCCTTCAGCTCCTTCTCCGAAAAAGTTCCAAGCCGCTTTCCGGTTTCGATATCCCGGACAGTCCAACGGCCACGCGGCAAAGAATCTGAGATCCGGACATTCAGCGTTTTCCCTCCCACGCCCCAATTCAAAAGGTAAATCAGACAACGCTCCTTTCCAATCAGCAGATGACTTTCCAGGTACGGAAGCGGTTCCTTCGCCACGACTTTCAATGGAGAGGAAACTCCCGCCCGTCTCAAAGGCTCCCGGAAGGCCTGGACCCGCCGGGAATGATTCAGACGATCGCGGACTGTATAGACGAATCCTTTTCCGAAAGCTCCATCACCCAGGATTTCCCCTTTTCCGAACGGCAGGGAGGTCTCCAGATCAAGAGTCAAGGATTCGGCGTCGCGTACCAGGACTCCGCCGCGCGCGACAAAATCCCGAACCCGTTTCAAATTCGCCCGTGAAACCATTTTATTGTGCCTCATGAACAGAATTTTATATCCGGAGAAATCACTCTTCATATCAATCACGCGCAGTTGAATTCCCGAAAAGAGGAGCGAGGCATACCATTCCCTCAATTCTGCTGTCAGTGGCCCCGCCAGAATCCGGGAATAGGTTCTGTGCACATGATAGCGAAGCGAATCCAGAGGATAGATCAACGCGGCCTTTCCCGTAATTCTCGGTTTCGGGAGCAGCATCAGTTCCGCGACGCTCTCGATTTCGTATTTCGCCTTCGGGAAGTCGGCAAGAGCGGCAGGATGAATTTTCGACTGGCGGAAGAGCGAAAGCGAATTCCCTTCCGGCGCATAAAAATAAGAAGGCACCACACCGTTTTCCCCGTGGATCGCACGATGCCACATCCAAGTTCTGACCTGTCCAGGCTGAAGCTGATTCATTGTAAACCCGGGAATCCGATCCAGAGAAAGGGAATCACGCAGACCGCCCCAGTAGATCCCGCCATTGAAGTAGGTGTTTTTCAGACGAATGGCAATGACATTTCTTCCGGAACGCAGGAACGGAGTCACTTCGCAGTCCACGGTATCATTCCAGCCGGAGGTCTCAGCAATCCGCGTACCGTTCAGGTAAACGATCGCGGAATCAGCCATACGCCGAGCATTGAAATAGACCTTTTTTTTCAATTGCTCCGGAGAAAGTTCAAACGGCTTCCGGTACCAGCCGATCGTCGTATCAGGGAATCCGCAGTCTGCCCATTTGGAAGGAACCTTTACGGTTTTCCAGCTGGAATCATCGTATCCGAAGGAGTGAAATTGCTGTTTCAAACCGTTGTCTTCCTTGTCCGGTCTGAACCGCCATGTTCCGTTCAAATCCACAACATGCGGAATCCGGGAGAGGTCCGGAAGAGATCCGCGGATTCCTGTCTCAAGACTCATCTGCGGTTTCAACGGATTCAGCGTGGCGAGGTAATCCAGCCAGAACATGACCGAAGCGTCGCGGACAATCCATGCTTCCGAATCGACCTCAAATCCCGGCATGGGGAAATGGCTTTCGTCGCCGTAAAAATCCTCGCTCTGCGATTTCAGACTCGGGTTGACCGTGCTTCCGCCATAGTCAAAAGGATATCCGCAGTAAGACTGGATTGTAATGAGGGAATCCGGCTGATATCGTCTCACCAGATTCCGAAGCATCGAAAAAGCAACGGAATTCTCCTGTTCCGTAAATAGAAGCCAGTCGTTCCAGAGCATGCGGGAGACGCCTCGTCCAAGCTGTTCAAAAGAGGAATCCACCGTTTGATTCCAGTTCGGATTCACATTGTCGAATTCGGGAAAGGATGTCTTCCAGATCCGGTTTGCCCGGTCGATTTTTCCATATTTCTGCTTCATGGCTTTGCGGAACCGTGCAATTTTTTCGGGAGAATAATCCATAAAACGAACTTCATTGAACAGCTCATACGCAAAAATCGGATACTTCCCAAGGTATTTCATCAACTGTTTCCAGTAGTTGGAACGGATCTTCCAGGCATCCGGATGGTCGTGGCGATACGCATAAAAATGCCCAAAGGTGGAATACAGTTCTGGGAAACGCCCCGCAATCCACGGAAAATATTGAAAGTAGCGGGTCACCAGATTCTCACAGGGATTCAAATAGACAGGCACCCCGTTCCGCAGCGATTCCTCCGCAAGCATCTCCTCCTCCAGCGGACGCTGCCAGTGAATGGTAAGCGTATTGTTCCGAAACGTATATCCCATAATCCATTCCAGACGGGTTCCGTGGAATTGAAAGAAATCCGTTCCCATCAGTTTTGCAAGAAACGGATAGATTGTCATTTCCGCCTCTTCCATGCCGAGCAGAAAAACTGGTTTTCCATCACGGTAAAAGACATGCTTCCGCATACTCAACTCCGGAATGGGAAAAGTCCGGACAGGTTTGACCGGAGCATCCAGCCGGACCTCTTCCACAAACAGCTTCAAATCCGGATTCTTCTTCCGAATCACGTGATTCCCGGGACGTCCATCCTTCTCCAGGAGAAGCAGACGGGTTTCCTCATTGACCGCAGCATCCTCCCGATCAGCAGAGGCAAGAAGAACCGCAAATGAAAGTATGACAAAACAGATCCGTTTCATATTCCACCTCTTATTGAGGAGTTCCATCTGAATTGTACCAGGATTCCTGTTTTGTCCCCGGAGCCCAGTATGCGCTGTCCTCAAAAAACATCGTAAAAGGAATCACTTTCGAACTTCCGTCATGCAGAGCGAAAACGGAATTCTTGCCGTTGCCGTGCCGCAGTGCGGTCCAGCCCATCTCTTCACGCGGACCGTCATAGGGATTGAACATCCAGGCTTTGGTCTTGCCTCTTGCGCCAACTGCACCGCCGGTTGAATTCGAGCAGCCGTCGCCGATGATAATAACCCCCATATCCCCTTTGGCTCTCTTCAAAGTGCTCAGTTTCACATAGGAAAAAGAACTGCTCCCATACCATCCGACCCAGGCATTGAACTGATAGGACCATGGACGTTTCGTATAGCGGGCAATGTTGGCTGGCCCCCATTGATCGGCGGGACAAACAAACGTCTTATACTGTTTCACATAGGGAAAGATGGCATCCGCCCAGAACATATTCCCCTTGAGTCCGGTAAGGCGTTCCTCCGCAAGACATTTGAATCCGTAACAGGAAGGCAGATAATCGTCACTGTCCCCAGCGTACATGGAAAAACCAAGTCCCATCTGCTTCGTGTTTCCCAGGCAGGAAATCTGATTCGCACGATCCAGAGCACTCTTCAATGCAGGAAGAAGAATTCCAGCAAGGATCGCAATGATTGCAATTACGACTAAAAGCTCTATCAATGTAAAATTTTTCTTCATTTTCCACATTTGCTCCTCTCTTTGTTAGTAAACAGGACCGGCAAATCCGGACCCTTTTAAAATTCAACAATTGTTTGGATAATATTTTTCAAAACAATTCCTGACCGGCATCAGCGAAGCCGCCAGCGCCAGATCTTCCTTCCCGAATTGAGCCGGCTCAATTTTTGTGTTCATGCTCCAGTGATAAGCGCCGTAGTGTCCCATCTGCCGGCGCACGATATCAATGGAAACCTCCGGACAGTCAACCGTCCATGGCGGCAGGAAAATCACTTCGGGATTCAGAATATACGCCAGATTCACAGTGGCACGGGCAACCGCATCGAACTGTTCTCCCATCAGCTGAGCACAGAGCAGATCCCCTTCCCGAATCGCTTTTGCGATCATGGACAGAGTTACTTTTTTGTCTCCCGGATTCAGAAATTTTGCCACCATCAGGTTCGGGTTTTCCTTCAGCATCTCGGTCAGACGATCCGTCAGTTTATAGAATGGGGCGACCTTGCTCAGCGTTCCGATCCGCCCGTCAATTCCAGCCGGCCCATGTTCATAAATCTGCATCATGCCGCATTCTCCTGCACGTCCCTGCGTACCGGAATAGGGTTTCCCGTTCAGAACCATCCCCAGTCCGAATCCGGGAAGATCGAAGTAGAGAAAGGAATTGAGCCCCTTTCCGTGACCGGCATGCTGTTCCAGAAACGCCAGCGCATGCGGAACATTCACGATTCCGACGGGAAGAGAAACCCCTTCTTCGAACCGGCTTCCCAATTTGAAATTCAAATCTTCTGCAAATTCCGGAGAAAAGACGACCTCACCTGTCTGCGGCGTCAGAATTCCCGGAATCGCCACACCGACTCCGATCGTGGCGGAACTCGGAATTCCTCTTCGGCGCAGCATCTCCCGAATGCCGTCAATTACAACATCCGCCCGCTCCGGAAAGCGGGGAGGCAATTCCGGATAATGCTTCTCCTCCCGGACTGTTCCGGAAGCATCGGCAACAACCACCGTGGCCTCCTGGCGATTGTACGCCACGCCAACACTGAAGAACAGATCCTTCCGGAGAAACAGCGGAATCATGCGGCGCCCGCGGCTGCCTGTGGCACCGGCTTCCCCCTCTGTCAGCAATCCATCACCAAGAAGGCGGTTCACCTGCTTGACAGCGGAAACAGACGTCTGTCCCATCCGCGATGCAATTTCAAACCGGCTGAGCCCCGGGGAATCCCACAGAAGTGCCAACACCTGCATCAGACTCCTGTTCTCAAAGGGAAAAACATTACAATGCGATTCATCCAGCATACGAAAATCCGATTCCTCTTTCCTTTTATTATATTATACCGCAAATGAACTCTTTTGTCAAGAGGATATGAATAAAAAAATTATTTAATTTCTGAAAAATAAGATTTTTTTTTACTAATTAAATAACTTTGTTAGTTAATTGATGATTCGAAAGAGATCTTGAATTTCTCCCAGGTCCAGGAGGGAAGTCAGACAGGTTTTCCGGTGATCCGGAAAGGTGCGCTCCAGGCATAACGATGATTCCGGTCCATCAGCTGAAGACGAAAATACTCGTTCGGAGTCGCTTCTGGCAGATCAAATTCAACAAAGCTGCATTCTGTTTTATCCCTCAGAGCACGGGACTCCACAGTTCCGCAGAATTCACGGCTGGGATTTGTCAGGAGGATCGCCTCCACACAGGGAGAGAATTCCGCGCGAAAACGAGAACCTTCCAGAGAAAGGTTCAAAATCACGGGTCCCTGCGACGCATAGATCCGCCCTTTGCGGATGGAATCCATAAGAGAAGAAACGGAAGAATCTTCCGCGGCAATCATTGTCCAGCCTAAATTGAAACTCTCCACCCCATGCAGGTCATCCACCGCGACCGGAGGAAGCAGAGCGCCGGCCTCCAGCATTTCATCCCACAGCTGAACAGAAGAGGCGCGGCCGATGTAACGGCACTCGGAGTTGTATACCTCCACGGCGGAAACGGATTTCAGACGCATCACCTCCGCCGAAGTGAATCCGCACCAGTAGGGATGAGCAACAATGCAGAGTCCCCCCGCATCAACGACACGATCGATCGCCTCCTGAATCGGCAGCGATCCGGGATCCTCGAACCCTTCCGGCACATTCAGCGCCACAATATGCCAGATTCCTCCCCGGGGGCCTGCCGGATGAATTTCCATTCCGGAAATCAGAGTCATTCCGCTCCGGTAGGAAGAAACCGGATTGATTCGACGGTGATCCGTAAACGCATAAACATCGTATCCCGCCTCTTCATACATCCGCATGACGGCGAGAGGCTCCAGAGCACCGTCCGAAACAGTCGAGTGCATATGAAGCGCCGCTTTGTAAACGTTCAGAGTCTCGCCAAAAAAATGAATTTTCCCGCTCATTGTCACCTCTCCTTGCTCTTTATGCGTTTTCGTTTTTATGCAGAAAATAACAGACGAACAGAATCGCCGGAACGGTACCGGAATTCAGAGGAACGTGCGGAAGTGCGCCGTCGAACCAGAGCAGATCACCGGCTTTCATTGTAACGGTATCATCACCAAGGATATAGGAAAGTTCTCCGGAAATCAGATAGAGCATCTCGTCGGCTTCCGAAGAGACTGCGGCCCGCCGTGCGCCGGGGGCAACCGTCACAATCATCACCTGGAGCCCGGCGGTTTCAAGCGGAATCTCCAGCAGCGGCTGATAAGTGAGTCCGACAGAGTCCTCCCGCTCCACAAATCCGCACTCGGAACTGTGGATCAAACGCCATTTCCGATGATCCCGGAACGACATCCCCGCAAACAGTTCCGCCATGTCGATCTCCAGTGCAGCGGCAATCTGCACCAGCACTGGAAGTGAAGGAATCGTACGGAAGTTTTCAATCTTGGAAAGCAGTCCCGGAGATAAACGGGTTTTTCCCGCAAATTCCTGGAGCGTCAGCTTCTTCTCCTTCCGAAATGACTTAATCCGCAACCCGAGTGAAATCAGATGTTCCCGCATCTTCTCTCCCTGCATTTTTACCAAAAGTAAAATTCTTACAAAAAAAGTGACAAATATTCAAAAGATGCCACCCAAAGGCTTGTATCTTACAATATATTGACATATATTAAAATTCAAATTATTTTTTTTACATATAATAAAAAATTCAGGAGTGATCATGGATCTTTTCTGGGCTCTGGCCTGTCTGTTCTGCGCCGCTGTGAATGATTTTCTGTTCAAACGGTTCAAGCAGAAAAAATCGGCAACGGGAGCCTTTGCGGCTCTGATCGGATTTGTATGGCTCGGGATCATGCTTCCGGGAGTTTCCGGCTTTGCGAAGGATCTGCCGGACTCATGCCTGCTGGGGATTTCATCCGGGGTGCTTTCAATTGCGGCGAACCTTCTGCTGATCACTTCCATGAAATACCAGAGTGCGGGAGTCTCCGCGACCGTATATCGTTTGAATCTGGCGGCAGTGGCACTGGGCGCGTGGATGCTGTTCGAAGAGAGTTTGAACGGACTCCAGTTTCTCGGGATCGCGACAGCGCTGGCCGCTGTTCTAAGTTTTTTTCCATGGAAGGAGAGAAACAACCGGGGATCGCGAATCGGACTGGTTCTGGCACTGGGAGCGGCACTGCTCCGGGCAGCGATGGCGCTCTGTTACAAACAAAGCCTGATGAATGGAGAAAGCAGCAGCGGACTTCTGTTCTGGAACAGTCTCTGCTGGATTGGCGGGGGAATTCTCTGGTATCTGGCGCTGGAACGGGATCTGCCTCCTGTCAGCGGAGCGCTTGTACTCTACGGGTTCTGTTCGGGAATTCTCGTCTTCGGGATCGTATTGACGATGACACAGGCACTGGCGCATGGGAAAGCAAATATTGTGGTCCCGATTGCACAGATGAGCTTTGTAGTCACATTTCTGCTGGGCGGACTTTTTCTGCGGGAACGGTTCGATCCGCTGAAAATCGCAGGAGCCGTTCTCGGGACAGGTGGAATTCTCCTGCTCTCATGCGCATGAGATTCCGAGAATCCAATTCTATCTCACTCGATGATGAGAAAATCCAAACGGACTTGAATTAGGCAAAGATTGGAATATATTAAATTGTTTTTTCATTGTCAATCTGGAGGAAGTATTTTATGGTTTTTAATTCCTTTCTATTCATTCTTTTTTTTCTATTATTTCTTCTTGGTTGGAAATTTTTGAAAAATTATTCTCTGCCGCGCATCTTGTATCTTGTGGTTTGTTCGGCAATCTTCTATGGATGGTGGGACTGGCGCTTTCTGTTCCTTATTTTTTATACGGGAAGCATTGATTTCTTTCTGGCCCTTTTCATGGGGCGCTGCAGACCAGAGAGCTGGCAGAGGAAAACAATACTGGCAGCATCCATCATTAACGCAGTGGGAATCCTTTCCATTTTTAAATACTCCTTCTTTTTTGCCGGAATTCTGAATGATTGTTTCCGGATATTCGGTTTTGAAACCCACCTGGAAAATCATATTCCGGAATTCTGTCTGATTCTTCCGGTAGGCATCAGCTTTTTCACATTCCAGAGCATGAGTTACACGATTGATGTTTATCGAAATGAACTGAAACCGACCAGCTCCTACTTTTTATACATGTCATATCTGATGCTCTTCCCGCAGCTGGTAGCTGGACCTATTGTCCGGGCCAAAGACCTGCTTTATTCTCTCTCGAAAAAGCCGCTTTGTTCGGAAACAATGAGATACAACGGATTAAAACTGGTCATCATCGGTTTTTTCAAAAAATGTTTTCTTGCAGACAATGTAGCACAATTGATCAACCCTTATTTCGACAATGTGTCATTCTGGGAAAATGGATTCGCCTGGTGGATTGTTATAATTTTGTTTGGAATTCAAATCTACTGTGATTTTTCCGGGTACAGTGATATTGCACGCGGCATCATTAAACTGATGGGTTACCGTTTCAATTTGAACTTCAACCATCCTTACATTGCATGCAGTGTCAAGGAATTCTGGGGACGCTGGCATATATCCCTTTCCTCCTGGTTCCGGGACTATGTCTATATTCCGCTCGGGGGGTCCAGAAGCGGACGTTATCCACGACTGAATGGAATTCGGAATCTGTGGGTCTCGTTTCTGCTCTCAGGATTATGGCATGGAGCCGCATGGAATTTCATCACATGGGGAGCTCTTCATGCCGGATATCTTACTTTTGAAAGGACCACTAATTATCAGGAGCATTTCAGAAAAAAATGGTATGGTGTTTTATTCTGTTTTCTATTTGTACAGCTGCAAGTTTTAGTGGCATGGGTCTTTTTCCGAGCTCAAACCATGAAAGAAGCTTCCTACATTCTTTCAAGCATGTTTACATTTTCCAGAGGAGAATTTGACCTGAGTAAAATTTTCCTTCTTTATCTGATTGCCTTTGTCGGAATGGAACTCTATATGCTGTTCCATTTCGACAGACTGCTTGCAAAATATCTGCCTTTTGACAGAAAAAAAGTAGAACCTCTGCTGCTGGCCGTTTTAGCTTTCATCACAATATTCTTCCGGGGAGATGGAAATGAATTTATCTATTTCCAGTTCTGAACATCGTTCAAAACGCATTTTTCTATTTGCTTCTGTTCTTCTTATTCTGACTATTTTATTCGGACTGTTCAACGTGTTCTTTTTCATCCGATTTGAAACAAAGACTGAAATTCAGGAAGAACAACAGTGGATAGATAAAATGAAAAAGAAACCGGTCTACTCTGTTCTGATCTTTGGCGATTCCAGAGTCTACCGGGGAATCAATCCTGCTATCCTGGAAGAGCAATTGCATCTGCCCGTTTACAATGTGGGAGTTTCTTCCGCAGGAATGACAGCCACCATGTTTCGTTATTTTAATGACCACAAATTATCTCCGGAACCGGGATTGAAAATAGTAATTCTCGGAATCTCTCCGCACTCGCTGAATCAAAAACAGCGCAACAATCGCCATTTCAACTATCTTCTGAAAAAAGCGGAACAGACTTCCCTGTTTCAGTTTGGGAAAATTGACTATCTCAAAATCTTTTTCACACCAATGGACAAACGGCGTTTCAAAAAAATCAGGTATAAAATTCTGAAAAAAGAAAAAAAAGGCATCTTCTTCTCTCTGGTTCCCATCTGGATCAATGGCGCCTTTTTCCATGATGTCGATTACAAACAAAAGTGGTTCAACGATGGATTGACTCAATACCGGGAAAATACCGCCATTGGTAAATTTTCAGAAGAATCTCTATCTGACCTATGTTCCTGGACCAGAAAATGGACTGAAAAAGGAATTCTGGTATTTGGACTTCGTCCTCCAACTTCCTCGCAAATGGAAGCCATTGAAAATCAGCTACCCGGTTATGATGAACAAAACGTCAAAACCAAGTTCGAACAAGCCGGAGGAATCTATTTGTCATTTCCGAAGGACGCTTATCAAACCTATGATGCGTCCCATCTGAACTGGGAAAATGCGAATCGTTTCAGTAAAGATTTAACGGAAACAATCAAGCAGGAACTCATAAAACGAAAGAAGCTGTGATTCTCTGCTTCTCCGGCTGAAAATGGAAACAATCTGCGCTTTTCCGCCAGAAAACGTTCCTCATTCTCCAGGCAGAGGAGATTTCAGGCATTTGGATGTGCATAACTGTCAGAAGATCGGACAATCCAGCAGTTTCCCCAGTCCATAACGGATCAGGAATCCGATGAAGCAACCGGAAAACAACCAGAAATAAAACTCGAACGTTGCAAAGAAATCATCCCCGTGCTCTCCCTTCACCCAGCTGATCCAGTTCGGCTGACACAGAAATCGGAGTGTTTCCCAAAACGTCCCGTGCGGGTAAAACAGCGGAAACAGAAGAATCAATGCTATCGCTCCGCCGATGACCGATCCTGCATTCAGAATCATATCCAAATCCATTTCGAAAACTCCATCATCTTTTACCGTTCTGCAACAGCCATCGCGATTGCGTGTCCCCGTTCATGGCTGATGCTGATAAAAATCCGGACAATGCCATTCGACTCCATGGTCCGAAGTCCCGCACCGGAAAGCCGCACCGACGGCGCCCCATTTTCATCCGCAACGATTTCGATGTCACGCCAGGCGCAACGAGCCCCCAGTCCGCATCCGAGCGATTTGGCAACCGATTCCTTTGCCGCCCAGCGTCCCGCGATAAACTGAGTCCGGTCCCCTCGTCTGCGAGCCTCAGCGGATTCCGCATCCGTAAGAATATACTCCGTAAAACGATCTCCATGACGGGCAATCACTTTTGCGATCCGTTCAATTTCAACGATATCCGTTCCAATTCCTGCAATCATACGTTTTCTCCGTCATCTTCTGATGGCTGCCGCGCGATCGTTTTCTTCGGCAGATTGCGCACCTCGCTGATCTGGAAATCGCGGTTTTTCGTCCGCGGCTTCACATGGCGCGGGCCATTCCCCCGGTCAAGCTCCCGGAGCGCCGCAAGACGCGCCAGTTCGACAAACGCATCGGCATCCTTTTCCTGCGAACTTTTCGCACTCTGCCCGGAAGCAGAATCGGATTCCGTTTTCTGCTCCGCCGCGCGCATTGACCCCGAAAGCGGTTGTGGCATCACACAAACCTGCCGCTCCGCTTCAATGCTGTAACAGGCATTGCGTGTAACGATCAGATGATCCACAACATCAATCCGCATTGCGTCGGCGGCGACCTTGATTGCGCTCGTCAAAGCGAGATCGGCGGGAGAAGGCTTCGCCGTTCCGCTCGGGTGGTTGTGAATCAGCACAATTCCGCGCGCAGACATACTCAGCGCATGAGCCATCAACTGGCGGGGATGAATGAATAACTGGTCCACCGTGCCCTCCACCAGAATTTCCGAACCAAGAATCTCATTTCGAGTGTTCAGGTAAATGACCATGAACACTTCGTTTTTCAATCCGGCAAGTTTCATTTTCGCATATTTCAAAACGTCTTCCGAAGATTCCACAATCTCCCTGCCCTCGATTCTCTCATACAAATAATCGGAGCAGAGGCCCTTGAGCAGACGAAGCAGAACGAAAGCATTCTTGCCGATTCCAGTGATCTCCAGCAGTTCCTCTTCCGTTGCATCCAGAATGCGGGAGATGCTGCCGAACTTCGCCATCATCTCTTTGGCGATCGGCTTGACATCGCGGCGGGCGATCACGAATGTCAGAAGGAGCTCCAGTTTTTCATAAGCGAGCATTCCGTCATGTCCGGCTTTGAGGTACTTTGCACGGAGGCGCTCGCGATGACCGTCCATCGGGTTCATGTTCAATTTCTTTTCATTCATCGGCAAAGGTCCCGGGTTCAGCGGTTCAACAGCGTCATAGATTCAAAATGGGATGTCGAAGGAAAGAGATCGAAAAGCCGTGAGGAAACGACCCGCCATCCCTGCGCACCAAGACGGGCCAGATCACGGGCAAGCGTGTCCGGCGCACAGGATATATAAATCAAATCTCTGACGGTCCCTGTCCCCAGAGCGTCAATCACTTTCTGCTCGAGTCCGGCACGGGGCGGATCGACCAGAAAAAGAGTCCGGCGGGACGTCTTCAGCGGAAGCTGTCCGAGGGCTTTCACCGCATCTCCGGCAAGAAACTTGCAATGCTGCAACCCGTGTTCATGCAAATTCCGTTCCGCCGCAGCAATTGATCCGGGATCAATTTCGACTCCATAAACCTTCCCGATCCCCGCCTCCACCGCAAGCACGGAAAAGACTCCGCAGCCGCAGTACAGCTCCACAAACAGTTCCGGCTTCAATTCGCCTGCGATCCGGATGAACTCCGCGGCCAGTCGCGACATCATTGCTGTATTGATCTGAAAAAAGGAAAAGCGCGGCACATGGAAATCTCCGTAAGAAGGAATGGTATCCAGAAGCAACCCACCCTGCTCCTCCCGTTCCAGCAGAAGAGCGCCGTCATGTGGAGTGAAACGGAAGGTCAGAAAGGAAAGCCCCTCCGGAAGAGAATTGCGGAATTCAGCGGAAGAAAGCGTCTCCCTCATCAGACGGGAGATTTCGGGACGTGCCAGCAGGCAATCCCGCAGATCCAGAACCGTCCGATTGTCATCCATCCGGTATCCGGTTTTCACTTCCGTGGCGTTTTTTTCGGCAGTCAGCTTGATCTTGTTGCGCCATCCGGTCCGCTGTGCAGCCCCGACGGGAGCAGAAATCTTCTCCTCCGTCACGACTCCGGAGTGCTGAAGAAAACGTTCAAACTGTCTCTGTTTCCATGCCAGCTCCACGGAATAGTCCACCTGCGCATAGGAACACCCGGGACAGCTCCGGTTCGCGGCAAAAGGACAGACCGGCACAATCCGATCCGGTGAAGGCTTCACGATCTCAACGATCTCCGCCTCCGCATACGATTTCTTTTCCTGTTTAAGAACCGCACGCAACCGATCCCCGGGAACCCCGCCGCGAATGAAACAGCGTTTCCCGGAAGGCATGGTCGCCACGGACTTGCCTCCGTATGCAAACGCATCCGGCTCTAGAAGCAATTCTGAAGACATTGTTCTTTTACTTTCCTGTCTGGAACGCTCAACGCATTCCGGCTTCCACAATCATCATTTTCCGCCAGCGCTTGCGAATGCTATGCAAAGAATAGAGAGCACCCCGTGAATCCAGTACGATCACTTCACCGGGAGATGGACCGCAGAACAGTGCCAGAGTCTTTCCCGATGTCACAGGACGCAGATTCTTCGGATCGCAATACGACAGATCCTCAAACGTATTCGGGTCCAGGCGGTAAAGGCGGTTCCGGAGAAGACGACCGCAGAACAGCGCCTTGTCTTTCGGATTGCAGGCGATCTCTCCGGAAGAGTCGTCTGCCACCTCCTTGACTCCCTGTTCCATTGCCAGAAACACCTTTGATTTGCCAAATCCGGTTCCGGTGGAGTAAAAAAGAAGAGACGCATCCGGAGCCCCCTGAACCATCCGGTAAAGACGAGTTCCGGCAGGCAGCTTGACAGAACGGACTTCCCGGAAAGAATCCGGATCGAAAAAACGAATGGCATCATCGGAAGCGGCAATCAGAAGTTTTCCGTCTCCGGAGAGCTCCAGACGGGGCGACGGACCCGCAGTAAACGTCTTTTTCTCCGTTCCGCCCGGCAGGAACACCTCGACAGCCCCATTCGCGGAAGCGGCATAAATCCGCCCTCCGCGGACCAGAAACGAAACCGGTTTTTCCGCTGGAACAAAAGCCGTCTCCTTTCCGGTATTCAGATCCAGAACGACATATCCGGATGGCTGAGACAGCACCTCCTGAGCCTCTGCAAAACAAACCGCAGTCATCGCGGCGGGATCAAGCGCTATGCTCGTGATTTTCCGTCCGATCTCAAAGACCCGGAGAATGCGGCGTCCCGCTGTATCGATAATAAGAAGACGTCCGCCATAAGGCCCCTTCCCGATGGTCCCCGTCTCCTCCAGACAGATAATCACACTCCGGTCCGGTGCGGAAACCACAGACCGCAAACGCAGCGAACCAGCCCCCGTTGGATTCCAGGCGGGAGTCCAGTGAATATCCTTTTCCGGCTCACCGAAGCGGGCAGCAAAAGCAGTGGGAGCGCTGCTGCCCTTTTTCCCCTGTTTCAAGGGCAGCAGCTCCTCAATGCGGAGATTGCTTCTGTCAACCTGAATGACAGGACGTTCCCGCAGATTCTCATGGGGAATCTTCACTTTCAGAGAGGATTCCCCGGCGCAGCAGAAAACGACCCCTGCCAGGCCACAAACCACCAGCAGAGAACTCAAACCGATACGACGCATAACCACCCACCACCTTTCCAGCAATACCCGAAAACCGGACCGGTTACAGTTTTACCGTCAGAGCCGCTCTCATCCGCTCTACTTTTGCAAGTGCCTTCTCCACGGATTCGTCTCTTGCCAGAAGAACGCCGAGCCTGCGGTGTCCATTCAGCTCTCCTTTTCCGAAGATTCTCATGCTTGTATCCTTCTCCGCGAGCACCTGTTCCAGATTGCCGAAGGCAACATGGCTGGAATGCCCGTCCACGACGATCGCCTTCGAAGCCGAAGGCCCGTGGAATGCGATGTTCGGAATCGGCAGTCCAAGAATTGCACGGACATGCAGAGCAAATTCGGAAAGATCCTGAGAAATCAGCGTGACCATTCCCGTGTCATGCGGACGGGGACTGATCTCGCTGAAAATGACATTGTCCCCTTTGACAAACATCTCCACACCGAAGATACCGCGCCCGCCGATGGCATCCGTGATTTTCCGGGCGATCTCCTCCGCTTTTGCAAGAGCGGTTTCGCTCATTGCCTGCGGCTGCCAGGACTCCTGATAATCCCCGTTGACCTGATGATGTCCGACCGGCTTCAGGAAGGAAGTCCCCCCGACATGGCGGACCGTCAGCAGAGTAATCTCATAATCAAAATCGACAAAACCTTCCACAATCACTTTTCCAGCACCGGCGCGTCCTCCCTCCTGCGCGGTTTTCCAGGAGGTATCAATATCCCCTTCCGTCCGGACGACACTCTGGCCGTGTCCGGAGGAACTCATAACCGGTTTGACCACGCAGGGGATCCCGATCTCTTTGACCGCACTGCGGTATTCCTCTTCCGTGGATGCGAAGCGATAGGGAGAAGTCGGCAGTCCAAGTTCCTCCGCCGCAAGCCGGCGGATGCCTTCCCGGTTCATCGTCAGGAATGTAGCCCTCGCGTTCGGGATGACATGCCATCCTTCCTGTTCCAGCTTCAGCAGTTCCGGTGTTGCAATAGCTTCGATTTCCGGGACAATGAGATCCGGTTTTTCCATCTCGACCAGTTTTCTGAGAGCGGCGGCATCCAGCATGTTGATGGTATAACTCCGGTGCGCGACCTGCATCGCGGGCGCATTCTCATACCGGTCCACGGCAACGACTTCCACGCCGAGACGCTGCATTTCAATCGTAACTTCCTTCCCCAGTTCCCCGGAGCCCAACAGCATTACTTTTACCGCGCTGGCGGTCAGCGCCGTTCCCAATTCAGCCATTCCAAACCTCCCTGATTAGATAGAAAAAACGGTTTGGATGAATATAAGGATTTTCCTTGATTTTTTCAAGCGGGAAACACAAAAAAAGCGCAGGTTTTGTCGTTCCGCTCCCTCAGGAATTTCAACGGAAAAAATGCAATCCGTCCACGCCCTTCGCAGCAGCGGGATTCGGAATTTTTTTCGGAGACAAACCATTTCCGGAATTTGCTTTTCTCCATTTTCTGTGTTATAATGAACCCATTGCCATCATCAGGAGGAATGATTCATGATACGCTATGCACTCTTTCTTTTTCTGCTTCCGGTTCTCCTCTGCGCAGGGAAACTGGAAGATTTCGCCGACGATGTGGAATATCTGGACAAATCGTACAAAGAGATGGAGAACCTCCCGACCACTTCCGCCTACAAGATAGAATACCGGAAACGGATCGTCGGAGCAAGAAACCGCGCATATGAACTCCAGCGGGCACTTGAAAAACTCGGGATCACCAGAACGTCGCTGCCCACCACTCTGAACAAAATGATCAGCTGCATGGATATCGACGGAGTCACAAGACGTAAAGTCTCCGTCCAGGCGGGAGATATCGGCACGCATGCAAACGAACTGAGGCGCCAGATTGCCTATCTCCAGGAACTGAACTACTCTTTTGAAGCCAATACATTCGAAGATCCTTATCCGGAATCCGGGACTTATGAGGCAGTCCACCGTTTCGAATCCCTCTTGAAATCCGCGTATTGGATCACACAGGGCAAGGGATACGTGAATGAAGGCATGCAAAAAAAGTATGAAGAGACCTTTTCCGATCTGAAGACACTCGGAAAAACAATGAGCATGCAGATTCAGAAACGAAAGCTGAAACTCCCTCCGGGCTTCAATCTTATGAAAAATCTGGAAGCATTCCACACTGCGGCGGAAAAAATCCTTGCCGTCCGGAACCGGCGGGACGCGGCAAACAGCAAAAAACTGAAACGTCTGATCGTTGAAAAAAGCTACAAAGAAGCTGTAAATACCGCGAAATATGCCGCAGAACGTCTTGAAAACGAGATTGAGTTCCTGAAGCGCGCCAACTTCAATATGCGGGTCCGGAAGGAAAATCTTCAACTCGCGACCGAGCAAACGGCATCATCTGAAGATGAAATCACAAACTCGCCGAAGCAGCTCTCCTTTGCCGAGCTGTGGAAAAAATATACGCAAGCCAAAGAAAAAGTCTTCCGTTCGGAAAGCAAACTGCGCGGAGTTTCGGAAACATTCTTCACCAGTTACCGGAAACTCCTGACGACTCCCCAGCAGGAAGAACTGGACGCTCTCCAGCAGAAATTCCTGAAGGAAGAACTTTCCCCGGAACTTGCGCGCAGCATGGCTGTCAAAACAATTCATACCAAGTACAGATTCCGCCAGAAGGAATACACGGCCTCCATTCTGACGGACATTCTGAAGAGAAACGGTCTTTTATAAGGAGTCATCCCATGGAGGAAAATAAGAATCAGGACCTTCCGTTCATCGGCCCCATTTGTTCCTTCCCGGACTATACGCGGGAGGAACCGTGGCGCATTTTCAGAATCATGGCGGAACTGGTTGACTCGTTTGAAACGATGTCAAAACAGGGACCGCTGGTCACAATTTTCGGATCGGCACGGACAAAACCGGGAACGCCGCATTACGAATCCGCCAGAAAGCTCGGAAATCTTCTTGCAGAAGCCGGATACGGCGTTCTCACCGGAGGCGGACCAGGCATCATGCAGGCAGGAAACGAAGGAGCTTATGAGAAAAAAGGGATTTCCGTCGGACTCAACATCACGCTGCCGATGGAACAGCACCCGAACCGATTTCAGACGACAAGTCTGGACTTCCGCTATTTTTTTGTCCGAAAGGTCTGTTTTCTGAAATATTCGGTGGCAATTGTCGTCTACCCGGGCGGCTTCGGGACCTTCGACGAATTCAGCGAAGCTCTGACTCTGATGCAGACAAATAAAATCCGACGCGTACCACTGGTCGTTGTCGGAAGAACGTTCTGGGAGCCGCTGATGGAGTGGTTCCGTGTCAGTCTGGTCAAGGAAGGAATGATCCACGAAGACGATATGAAAATCTTCAAAGTGGTGGATTCCGCGGAAGAAGCCTTCGCGTTCATCAAACGCTGCCACAGCCGCGGCATCACCACAACCGTGATGGAGGACTGATCCCCGATGTTCCGCGGCGATCCGCCATCCCAATCGCCGCATCCGCGTTTTTCAACCTTATGAACCCAAGAGGACTTTCATGCACATTCTTCTGATTGTTTCCGCATTTCTTGCCGGCGGACTTCTTGCATTTTTCAGTCTCCGGACACAGCTTGTCCGAAAAAAAATGCAGATCAGGACATTGGAGGAGCAGCTGGCTCAGGCGGAACAGATCAGGTCGGACGCGGAAAACGCCCGGATCGCCGCCGCAAAAGCTGCCGCAACCCTCGAAGCGCAGGAAAAACAAATTCAGCAGGAACGGCAGCTTCTTCAGGATGCCCATCAGACCGAACTGCGGAATTTACGGGAAAGCCATACAAAAGAACTGGACGCCCTCCAGGAGCGTTTTCAGAGTGAACTTGCCGACAAACTGAAAATCGGAGAAGAACAGAAAACTGCCCAGGCAGCCGCTTTTGAAACGGAACGAAAGGCTCTGAAGGAGGCGTTTGACCTTCTGGAACAGCAGTCAAAAGAAAACAAAGCGGAAATGGAGAAAAACTGGCAGACAAAAATCGATCTTCTCAAAGAGGAATTCAAAACGCTCTCCACGCAAATTCTGAAGGAGAAATCGGGAGATCTTGCCAACTCCAATCAAACCCAGCTGACCGCACTGCTGAAACCGCTGCAGGAAAAACTCGGAGATTTCAAAACAGCCGTCGATCAGGCAAAGGAAAAAGGCATCTCCCTGAATTCCGAACTGAAGGAGCAGATTGCCCATCTTCTCTCCGCGACAAAACGGATCGGCGACGACGCCAACAATCTTGCGTCCGCCCTGAAAGGCAACAACAAGACTCAGGGCAACTGGGGAGAGATGATTCTGGAAGAGATCCTTGTAAATTCCGGACTGAAAAAAGGAATTCACTATGAATGTCAGGTTACTCTTCGAAACGAGGACGGAAATCTGATCCAGAATGATAACAACCGCCTGATGCGCCCCGATGTCATTGTGCATTATCCGGACGGCAAGGATGTCATCATCGACAGCAAAGTCAGTCTCAACGCCTACACGGACTACATGAATGCGGAAAGCGACGAGGAGAAAAAAAGCGCTCTCGCCCGCCATAACCGCAGCATCCGCTCGCACGTGGATGAACTGGTCCGGAAAAACTACTCCTCCTATATCCGGCAGCCGCAGCATGAAACGGTCGATTTCGTCATCATGTTCATTCCGAACGAGGCGTCGCACCAGCTGGCGATGATCCAGGACCCCGGACTCTGGCGCTGGGCTTTTGAACGAAAGGTCATGATTGTCAGCCCGGTGAATCTCATGGCGCTTCTCCAGCTGATTCAGATCGCCTGGACCCGAGCGGATCAGGAACGCAATCAGCAGAAAATTCTTGACACCGCCTCCACACTTCTGGATCGTCTCTACTCCTTTTATGAGCAGTTCGATGAAGTCGGGAAAAAACTGGACAGCGCGCACGAGGCCTACCAGAAATCGCTGGACAAACTCAAGGGCGGCAACGGCAAACACAGCGTTGTCCTTTCCGGCGAACAACTGAAACGCCTCGGAGTCAAAATGAAACGGGTGCGTCCCCTTCCGGCCAGGTATCAGGCGAGCGAGCTCCTCTCGCTGGAAACGGAAAACAACAATGGCGACACGGAGGAACCCCAGACGCCGCCGGCTCCCGCTCTTCTCTGAAAACAGGCACCGCATTGGAAGGGAGTCCATTTTGCTGTGAAAAATACACGCCGGACCGCAGCACTGCGAATTCGGAAACGAACCCTTCCTTTGTGTGAAAAATAGAAAAATTTTAGCCTTGAATCGCTGTGAAAAGATAAATTCATCGAGTCTGCGTTTGACTTTTGTAATACGAACTGATATATTAGTTGTGAAATGAATCACGGAAGTACAGAAAATCATTTTCACAAAAGCTAATTTCCAGAGAGTTCGGGAAAATCAGCGGAAGGGGAATCTTTTTCTGTGCTTTTTCCTGTGCGGAAAAGAGAGCGATCTTCTCCGCGGAAATTGACAGGACGGGACAAATTACCTTAACAGGAGGAATAAGAATGGATGCATCTGTAAGAGCGCGCGAAGCGGAAAAAGCAGTTTCGCGCATGGAGGACGCCGAGGCCGTTCTCCGCGAGTACAACTATGACAAAGCAAAGCTCGTGCCGATCCTGCAGGCGGTACAGGCCCGCTACAACTGGCTCTCCAAAGAGCTTCTCAGCTATATTGCCTGTGCACTGGGACTTCCTCCGGCGAGGGTGTACGGTGTGGCAACGTTCTACGCCCATTTCTCCCTCAAGCCGAAAGGAAAGAACATCATCCGTCTCTGTGATGGAACCGCCTGTCATGTGAAGGGGTCCACCACGATCCTTGACGCGCTCTATGAAAAACTCAATATCAAGCCTGATCGCGACAGCACCGATGATATGATGTTCACAGTTGAAACCGTCAGCTGTCTCGGAGCTTGCGGACTGGCTCCCGTCATGCTTGTCAATGACGATGTTCATGGACAGGTCAAACCTTCCGATATTCCGAAAATCATCGATGATCTCCTCGCCAAACAGGGATCACAAAGCGCAAATGAGGTGGCATAATGGCTAAACTTACAGTGGCGGACGTCAAACAGCGCATCAGCGATTACGCCGCGAAACACGATAAAGTCGCCCGCAGGATCATTGTCTGCGGGGGTACCGGATGCGTCGCAAACGGATCTCTCAAACTCCGCGATGCCCTCGTCGAGGAGCTCAAGAAAGCTGGTCAGCCCGTCGAAGTCGATCTGGAGCACGAATCTGCGGAACAGGTCCAGAACGGCTGCACCTACGTCTCCAAGAGCGGATGCCAGGGATTCTGTCAGATGGGGCCCCTGGTCCGAATTCTTCCCGACGATATCATCTACACCAAAGTGCAGGCATCCGACGCCTGTGAAATCGTCCAGGAAACGATTCTGAAACACAATGTCATTGATCGTCTCCTCTATCTGAATCCGAGCGATGGCAAACGCTACAAGGGCGAACACGAAATTCCGTTTTACAGCAGACAGCACCGTCTCGTTCTCGCCAACTGCACCATCGAACCTGACAGCATCGGCGAATACTTCTACAAACGCGGCTATGAAGGCGCGATCAAGGCCTATACGCAAATGACCCCCGAAGAGGTCTGCACCGTCATGGAAGCCTCCGGACTCCGGGGACGCGGAGGCGGCGGATTCCCCACCGGAAGAAAATGGAGATTCACGCTTGCTTCGCCCGGTCCGAAAAAATATGTCATCTGCAACGGCGACGAAGGCGACCCGGGAGCGTTCATGGACCGTTCCGTTCTGGAAGGCAATCCGCACTCCGTCATTGAAGGCATGATGATTGCGGCCCGTGCAATCGGAGCCGATGAAGGCTATGTTTATGTCCGTGCTGAATATCCTCTTGCCGTTGTCCGCATGCGCAAAGCGGTGAAAGATGCGGAGGAAGCGGGAATTCTCGGCGACGACATCTTCGGTTCCGGCTGTTCTTTCCGCATCACGGTGATGGAAGGAGCCGGCGCATTCGTCTGCGGCGAAGAAACAGCGCTGATGGCCTCCATCGAAGGCAAGCGCGGTATGCCGATGCCGAAACCGCCATTCCCGGCACAGAGCGGTCTCTGGGGCAAACCCACCGTGATCAACAACGTCGAAACGCTCGGCACAGTTCCTTACATTCTCCGCGAAGGCGCGGCAAAATTCCGCGAACTCGGCACGCCGACCTCGCCTGGAACCAAGACCTTCGCTCTTACAGGACATGTCGCAAACACCGGACTGATCGAAGTGCCGTTCGGCGCAACGTTGAATGAGGTTGTCAACGAAATCGGCGGCGGCGTCACCGGAACCGACGGCAAAGTTTCCATCGACAATTTCAAATCCGTCCAGATCGGCGGTCCCTCCGGCGGATGCCTGACAAAAGAAATGCTGAATCTGCCGCTTGATTTCGATTCCCTCAAGAGTGTCGGCGCGATGGTCGGTTCCGGCGGACTTGTGGTTATGAATACCGGAACCTGTATGGTTTCCGTGGCAAAATTCTTCATGCACTTTACTCAGAATGAATCCTGTGGAAAATGCGTTCCCTGCCGCGAAGGGACCAAACAGATGCTGGCGCTCCTCGACGATATCACCAAGGGAAGAGCCGATGAACACACTCTTGATCTGCTCGAACAAACGGCGAAAGCCGTTCAGATGGGTTCCCTCTGCGGACTTGGCAAAACGGCTCCGAATCCGGTACTCTCCACACTGAAGCACTTCCGGGAGGAGTATCTGGTCCACGTCAGGGAAAAACGCTGTCCGGCCGGACAGTGCAAGGCGCTTGCATTCCCCGAGATCATCGCGTCGAAGTGCAAAGGCTGCTCTGCCTGTGCGAAGAAATGCCCGGTCGGCGCGATCTCCGGCGAGATCAGAAAACCATTCCACATCGACCCGGCAAAGTGCATCAAATGCGGTGCATGCAAAGCGGCGTGCAAGTTCTCCGCGATCTCCGGCATCTAACTCTTGTTAAGGATACGTTAAAATGACAACACCAGAAGTGAAAACTCTTACAGTCAACGGCGTTCAGGTTGAAATTCAAGGGGAGCGCAATCTCCTCGAAGTAATCCGGAAAACCGGAATCGAACTGCCGACATTCTGTTATCATTCGGAACTCAGCGTTTACGGCGCATGCAGACTCTGCCTGGTCGAAGTGGAAAAGCGCGGCATCATGGCGGCCTGTTCCACCCCGCCGGAAAATGGAATGGTCATCAGGACCGATACGAAACAGCTCCGGGAAATCCGTAAAATCAACATCGAGCTGCTTCTTGCAAATCACAACCGCGAATGCCCTTCCTGCGTCAGAAGTTCAAGCTGCACGCTTCAGACCCTTGCCCGCAGACTTGGAGTCGACACCATCCGCTACAAACAGCGCCAGGAGCTTGAACCGATCGACAAGAGTTCCCCGTCTCTGGAACGCGACCCGAACAAGTGCGTGCTCTGCGGCGACTGCGTAAGAGTCTGTACTGAAGTGCAGGGGATTGGAGCGATCGGGTTCTCCTTCCGCGGCTCCAAAGCGAAAGTTGCGCCCGCGTTCGACAAGAACCTCGCGGAAGTCGAGTGCGTCAACTGCGGACAGTGCGCAGCTGTCTGCCCGACCGGAGCGATCATCCCGCACCAGAATCGCGAGGATGTCTGGAATGCAATTCATGATCCCTCCAAAATTGTTGTAGCGCAGGTTGCGCCTGCGGTCCGTTTTGCGCTGGCCGAGTTCTTCAATCAGGAAGCCGGACAGAATGCCGCAGGAAAACTGGTTGCAGCCCTCAAGAAAATGGGCTTCGACTATGTGTACGACACCACATTTACAGCGGATATGACCATCTGGGAAGAAGCGGAGGAGTTTCTCCGCAGAGTCAAAGCGGGCGGACCGTTCCCGATGTTCACGTCCTGCTGCCCCGGCTGGGTCAAATATGCGGAAATCAACTTCCCGTCTCTGGGAAAGAATCTCTCCTCATGCCGTTCCCCGCAGCAGATGTTCGGCGCGACCATGAAGGAAGCTCTTCCGGACATGCTCGGCAAGAAACGCGAGGATATTGTGGTGGTTTCCATTATGCCCTGTACCGCGAAAAAATATGAAGCAGGACTCGATAAATTCAAGGTGAATGGAAATCCCGACGTTGATTTCGTCCTCACCACGACAGAAATCGGACGCATGATCGACTCCTTCGGTATCAAATTCAATGAACTGGAACAGGAAGCATTCGATATGCCGTTCGGATTTGGAACCGGTGCCGGCGTCATCTTCGGAACCTCCGGAGGCGTGATGGAAGCGGCTCTCCGTTATGCGGTCGGCAAGATCGAAGGCAAAGTCCCGATGCACGGACTCGAATTCCATGCGGTCCGCGGAAGCCAGCGCTTCAAGGAGACCTCGATTAAAGCGGGTGATGCCGAACTCAAGATTGCAGTAGTCAATACGCTCGGTGCCGCAAAAGAACTTGCCCAGCAGGCTGCGGACGGCAAATCGCCGTATCACTTCATCGAAGTCATGGCATGCCCCGGCGGATGCGTCTGCGGCGGCGGACAGCCCATTCTGAATGACCGTGTCAAACGCGCCCGCAGAATGGAAGCTGTCTACAAATGCGACAAGAACATGCAGTTCAAGAACTCTCTTGAAAACCACATGCTCAAAGACTGCTACGAAAAGTATCTCGGCGGACAGCCGAACTCTGAAAAAGCACACCATCTGCTCCACACCAAATATGAGAATCTCAATGGCATTTTCGATGCGATCGAAGTGGTCGAAGCCGGCAAGAACAGCAAAAAAATTGCTGTTTCCGTCTGTGTGACTCCGGGCAAAGATGAAAAGAAAAGCGCGGAAATGCTCTCCCAGATTCTTGACTATGCGGATCAGAAAGGGCTGGCGGACAAACTCGTTGTCGAGACAGCTTTTGCGCCGTCCTGCACGAAACGCCAGGCAGGAGAGGTGCTCGTCGGCGGCAGATTCTATGACGGAACTGATCTGGATGCCGTAAAACAGGGCATTGAAGAAGCCGTTGCAAAATAAAAGAATCCGTCTTTGCACGAACTCTTTCAGGGAAAGCGCAATGCTTTCCCTTTTTTTTTGAAAATTCTTTTGTCTGAAAAATTTCAGGAAGAAAACTTGAAAAAAAAAAGAGGGATATATATTAGTATATATCGCGGGTATTTCCCGAGCCTATTCCCCCCCCTCAGGCCGGACTTACCTGCGATTTTTTTATTCCGGAACAGTGCCGTTTTCAATACAGCCGTAGAAGACCTTGAGACAATCCATTGCTGCTTTTACATTGTGCACACGGATCAGTTCGTATCCCCGGACAGCGGAAGCGATCACGGAACCGCAAGTTCCATAATCGCGATTGGCAGGAACAGACTCGCCGGTCAGCATTCCGATAAACGATTTTCTGGAAGGCGCGGATAACAGAGGATAGCCCAGACGCTGCAATGTACCCGCGGAACGGATCAGCTCCCGGGAAAGTTCGGGAGTCTTGGCAAAACCGATTCCCGGGTCGACAATGATCCGGCAGCGTTCCACACCGGCGGAAAGAACACGGTCAAGGATTGCGCGTATTTCCTCCGCCACGGTATCCACACCGTTCTCATAAACAAGATGATTGCCGGTCTGCATAAACTCAGGCGTAGAACGCGAGTGCATCACAATCACTCCGGCACGCGTATCAGACGCGACGGAAAGCAGGTCGGGATCAAAAGAGAAGCCGCTGACATCATTGATGATATCCCCGCCGAGACAGATCGCCTCTTCGGCGACTTTCGCCTTTCGGGTATCAATGCTGATGAACACGTCAGAACTCATCCGACGGACAGCTTCGACTGCAGGCAGAACACGCTCCAGCTCCTCCTCCAGAGGAACTGCCAGGGCACCCGGACGGGTCGATTCTCCGCCGATGTCAATGATGGAAGCACCGTCCCGCAGCAGAGTTTCTATTCTCTGTTCCAGCGGAAGCGGTGAGCCTCCATCGCTGAATGAATCCGGCGTGACATTCAGAATTCCCATCAGTTTCGGGAAAGTGCCGAGAACACATTCCCTGTCGCGAAATTTCACGGTTCTCATCGTGACCTCCCGAAAGAGGACGCCGACCGTCAAAAACAGCCGGCGCCGGACTTGAATCCTATTTTATTCTTTCGATTCCGGAGCATCTGCGGAAGGCTCCTCTTCCGCTGGAGCATCCCCCATCGGAGTATCCGCGGATTCCGCTGCGACATCTGCCGGAGCATCACTCAACGGAGCGGAAACCGGTGTTTCCGGAGTTCCCGATTCAACGGCAACTTCGGCCTCCTGCTGTTTCTGTCCTTCGACTTCAATCAGACACGCTACGCCGGTTATGCGATCACCCTTGCGCAGTTCCATGATCTTGACGCCGCGGGACGCACGACCGACAATGCGGATCTCGTCAACGGAAATGCGGACAACCTGTCCGCGCTCCGTCGTGATGATCAACTCGTCACCATGACGGACCTTGACCGCGGCAACCACTTCCTCTCCTTCCCGCAGGTTCAGGTTCTTGACCCCTTTCGCACCGCGTCTGGTCAGGCGATAATCCTCCACATAGCTGCGTTTTCCCATACCGCCGGAAGTGACGATCAGGATCTGCGGTTTTCCGGTGTCTTCCAGACTTTCACCGCTGTCTTCCTCTTCGGAATCAAGGTCTTCGGCATCCGAAGCGGTCTCCGGAGTCTCGTCGATGACAGGTTCTTCCGCCTGATCCTCGGTCTCATCGGCGTCCACAGGCGGCTGAACGGTCTCGTCATCAGAGGGAACGACTTCCATGCTGACGATCCAGTCGCCTTCGATCTTGAAGCGCAATCCTGTAACACCACGCGCGGTTCTGCCCATTGCCCGGACATCGCTGCTCTTGAAACGGCACGCCATCCCTTTTGCAGTTGAAAGAATAATCTCATCCGTCGGAGCAACAAGATCAGCGCCGATCAGATCATCGCCTTCGTCAATGGAAAGCGCACGGATTCCGATCTTGCGGAGATGGCGGAACTGACTCAGCGGAGTCTTCTTGATGACGCCGCATTTTGTTGCCATGGCAATGCAAAGTTCCTCATTTTCATCGAACATG
This sequence comes from uncultured bacterium, assembly GCA_949292215.1. Lineage (GTDB taxonomy): Bacteria > Verrucomicrobiota > Lentisphaeria > Victivallales > UBA1829 > UBA1829. Next base: position 32,708 of record CASEYW010000072.1, read on the forward strand.
GATTTCTTGATGGTCAGCATGGCACGAATCTGTTCATCCGGCTCGACTTTGATCAGATTGACGATTGCCTTGCCTTTCCCGGTTCTGGCTCCTTCCGGAATTTCATAGACATTCAGCCAGTGCATGACACCTTTGTTCGTGAAGAAAAGAATAATGTCATGGCTGTCGGCATTGAAGAGGTGCTCCACATGGTCTTCATCCTTGGTTTCCATGCCGATGATGCCGATTCCACCGCGATGCTGCGTCTGATAGGTGTCGGCAGGCACACGTTTGATGTAGCCGGTGTTGGAAACAGTGATTACGCAGGAATGACGCGGGATCAGGTCGGCAACGTCGATGTCGCCCTCGTCGAAGGCGATGTCGGTACGGCGCGGATCGGCATATTTGCCTTTGACCTCCAGCAGTTCCGTCTTGATGACTCCGAGCCGGAGTTCGCGCGATGCAAGGAGACTGCGCAGATAATCGGCAAATTTGCAGCGCTCGCTGTACTCGTTTTCAAGGTCTTCGATCGCCAGTCCGGTAAGCTGGTAGAGACGCATATCCAGAATCGCCGTCACCTGAATCTTAGAGAAATGATAGCGTGCCATCAATGTTTCCTGCGCTTCGGCACGGGTACGGGACGCACGAATGATTTTCACAACATCGTCCAGATTGCGGACCGCGAGAAGCAGTCCTTCCAGAATGTGAATGCGCGCCTCGGTCTTGGCGAGATCGAAACGGGTGCGGCGCGTCACAACCTCCAGACGGTGGTCGATGTAGCGCTGGAGAATCTGAAGCAGATTCAATGTGCGCGGACGGTTCATATCCACCACCAGCATATTGCAGCCGAACGCATTCTCCATCTGGGTATGCGCGAAGAGCTGATTCAGAACCACGGTGGACATCGCACCGCGCTTGATGTCAATGACAATGCGGATCCCGGTTCTGCGGCTGGTTTCGTCACGCAGACCGGAAATCCCTGTGATTTTCTTGTCCCGGACAAGATCGGCAATGCGTTTGACCAGCATCTCCTTGTTGACCGCATAGGGGATTTCGGTGACGATGATCTGCTCGCCGCCGCTCTTCGTCTCCACAATTTCCGCTTTGGCGCGAACCTTGATGACGCCGTGCCCGGTCGTATAAAGATCGCGAATCGGATTGATCCCGTAAATGATTCCGCCCGTGGGGAAGTCGGGACCGGGAATGTATTTCATAAGCTCAGCAACAGTCGCGGTCGGATGGTCAAGCAGATAGAGGGTGCCGTCCACCACCTCTCCAAGATTGTGCGGCGGAATGTTGGTTGCCATTCCGACTCCGATTCCCATGCTGCCGTTAACCAGAAGATTCGGAAATTTGGCGGGCAGGACTTCCGGTTCCGTTTCACTTTCATCGAAGTTCGGGATCATGTTGACCGTATCTTTATCAAGATCGGCGAGAAGCTCTTCCGCAACGCGCTCCATGCGGCACTCTGTGTAACGTGAAGCCGCCGCGGGGTCGCCGTCAATGGTTCCGAAATTGCCCTGTCCTTCGATCAGAGGAGTCCGCATGGAAAACGGCTGGGCAAGACGCACAAGGGCATCATAAACAGCGGCATCGCCGTGCGGATGGTATTTTCCCATGACTTCGCCCACGACTCGTGCGGATTTGACCGTGGCGTGTCCTTTGGTCAGTCCAAGCTGCTTCATGCCGTAGAGAATCCGGCGGTTGACGGGTTTCAGACCGTCACGGACATCGGGTATCGCGCGGCCGACGTTCACACTTAACGAATATTGAAGATACGCCGTGTGCATAATGTCTTCGATATGCACAGGATAGTCGTTCATTGTCACCTGGTTCAAGTCAGTTGTTTCACTCATAAGAAGTCCCCATTGTTAATATCCAGTACTATACACCCGGAAATGGAAGAACGCAACTTTTCCCGTAGGGAAAAAGCATCAAAAAGCCCCCTTTTTCGGATACAAAAAAACCTTCTCCGGAACAACGCGGCAAGGATGCGGCAAAGCCGTTCTGAAATCCGGATTTCCGGGCTTTGCCGGATAACATTCAGGAGAGCCGATTCCTGTCAGAACGCATTGTCCATTGTCGGGAAACTGCGATCCTTGACTTCGGCAACATAAGTCTTGAAGGCCTTCTCGATTTCGGCGGTCAGATTTGCATACCGTTTGGCATGTTTCGGCAGGAAATCCGTAAACAATCCGAGAAGATCGTTCACCACCTGGACCTGTCCATCGGTAAACGGACCGGCACCGATTCCGATGGTCGGAATCTCAAGAGCTTCGGATATCTCTTTGGACAGCGTCGCCGGAATGCACTCCAGAACAATCGCAAATGCTCCGGCATCCTGCATGGCATTGGCATCGGCGATCAGGGCTTCAGCGGCGGACTCGGTCTTTCCCGCGATCTTGTATCCGCCCTGCACAAGGACCTGCTGCGGGCGCAGTCCTATGTGTCCCATGACGGGAACCCCGGCGGCGGTCAGACGCGCTACGGTCGGCGCCATAAAGCGGTCGCCTTCGATTTTGACGGCATCACAATGCGCCTCCTGAAGGTAGCGGGCTGCATTGACAAGTGCCTGTTCCGGAGAAACATGGTAAGTCATAAACGGCATATCGCCGATCACAAACGTGTTCGGTGCACCGCGTGTCACGGCGGCACAGTGGTGAAGGCTCTGTTCCAGCGTTACTTCCAGCGTGTTTTTATAGCCGAGAACCGCCATGCCGAGAGAATCCCCCACAAGAATGAGATCCATGCCGCAGAGTTCCGCCAGTTTTGCTGTCGGTGCGTCGTAGGCGGTAAGCATTGCGATGGGAATCTGCTCCCGTTTCATTTTCCGCAGAGTGGAAACCGTGATTTTTTTCTTTTCAGACATGACAGCACCTCCTGAAGAACGCTCAAAGAGTGATTGGCTTCGCATCAGGAGACAACGATTTCCTGACACGGTTGTAGTAATTGACCATCTGTTCGGTCGTTTCTCCATCGAATTCGAGATTGCCGAGGAGAGTATTCAGATCGTTCCGGCACCCTTTTGCCAGTCTCCGTCCGGAACGTGCACGCACTTCCGCAAGATCAATCCAGAAGACTTCCAGCCTGGAATCCTTGTTGATCGTCCAGAGCATGTTCTGCGGAAGCGCCGCCCCGTGGATGTATCCAGCATTGTGAAGCTGTGCCAGATATTGGATATTCTGTTTGCAATAGGCTTTTTTTGCAGGATCCTTTGAAAGAGGCCCGTCATGGCAGAAGTCGATTCCATTTCTAGAGTTTTTCACATATTCGGTCACAATAAAGCAGCTTTTGAGCTTCGTCCACGACCGTTTCTCCCCTACGGCCAGCACCTGCGGAACCGGAATCCCCAGAGCCATCGCCGCACGGTATCCCATAAACTCCCGCGCCGTAAAGGAGTAACGGAAAAAGAAACGCCAGAAACGGGTGTTCACATAATCTTTCCAGACGATTTCCTCACCATCGAACTTGCGGGGAAGCGTGCAGTGATATACCGTTTTATGACGTGTCCGCCAGATCACCTCCGAATTGGTCTCGTCAAGAGGATGCTTCCGCAGATAACGGAACGCCACCTTGAACGACGGAGCAACCCAGCGACGCGAAAAAACTCTGCTGAGAGAAATCGACTTCATGCACTTCACCTCCCCATTCAAACGGTTAAACAATGGTAATATACACGATTAATCCTGAAGCGCAAGCACGCCTTCCCTGCCGGGGATTTCCCCCTGTTTCAGCCTTCCGTGCGGGAGTGTGGAACAATCCGCGGGGAGCAGATCGCCCGGAGCGCAGAATTGGATGCCGCGTGCAGCGGCCTTCCGTAAAAACGCATCGAACATCGTCGCGCAGATCCGGCCTTCGACTTCGGCATGAATCGTAAGAACATTCATCACGTCCGGACGGATCAGCTCCAGCAGACGGTCATTGTAGTTTTCGTTTGTGATCCCGTTGCGCCCATACACCTCGTCATAAGTGGGCAGGTTCAGCGGAATCTGCGGCTGGGTCAGCACTTTACCATCGACGACGGGCAGAAAGATCGAATGTCCCCGGCAGTCGCTGTTGTAACGGAACGGAAGCGCCTCCTTGCATTGCATGAGCCGCTCCGTACAGCGCCATCCGGGAGAGGCGGAACAGGTTGGTGTTTCTCCCGTAATCCGCAGGAGTTCGTCGAATGCGCGTTTCACATGTGCAAACCCCTGTTCCGGTGTCATACAGTCGGATTTTGCCTGCCAGAACCGATGGTCCCAGGCGTGAACGCCGATTTCATGTCCGGCTTTCGCCGCATCACGGATCACGCCTTCGCACCGTTTCCCGATCCGCGGACCCGGCCACGCGGTTCCCATAAAAAGAATATCCCATCCGTACAGACTTGCAGCCTTCGTCCGAAGCATCTTCCAGAGGAACGCGGGTTTGAACAGACGCCAGAGATTTCGTCCCATGTTGTCGGGCCCCACAGAAAAGAAGAAGGCGCCGCGGATTCCATGTGCGTCCAGAGTACGCAGCAAAGTCGGGACCCCGTCCCGGGTTCCGCTCAAGGTATCAACATCAATGCGGAGCCCGACCTTCATTTTGTACCGAACTCTCCGGAATCCACCGCCTGCTGGAGGAAAAAGTCAAGCGTCTTTGCCACGGACTCCTCCAGCTTGACCTCCGGCTTCCATCCGCAATATTTCCATGCGTTCCGAATACTGGGTTTGCGATGCTGGACGTCCTGATATCCCTCTCCGTAGAACTCTCCGGATTCAATGACCTTGTATCCGGCAAACGGCGGGAATTTTTTCCGCAGAGGATGTTTCTCAAACTGGCGCACGAGAATCTCCGCAAGCTCTTTGATACTCGCCTCGTTTTCGGGACAGCCGATGTTGATGATCTTTCCATCACAGAGACCATCCTTGTTTTCAATGATGCGGAACAGACATTCGATTCCATCGGTGACATGGGTAAAGCAGCGCTTCTGTTCACCGCCGTCGATCAGCAGAATCGGGTTGCCCTGAACCAGGTTCAGGATCAGCTGCGTGATTGCGCGGGAACTGCCGATCCGGGCGGAAGTGAGACTGTCGAGCTTCGGACCCATCCAGTTGAACGGACGGAACAGCGTAAACTTCAATCCTTTCTGCCCGTATGCCCAGATTACGCGGTCAAGCATCTGCTTGGAACAGGAATAGATCCAGCGCTGCATACGGATCGGACCGAGAATCAGCTTGGAATTGTCCTCATCAAATGACTCCTCGTTACACATCGCATACACTTCGGAGGTGGACGGGAAAATAATGCGCTTATTGTATTTCACGCAATAGCGCACAATCCGGAGATTTTCCTCAAAATCGAGTTCAAACACTTTCAACGGATTTCTTGTGTATTCGATCGGCGTGGCAATCGCGACAAGAGGAAGAACCACATCGCATTTTTTTACATAGTATTCGATCCATTCGCGATGAATGGTGATGTCGCCTTCCGTGAAATGGAAGTCCTTGTTGTTCAACAGATCGGCAATGTAGTTGGAGCGGAGGTCCATTCCGTAAATCTCATATTCCCCGCTGGCGAGCAGCCGTTCACTGATCGCACTGCCGATGAAACCGTTCACACCAAGGATCAGGATGCTCTTTTTGCGTTTCGGGCGAAGGCTCGAAAGATCGGAAACAAAGCGCATCTTCTCCACAATACGGTTCTCTCCCACGAGCTGTTCGCCGGAGGAATAGAGCCCGTTCACAGTCTGCGCGAAGTTGATCCGCACTGCGCCGGAACCGCATGCAACGGTCAGAGGAGCGACGGAAAGAATTGTTCCGGGCTTTGCGGATTTTCCCTTTGCCGGAGTTTTCACCTCGGATACATCCCAGATCAAATATTTTTTGTCTCCGAGATAACTGAACGCGCCGGGATACGGCATCGTCACACCGCGGACCAGATTGCGGACTTCGGCAGCGGACTTCGACCAGTCGATGGCACCGTCGGCGGGTTTCCGTTTGTGGAAAAAAGTCGCCTCTTTTTCGTTCTGTTTTTTTCCTTTGACGCGTCCTTTTGCCTTTGCCAGCTTCGGCAGTTCGGCATTCAGCAGTTCCGCGGCGGCTTTTGCGGCTTTAAGATGAACATCCTTTGCTGTATCATTTGGCCCGATGGAAATTTTTTTCTGGGCAACGATATCGCCGGCATCCACTTTTTCCGCCATCAGATGCAGCGTCACGCCCGTCTCTTTTTCGCCGTTGATGACCGCCCAGTTGATGGGAGCGCATCCGCGATATTTTGGAAGCAGGGAACCATGAAGATTCAAAGCACCCTTTGAGGGAATCGCCAGAATTTCCCTGCCGATGATCTCCCGGTAATAAAAAGAGAAGAGATAATCCGGTTTCATTTTTTTGATTCTGGCGACCCAGAGCGGATGATTCGGATTCTCGGGAGCGTAAACAGGAATACCCTTTTCCGCAGCAAGCTGTGCAACGGATCGGAACCAGAGATTCTCGTTCGGATCATCCTTATGCGTAAAAACCGCGGTAATCTCGAAACCGTTTTTCAGCAATGCGTCGATGCCTTCGCATCCGATGTTGTTGTAGGCGAACACAACAGCTCTCATAGTACCCCATCCTTTCTTTTATCATCTGAACTATTTTGAAATCAACCGTTTTTCCGTCCGACGACCGACTCTATGAAGAACTGCGGCCTTCCGCGCGAATTCATGTGAATTTTACCGATGTACTCACCGAGAATTCCCATTGCCACGAACTGTCCGCCCATGAAAATGAATACCAGCGAGAAAAGGGTGAACACACCGTGCTGACTCCACTCGTCCCCGTGAATTCGTGTCATGATGAAGATGAAAATACCGAACAGAATCCCGAGCACCGCAACGATCGTACCGATGTAGGTCAGCATCCGAAGCGGAAAAATCGAAGTACCGGTCAGCAGATCGTACTGGAGCGCAATCAGCTTCCAGAAATTGTATTTTGACTCTCCGGCGGAACGGTCTGCATGTTTGACATAGAGTTCCGTAACACGGCGGGCATAGGACATTGCCAGCATCGGGATGAATTTGCCGTGTTCGGGACATTGAAGGATCGCATTGACCACCGTCCGACTGTACCCGCGGAGCATGCAACCATAATCTGTCATCGTCTTTCCGTTGCAGAGACTGCGGACCATCCGGTTCACAAGTCTGGAAGCAAGACGGCGGAAAACAGTATCCTTCCGGTTTTCCCGGATCGTTCCCACCACATCAAATCCTTCGCGAAGTTTGGCGACAAGACGCGGCACCTCCTCAGGCGGATTCTGCAAATCCGCATCCAGCGTAATCACATAGCGCCCGATGGAGGTTTGGAGTCCGGCGGTCACGGCGGCATGCTGACCGAAATTCGTCGTCAGGAACACGCCCACGATCTTCCCGCCGTGCTCGGCTGCGGCTTTCCGGATCATCTCTGCGGAACCATCCGAACTGCCATCATCGACCAGAATGATTTCATACGAGCATTTCAGGGAATCGCACGCGGCCAGGCATCTGCGAATCAATTCTTCCAGATTCGCTTCTTCGTTGAAAACGGGTATGACAAGAGAAACTTCGATTGTTTTCTGCTCTTCCATTCGGAATCCTCATTCTTATTTCTGTGATAATTCCCTAATATAGCATAAATTCACACCTGTTTCAACGTTGCGGACTCCGAAAGCCGAAAACTTTCCCTGAACGGAAAAAATCAATAAAAAATTCTTCCGGGAAATCCCACTCTTCCGTCGAAAATACAAAATTTCAATTTTTCTCCTCTTGACAAATCCAATCCGCCGGGATATAGTTAGCTTCATCATTATGAGGAAGCCAACTATTTAACAAACTGTATTCTTTGAGGATCTTCCATGGAAATTCCATTCAACCTTCTGGTGTTGAAAGTGTTTCATGCACAGAAAAATAAAGTGCGCCCGCTGATGGCGGAAATCGGGCTTTCTCCCGGGCAGCCGAAAGTGCTGACGTTTCTGTCGATTCACGGGAACTGTCTGCAGAAAGAACTGGCGGCAGCATGCGACATCGAACCGACAACGATCTCCAAAATGCTCAACAGTCTGGAGGAAAACGGACTCATCTGCCGTTCCGCTCTGGAAGGAGATAAGCGTGCCGCCGTCATCGGACTGACAGACAAGGGACGCACTCTTGTCAGACAGGAGATTCTCCCCCGCTACAACAGTGTCAACACCCTCTCTCTGACGGACTTTTCACCGGACGAGACACAACGTTTTGAAGAGTATCTGCGGCGAATGTATGCCAACCTGACCGGAACCCCGCTGGATTTTTAGGAGGAACCAATGAATCGATCCGAAGCTGAACAGAAACAATTCATCCGCATGACGGAAACCCCGATTCCGCGCCTGATCACCACCCTTGCGATTCCGACCATCTTCACGATGCTGATCGGTGCATTCTACAACATGGCGGATACTTTCTTCGTGGCACGTCTCGGCACCAGCGCAGCCGGTGCCGTTGGGATTGTCTTTGCAATCATGGCAATCATTCAGGCGATCGGCTTCATGATTGGAATTGGAACAGGAAGTCATGTCTCGCGTTTTCTCGGCAGACAGGACCGCCAGGCTGCCGACAAGTTCGCATCGACCGGTTTCTTTCTCTCTCTGGGACTGGGCGCGCTCCTGACCACTTTCGGACTGCTTTTCACCGAACCGCTGATGATTCTGCTGGGTGCCACCCCGACCATTCTGCCTTATGCACGGGATTACGCCGGTTACATTTTCATGGGCGCGGTGGTTATGTGCGGTTCCATTGTCATGAACAACATTCTGCGCTCGGAAGGAAAAGCGGTGCTCTCCACCATCGGACTTGGATTCGGCGGAGTTCTGAATGTGGCGCTGGACCCGATCTTTATTTTCCAGTTCAAGCTCGGTATTTCCGGAGCAGCAATTGCGACGCTGATCAGTCAATGTATCAGTTTCGGCATTCTTCTTTTCTGCTTCTGCGCCGGGAAAAGCATCACCCGGCTCGCATGGGGAAATGTTTCGCGGAGATTCTCCGATTATGCGGATATTCTGAAACTCGGGTTCTCCTCCTTCTGCCGACAGGGACTCGCCAGCATCTCCACAGTGGCTCTGAATGTTTCCGCAGCAGCATACGGAGATTCCGCCGTTGCAGCAATGTCGATCGTGGGTAGAATTTTCTTCTTCCTGCTGGCAATGCTGATCGGGTTCGGACAGGGATTCCAGCCGGTTGTCGGGTACAATTATGGAGCAAAACGTTTTGAAAGAGTCAAGGAATCGTTCCGCTTCTGCGTCAAAACGGGAACCGTTTTCCTGACCTGCGCCGGAGTTCTCGGTTTTCTGTTTGCGCCGCACCTGATTACGCTGTTCAAGGTCAACGATCCGGCGGTAGTCACGATCGGCGCCATGGCATTCCGGGCCCAGTGCATCGCCCTGCCGCTCCAGGCAACAATTGTTCTTTCCAACATGCTGTTCCAGTCCATCGGCAAGGCGCTTCAGGCGACTCTGATTTCCGCCACACGCCAGGGAATCTATTTCATTCCACTGATCCTGATCCTGCCGCGCTATTTCGGTCTGACAGGCATTGAATTCACGCAAAGCATTTCCGACGTGTTTGCCTTCCTCAGCGCGCTTCCGTTTCTGTTTTTCTTCTTCCGCTCCCTGAACAGAAGCATGAGGGGATGTCCCGATTCCGAAGAAGAAACTGCGGCATGCAGGCAGGCGGCAGTATAATCTTTCCCGGTTCAGGAAAGAAGAATCTGAAGAGATTCCCACAGAGACTCCGCAGAGATTGTCTCGCCCCGGAAGCGGAGGAGACGGACCCAGTCGCTCTCCAGGGAAACGGTAATCAGGCGCGCACGATCCGCAAGTTCCAGAAAGAAAGAGGGATCCGACGGATGCAGAGCCGCTCCGCAGAGAAAATAGTCCAGGTCAATGTCCAGGATCAGCGGATCGGGAATCTCCGGTACCTGACGCATGAGAAATCCGCGTTCCAGCACCTGCTCCGCAGCCGACCGGGCAGCGGCGGACCCATTCAGAATCTCCTGCGAAGAAGGCCAGACCGGATCACAACTCACCGTAATCCGAGGATCCGACGGATGCGTAAAAGCTTCATGAGACAAAATCCGCGATGACATCAGCACTCCGGACTTGAGCGCCCAGTCGATGTGCTCATCATGATGGAGCAGCTCCAGATTCCGGCAGACGGACTCTTCAGAGGAAGCATCAAAATCCCCCTTTTTGACGGACCGTGTGAACGCAGCGAGCACATCCGTGTGGTGATCCAGCGTAATGGCATGAAAACGGAGTCCGGTTTCTCGAGCCAGAGCGCACCACGGCAGGAGCACATGATGATGCTGTTCCACCAGCACCGTCTTTCCGCTCCGCCGCAGGATCATGAATTCTCCTTCGCAGGTCAGCGATACTCCGGCCAGGTGCTCATGCGAACACTGCGCCAGAGGAGTCCGTTTGTGTCAATCTTCTTGCGCTCCTTGGTGGACATCTCGATCGGGACGTGAGTAAAGGAATCGCTCCAATGCCCGACGACCATATCCGTACATCCCATCATCGCCGCATGCACGGCGTTCTGAGCGAGCAGGAAACAGAAGACGGCGTCGGTTCCATTTGCAGGAACCCCGCGGATGGAGTAAGTCGGATCGAAATATTTGATCTGCGCCTCGATTCCTGTTTTTTTCGAATACTCGCGGATTTTGTCCTTGAGGAACATGCCGATGTTGTGATGAAGAATATTGCCGGATTTATCGGTTTCACGTTCGCCGTCGATCAGATCCTGCCCGGCGCCCTCGGCGACAATCACGACTGCGTGATGCCGCGCCTGAAGTCGTTTGAAAAGACTCGGAAGAAATGCGTTTTCGCCCTCCTCCAGCGAGAATTTCTCCTCGGGGATCAGGCAGTAGTTGACATGCGTGTTTGCAAGCGACGCATATGCTGCAATGAATCCGGAATCGCGTCCCATCACATGGATCAGACCGACTCCGTTCAGCGCACCTTTCGCCTCGTTGTGCGCAACCGTGATCACGGGAACCGTGGAATAAACGGCGGTTTCGAATCCGAAGGTGCGGTCCATGTAACAGATGTCATTATCAATCGTTTTCGGGATGCCGATGATGCTGATATTGAGTTCGCGTTTCCGGGCTTCCACAGCGAGATCATGTGCGGCGCGGAGGGTGCCGTCGCCGCCGATGCAGAACAGCATGTTGATATCCATGCGGACGAGGGTTTCCAGCATAAGAGTTGTATCCTGCGAACCGCGCGAGGAAGCGAGAATCGTTCCCCCCTGCTCGTGAATATCATCCACAACGTTCGGATCCAGAACAATCGGGCGGTGTCCCAGCTTCGGATTCAACCCCGCATAGCCGTAAGGGATCCCGTAAACGACCGGCACGCCATAGTGTTTCATCAGTGTCAGGGTAATGCCTTTGATCACGTTATTGAGTCCGGGGCAGAGTCCGCCGGCAGTCAGGATCGCCGCCTTGCTCCATGCCGGATCGTGGAAGATCCGTTTCCGCGGACCGGCCTTTTCGAACGCATAGACTTTGCCGCCGTTCATCTGATAGTCGGCACGCAGACGCGTGAATTCCCGGTCCAGCAGGATCTCCGCATCGGGAGGGACAAAACAGGTGTCGGAATCGAGAGGGGTTTCGAAATTACACGGACCGAGTTTTTTTACTGGGAACACGTCCGGAGTGATGAAGTCGTCTTTCATGATTGGCGCCTCTGGCTTGATATTGGTAGTACGGTTTGGTTTTCAGATTGACGCTGTATTCCAGCACTTCGGGATCGTCCTCCTCCAGCATAAGGATGCGGGCGACATCGCGGCGAGTCATGAAGCGCCATTCGCCCGGCTTCAGCATTCCGCGCTTGAGATTCCCGATGGCGACACGCTCCAGGCGCTTTGTATCGTTTCCGAGCGCAGCGACCATCCGGCGGATCTCCCGTTTCTTCCCCTCAGCGAGAACAAGCACGTATTTCCGGGAGCCAATCTGGAAAACTTCCTCGGCGCTCAGGGATTCGCCGGCATCTTCGATGCCGTCCACCATCTTCCGGAGCTGTTCATCGGTGAAAGGATGTTCCACGGAAAGAGCGTAGGTCTTCATGATTTCATTGCGGGGGTGCATCAGGCGATCGGCAAATTTGCCGTCGTTCGTAAAAATGATGAGTCCCTCGCTGTCCTTGTCAAGGCGTCCCGCGGAGAAAAGACGCACGCTCTTCCGCAAATGGATCAGGTCCACCGCTTTTTTCTTTGCGTGAATGTCCTCGTTCGTGCAGACATATCCCCGCGGTTTGTTCAGCATGATGTATACATGTTCCGGCGTCTCCTCCAGTTCCGATCCGTTGATGCGGATGCGATCCTTCGGTCCGACAAGGGTTGCCGGGTTGGTCTCGACTTTCCCGTTGACCGTGACCGCGCCCTGCTTGATCAGTTCCGCCGCCTTGCGCCGGGAAGCCGCCCCGCCGGTGGAAAGACGCTTTGTCAGGTTCATTTCTTCGCTGTGTTTCTGTTCCATCACTGAACCGCCTGTTCTGATTCGAAAGCCGGAAACGGCATTACACGTTGACTGCATCCATCTTGACATTTTCAAAGGATGCGAGACGCTCCTTCACAGGACGGAATACGGTTTCAAGGAAATCATCCACCTGCTGCGGGGCGCGTCCGACAAACGATGCCGGAGCAAGGATTTCATGGAACTTCGGTGCAACTTTCGCAAACAGCGGATCGGCGGCGAGACGGTCAAGCAGATCGTTTTTCGCTCCCTCGGCCTTGACACGCTTTCCGGCTTCCATCGAGTGTTCGCGGATCGCTTCATGCAGTTCCTGCCGGTTGCCGCCTGCGCGGACCGCCGCCATCAGAATATTTTCCGTTGCCATGAACGGCAGTTCCTGCATAACATGACTTTCAATGACTTTCGGCCAGACCTGCATTCCATTCGCCACATTCGCCACAAGAGAGAGAATGATATCGGCAGTCAGAAAGGCCTCGGGCAGAGAGATGCGCCGGTTGGCGGAATCATCAAGAGTTCGCTCAAACCACTGGACCGAATGAGTCTGCGCCGCATTGAGCGGAAGATTCATCAGATAACGTGAAAGAGAACAGATGCGTTCCGAACGCATCGGATTGCGCTTGTAAGCCATTGCACTGGAACCGACCTGGTTCTTCTCGAACGGTTCTTCAATCTCCTTCAGATTCGCAAGAAGGCGGACATCCCCGGCAAACTTGTAGGCGGACTGCGCAATTCCGGATAACGCAGAAAGAACGAAATAGTCGATTTTGCGCGTGTAGGTCTGCCCGCTGACCGCAATCGTCTTGTCGAATCCCATTTTATTGGCAACGAGTTTGTCAAGCTGACGGATTTTCTCATGATCGCCGTTAAAAAGCTCCATGAAACTGGCCTGGGTCCCGGTCGTACCCTTGACTCCGCGCATCGGCAGATTTTTCAGTTCATGCTCCACCCGTTCAATGTCAAAGAGAAAATCCTGAAGATAAAGAGTGAAACGCTTTCCAACGGTCGTCAGCTGTGCAGGCTGATAGTGAGTGAAACCAAGCGTCGGCATATTCTTGTATTTTTCCGCGTTTGCGGCAAGAATCTCCGCAACCTTGAGGAGCTTTCCGAGAAGAATTTTAAGCCCGTCACGCATCTGAATGAGTTCGGTGTTGTCAGTGACAAAACAACTTGTCGCACCGAGATGGATGATCGGCATTGCCGCTGGACACTGGGCACCGAACACATGAATATGACTCATGACATCATGGCGGAGCTGTGCCTCTTTCTCAGCCACGGCTTCAAAGTCAATGTCATCCAGATGCTGCTTCATCTGATCAATCTGTTCCTGCGTAATATTGAGTCCGAGCTCCTTTTCGGATTCCGCAAGAGCAACCCAGAGTCTTCTCCAGGTGGAGTGTTTGCGCTGAGGGGACCAGTTGAAACTCATTTCCGCGCTGGCGTAACGATCCGTCAGCGGACTCTTATAGGTACTGTTGTTGCCGTTCATTGAATCTTCTCCTCGGATTTCTGATGTTTTGTCAAGCGTGTAATATATCACACGGAGAAGAAAATTTCAATGCAGACCCGCTGTGCTTTCCCTGCACGGACAGGAGAAAAAAACAGCATCCGGGCCTCAGGATGCCATCTCCTCCCGAGCGCCAGGCAGCAGGAGTTCCGGAACAACCCGGATCACCTCCGCAGGAAGGGATTCCGGCAATGCGGATTCCCGTTCCGGCTCCGGAAACGTCAGTTCAAGGTCATAACCGTATGCAGCGGCAAATTTCTTCAGCTCGCTGATTTCTTCTTTCGAGTAAAACACAATCACCTCCATCTTTCAGGTTTGGAGAATACGATATCACCCGAAGATTACCACAGGATTACAGCAGTATTTCCTTTTTGTAAAAAAAAACCATCCGATATGGATGGTAAAAGAAAACAGACTGGAAAAAACGGACCGTTTTAAAAAGTCGTCCGAACAGGTTTCCCGCGGGCCAGCACAACATCCACCCGGGAGACAGTTGCAATTCCGAAGACACTCTTCAGCGACTCCAGAACCTTTGCCTGCAAAGCCTCAATCATCGCCTGCATGTTATGGGAAGAGGGGCCGAGCTGACAAATTAAATTCAATTCGATGACAAGACTCTTTTTCCGTTCCACAAGGGCAACCCTGCGGATGACAATTCCATCGAAGTCCGCATCCAGCGATTTCACCAGATCGGAAATGGAACGCACAGAAATGAAAATGGATCCATTGGAGGAGGGAAGCACCACTCCCTTCAAAGCTCTGCGGTGCGAAATGATCAGCCAGAGCAGCATACAGCAGAACAGGAGAAGCGCCAGAGTCAGAACTCCGGTCACATACCCTTCATGCCAGGCGGAAGGCTCCGCCGGGGAAAAGAGAGAAAGGATACGATCCAGAAACGCCTTGCTGCTTTGTCTGAACTGTTCCATCTCAGATTCCGTCCTGCTGAACGTCTTCCAGATCCATGACAACGACATTGACGCGCGCCACCGCCATTCCGGTCAGTTTGACAATCTCCGCGGCGACGGACTCCTTGACTTCTTTCGCAACTTCCGGAATCAGCACGCCGTATTCCAGCACAACCCGGACTTCCACGGCGACGGAACTGTCGTTCATCTCAACGGAAATGGCACGTCCTTGAATCTTCTTGCTGCCGACAATCTCCGCCAGATTATCCACCAGACTTCCACCGGCAAGGCGAATCACGCCTTCCACCTCCAAAGTGGCCTTTCTTACAATCGATGCAATCACAGATTCATGGACTTTCACCATTCCCACTGAATTTTCCTGCGATTTCACAGATTTGACTTTTTTCACCGCTGCCATGTCAACCCCTTATTCTTCGCTTTCATCCGCCGGTTCTTCGATTTCCCGGACAACAATGTTGATTTTCACGACTTTGAGTCCTGTCAGTTTTGTAATCTCGTTCGCCACAGCTTCCTGAACGGCCGCCGCAACTTTCGGCAGCGAAACCCCGTACAGCAGATTGATGGAAACCTCCACCGAAACCGAGGATTCCCCCATATCAACAATAATGGAACGGTCGTGCATTTTCTTGCTCCCGACCATCTCCGCAATATTATCCACAAAACTGCTGCCGGAAATTTTGGAGACGCCTTCGACGGAGCAGGCAATCCGCCGTACAATCGTGGCAATCACATTTTCATGAATTTTTACCACTCCCGGCACTCCGGATACTCCGTGTTCCCCGTTGTCGAATTCCTTATTCATGATCAGTCTCCGGTTTTCCGTTACGATCTTTCAAGACCGTTTACTTTTTCTCCATTGTCTTTTCGAAACTGCCGCTCTTCATGACCCGCTCAATGAAACCGGTATCATAACGGCCCTCGTTGAATTCCTTTGTCCCGGTGATGAAGAGCTCAAACGGGATTGTTGTCGCAATGCCTTCAATGACATACTCTTCCAGAGCACGACGCATTCTGGCAACGGCTTCCGCGCGGGTATCTCCATGCACAATCAGTTTGGCAATCATGCTGTCGTAATACGGAGGAATCCGATAACCGGTATAAGCATGGGAATCCACGCGCACACCGAATCCGCCCGGTGCCGAATAAAAATTGATCTTGCCCGGACACGGCGCAAAATTACGATACGGGTCCTCGGCGTTGATGCGGCATTCAATCGCATGTCCCTTCTGGGAAACCTGCTTCTGGGTATATTGAAGTTTGAGGCCCGCGGCAATCCGGATCTGCTCCTTGATGATGTCGATCCCCGTCACGAGTTCAGAGACAGGATGCTCCACCTGAACACGGGTATTCATCTCCATGAAATAGAACTGCTCCTTCGGACCGAGCAGGAATTCAATGGTCCCGGCGCTGACATATTTTACCGCTTTGGCAGCTTTCACCGCGGCGTCGCCCAGCTTTTTGCGAAGTGCAGGAGAGATCGACGGAGAAGGCGATTCCTCAATCAGTTTCTGATGACGTCTCTGCATGCTGCAATCCCGTTCGCCAAGCTGGATGACATTACCGAAAGTATCCGCAAGAATCTGAACCTCAATGTGTTTCGGGTTCTCAATAAACTTTTCAATGTAGACATCCCCATTCCCGAAAGCCTTTTCCGCCTCCGTTTTTGCGGAATGGAATCCCTGAATCAGGCTGGCGTCATTGTGGGCGATCCTCATGCCGCGTCCACCGCCGCCGGCAGATGCCTTGATGATGACCGGATACTCCAGCTTCCTTGCAATCACCAGGGCCTCCTCCTCGGTTTCGATGACCCCGCCCGAACCCGGTGTGATAGGCACTCCGGCTTTGCGCATCGTTTCACGGGCGCATGCTTTGTCGCCCATGGCGCGCATCTGCTCCGGAGAAGGACCGATAAATGTGATGTTGCAGCTTTTGCAGATTTCCGCAAAATGGACATTCTCGGCAAGAAAACCGTATCCCGGATGGATCGCGTCGACATCGCAGATTTCGGCGACGCTGATGATCCGGTCGATCAGCAGATAACTCTCATTGGACTGCGCAGGACCGATACAGACGGCCTGATCTGCAAATTTCACCGGCAGACTGTCCTCATCAGCCTTGGAGTAAACGAGAACGGATTTGATGCCGAGCTCCTTGCACGCCCGAATAATACGAAGCGCGATTTCGCCGCGGTTTGCGATAAGCACCTTGTTGAACATAAAAAAACTCCGGTTTAAGACGGTATCGGGATTATTCAAGAGTGAACAGAGGCTGTCCGAACTCGACCGGCTGTCCGTTTTCCACAAGCACCTCTTTGATGACGCCGGACTTCTCCGCCTTGATTTCATTCATGACCTTCATAGCCTCAATGATGCAGACGGTCGTATCGGGTTCAACCTTCATTCCGGGTTTGACGAACGCCTCCATGCCGGGTGCGGATGAGCGATAGAAAGTACCGACAATCGGAGAATCAATGGTCTGCCCGGGTTTGGCCGGTTCCGCGGAAGCGGAAGGCGCAGGTGCAGCAGCAGGTGCAGCAGCAGGTGCAGGAGCCGCCGGCACAGCGGCAGGTGCAGCAACAACGGGAGAAAGGGTCTGTGCAATGATCGGATTTGCGTTCTGACCGCCTCTTTTGATGCAGAGGTGCATATCCTCCGCTTCGATCTTGAACTCGGTCAGATCATTCTCCGACATCAGTTTCACAATGGTTTTGATTTCCTCGATTTTCATCTTTTTTCAGCCTCTCGCTTTCGAATCCTTCCGTATGAGGGCACGCCATCTCTGCCGGCGGCGCTCAGCGCGGATTCTCTTTGTTGCATCCGATACGGCGGACCAGTGCACGGAACGCCCATTCATATCCGTCCGCACCCAGCCCCACGACTTGTCCCACGCAGACAGGAGCCGTAATGGAATGATTCCGGAACTCCTCCCGCGTGTGAATATTGCTTATATGAACTTCGATCGCCGGCAGCTTCACCGCCTCCAGCGCATCGCGGACGGCAACACTGGTGTGCGTGTATGCCGCCGGATTGATTACAATGCCATCGGTTCCATTGAAAAGAGTTTCACCGATTCTGTCAACCAGAGCACCTTCACTGTTGCTCTGGAAAAATTCAACCTCAACCTTCAGCTCTTCCGCCACCTCGCGAAGACGCGACTCAATCTCCGCCAATGTGCGGGTTCCATACACCTCGGTCTTGCGCCGACCGAGCAGATGAAGATTCGGACCGTTGATCACTAACACTTTCATAACAGATAATATACCAGTCCTTTTCGACAAACGCAAATTTTTTTTGCATTTCAAGCAAACCTTCTTTGATTTTCCCCTCTTTCCGCTGTATTTTTCCCGCATTTCCGGAGCAGTTTCTGAAATATGAAAATAAAAATCATCGGAGACAGCATGACAAAAACATTCCAGAAAATCTGCCGTCTGGCAGGAGCCGCCATCGCGGATTACAATATGATCCGGGAGGGAGATTCCATTCTGATCGGCGTTTCCGGCGGCAAAGACAGCATGCTGCTCCTGCATCTTCTCCACTATTTCCGCGCAAAAGCACCAGTCCGATTCGAATTGAAAGCGGCAACCTTTGATCCCGGATTCGAGGGGTTCGACGCCGAAAGTACCGCTGAAGCCTGCCGTGCGCTGAAAATCGAACATCACATGATCCGACTCCGGGTCCGGGAAGTCATCGAGCGAACCGGAACAGTACACAAACCGTGTGTTGTCTGTTCCCGTCTCCGGCGCGGCAAACTCTACGGGCTCGCACGGGAACTGGGGTGCGGCAAACTCGCTCTCGGACAGCATCTCGACGATATTGCAGTCTCTTTCCTGATCAGCTGCTGCCGCGGCGGAGGACTCACCACCATGGGGCCGAACGTAACATCGGAAGACAATTCCATCCGGGTCATCCGTCCCCTGGCATACGTTGAAGAGAAGCTGACGGCAGAGGCAGCAAGGGAGCTTGGAATTCTCCCCCGCGGCGCATGTATCTATCAAAAACAGCTTGAGGAAAATGGGGACCGCGCTTATTTCAAACGCAAACTCCGGGAAATGGAACAGGAAATCCCTGATCTTCTTCAGAACATGCGTCACTCGCTGTCGGATCTCCGGCCGGGTTATCTTCTCGACCGGCGCTTTCTGAATCTGCCGTAACCGGCGGAACCCGCTCCGAAAAGAAAAACCGGCACGAAAGCGGAACTTTCGTGCCGGGATGTTGAATTCCTCCGATACGGAAAAAACAGATCAGCATCGGAAATGGATCATCATTTAAAACATCTGGCAATGTCCAGCTTCTGCCGTTTTGCATCTTCGGCAATCATTTTTGCAACGGCTTCCGCTCCTTTGTCGCGGAAATGAGAATTATCCTTCGCTCCCTTCGGATAACCGGGAAATTCACCGGGCTTCACATGAGTGAAGAAGGCTGTGGAAGCATCAGGACCGGCTTTGGAGAGCCAGTCCATGGTCAGCTTGTTGGCATCGATCACCGGGGTTCCCGTTTCTTTTCCGACTTCACGAGTAACCTGCGGATATTTTCCGAGAGACTGAATCAGTTTCCCCTGTTTATTGAACAGGCGCCTGGAAACAGAGGTCAGAAGGACCGGATTCGCTTTTTTGGCACGGACTTCGGCAATAAAGCGTTTCAGGTTATTTTTGTAATCCGTCTCCGCAGCCGCATAAATATCCGCCTTGTCTTTTTTCTGGTCATTATGACCGAACTGAATCATCACAAAATCACCGGGCTTGAGCTCGTTGAGGATCTTATCCCACCGCTTTTCGGTCCGGAATGTCTTCGTACTGCGTCCGCCTGCCGCACGGTTTTCCACCCGGACACCTTTCACCGTATAATGGTTCAGCACCTGAGCCCATCCGGTCATGGGAGCCTGGGCCTTTGAATAATTCGCCGCAGTGGAATCCCCCGCGACAAAAATAGTTGTCTGCGCCATGCAGCACACAGCGATTCCGGAGATCAGCGCCATACCAAGTAGAAGTTTCATTTTCACAATCCTTTCGTTTTATTTCTGTTACTATATTGCCATCGTTCGCACTTTCAAGAGAACGACAAGAAATCAGTTCAATAAAATGTCATTCTTCCATATTCTTCAGCAGACTCTTCCTTCCGCCGTGTATCTGAGATGATCCTCCAGGCGACCGCCGGAACCGGGCCTCGGCGGAGCGGGCAGTCTTTTTCCTGATTCAATCCGGAGGATTTCCCCGAGAGCGGGATTCAGCGGAGAAATCGGCCTGACAAATTCCGTTCCGTTCTTCAACAGCTTTCTGAAAAATAGAGAATCCCGTGTTTTGGAAAAGGAAACATTCGCGAAACCAATACAAGCCATATTTGAAGGAAGATTGACCGCATGCTGCACCATTGCAACAGAAGCATCGACTTTCTGTATCAGCTTCCGAAACGCGGAAATCGTGTTACCGGCTTTCCATTTCTGTTTCTAGGAAGGTTTGTCTTTCATTGCTCTCATAATCAGGAATATCCCCCAAATTTTCTGGATGATCCTGTTCGGCGGAAAAAGAGAGCGGATGAATTCTGCGAACCGGCGAGGAGAAACGATTTTTCTATTCTCATCCTTGACTTTTCCTCAAATTGTAATATTTTAAACACTTAACGCATACTCCTGCAATCGGCAGGAATATGATTTGCTGGAAACATATCGCAAACAAACCAAAAGAAAACAAGAAAACATGAGCACAACAGAAGCAACCGCACCGAAAGAGATCAAAAGCTACGTCGATCTCTCCACAGACAACATCTCCATGGACGCTCTTCTTGCGAATGAGCAGAAAAGTGAATTCGTAGAGAATTCCATCGTCTCCGGAAAAATCGTCGAAAAGAGAAACGACGGTGTTCTCGTTGACATCGGCTACAAGGCGGAAGGATTCATTCCCTCCACAGAATTCAGAAACTGGGCTGATGCAAAGGTCGGTGACGAAATCGACGTCTTCCTGGAAGAAATCGAAAACGAAAACAGCATGCCCGGAATCAGCCTCCAGAAGGCGAACTTCATCAAATCCTGGAACAAGATCACCAGCGAATACGGCGAAGGCAGCGTCATTACCGGTCTGATGAAACATCGCGTCAAAGGCGGTATCATCATCGATCTCAACGGTGTCGAAGCGTTCCTGCCCGGCTCCCAGATTGACATCGGTCCCGTCAAGAACATGGACGATTTCATCGGCAAGGAATATGAATTCAAGATTCTCAAGATCAATCAGGATCGCCGGAACATCGTCGTTTCCCGCCGCGAACTCCTCGAAGAGTCCCGCAAGGATCGGCGCACGCAGCTTCTCAAAGATATGGAAGTCAACCAGATCCGCAAAGGTATCGTCAAGAACATTACCGACTTCGGTGCGTTCATTGATCTTGGCGGCATAGACGGGCTTCTCCACATTACGGATATGTCCTGGGGCCGCATTTCCCATCCGAACGAAATGCTGGAACTCGGCCAGGAAATCGAAGTCATGATCCTCGACATCGACTATGAAAAAGAGCGCGTCTCCCTCGGGCTCAAGCAGAAGAGCAAGAATCCGTGGGATGAAGTTGAGGCCAAATATCCGGCTGGCTCCACAGTCAAGGGCAGAATCGTCAACATCATGCCTTACGGTGCATTTGTTGAAATTGAAGAAGGAGTCGAAGGACTCATTCACGTCTCTGAAATGTCCTGGACCAAACGCGTCACGAAGGCCGGCGACATTGTCAGTGTCGGCGAAGAAGTCGAAGCTGTTGTTCTTGACATCGACAAGGAAGGCAAGAAGATCTCCCTCGGGCTCCGTCAGAAAACCCGCAATCCGTGGGAAGTTCTGGCTGAGAAGTATCCGGCCGGAAGCCGCATCAAAGGCAAAGTCCGCAACATGACCAGCTACGGTGCATTCGTTGAAATCGAAAATGACATCGACGGCATGATCCATGTTTCCGACATGTCCTGGACGCGCAAGATCAACAACCCGAACGAAATGCTCAAGGTTGGTGATGAAGTCGAAGCCGTCATTCTCGACATCGACCCGCAGCAGCAGAGAATCTCCCTCGGGCTCAAGCAGATCGAAGAGGATCCCTGGGCAAACATCAACGATCTTTACAAGATCGGCGATGTCGTTTCCGGGAAAGTCACAAAGATCACGGCTTTCGGTGCATTTGTCGAACTCTCCCACAAGATCGACGGTCTGGTCCACATCTCTCAGATCAGCAAGGATCGCGTGGAAAAAGTCAAAGACAAACTCTCTCTCGGACAGGAAATCGAAGCCAGAGTCATTAAGATCGACCGCGATGAACGCCGTATCGGGCTCTCCATCAAGGCGCTTGAGGAAGGCTTCTCCGAAGATGATCTCAAGGCGGCCGGGGAAGAAGTCGCTGCTGCTCTGAAACCGGGCGAAGCGCTCGGAGATATGGGCCAGCTGATCGGTGACAGTCTCGACAGCCTTGATGTTGTCCGCGAAAGCAAAAAAGACTGAATAACCCATATCCGCATCGGAAGGAATTCATGTAATGTCTGAGAACTTTGCAGAGTTGCAGTTAAGTTTCGATTTTGCGGATACGGACCATACAAAAATCCACGGAGAGCGGCAAATCGCCGCTCCCGTGGATGATTCTTTACTCGAAGACGATGAAGAGGAAAACTCCTCCGGAGACAACGCCGGGGAATTAACTTCGCCTTCCGCCTTACCCGAACTCCCGGAAGAGGAACTTCCGGAAAATCAGTATTCTGAGATGGAATCCGAAGAAGACTTCCACGCAGAAAATTCATCTGACTTGATCTCTGAACCGGAATCTTCCGCCTTACCTGAATCTTCTTCTCCGGACCCGCTGCCGCAGGAACCCGCTCCTGCATCATCTGCACAAACGGAAGAACAGAAATCCGCCGTTGTAAAATTGCAGCAGGGATTTGCACAGCAGACTCCGCAGATCACTGTTGTGCAAAAATTTGTCTACTCGGAATTCTCACGGCATGAACCGGTGGAAGAAGAACATCCCGCATCAGAGCCGGAACCACCTCCGATGGTCCCGGCGGCAACGCCATCCCGTGCCATTTCCCGGCAGCCGCTGGTCTTTCAGCGGGAATTGCAGCGGGCTGCTCTTGCATGGCTTGCATCAGGCTTTCCGACCGCTGCGGCGACACGTGTTCCGACCCGTCTGATCAAATTCCGTGCCGATGCCGCGGCCTTCTGGTCCACCCCCGGGAAAAACCGTCTGCTTCAGCCGGAGCGCACGGTCCTTGTGG
This sequence comes from uncultured bacterium, assembly GCA_949292215.1. Taxonomy (GTDB): domain Bacteria; phylum Verrucomicrobiota; class Lentisphaeria; order Victivallales; family UBA1829; genus UBA1829. Next base: position 55,822 of record CASEYW010000072.1, read on the forward strand.
AAGCGCGGGCAACACGGAGCTCCTGCTGGCCGGAGTGTTCCGGCAGCGAAGAGATTGTCCCCCAGCTCCGTTTCGAACAGGAACGCCGGCAGGCAATTGAAGCGGAAATCCGGATTCGGGAACCGCATCTGCGCGATTCCGACGTTCTCTTCCCGGAAATTGAATACTGGGATTACTCCGGAACCAGAAATCCGGAATACAAAATCTGCCTGCGCAAGATCCGTGAGTACGAACGTGCCCTCTACCGGGGCAGCCGTTTCGAACGAATCCGCCGGGCCAATGTGGCAAACGAGCTTTACCTTGCGGTTCCAGAAGGACTGATCCATCCGAACGAACTGGCGGAGGGATGGGGACTGCTCTACGTCTCCCGCAACTTGTCCGTCAAAGTGGCCAAACAGGCGTTGCCGCGGGAATGTCCGCAGGAGAACATGCTGCATCTGTCGCAAAACATTGCGGCCTCCTCGCTGAATGACGTTCTGTTTGCCCATGGGGTTTATCTTTCTTCCAGCGGAAAAATCTCGTTCCGTCGTCCACCTCGCCGCCGCAGACTGGAACATTTTCTCTGACCAATCCGGCTCCGGAACAAAAATCCGTTCCGTCATGCCGCAACCCCGGGAGGAACAAATCATGTATGAGCTGATTCAGGTTGCGGAAAACACATTCTGCATTGAAAGCCCGTCGAAAATCGGAATTTTCCGCGAATCGGAGCACGAGGTCTATCTCATCGACAGCGGGAATGACAAGGATGCCGCAAAAAAAATTCTCAAACACCTGGAACAGCATCAGTGGCATCTCAAAGCGATTCTCCTGACCCATTCCAATGCCGACCATTCCGGCGGGGCCCGGTATCTCAGGGAACGCACCTCATGTCCGGTTTATGCCTCCGATGCCGAATGCGATTTTATCCGACACCCCGCACTGGAATCATCGTTCCTTTACGGAGGTTTCCCCTGCAAATTCCTGAGAAACAAGTTCCTGATGGCACCAACCTGCGAAGCGGAACCGCTCTCCAAAGCGTCTCTCCCCCCCGGAATGGAAACTCTGGACCTGCCGGGGCATTTTTTCGGAATGACCGGTTTCCGCACCCCGGACGGAGTCTGGTTTCTTGCCGACTGCATGGGTGGAGAACACATTCTGGACAAATACCATATCTTTTTCATGTACGACGTGGCAGAATATCTGAACACACTGGACCGGATCGAAGAGCTCTCCGGCAACTGTTTCATCCCCTCCCATGCACCAATCCTGGAAACGCCCATTCCCCTGGCCCGGCAAAACCGTGAAAAGGTTCATGAAGTGCTGAATCTCCTCACGGAACTCTGCCGCGAACCACTCCAGTTTGAGGAGATCCTGAAACGAGTCTTCGACCATTACGCGCTGCACCTGGATTTCAATCAATATGTACTGGTCGGGAGCACGATCCGCTCCTGTCTCTCGTATCTCTGCGACACAGAAAGCCTCTCCGCGGAATTCAAAGGGAACCGTCTGCTCTGGAAAACGACCCGGTGAGAAAAGAAGTTCAAAACAGCAGCTGGCCATCACAGATGGCGGCATCCTCTCCACAGACAAAAGAGAGCGATGGAATTTCATGCCCGAATGCCAGTCCGTTCAAAACCGGTCCGCTGACAAAACCGGCAAACTCGCGGAAGAGAGTTCTGCGCTCCCCCTCCTCCCCGCAGTCTGTGAACTGAGCGAAAACCAGCCCGGAAACCCGTCTGAGAATTCCCGCATGACGAAGCTGGGTCAGGTGACGATCCAGTTTCCGCACCGGTTCGCCGATATCCTCCACAATCAGAATCGTTCCGGAGAAATCCGGCAGATACTCCGATCCGCAAAGCGCGGTAAGAAGAGTCAGGTTCGCCGTAAGGATTCGTCCCTGGCACACCCCCTCCCTGAGCACTTCCAGCGAAATGGCATCGGAAACGCTCTTTTTGCCGCAGAACGCCACATTCAACGCACGCTGAAAGGAGTGGAACGTCCGGGAATCCTTCATGGATTCTGAAAGATTCGCCGCCATCTGCCCAGCGACCGGGATGCCGGCCTGTTTCGCAAGCATTGCAAGATGAATCGCCGTAATGTCACTGAAGCCGATCAGAGGCAGGGATCGGCTGCGCAGGGTGTCCCAGTCGATCCGGTCCAGGATTCGCGGAGAACCATATCCGCCGCGAAGACACTGGATCAGGTCGATGGACGGATCGCGAATCAAACGGTTCAGATCCTCCGCCCGCTCTTCATCGGTCGCGGCTAGATACGGCAGAGCTGTTCCGGAAAAAAGATGCGTTCCTTCCACCGGCTCAATCCCGCGTTCACGCAGCCAGCTTCTTGATCGTTCGAAACGATCATGGTCGGCGGTGCTTGCGGGAGCGGCAATCCCGATTTTTTTCACTTGTATCGGAAACGGATTTTTCATGATGCTGTTATTATAACGCGGAAAAAAAAATAAACAAGCAGGAATTTTTCTTTCCCGTGTGCTATTTTACCACAGATTGGAATCAAAAACCAAACCACGTTCCGAAAGCGGAAAACAGAAGGGAACATCATGACGGCGAACGAACTGAAACAGCAGATTTTCAAAATGCTGGAACAATGCGACAATGCGGAACAGGAGTCCGGCTGGATCGTCTCGCGGGCAACAGCGATTCCCGCAATGGAACTTCTGTTCAACTGCCGTCCGCTGGAGGAGTCTGAAATCGCACGGGCAAAGGCTATGGCGGAACGCCGGCGGAACGGAGAACCGCTCCAGTACATTCTGGGGGATGAATATTTCGGAGATCTTCTTCTGAAAGTTGGAAGGGGATGCCTGATTCCACGTCCTGAGACCTGGGGGATCGTCGAATTTCTGGAACCCCGCCTTCCCCATGGAGGAAGCTGCTGTGAACTGGGCGTCGGTTCCGGAGCCATCTCCATCGCGATCGCCCGCGCACGAACCGACGTATCCGTCTTCGGCAGCGAACTTTCCGCCGATGCGCTCTACTGGGCGAAACGCAATCTTGCCGCGTATGATCTTCCCAATGTCGAGTTCCGGCAGGGCTCCCTGTTCGAACCATTTCCAGGAATGAAATTCGACGCCGTGGCAGCCAACCTTCCCTACATTCCCTTCCAGGAGAAAAAGAACCTGCAAAAAGAAGTCCGCGATTTTGAACCGGAAATCGCCCTGTTCGCAGAAGACAACGGAATGGACCTGATCAAGAAAGCCCTCCTCGGACTGCGGGATCATCTGACTCCGGATGGAATCGCCATCTTTGAAATGGGCGAGGAACAGACCGCCCCTCTTGCCGAATACGCAAAAACCCTTCCCTTTCTGAAACATCCCGAAATCCGGAAAGACTGCTTCGGCGCCAACCGCTTTCTCGAAGTCGCTTTTCAGGGTTGATCTACTCGAAAAGCATAAAAAATGCGGGGGAGATCTTGAGAAAATGCGTTTGAGGGTGTAAATTACCGGGATTACAATCTTGAGCTTTGGACAGATCGGTCCGAAAACACAATGACAAACATAACACGGGACATTTGCATGAGAAAAATCATCGCCTCCGGAACGCTTGCCTCACTTGCTCTGATTCTGCTTCTTCTCCTCTCCGCCTGCGGGGACAATTCGAAAAACCTGACCGTGGCGGAAGTGAAAATCGCCGATGGAGCTGAACAGTGCGCACTGCCGGGCGAAACCTTTTCCAAACAGCTCCGGGTAGAACTGCTCGGACGGGAAAAGGGACTGAATCTCCGGACGGGAACCAAACTGCTGCCCGTATCCGGAAGGGAAATTCTCTTCACGCCCGTTGACGGCTCCCGTTTAACGGTAGAACCCAAAGTTGCCAAAACCGATGTCTCCGGCAGTGTTTCCGTAACCGTGAAAGCCGGAACGGAAACTGGAGACAACTATCTGAAAATCACTCCTGTCGGAGCAGAAGAGAAAAGCAAAACAATCCGTTTCATTGTCGGAGCCAGGCTCGACGGAGCCGAACAGGAGGGATTCGCGGGAGAACCCCTCCCGAAACCGCTCTCCATCACACTGGTGCGCCCGGATGGAAAACCGGCGGAAAATGTTCCAGTCTATTTTTCGGTCCTTTCCAGTCCGGAACGGAAAAATACGGCAAAAGTGAAAACGCCGTCGGCCATCACGAACCGGAACGGTGTCGCATCCACACAGGTTCAGCTCGGCAAAACAACCGGTGAATACAAAATCGGCGTCGAAGTCGCAGACCCGAAAAGCGGCTTCTTCCTGAGGACGAGCCAGTTCCGCGTTCTCGGCGTGGACTTGGCAGCCGTCATCATCACGGTGATCGGAGGACTTGCCTTCTTCATCTTCGGCATGAAAATGATGGGCGACGGGCTTCTGAAAATTGCCGGTGAAAATATGAAGCGGGTGCTTCAATTCTTCTCCCGTAACGGATTCGTCGCAATTCTTGCAGGAACCGCGGTCACGGCAGTGATTCAATCGTCCAGTGCAACGACGGTTATGGTGGTCGGTTTCATCAACGCCGGCCTTCTGACCCTGAAACAGGCAGTCGGTATCATCTTCGGCGCAAATATCGGGACAACCGTCACGGCGCAGATCATTTCGTTCAACTTGAGCGGCCTCGCACTCCCCGCGGTAGCGATCGGATTCATGATGATGGCGCTCTCCAAACGCCGCGTTGTACAGGGATGGGGTGAAACGGTGCTCGGATTCGGCATGCTCTTTTTCGGTATGGAAATGATGAGCACGGAACTGAAAACTCTGGGCAATTTCCCAACCTTTGTCAATTTCTTCCGCTTCTTCGACTGCGCACCGGTCACACCGCAGGGATATATGCCGATCGCCGCAGTCATCGGAGCAATCGCCATCGGGATGGTGGCAACATTCATTATTCAGTCGAGCTCCGCCGCCATGGGTATCGTGCTTGCCCTTGCCGCCGGAGGACTGATCAACTTCTATACAGCCGTGCCGCTGCTGCTCGGAACCAATATCGGAACGACCATCACAATGTTCCTTGCATCGCTCGCAGCCAACCGGGTGGCAAAACAGGCGGCACTCGCCCATTTCATGTTCAATCTGATCGGAACAATCCTGATGGTGATTCTGTTCTACGTTCCGTATGGCCCCGATAAAATTCCGGCCTTCCTCTATTTTATCAACTATGTCACGCCCGGGGATGTATTTGCGGCAATTCCTCAGAATGTGGAACGTCATATCGCCATGGCACATACGATGTTCAATGTGCTCGCCGTCATGGTGATTTTCCCGGTCATGGGACTCTTCACACTGATGTGCGAAAAACTGCTGCCGATCCGCGACACGGCGTCAGCAAGCACGAAGTCTCTGGAACCCCACCTGCTGGCAACCCCGACCATCGCGCTGGAACAGGTCGTCGTCGAAATCCGGCGCATGGTGCAGGACTCCTGGGCCATGATCGATCAGGCAGTCAATCGGTATTTCATTGAAGCAACCGTCGATCCCGAGGGCTTCAAGGAGCTCAAGGAGCGCGAAAAGAAGATCGACACCATGCAAGCGGATGTGACCAATTACCTGGTTCAGATCACCCGTCAGAACCTGACACAGCATCAGTCCGACCTGATCCCACTGCTCATGCACTGCACCAACGACGCGGAACGCATCGCAGATCACACGGAAACGATCATGAAACTGACAAAGCGTCTTGCCAAGGCAAATGTGAAACTTTCCGATGTCGCCCGCCAGGATCTCAATACACTCTGGGAACTGCTTGACTTCCAGGCAAAAAATGTTGCACTCGCACTCGGAAGCACCGACCATGAAAGTGTCGAATCCGCGCTCGCCAGCGAACGCCGCATCAACAAACTCGCGAAAAAATATGAAAAAGACTACACAAAACGGAAAGACTCCCCCGCCCTTCAAGCCATGATGAACGAGACCGATAACGAAATTCCCTACACTGGCAACGATGCGGAAATCTCCAACATCGCTATGGAGAATGAACGGGAAATCAACCAGCTGACCCGGCAGTATGAGATGGAACATGTTTCACGTCGGAACGCGGGAAAATGTTCTGTCGAAAGCAGTGTCATCTTTATTGAACTGCTCTGGGAACTGGAGCATATTGGCGACCACCTCGCAAATATTGCAGTCCGTACCCCGGAAATCCAGAAACATTACGTTTCCCTGAACAAGTAATCCGGCAATTGGATGCGGGAGAAACCCATTTTGCCTCTTCACCAGAATTTGTGGGCGAAATCCGGTTCCGGGAGTTCGCCAAGCTGGTGATATAAGCACACTTTTGCAATTTTGAGCGTCCGAAATCCGAACGATTTTCTGATAGTCAGATTTATTTTCCTGTTCAACCC
>CASEYW010000073.1 GCA_949292215.1 uncultured bacterium
GGGTCTGAACCACACCTTCATAAGAGAAAAGCGGAGATTCTCCGCTTTCGGGCAAAACGTGAGTTGAGCTCAAATTTACCCCCGAAACGAAAAAACCGACCAGAAGACCGGTCGGCGGAGAATCAAAAAAATGGTCGGGATGGCGAGAATCGAACTCGCGACCTTTAGTCCCCCAGACTAACGCGCTAACCAGGCTGCGCTACATCCCGCAAATATAGTTGCCATATCTTTCAAACAACCCTTTTAAAATACATCCTTTTTATGAAAATGCAAATCTTAATTCTTAAAAACCGTTGATTTTTCGGTTCTTCGCCGGTTTGTGACAGAACTGAACATATTTTGGTTCATCAGCGATCTTTGACAGAAGTGAGTTTATTTCAAAAAAAACTCAGCGATGAAATAGAAAAAGAAGGGATTTGCATCTATTGTTAATTTACATAAAAATGGAGCCAGCTGATGGATTCGAACCTCCGACCGACGGTTTACAAAACCGTTGCTCTACCACTGAGCTAAGCTGGCCCATGAAATTGCCGATAATATGGCACACTTTTCCCGGAAATCAAATTCTTTTTCCGGAAATTGCTTTTTTTCTTCCTGATATCCTCAGCGTCATACGGTGCGGCAACATTCCCGAAACGATCCGGAAAAGATTTTTGCCTAATTGTTAGGCGGCATTTGAAAACCTCTTTTCGCAGCCTATATTTTGGTCAGGCTTAAACGATTAGGCAAGAGAAGAAATCAATCGGTGAATCATGGCGGAAGCACATTCATCAATCAGTTTAAAGGAACTGGCGGCATACTGCGGACTCTCATCCGCAACGGTATCCGATGTGCTCAACGGCAAGGCGCGCTCCAAGCGGATTTCACCAATAACCGAAAAACGGGTTCTCGAAGCGGCAAACCGCCTCGGCTACCGCCCGAACCACATGGCGGCCTGTTTCCGGCGCGGGCAGAATCCGGCAATCGGGGTTTTTCTGCCGGATCACGCGTATGCACCGGTCGCCGCGCTCGCCATCGGGATCTCCGAAGCGGCTCTCCGGGACAACATTCCGCTGAATTTCTATTACGGGCTCCAGGACGGCGATTACGCCGCCTTTCTGGATCATGTCAGCATCAACGGCAACTGCGGAATCCTATCCTACCGCCCGAGTTTCCTTGCGTTTGAAGACAAAATCCGATCCTTCACCGCGCACGGCGGCATTGTGGTCATGCTCAACACGCCCGTCATGGAGAATCTGAATGTCAAATACCTTTCCCTGCGCAATTACGACGCGGGCGCAATCGCCGCAAAAGCCCTCCTTGAAAGCGGATGCTCGGAATTCCACGCCTTCTGCACCCATGACATTCAGGGAGGCCAGCGTGAAACCGGATTCCGCGACACGCTGGCCGCACACGGATTCCACGCGTTTCTCCATGAAGAAAAAGACATGAAGGTATGCAGAGAAATCATCGGCGGGAAAGACGGTGGAAAAATCGGCATCTTCGCATGGACCGACTATGTCGCAATGGAGCTTTACCGCACCATCCGCGCCGCCGGTGCAATGGAAAAAATCGGATCATCCGTCCGGATCATCGGCTGCGACAACTCTCCCTTCTGCAATTCGGTCGACCCGCCGCTGACCTCCGTTGATCCCGCGTTCCGCGAACTGGGCTTCGCGGCAATGAACTATCTGCTCGAATGTCTGAAAAATCCGGACGCGTCCCGCCCTCCCCTGCCGGAACCGCGGCTCGTCCGCAGAGAAAGCGCCTGACACAATTTCAAATAAAAACTCGAAACCACAGGAGGAAAACATGAAAAAACTCGGTTTCATCGATCTCTTCATCGACGAATGGCACGCGAACAACTATCCGGCGTGGATCAAGTCGGCAAAACGCGCAACCGAATTCGAACTCGCCTACGCCTGGGAAAAGGCGCCGAAGACCGGCGCCAGACCGCTTGAAAAGTGGTGCGCCGATTTCGGGGTGACGCCGCTCAAAAGCATCGAAGAGGTCGTGGAAAAATCCGACGCGGTCTTTGTGCTGGCCCCGTCAAATCCGGAAGTGCACCGTGAACTTGCCGAAATCCCGCTCAGGAGCGGAAAACCCGTTTTTGTGGACAAGCCCTTCGCCCCCTCGAAGGCGGACGCCGAAGCCATGTTCGAACTTGCGGCAGAACACAATACGCCTCTGATCTCCAGCTCCGCGCTGCGTTTTTCCACTGAACTGGACGCCTACCGGAACAAACCCGGCACGACCTACATGGAAACCACGGGCGGCGGCGGCTCCTTCTGGGAGTATTCGATCCATCAGATCGAAATGATCGTTTCCGTTCTCGGCACGGGCGCGACACGCATCATGCAGTGCGGCGCGGGCGGTGTCGAGCACATGCTCATCGAGTATCCGGACGACCGGCGCGCAACTGTGACTTATACGGCACATTCCCCGTTTGCAACCCGTTTCGTCCATGAAGGAAAGATGATCATCAATCAGGACTGCTCGAACTATTTCCCGATCCTGCTTTCGGAAATCCTGGACTTCTTCGCAACGGGAAAATCCCCGATCGACGCGGCACAGACGATCGAAATCGCCGCGCTGGTTGCCGCCGGCATCAAGGCGCTTGAAGCGAAAAACGTCTGGCACAATCTCTGAAAAAAACAGCGCACACAAGTGCAAACCACCGGCTAAGCCGGTGGCTTGCACTTGCCCTATAAGGGCATGATACCGGCCTGCCCCTCAAGGGGCGTTGAACTTGGTTCGCCAGTCGCACCCCTTCCACTGACAACTGCTCAAGCAGTCTTTTGTGGCTTACTTTTTATGACGTTCTTCTCCCGTGAAAGGATCAAACAACTCCGGCTGTGACAATCTGTCTTCGGCCAAATCCTCCAACAATTGGTTCCTAATGTATTCCGCAATTACTTTTTTATTTCTCCCTACGGTATCTACAAAGTAACCACGACACCA
>CASEYW010000074.1 GCA_949292215.1 uncultured bacterium
GAATCCGTTCTCTGTGACGACCTTTGCGTTTGAGTCCTCCGTGGAGAACAATCCGTTTCTGGACGAACTGATGACCTGCGCCCGGATTGCGGGCTTCGGAAAAGTCTGGGTCCGCTGCTATGTTTCGGACAAGGCGGTTGATCCAAAGGTGTTTGAACAGGAAACGGCAATGTTCCGCAAAATGGTCGATTACAATCGGAAGTTCGGGATGGAAACCATTTTGAACATCAATGGAATCTGGCCGAAAGGAGATCCGCCGCGGCAGGTGGATAAAAAGGCGAATTTCCAGATCGGGCAGAACTATGGACGCGTGTTCGGCGGACGTGTCTGCGCGTTCGGAAATCACGGGATTGAACAGTCGAACAGCAAATCTCCGTATCGCGGCGGAGGAAAGAGCCGTCTGACCGACTTTGAATACGATACGATCATGGCGTGCGTTTACGACGGCATCAAATCCGTGGCGCCGGATGCGCTCGTCTGCATTGGCAACATCGCCACGGATTTTGAGGCCGATACGGTGAAACGCCTTTACAAGTCGCCCGGAAACGGGAAGTTCGACGGAGCCTTTTTCAACGCCTACATGGGACAGCTTGTGGTCGGGCGGAACATGCTTGCCGTATTCGATTCGCATGGCGATACGGAAAAAACGATCTGGAGCGAGGAACAGGCAAATCAGCGCTCTCCCTTCGAGGGTCCCGCCAGACGCTATGGAGAAATTCTCGGCGCGGAGCGAATGGTGCAGACCTGGATCTCCATGATCGGAAGACTGGGTCCCCGTCTGAAAAGTGTTACCATGTGGGGATTCGCTCCCTCGACCAGGCAGGATATCATGATGATGACGCCGGATCTTCAGCCCCGTCCCCAGTTTGTCGCCCATGCCGTCATGGCGGATTTTCTGGCGGATGCTCTTTTCACCGGGGATCGTTCCGCGGGAGGAATCAATCTGTTTGAGTGGAAACGCCCGGACGGTCCGGCCTTTATCTGCTGGGCGGATGCCGGAAAGCGTTCTCTGAATCTGGAGGTGCCGTCCGGTTCTCTGATTCTGACCGATATCATGGGGAACAGTGTCCGGAAAAAGCGGGAAAGGGAATCGTTGCTCTGGAACTGGATGGCCGTCCCGTTTTCCTTTCGGGCGGAGGCGCCGTCAGGATCAGTGACCGAATCCGGATCTCCGTATTCAACGGAACCAGACGCATTGAGAAGCCGGAACTCGGAGTGCTTATTCAGAACAATTCCGGAGAGGCCCTCTCCGGAAAATTGCAGGCTGCCGGACGCGAAATTCCGGTGGAGATCGGAAAAAACGGAAGTCGGACGTTCCATTTTCCGCTTCCCCGCACGGTGGAGATGACCCGTCGGAACACGTGGAAAGCGGTCTTTACCGGAAAAGACGGAACCGTGTATACGGGAACCGGAACCTTTTTACCGCTCTGTGCAGTAAAAGCCTCCGTTCCTCCCGCCCTGGATGGAAGCTGGAAAGGGTGGGAACGGGCAGGATGCGTTCAGATGGGACTTCGTCCTGAAGAGAGAGCCGAGGAGGGCGCCGGTGATGAGAAATATCGCGGTCCGGAAGATCTTCAGGCTTCTTTCCGCCTCATGTGGGATGCGGATGCCCTCTATCTGGGAGTGGAGACCGGAGACGATGTCTTTCTTCCGCAGAAAGGCCGGAACAACGGCTTTATGGGCGATTCCATTGAATTTGCTTTTCAGCCGGAAGGAGTGCTGAACAATTCCGCAGCGAAATATGAATATGAAATGTTCCTGCCGGACGGAGAAAAAGAGTTTGTCCTCTCCAGACGTTTTCCCGCTCCTTCCGGAGAGGTCGCCGGATGGCGGGGAATCATTCACAAGCCGGGCGTGCGCGGAAATGCCGTCTATCAGATTGCCATCCCCTGGAGTGCGCTGAAAACGAAGGCTTTCGCAGGGAAACGGATGAGCTTCTCCCTGGTCGTGAACGATAAGGATCTCTCCGCTGTTCCATTTTCCGGAAAACGAACCTCGTTTCTCTTCTTCGACGGAATCAATGCGAAAGATCCATCCAAATACGGAGATCTGCTTTTGACGGAATGAAAATCCGGAATCCGGTGGGAATAACGCCAGACAGCGAAAAAAAAGGAGCGTCAATCCTTCTGCCGGAAACGATCCCGGTACGTGCAGTGACGGCACAGCTCCTCGGTCACGAATCCGCGATGAAATGCGTTGCGCATCTGCTCAAACCGCCGCGAAAACAGAATCGAACGAAGAGAGGCGGTCCGGATGCTGCCGAACGTCATCTGTCCGTCCGCATCCAGACAGCAGGCGGTGACATCGCCGTTGCAGAAAATGCCGAACTGGTCGATTCCCCCCCGGCAGAATCCCTGCGCCGGACGAATCGGATCCTTCAGGTCCGGCCAGCGGAACGATTGATCGAAATGAATCCGGAATCGGGGGCCGAGAACGGCAAAATGTTTTTTCGACCACTCCAGCGGAGTTGCTGATGAAAGGCCGAATCGATCGGCAATCTCCTTCCAATATTCCGGATTTTGAGCGCAGACATCCCACAGCCGGAGATTCAGATACAACTCCGGATTGGTTCGCTGCACCGTTTCCGCGAAGGCGAGAATCTCATCCAGTTCCCCGGAGGACACTCCCGAATGAAGCGAAACATTCAGCTGCCGGAACGGTGCGGAGAACAGCAGCTGCGCATTTTCCGTTCCGAATAATGTCCCGTTGGTTGTCAACACCAGCGGAAGCGAGACCCGATGCGCGTGTGCCGCAATCGTTTTCAAGTCCGGATGCAGGAGGGCTTCTCCGAGAATGTGAAGACAGGCTTTCTCCACCAGGGATGTGCACTCCTCCGCGGCTTTTGCAAAGAGATCCGGATCCATGAATCCGCGCGGACGCACCGTTCCCTTGCAGAAGGAACAATGCCTGTTGCAGACATTGGTCAGCTCAAGATAGGCGGTTTTAAATCGCTTTTTCGGCATGATTCCGGCGTTTCCACTTCCGTTGTTTCAGCCTGGAGAGCGATGGCGCGGGAGGTGGACCCGCGCCGGATCAATCCCCATGGGACGGAACACTCGGATTTCATCCCCGGATCCTGGGGCGGTCGGGGACTTTCATTTCAATGGTCTTATGCGGATTGAGTTCCGGAGTGATGATCTGTTCCCCTTTTTCATTTCTGGGATCGCGGATATTCACTTTTTTGTTTTTCACCGTTGCGGCATCGAGTTCATCGGGTTTGAGGATCATCGCCTTTTTCGGGGTCCATCCGATCAGGTTTTCCTGAGGAGCGGTGCCGCAGACAACGATTTTATCCCCGTTGAGGGGACTGGTCCAGACCAGGGAGATCTGAATCGGTTTCTGTTCCAGTCCTTTCCCTGTCCGGATGTAATCCATCCATTTTTTCATCTGTTTTTCGCGGGACTGCGCGGCGGGATCCTCCAGCGGAAAGTCGGTCGGAAGAACCATCGGTTCACTGAAGCGGGCGCGGTTGATGTTTGCAAAACTGAGATCCGGAAAGAAATTGACAAGGAAGGTGACGGCCTGAAGGTGAGCGGCGGAATATGCCGTGTTTTCGGGAATGAATCTTTTGTAAATGATGCAATCGGGATCCCATCCCCGCAGATCGCGTTCCCCGGCTCCGTCGACCAGGACGGAGAAGCCGGCCTTCGGAAGTTTCCAGACAAAGGCGGTGTGCATGTAATCATAGTTCGGATTGGCCTTGACTTCATAGGTGTCAAACCGGTTCGGGCCGGTGCCGAGATTCTCCCGTTCGGGAACCTTTCCTGGAAAGATCAGGCTGGTCATGATTTCAGGATCGTTGTATCGAATGAAATCCCGGTCGGTTTCCGAGAGATCCCTGGTATGTTTCAAGGCGTAGGAGCGTGCTCTCTCCGCCGCATTGAGACGGTAGTCGATTCCGCACGCGGCGCAGAGGAAGAGCAGAAGGACGGATCCTGAAAGGAGCAGCAGTGTGATTCCGATTCTTGAAAATTTCATGATAGTGTTTCCCGGTCTCCGTTGAAATTGCATCATTTTTGAATAATATAACTCATGGGGAGGGGGATTTAAAGTTGGAAAGCATGGAATCTGCGGCAAAAAGGAAAAATGGCGGACAAGCCTTCTTCCTTGAACGGTTTGCCGGGATCCTTTTTGTGAAAAAAACGGGCGGGGGGAATTGACGAACGGAAAAAGCCGTGTCATATTAACACCCCATTGGATGAAAAGGTGCAACATGAATAAAATTCTGGAACATTTCTGCGGTTATCTGGCCATAGAACGGGGATTGAGCCGGAATTCCGTGACGGCATATAAAAGCGACCTCACCGATTTCATCGCCTATCTGAACCGGTCCGGGAAACGGGATTTTTCGGAGGTTTCGCGGGATGACATCATTGATTTTCTCGGGGAACACAAGGATGCGGGGATGGAACCTTCAAGTTTGGCCCGGAGACTGGTATCGGTGAAGGTCTTCTTCAAATATCTCTTTCAGGAGAAGCTGATTCCGGAAAACTGCACAACGGTGATGGACTCGCCGAAACTCTGGCGGATTCTTCCCGAATTCATTTCCGCCAGGGAAGTGGATGCGCTGATGAATGTTTATGCGGTGAATGCCAAGGATTTTCTGGCGATCCGCAACCGGGCGATTCTGGAGGTGATGTATGCGTGCGGACTGCGTGTTTCGGAGGTTGCATCGCTGAAGGTTTCGTCCATCAACTTTGATGACGGAGTAATCCGGGTATTCGGCAAAGGATCGAAGGAGCGGATTGTTCCGATGGGGCATCTGGCGGTTCAGGCGCTGAAACGGTATCTGACGAAATCGCGGCCGTATCTTTTGAAATCGCCGGATGAACCGACGCTGTTTCTTTCGAATCGAGGGAAAGTTCTGGATCGGGAACGGATCTGGGCGATCATCAAGGAGACGGCGCGTCTGGCGGGAATCGACAAAAATATTCATCCGCATACGCTTCGTCATTCCTTTGCCAGTCATCTGCTGGAAAATGGCGCTGATTTGAGGGTGATTCAGGAAATGCTGGGACATGCGGATATTGCAACGACGCAGATTTACACCCATGTGGATCAGCGTCAGCTTCTTGCGGTCCATCGAAAATTTCATCCGAGGGCGAAGTAAACGAGGCGGGAGTGTGAGAGTCTGCCGCTGGAGGAGGAAATGAAAGGAGAAATCGGAATGAAACGAATCCGGGTTGCCGTCATCTGGCTTGTCATTTTCTGCGGGGTAATGGCAGGAATTCACTACTTTGATCATCCCGAGAAAAAATTGTATCAGAGTGCAGTGGTTTTTCCGGTCATGAGCACGCGTGCGTCGCTGACGTTCACCGATGCCAATGAGGATGAGATCGATCAGGCGTTTCGGCTTGCCAGACAGGAAATGGAAAAAGTGGCGGGTCTCTGCAATTATTTTGATCCGGGCAGCGAGTTGTCTCGTTTGAATGCGAGTGCATCGAAGGAGCCGTTTGTCTGTTCGAAAGAGCTCTGGGAGATTCTGGGGGAGGTACGGAAATTTCATCGGATTTCCGGTGGGGCGTTTGATCCGACCATTCGCCCCCTGATGAGTGTATGGGGGTTCCATCGGAAGCGGAAGACTCTGCCGACGGAAGAAGAGATTTCAGAAGCCAAAAAAAGATGCGGCTTTGAGCATGTGATCTTTAATGATGAGAATCACAGTGTTTTTTTCAATTGTCCGGGGCTGTCCATTGATCTTGGAGGGATTGCGAAAGGTTGGGCGGTTGACAAGGCGGCGGAGGCGGTGTTGAAATACACTTCGGTACGAATCGGGATCATTGATCTGGGGGGAAACATGAGATGTCTTCCGGAGCCGCCTCCGGGGAAGGATCGGTACACGATTGCGGTTCGTGATCCGAAAAATCCCGACGGAATCTGCGCTCTGGTTGGCATTTTGAATGAGTGTGTTGCGACCAGCGGCAATTATGAACGTTATGTAACCATTCAAGGCAGACAATACACCCATATCATCCATCCTGTAACAGGACGACCGGTGGAGGGGGTCCTTTCGGCGACGGTTGTGACACCCCGCGGTGTGGATTCCGATGCTCTTTCCACGGCTCTTTTTGTAAACGGGAAAACGTTTGCCGACAAATTGAGTGCGGATGTCAGAACCCTGTTCATTTCTTCCGACGGGAGCATGACTCAGCGAATTCCGAAGGGACGTGACGGATTTCAGATTCAATAGACGTTGAAAGCCTGCGGCGAAGCCGTAATAATGGTGCAGGTCCGTGACCTGCTTCGGTCCAGCTGAATAAGCTGGCCGCCGGAGGCAAAGCGCGCAGCGCAAAGCACCCCGCGTAAGCGGCAGACACGCGCAGCGCAAAAGGAATCCGCGTAAGCGGCAGACACGCGCAGCGCAAAAGGAATCCGCGTAAGCGGCAAAGCGCGCAGCGCAAAAACATTCCCTCACCAAAAATATCTCTTACAAGAAACGTAAAAAAGCACCCCCGGAAATCTCTCTTACGCAGAAAAAACGGGAAGAAAAATCCGTTAAGCCGGCTGAAAATCAGAAGGGGAGGGGAGTTTTGAGCGGGGGTTAATGGGGGTAAAACCGACATTTCTCAGAAAAAAAGAGAAGA
>CASEYW010000075.1 GCA_949292215.1 uncultured bacterium
GGAGAGGAGGAAAACGGCCCGAAATTTGATTTTTTGCCGTTTTTTGTGAAAAAGTCTGGATTAGTGCGCCGAAACGGTTTTGACGCACGAAAAAACAAGTGATTAACACGAGAGAGCCAATACTTTTGAAATTGGCTCTAATGTATACAGAAAAGAAGACGATTTCAAGACGAAGTCCCCGGAAAAATGGAAAAAAGAGTCTGAACCCTCCGGGAAAAGCTCCCCGTTCCCTTCCGGAGCAGCAGCGCGGAAAGAACGAAGCGGCGGAAAGAGGGAACAAAAACGATTTTCTTTGAATTCAAACTGGTTTTCTTGCGGAAGAGCGTATATATTACCGGAAAGAAGTTATCGGTCCGAAGCATCCATCGGACTTCGTACTGAGTCACAGAGACCAGAAAAACATAAGGTTAGGGAAAATGTCGAAAGTCTACAAAATTGCGACGTTGCCGGGCGACGGAACAGGTCCGGAAGTGGTCGCCCAGGGCGTGAAAGTCCTGAAGGCGGCGGCTGAAAAATTCGGCTTTGAAATGGAATTCACGGAATTCAACTGGGGCGGCGAAAACTACCTGAAAACAGGCGTTGTGCTCCCCGATGACGCAACCGAGCAGCTGAAGAAATTCGACGCGGTCTTCCTCGGAGCCATCGGCTCGCCGAAAGTGGCGCCTGGCATCCTGGAAAAGGGAATCCTGCTGAAACTGAGATTTGACCTTGACCAGTACATCAATCTGCGGCCGGTCAAACTCTATCCGGGAGTGGAATGCCCGCTTGTCGGCAAGAAGCCGGAAGACATCGACTATGTGGTGGTCCGCGAAAACTCCGGCGACGTCTACACCGGCATGGGCGGCGTCTCCATGAAGGGCACCCCAAATGAAATCGCCATTCAGGAGATGGTCTACAATCGTGCGCAGGTCGACCGCTGCCTGAAATTTGCATTCGAACTTGCGATGAAGCGTCATTCGAAGGAACATCCGTGGCGCGGCCTTTCGGAAGAGGACAAGGCCAAAGGCTACACCTCGCAGCTCACGCTCTGCGGCAAAACCAACGTTCTGACCTACGTGTTCAATTTGTGGGAACGCGCATTCCATGAAATGGGCAAGCAGTATCCGCAGGTCAAACTGAACTACTGCCATGTCGATGCCACGTGCATGTGGATGGTCAAGAATCCGGAATGGTTCGACGTGATTGTGACGACCAACATGTTCGGCGACATCATCACCGACCTTGCCGCCATGACCTCCGGAGGCATGGGCATTTCCGCGGGCGGCAATCTGAATCCGGAAGGAGTCAGCATGTTTGAGCCGATCGGCGGTTCCGCGCCGAAGTACACCGGACTGAACGTCATCAATCCCTGCGCGGCGATTCTCGCCGGAGCGATGATGCTGAACTATCTCAACGAACCGGAAGCCGGAAAAGCGATTGAGAACGCGGTGGCGTATATCACGGAGCACAAACTCAAGTCCCTTTCCGCCGGGAAAATGGGATATTCCACCAGCGAAGTCGGGGATCTTGTTGTCGAGAACCTCTGATTTCATCCGCCTTCGGGGAACCCGCGCGGTTTCCCGAAGGTCTTGATTAAATCGACTAAATTTGCCAGGCACGGTTTGACAGATTCAGTCGCTTCAGTCAAGCATCCGGGGACCGCCTGTTTCGGATGTCCGCTTCCGGATGCGGATCTCTTCACCCGATTTTCAGTTGAAACCCACCGTTTTTTCAAGGAGACCCCAATGACAAGCGATCCGGTGAAACTGCAGAGGACACTGGGCTACACGTTCCGGAATCCGGCCCTTCTGAAAGAAGCGCTGATGCACCGTTCCTTTGCCACGGAAAACAACATTGCCTATGACAATCAGCGTCTGGAATTTTTAGGAGACGCCGTTCTTCAAATCATTCTGACGGAATATCTTTTCCGTCGCTATCCGGACTTTCACGAAGGCGACCTGACCAAACTGCGCTCCGCGCTGGCCAATCAGGATACGCTGGCCCTTCTTGCGCGGGATATTGATCTCGGAAGCGCCCTGATTCTGGGACGGGGGGAAATTGAATGCGGCGGCTCCCTGCGGGATTCCACCTTGTCCGACGCGATGGAAGCGCTGATGGCGGCGATCATGCTGGATTCTTCGCAGGAGAAGGTCCGGGAGATTTTTCTGGAGCTGCTCGGGAAACGGTATCCGGAACCGTCGAAACTTCTGGCAGATCTGAATCCCAAAGGGACTCTTCAGGAGTACACTCAGCAGACCTCGGGCTGTCAGCCGGAATACAAACTTCTTTCCATCACCGGGCCGGATCACAATCCCTGTTTTGAAATTGAGGTCCGGATTCACGGCCGGCCGATTGCCACGGCAAGAGCCAACAAACGGAAGATCGCGGAAAGCATGGCGGCCAGAGCCGCACTGGAAAAGATACAGCGGGAAAAATCACCGTCCGCCGGCGAAACGGCAGCGGCAGCAGAGGAGAGTGTCAAATGAACATTGCATCGTATTCTTATCCCAGAAAGATCCTGTTTGGATCGGGAGCGTCCCTGAATCTGAGCGGGGAGCTGCCGTCCGGAGCGAAGGTGCTGGTGGTGGCGGGAACGACGGTGGCGAAATCGCCCTCGGGAAGAAAGGTGCTGGAAACGATTGCACCGGCGACCTGCACGGTCTATACGGGAGTCCCACCGGAACCGCCGCTGGAGACGGTGGACGAACTTCTGGCCATCGGACGCAAATATATGGTGAACACGGTGGTGGCCGTCGGCGGCGGAAGCGTGATTGATGCGGCAAAGGCGGCGGCCGCGCTGATTCCGGTCGAGGGGCGGACGGCGGACTATTTTTTCGGACGTCTTCACCTTCAGCGGAAAGGACTGTTTTTTGCGGCGCTGCCGACGACCGCCGGCACCGGAGCGGAGATCACCAACAATGCGGTTCTGACGGATCGGGAAAGCAGGATCAAGCAATCGCTTCGGCATCCCTCGATGGTTGCCGATGCGGCGGTCGTTGATCCGGATCTGACCCTGAGCTGTCCGCGGGAGCTGACGGCATTCAGCGGTCTTGACGCATTTGTGCAGGCATTTGAATCATTTACCAGTCCGCGGGCCTCCGCGCTGACAAGAGCGCTTGCGGCGGAAGCGGTCCGGAAGATCTTCCATTCGCTGGAGGAGGCCTGGAAAGAACCGGAAAACATCCGGGCGCGCACGGAAATGGCGGAAGCCTCCATGCTCTCCGGGATGGCATTTTCCCAGACGGGGCTGGGAGCGGTTCACGGCCTGGCGCATCCGGTGGGCTCCCTGCTGGGAGTTCCCCATGGACTGGCATGTGCCATTTTGATGAGACCGGTACTGGAATTCAATCTTCCGGTCTGTTCCGAACAGTATGCGGATCTGGCGGACCGGACGTTCATCGGATCGGATGCGCGCAGTTTTCTCCGTGCGGCGGGGGATCTTGCGGAAAAGCTGGAAGTCCCGGAAAATCTGCGTTCCTTTGCGCTTCACCGCAGCGATTTCGAATTCATCATAAAAAACTGCCGAAGCGCCAGCATGAAACAGAATCCGCGGGAGATGACCGATCGCGACGTCGAAGCCATCCTTGAGAAGATGCTCTGAAGAAGGTAACAGGGAAGACAGCTGCGCTTTCCGTCCCGGCAGACAAAGAGGGCCGGAGGGAGAAAGATTCCGGGAAAATCCACTTCAGAAAAAGAGTCGGATTCCCTGAATATTCTTTTTCGCCCTTTCCCGAGGAAGCGCCGGTACAGCGGCAATGGTGGAAATGGTATGGATTTTCCTTTTTCTCTCCGATTCCTGGAGTCCCGCTTTTCCCGTTTCCCGCGAGATTTCCTGCGACAATCCACTTCTCCGGATTGAAAATCCCAAATCAGGAGCTATCTTAATAGACAGGATTTCGATCCCCAAAACTTATTCAGGAGACAAACAATGAAGATCGTAGTTGCTTATTCGGGCGGACTTGACACCTCCGTCATCATCAAATGGGCAAAAGAAACCTACAACGCGGAAATCATTGCCTACTGCGCAGATGTCGGTCAGGCGGAGGAAACCGCCGGGCTGGAACAAAAGGCGATCAACACCGGCGCCTCCCAATGCTATATCGACGACCTCAATGAAGAGTTTGCCAGAGACTTCATCTTCCCGATGATGCAGGCAAATGCGATTTATGAAGGGACCTATCTTCTCGGAACCTCGATTGCCCGTCCGCTGATCGGCAAACGACTTGTGGAAGTCGCCCGTGCCGAGGGAGCCGACGCAATCTGCCACGGCGCCACCGGAAAAGGCAACGATCAGGTCCGTTTCGAACTGGCAGCGTACGCTCTGGATCCGAAAATCAAAATCATTGCCGCATGGCGCGATCCGAACTGGCATTTCAAAGCCCGGACGGAAATGATTGAATACGCACACAAGAACAATATTCCGATCCATTCCACCGCGGCAAAGCCTTACAGCATGGACCGCAATCTCCTGCACATCAGCTTCGAGGGCGGCATTCTCGAGGATCCGTGGGCGGCACCGCCGGAAGACATGCACGTGATGACCCGTCCGCTTTCGCAGGCGGCCGATCAGCCGGAAGATATCGTGATCTCCTTTGAAAAGGGCATCCCGGTGGCGGTCAATGATGAGAAACTCTCTCCTGCCAACATCATGCGCAAACTCAATGAACTCGGAAGCAGACACGCGGTCGGACGCATCGACATTGTCGAAAACCGCTTTGTGGGCATGAAATCCCGCGGGGTTTATGAAACTCCGGGCGGAACGATTCTCCACACGGCACACCGGGCTCTGGAAACCATCACCATGGACAAGGAAGTGATGTATCTGCGCGACAGCTTCATTCCGGCCTATGCCAGAATGGTTTACAACGGATTCTGGTTTGCTCCGGAACGGGAAGTTCTTCAGGCGGCCATCACCAAGAGCCAGGAATATGTGACGGGAGATGTCCGTGTGAAACTCTTCAAAGGAGCGTGCCATGTCACCGGAAGACGTTCTCCGTACAGCCTGTATGACAGCGAAATTGCGTCGTTTGAAGCGGAAGATGTCTACAATCAGAAGGATGCCACCGGATTCATTCGTCTGAATGCACTGCGTCTCAGCGTGATGGCCAGAAGCAAACAGGCGGCGTATCTCACGGAAAAATAAGCGGAACAAACCGGTTTGCACATCGGCGCGGATGGAGAAGTTATGGCTCCTTCCGCGCCGTTTTTGACTTACTTTTCCGCAGAACCGACGGGAATGGAAACGATGATTTTATATTTACAGTCTGTTTTATTGGGAATTGTTCAGGGGATCACGGAATTTCTGCCGATCAGCAGTACCGGACACATGATTCTGGTTGATGAATTTATCCGACTGGAAGCCTCATTCAAGGAGATGTTTTTTGTCGTAATTCAGCTGGGCTCCATTCTGGCGGTTCTGGTTTATTTTCACGGGAAACTGTTTCCGCTTCGTGCGTTGCGGGATGCACGGCTTCGGAAAAGCACACTTCTTCTCTGGAGCAAGGCGGCGGTCGGAGTGCTTCCAGCGATTGTCATTGGAGGGTTGTTCGGGTCGAGAATCCAGCATTTTCTGTACAACACCCTGACGGTTGCGGCGGCGCTGCTTGCGGGAGGAATTGCCCTGCTGTGGATTGAATCGGTGCGCCGGAGGGTCACGGTATCGGAAATTGACGATCTTTCGTTTGGGAAAGCGCTGGCGATTGGGGGAATTCAGTGTCTGGCGATGATTCCCGGGACTTCGCGATCCGCGGCTACGATTCTGGGCTCGCTTCTGCTGGGGACCTCGCGGGAAGTTGCGGTGGAATACTCTTTTTTTCTGGCGGTTCCGACCATGTTTGCCGCCTCGGCCTACAGTCTGTGGAAGGGGGGATCGGTTTTGACGACCGAGCAGTGGATTGCGACAGGGATCGGTTTTCTGGTTTCATTTCTGGTTGCCTGGGGAGTGATTGCATTTTTCATGGACTACATTCGGCGGAAAAATTTCAAAGTATTCGGATGGTATCGAATTGTTCTTGGCATTGTTCTTCTGGTCTGGTTTGGACGCGACTTTTTTGTGAAATAAGCCGGAAAATTCAAAGATTGAGCTTGTATTTTAACGAACGGGAGTTACATTATAGCTTCCGACATGGAAAGCCCTGGTAGCTCAGAGGATAGAGCAACTGCCTTCTAAGCAGTGGGTCGTGGGTTCGATTCCCTCCCGGGGCACCATTTTAACTCCCTGATTTCAAGCGAGAAGCAACACAAATCCAACTTCTCTGCCTCATCCTGAATCAAACTGATTTTTGCTGTATTCATTGCAGAAATTGCCACATTTTTGCCACATTTTTTTATTTCCTTTTCAGACCTCAATCTTTTGTGCTCTTTGCAGATTCCAAGTTTAACTTTGAAATTGCATAAAACAGACCTTGAACCCAGA
>CASEYW010000076.1 GCA_949292215.1 uncultured bacterium
CTGCCAGAATTCCGTTTCCATGATTTGCACCTTTACTATATGAATTTAAGTTTTTTTAACAGACCGGATTGTCAGGAAGAACCCGAGCGCCATGCTCAGGAACGCCCCCATCAGCACGCGGTATTCCGCCGGAAGCAGAAATGTGACCGTATGCGCCGGAAGCCAGAAACAGACAATCGTTTTCGGAATGAAAGAGCCCCACGCATGCTTGTCGATCAAGCCCAGGAATTCGGTGCCTCCGACAAATCTGCGTTTTGCGAACACCACGTTAAACCATTCATGCCCGAGCATCATCGGATACGCAAAGATCAGATTCATCCAGAACGAGGTTGAAATTGCGAAGATCAACTTGTTCCCGAGTTCTCCCATATCCTTTCCGCCGAACCAGAGCGGAGTTCCCATAACGCTTGCGACTCCTCCTGCAAACAGCGCAAAGGCGATCGTCATAATCATGCCGAAGACGCCCCATGTGATCACGCGGACAAAGAAAAGATCCGTATGCCAGAACCCCGTTTTAATGCGGTTCTTGACCATTTCCCCGAACATCGCCAGCAGGGCAAATTTCAGGAATCCCATCAGATAAGGCGCCGCTTTGGTCACGTTTCCGAACTGGTCGAGTCCTTTCAGGGTGAAGCCGGTCCATTCAAACGAACCGTTGACAAAACAGCCGTCCCGGGTGAGTTTTGCCAGAACGGTGTGGTTGACCGGGAAAAATACAACAAGCAGAACCAGAAGAACCAGAAATGCGATTCCGAAATAGTCCGTTTTTTTCATGCTTTCTCTCTTTTGTTGATGATTGGTCATGCGAGGCCGAGTTCCAGAATTCGGTCTTTTGCCTCGGGATACTTTTTGAGGAGTTCTTCGGCAGAGCCTTCCTCGTAATCCTGATATTCAAAACCGGGGCAGACTACCGCACCGAAGAGTCCCCAGCTCTGTTTGGAGCGGTCCAGAAGAACCGTGCTCTGCCACGTCCACGCGGGAATCAGGCTCTGGGGAAACTCGCCGCCGAGGACATCCGGCCCGACAATTCGTTCCTCGAATGTTCCGTCGGGGAGCAGCAGAAGCTGAATGGCGGGAGAGCCGGCATGATACATCCAGATTTCGTCGGATTTTACCATGTGCCAGCGGGAGATTTCGTTTCCGCGGAGCATATAGAAGATGCTGGTCGCAGCCCGGCGCTGTTTGGTTGCATGAGTTCTGACGACGGAACGGAAAAGCTCCCGGAACATGCCGCCTTCGACATGTTTCTCCAGACCGAGCGCCTGAGCAATTTCATCTGCGGATGGATTCATAAGTTGTTCTGCAAAAAAACGCCGGGGCGGACCCCGGCGCCGTGAAAGTTTGATTCCGTGGTTATTTTCTAAGTTTGACAGCAACAAAATCATCGCGGCGGTTTTTGGCGCGTCCGGTTTCTTCCGTGTTGGCGGCGGCGGGACGTTCCTCACCGTAGCTGATGGTCCGGATGCGGGAATCGGCGATGCCTTTGTTCAGAAGATATTCCTTGGCGGAGAGTGCGCGGCGTTCGCCGAGTGCGCGGTTGTACTCATCGGAGCCGCGGTCATCGCAGTTGCCTTCGATGACGACGCCTGTCCCTGCATTGCTGAGAAGATAGGCGGCGATTTCATCGAGCTTCGGCGCTTCCGTTGCACTGATGATGGAGCGGTCAAAACTGAAATAAACGGTCGGAAGGTTGACTCCCGGAATCGGGGTTCCGAAATCGGCATAGGGATTCAAGGCGTCGCTGAGAGCATTGTTGGACCAGTCGCCGGGGCCGTTGACGCTGCCGTCGCCTGGGCCGCTGATGGTGTTGACATCACCGGAAACTCCCTTGAGCGCATTGGGATCGACGGCGGTCTGTCCGTCCTTATCCTTCTTGATCCGGAACATTTCCTCGTTTTCATTGCTGCTGTCGAAGATTCCACAGCCGGTGACTGCGAAAGTGAGAGCCAGCGCGGCAATTCCGTTGACGAACATTTTTTTCAATGACATGATAAACTCCTCATTAGTTAGTTTTTGCACACCTTGACAATTTAACGATTATTTTTGATTTTTCAATCATTTTCCGTCGTCCAAACGCTAAAACGGCAATTTTTTTTACTTTTTTTCTGAAAAGATTTCAATTTTCGCTTTCCAAAACGGGGATATGCCGCTAAATTACGGTATGATGATCAATTCAACAAAGAAGGATGAGAAAGTTATCATGTCAGAATCACTGGAAAAAATGGACCCGAAACAGATCGACTGGTCCTCGCTGGGCTTTGCCTACATGCCGACAAACTCTTACGTCAGATCCACTTGGAAGGACGGCAAATGGTCGTCGCCCGTTCTCATCAGGGAGCCCTACATCACAATGTCCATTGCCGCGACTTGTCTCCATTACGGACAGGCGGCATTCGAAGGACTCAAATGCTTCCGTCAGAAAGATGGAAAAGTCAGATGCCTGCGTCCTGAGGAGAACGTCAAGCGCATGAATCTCGCTGCTGATTACATGCTTGCCCCTGCGATCCCGATGGATCTCTATCTGGAAGCCATTCAAATGGTTGTCAAGGACAACATGGACTATGTTCCTCCTTATGGAGTCGGTGGTGCTCTCTACATCCGTCCCCTTCTGATCGGAACCGGTGCGCAGGTCGGTGTGGCTCCCAGCAAGATGTATGATTTCCTGATTCTTGTGACTCCGGTTGGAGCTTACTACAAGGGGGGGATCACTCCGGTCGAGGCGCTCGTCATTGAAGATTATGACCGTGCGGCTCCAAAGGGAACCGGACACGTCAAATTCGCTGGAAACTATGCCGCCAGCCTCAAGCCGAGCAAGGTCGCGAAAATGCAGGGATATCCGATTACCCTTTTCTTTGATCCGAAGGAGCATGAATTCATCGATGAATTCGGAACCAGCAATTTCTTCGCAATTACTAAGGAAGGTCATTACGTCACACCGGTTTCCCGCTCGATTCTGCACAGCATTACGAACATGTCTCTGCAGCAGATCGCGGCGGATCTTGGAATTGAAGTTGAATTGCGCAAGGTCCACAAATCGGAACTTGCCGAATTCACAGAAGTCGGCGCCTGCGGGACTGCCGTGGTGATTACTCCGATCTCCAAGATCGTCATGGGCAGCACAGAGTTCAAATACGGTGAAACCTGCGGTCCTGTCCTTCATAAATTGTACGACCATATGACCGGGATTCAGCACGGTGATCTTCCCGATCTCCACAACTGGATGATGGAAATCAAGTAACATATTTCCTGCAATGATGGAATGAATGACGCGGAATGGAACTTTTTCTGTTCCGCGTTTTTTTCTGAAAAAGGAGTCAAAACATGAATGACACGTTTGATGTTGCTGTAATCGGTGCGGGATGTGCAGGGCTTTGTGCTGCGATCCAGTCTGGACGGGCAGGTGCAAAAACAATTCTGATTGAAAAGAATGGAATCTGCGGTGGAACCCTGACGATGTGCGGAATCAATTACCCCGGTATCTTCAATGCGTGGGGAAAACAGGTGATCGGCGGTATCGGCTGGGAGCTTGTGCGGAAGACTCTGCTGGAAACGGAATCCCCTCTTCCGGATTTTTCCGATGCGGATATGAAGAGCCATTGCCACCATCAGATCCGCGTTAATCCGGTCGTTTTTGCCGCTCTTGCCGACAAGGCCCTGCTGGATGCCGGAGTTGAGATCCGTTTCCATACCATGCCGGGCAGGATTGAACGGGAAGACTCCCATTGGAATTTGACTCTCTGTGACAAGGACGGCTTGTACAACCTGAAAACAAAGGTCGTGATTGATTGTTCCGGCGATGCCAATGCCGTGAAGATGGCCGGATATCCCGTGAACCTGCCGGAGACCTGTCAGCCGGGAACTTTGAGCGTGTATGCCATCGGCTATGAAATCGACAAACTTGATTTTCCCGCGTTGGAAAAAGCGTTTGACGAGGCCGTTCAAAACGGGGAACTGGTTCCGGAAGACATGGGATGGTCGAAGAGTTTCAACCGTGGCTTCTTCTACGGGCATGGCGGTAACAGCAATCATATCTGCGGGATTAATGCTGCTGACAGTGAAGGCCGGACTCGGATGGAGATTGCCGGACGGGAATCCATTCTTCGCATCTACCGCTTTCTTCATCGCCAGCCGGGGCTGGAGAACATCGAATTCCGCTTCGGTTCCGGAGAGTGCGGAGTTCGGGAGACGCGGACCATCGTTGGAGAAAAAACGATCACTGTCGAGGATTATGTTTCCGGGCGCATTTTTGATGATGCAATCTGTTACTGTTACTACCCGGTGGATCTGCATGATGAAAAACTCGGACTTGACAAACGGCATCTGGCTCCGGGTGTGGTTCCGACCATACCGCTAGGTGCATTGATACCGCGTCACAGTCAAGGTTTTCTTGCCGCTGGACGGATTCTTTCCAGTGACCGTCTGTCGAATTCTGCGCTCCGTGTGCAGGCTCCCTGCATGGCGACCGGACAGGCTGCCGGAGCCGCTGGTGCATTGAGCGCAAAGACGGGTACTGATCCAGTGGATCTCCCCTTCCAGGATGTTCGGAACCTTCTTTTGGAACATGGGGCAATTCTTCCCTGAAAATTCAGCGGCATAGCCGCGATCATGGTGCAGGTCCATGACCTGCTTCGGTCCAGCTGAACAAGCTGGCCGCCGGAGGCAAAAAAATCCCCCGCATCAGCGGGGGGCTTTCGACCTGCTTCGGTCCAGCTGAACAAGCTGGCTGCCGGAGGCAGAAAAACCGCATCAGCAAGAGACCGTTTTTTCTGTCTTACAGACATGATTCGTCATTTTTTCATTTTTTCCTATTGACAAAAAAAGGAAAATAGAGTATAATTAATTTAGACAATCGATTGCGCAATCGTTTGTCTTTTTGAAAACAATGCTAGAGTACAGGGTACGGAAGATGCGAAATAGGAAAATTGTCAGCATGCGTGATATCGCCCGTGCGACCGGTGTTTCCATGACGACGGTTTCACGTGTGATGAGCAATCAGGGGAATTTGTCTCAGGAGACGCGTGACCGGATTATGAAAACCGCTCGTGAGCTGGGATATTACGACAACCGGCTCAGTTCGGCGATTCGTCTGGGCAGGACCGGAACGGTTGGAGTGCTGATTGATCTCAGTGTATCTTATTACAATCGTCTGTTCCGCGGGATTGCCGGTGCTCTGGATGAGCGCGATTGCCTTCCCGTGGTTGCCTATCGCGAGAATGAGGACTGCGCAATGCTGCATCGGATGATAGAGCAGCGGGTGGACGGCATTATCATCGTTCCGACACAGGATGATTCCGACAATCAGTTTTACTGTGAGGTCATGGCTTGCGGAATTCCCATGATCGCGGTGGACCGTGAGGTGCCTGCGGATATTGATTTTGTGGGAACGGATGATTACGAGGGCGGACGGTGCGTTGCAGAATACCTTTACCGCAAAGGACATCGTCGGATCGGCTATTATGCGGGTCCCCAGCTGGCGAGTCCGGCACGTCTCCGTTTTCAGGGATTCCGGAATTTCTGTCTGGAACATCCTGAGGTTTCCATGATACAAATCGGAGAAGGAAACTGGCCCTGCATGCCTTACGAGGAGATGATCCCTTTTCTGGAAGAACATACGGAAATCACGGCAATCGCGTGTCATACGGATTATTATGCACGCCAGATTCTTTCCGCGGCAAAACTGGCGGGGATTTCCTCAATTCCTGTTGTCTGCGGATTTGGCAATATCACTTCAGAATTTCCCGATACCATACCGATTCCTACTGTGGAACAGCATCCGGAGCAGCAGGGCAGATTTGCAGTGGAGCGCCTGTTCCTTCGAATGAAACATCCGGAACTGGTACCGGAAAAATTTCGTTTTCCTCCGGAACTTCTGGAGAAAAGTACTGTTATGAGGGGTATGAAACAAAGAATCATTCTGAAATAAGGAAAAAACAACAGGGAAAGGATGGAGCAAGATGAAACGAAGTTTCGGACGGAGAACAGTTGCAGGAGCGGAAGATGAAACAGTGGGAAAATCCCGCCTGTTTTTTACATTGATAGAGCTCCTGGTTGTGATTGCGATCATCGCAATATTAGCCAGTATTCTTCTTCCTGCGTTGCAGAATGCTCGGAAACGGGGGATCAGCGCCAGCTGCATCAGTCGTTTGAAGCAGGTTGGAATCTATGCTTTCAATTATGCTTCGGACAACGATGATATTCTTCTTCCGCCGGACGCCCGTTACATTTCAACTTCCAAACCGGGTGAGGAGGCTCCATGGCACAAGATTCTGGCAAAATATTTCAATGTGTATCCATCCTGGCCGTGGAGTGACAGCGCCCGGAAAAATTACGCATTCGGCTGCATGGATCCGAGTGTCCATCAGGGGAGGACCCGGGATAATGATCCGCAAAGTTACGGCATGCGTTGTTACAATATAAGCCCAAATGCCGTTTACAAGTTTGGCAATCCCACGCGCAGTTTTTTCTGCCGGCCCGGTGATCCGAACGACGGGACGCCCTCGGGTACATGGAAAACTCTTTCCACCATGGTTCTGTTCGGTGACACCGGTTCCACCCGGAGCGGATTTGACAATCAGGCATTCTGTCTGGATGACACCAATTATGCAAGTCTGGCATCCGGACTGTTCGCGGAACGTCATCTGGGGAAGGGGAATATCTGTTACGGCGACGGGCATGTCGCTGCAGTCAGTGGTTCGCAGCTTGGCGACGATATGATGAAGCCTTACTGGACCTGGTTCAATCAGCACGGTGTCAAGACGGGTATGTATCCCTGATGACCGGAAAAGATCAAACCGAAAAATAAAACTTAATTATAAGAAAAGGAAAAAAATGAATTCAAATTGCCATCAGAAAGGGTTTGTCGGATTTTGCTGTCTTGTATTTATTCTCAGCTGTTTCCCATTGATTGCGGAACAGACCCGTGCGGTCCGTCTTTATTCGCTTCCGTCGAATGCTTCCGCCGCCGCGTCATTTCGCAGCAGCAAACCGGATATCGTTTCTGTGAAATATCTTCCCGGCGGCGGGAAAAACGGACGGGGCGCTGTGGTATTTCAGGTTCTGAAACCATTTCAGGGCGACGTGGAAATTGCAGGACCCGTACTGAAACTGGAAAAGCGTTCTGCTTTTGTCTCACGCCGTCAGTTGAAAATGGATGCAATGCTGAAAATGAAGAATGCTCCCGACAACTTTTTCCAAATCCGCTTCCGGATCGGCAAGAACACCTATGCGACCTCGCCGACTCCGCGCCGTTACTGGGAAACAATCATTGATCCGGGGCCCGCAGGCGACTGGAAAGAGTGGAATACGATCTCCCGATACGGAACCTTGTATAACGGAACCACTTCCGGTGAGATCGTTCTGCTGGTGAATGCGGCAAAAGGACAGGGGGAATTCCTGCTGGAACAATTTCTTGTGGAAGAAGTCTGTGTGACAGACCATATCATCAAAGCGGCGAGTCCGTACAATACCTTTACGGCGGAAAAGGGGGAACTCTCTGTGCGTTATGTCGATCCGGAGACGATGGTTTCCGGTAAGCTGCTGCTTTCCGATGAAGAGAACAGGACCATAAAGGAAATAGCAGTTTCCCCTGGAACGGTCGAAACGACCTGTGTTCTTCCCTTGCGCGGATTTTACAACATCAAAGCCGATGCTCGTTACAGGGATGGCCGACGGATTGTGACGGAACGTTCCGCCGCTGTTGTCGGTCCCCGGATCTCCGAGCAGGTCCGCCGGGATTCAAGGTTCGGGCTCTGCCGGGTCTGGGCAAACGGCGAGTGGGGACAGCTCTTCGGTTCCAACATCGACTACGGCGGATGGAATCTGAAAAACGTGAACCCGGGACCGGACGGAACGCTGCTCTGGAGCGGCAAACCGGGAAGCTGGGACAGGCGATTCATCACCCATGCGGCGATGTTTGAAGCGCTGCCGTCCCATCTGCTCAAGGCGTCGGACCGGGGAAAATACGGAATGTATCCTCCGGAAGACTGGAACCGTCTGGCGGAAGCTGTAAAACTCTGGGCAAAGAACACCCCGGTTCTTCCGGATGTCGTCAACATCTTCAACGAACCGAACGGTCAGTGGCGTGGCTCCAAGGCGGAACTGGCAAAACTTCATAATGTGATTGCAGATTCGATCAAATCCGTTCGTCCGGAAGCAAAGGTCGGCGGGCCCGGTTTTTACA
Organism: uncultured bacterium; assembly: GCA_949292215.1. Lineage (GTDB taxonomy): Bacteria > Verrucomicrobiota > Lentisphaeria > Victivallales > UBA1829 > UBA1829. The sequence continues at coordinate 8,180 of CASEYW010000076.1, forward strand.
GCATCAACACGCAGGAACTGAAGGAATATGTCGAGCTCGGCATCCTGAAGAATATGGACTGGCTTGTGATGCATGCCTATGTCAATGCAACGCCCCCGGAGGAGGAGTTCATTGAAAAAATCATCTCCATGCAGGAGTATCTGAAGACAACTCCCTATGCGAAACTCCCGATTGCGTTTACCGAATACGGATGGACCGGCGTTCCCGGTGACTGGCAGAAACCCGTTACCGAACTGGAAAAAGCCCGTTATTGCGCACGCTCCCTGATTCTCTGCACGGTCCGCGACATCGGGCATATCGCGTACTTCGCCGGACGCTACAATCCTTCGCCGACCACCTACAACTACTCGATCATCAAACCCGATTATACCCCGCTTCCCGCCATGGCAAGCTATTCCGCTCTGATCCGGGAACTTGCGACGGTCAAAGGCGGAGGAATCTGGCTCAAGGTCGCTCCAGGCGTCCACGCCGCCCTCTTCCGGCGCGGAAACAGCACGATCGGGGCGTTCTGGACCATGAAGGACCGGGTGACATACAATCTGCCGACGCTCCCGAATTATGTCCGTTCGATGACCGGCACCCCCCTTGCCGTTTCCCGGAAACTGGAACTGACTCCGAGTCCGGTGTATGCGGAATTCTCCGGGACGGCATTTGCCGGAATCTCAGAACAGAAAGTGGAACAGCTCCTTCCCGGCGCATCCTTTGAGATTTCCGGGGAAGAGGTGATCGCTCCGCCGTTTCTGACACGGAACGGAAACCGTTTTACCGTGCCGACGAGTGCTCCGCTGGGCGACTACGCGGTTCCGGTACGGAAGGGAGACTCCTGGCATGCTTGCCGGTACAAAGTCATTGAACCGGTCACGGCGGTTTTCCATGCGTTTGAGTGGAACGGCAGAGCAGAATCGGCTCCGGAATTGAAGTTCCGGATTCTCTCCCGTCTTCCCGGCACCGTCGCGGCAACTCTGGAACTGAAACTGGAAGAAGGGAGAGCATTCCGGCAGAACGTGAAATTGGCTTCCGGAAAGACTGAAGAAGTCGTTTTCCGTATTCCGGACGCCGTGAACGGACGCCGTTATCCCGGCAAACTGACGGTTTCCATCGAACAGCCGATCCGCTGGACAACCCGCTGTCCGATGGATGTGACTCCTCTGGCGATTCCCTATTATTCCTCTGATCCCGGAAAAGCGGCATGGGAAAAGATTGCGCCGATTCCGATGAACTCCTGGAACCGCCCCGGAGAAATCAAGGAGAAGGAACGTTCGGTTACGCCTGCCACCTTCCGCGCCTATGCGACACCGGAAGGCTTCCATCTCCAGGTGACGGCGAACGATCCGGAACTCAAACGTGACGCCAAATGGACGGAGATGTGGAAGGAAGATTCCATTCAGTTCGGTTTCGATCTGGATACCGACCGGGAATGGCTGCCCAATAACATCGGAAACGGATTCAACGGGCACCGTGTGGTTGAATATGCCGTCGCATATCCGACGACCCAGAAAGAACCGGAAGCCTGGTGTTTCATGGGATATGCCGACGGTGTCCGCTCGGGGCCGGCGTTCGATCTGATGGGAACGAGTTCCGTCGTACGCCGCGAATCGGAAAAACTCACCATCTACACGATTTTCCTGCCCTGGCGTCTTCTGGGTGCGAAAAAGGCTCCCACGGAAAAGGAAAGGATCGGTTTCGCTCTGCTTCTGAATGATGCCAACGGCAGATCCGGACGGAAAATGGTCGGTTATTTCGGCGGCATTGTCAATAAGAATCCTATGGAGTATGGAAAAATCAGACTGGTGAAACAGCGTTAATCCGCTTTGTCCATCTTTGAAACAGGGAAGCGGACGTGAACAGCGTCCGCTTCTTTTTTTCATCCGGACGCACCGGGAAAAATAAGCATCGAAAAATCTTCTTCTCCATTGTTTTTCTTCGAAACGATTGTATAATTATACCAGATTGGAAAAGGATAGGATATGGAGAAGATGAATCATTGTTTGACTGTTTTCCGGCGATGTTTTTTTCGTTATCGGGGGGGAGCGCTGTTTGCGCTGTTTCTTCTGTTTCTGGTTTTCTTCCTGAAAAAGATGACGTCATTGACTCTTCTTTTTCTCATTCTGATTTCTGCATTTGTATTTGTTTCGGTGGTATTTCCTGTGAAGACGAAACGTTTGTGGCTGATTCCGATGTTTCTTCTTCTGCCGCTGATCTGCATTCCGGGAGAGCTTGCGGTAATCTCCTGTGTTCCGGAATGGAGTCACTCGATTCTGGAGTGGCTGAATCCGCTTCTTCCATCTTTTTTCCCGAATTTCCACGGTAGGAATGCTCTGCTGATCATCTGGATCGGAAGCGCGTGGGCAGTCTGGATTCTCTGGGTTCTCTATATTTGCTGGAGGGGGACTACTCCGCGCCATTCGACCATCCGTTTTTTCAATATCCTTCTGATTTCGCTTGTCTTATGGTGCCTTGCCCTCGGGTTCCAGACGATCCGGGCGACCAACACCGCAAAGAGCGCTCTGCAATTTGCCGAAACGGTGTATTCGCCGAGAGCAACCCGCGACGGCAGAGAACTTTCCAGCCTGATTCGGGAAAGCGAGGCTCTGCAGAAGAATCTGCTCAAAAAATATCCGAAGTTCGTTCCGCCCTGCTGCGGCATCTATTCCTGGACAACAGCGAAAAGCAGACTCTCTCCGTCCGAGCTCCGGGAACGGGATGAAATCATCCGCGAGACTCTTGCAAACTGGAATGCTCCGGAAGTGCGCCGCTTCTTTGATTCTCTGGACCGCTATGATTCTCTGCGTCCGTTTCAAGGAAATGGTGTTATTTTCAACGAGGAGTCTTTTTCTCTTCTGAATTTACTTCGTTCATTTGCCCGTTATCAGTGCGGACGTGCGGAAATTGCCCTGCATCAGGGCAGAACGAAGGAGATTCTGTCGCCGCTGGAGTCGATTGCTGCATTTGATGAAATGCTTCTGGAAGATGTGACTCAGATTTCCCAGCTGGTGCGCTGTGCTGTTTTTTTGATGCAGTATGACGGAGTCATCCGGCTTGGTCCGACTGCTCCCGAATATGCCGCAGCCTACCGCCGGATGTTGGAAAAAATTCGGAACTGGCGGATTGTCGCTCCGGTGGAACTGGAACTTCAGCTTTTCGGGCTGCAGAATCGTATTTCCAGCATCAACCGGATACCGGAGAGATTCCGGTTTCTGGATTTCGGTTTTTCATTTTCCTCTGCTCTTCTGCTCCGTCCGCTGGAACTGACCGTTCGGACGGCTCTGGTGAAAAATGCCGTTGCCGCGCGGAAGATGGCCTCTCTTCTGGAACCGGTACAGCATTTTCCTCTGGAAAAAGGATTTATCACGTTTATTCGTCATCTGAACGCCGGAACTCTCTCCGAAATCGACTGGGCGGCGCTGGGGCAGGAAAAGGACCCGGATCTTTCCTTTGTGAATCCGGACAGCCAGAAAATTCTGATGATCCGAATCTATGCGAAGTTCCTCTGTGCAAAAAATCTTGCGGAGACGGGGCTCGCTCTGAAACTCTACAAATGTCTGCACGGGAGATATCCGGAAAAGACGAATGCTCTGGTGCCGGAAATTTTGAAAACTCTTCCGCTGGATCCCTATACCGGAAAACCATTTCAATATCGTCTGGAAAACGGGGAATTTACGCTTTTTTCCGTCAATAAATCCATCCGTCTCTGTTCCAAAGTCCGGTATTGAGTCCGGGGAAGGCGGCGCATTCCGTCATGGTTATTTGCGGTTTAATTCGGAATGCCGGGAAGGGGGATAGAGTGCGTATTTTTTGAAAATCCGGGAGAAATGGAACGGATTTTCAAAGTGAAGATAGTCGCTGATCTCCTTGACCTTCATCCCGGGATGAATGCTCATAATCTGCTGTGCCCGGTTGATCTTGAATTTCATGAATGCTTTCACAGGAGCAAGTCCGAAGAGTTTGTTGCATGCCCGGTTCAGGGAACTGCGGCTCATCCCGGTTTCAAGGCAGAGGATCTCCAGAGAGGGCATCTTTGTCAGATTCTGTTCGAAAACCCGGAAGAGCTGGGAGACGATGTTTCGATTCATAGCGTGGCGGATGAAATCCGCATACAGATTTTCCTGAGGGAATGCGGGGATCAGTTTCCAGAACAGCGCCTGAAAGAGGGAATTCTGGATATTGCAGCTGTCGGGACCGGTCTGGTGGTGAGCCTCCTGCCAGATAAGCCGGATGATCGTTTCGACAAACGGGCGGTCCGGCAGTTGCGCAATCTGCTGTCTGCACGGCAGATCCGGAGCAAAGAGTGAGGTCAGCTGTTCGCTGGAACTCTGCTTCCGGATGAGAAAATGGAACGTGTGATACGGCGATTTCCGGTCGAACAGATCCTGATGGCGCTGATGTGCCTGAATAATCACAAATTCTCCCGGATGCACAACAAGCGATTCTTCATTGATGAGGCATCTGTACTCATTCTTCATCGGGAGAATCATCTCGTAATCCGCCGACGCATGAACGTGATACGGTGCGTTGCGGATCGGAAACACCTGCTGAATGTTGATGAAAAACGGCTGATACTGTTCCAGCGGTGAATGTTCCTCCCGGTAGGTTCCGGAAATTTCCATTTGCACATAGTCGTTGATGCCGGGCATTTCTTTTTCCTGGATCGTGAAGTCGGGTTGCGGTTCCTCGGTTATTTTACTTCCGGTCTTTGGAAGATGCAAGCGGAAGAATCTCACTTTTTGGGAAAAATGGATATGTTTTGAACTTTTCATCCATTCTATTTTTCATTTTCCCGTGTATAATTATAGAATTCAGGAAAAAAGGAAAGGATTTTTGATGATGAAATATTCCACCCCTTCGTTTTTGAAGCGCTATGCCGGGAATCCGGTGCTTTCCGCAAAAGACATTCCGTATGATGCGTCTCTGATTTTCAATGCGGGTGTGGTTCGCTTTCAGGGAAAATATGTGATGGCGTTCCGCAACGACTACGGTTCGTCCGAACAGGACTGGAAGGATCATTTCAGCGGTGTGAAAACCGGAAACAACAAGTTCCGGACTTCCATCGGAATCGCATTCAGCGATGACGGCATCCATTGGGAGGTCGGTCCGAAACCGATCTTTACCATGGAGGATGAGGACATTATCAGAGCCTATGATCCGCGTCTGACCGCTATTGACGGACGCATTGTGATGTGCTTTGCAGTCGATACATGGCACGGACTCCGCGGCGGAATTGCCGTCACCGACGACTTCGAGCAATTTGAAGTCATGTCGCTCTCCTCTCCGGATAATCGGAACATGGTGCTGTTTCCTGAAAAAATAGGGGGCAAATATGTGCGTCTGGAGCGTCCCTTGCCGATTTACAGCCGCGGGGCGGGCGAACATTTCGATATCTGGTATTCCGATTCCCCCGATCTTCGTTACTGGGGCGGAAATCAGCTGCTTCTCGGTGCGGAGAAGGTTCCGTTTGCGAACGCAAAAATCGGCCCGGCGGCTCCTCCCGTCAAAACAGAAAAAGGGTGGCTGACCACTTTCCACGCCGTCAGAATTGTTCCCGAGGAACTCCCTTCCTGGCACCCCGACTGGCACAAAATTTACTGCGCGGGAATTATGCTCCTCGACTTGCAGAATCCGACAAAAATCATCGGCATGGGAAAGACTCCTCTCATCTGCCCTGAAACGGAATATGAGCATATCGGCTTCCGCGGCGATGTCATTTTCCCCGGGGGCATGATTCTCGAAGATTCCGGCGAAGTGAAAATTTATTACGGAGCTGCTGATACTGTCGAATGTCTTGCCACAGCTGATGTCAGTGATCTGCTCGCGTTCTGTGAGCCTGTTTGATCGGGAAAAACTGCAGTGAGGTCTGGGTTGGGGGCGGGAAGCCCCCAACTTTTTCCCGCTGACGGAGAGAACCCGCTTCCGGCATGGAAGATCGGCTTTTTCCTTGAAAAAGTTTTATCTGAAGTGTAGATTGTGGCATTCGGGGAGGTGACTGCATGGCGGGTTGTTCGAAACGTTATTTTCTGGGGGGCGGTTTGATTCTGATTGCCGCCGTGACTGTATTGATCTTTTTCTTTGTGGAGAAGAAAACCGTAGAGAAAAAGGAACTTGTGCTTTACGGGAATGTGGATATCAGACAGGTGGATGTCGGGTTCCGTGTCGGCGGGCGGATTGAAAAACTTCATGTGGAGGAAGGTGTCCGTGTAAAGCAGGGCGCGCTTCTGGCGGAATTGGATTCTGTCAGTTATCGCGCGGCTTATGAGAAGGCAAAAGGGGGAGTGCAGAAGGCTGAGGCAAATCTGCTGAAACTGAAGAACGGCAGTCGTCCGGAAGAGATTCAGCGGGGGGAAGCTGTTGTTGCGGCGGCGAGAGCGGCGAAGGTGTTTCGGAATCTGGAATATCTTCGGGCGGAGAAGCTGATTCAATCGGATGCCGTGGCGCGGAAAGTGTTTGACGATGCGTCTGCAAAACAGGATGAGGCGGATGCTGCGCTGAATTTAGCGCAGGCGAATCTCCGTTTATTGAAACTCGGTCCGCGGGAGGAAGAGATTCTGGCGGGTCGTGCTGAGGTTGCTGTGGCGAGAGCTTCTCTGGAGTCTGCAAAACACGATCTGGAGGATACCGTTCTTCGCGCTCCGAGTGATGCGATTGTTCAGACACGAATCCGGGAGGTCGGTTCAATTGTGACGCCGGGGAGTTCCGTGTTTACCCTTTCTCTGGTTTCTCCTGTATGGGTGCGGGCGTATGTGAATGAGAAGAATCTGGGGAGAATCCGTCCCGGGATGCCGGTTGGGATCAGCAACGACTCCGAGCCGGGGAAGAGATACCACGGAACAATCGGATTTATTTCTCCCGTGGCGGAATTTACTCCGAAATCCGTTGAAACTGCGACTCTGCGGACGGATCTGGTCTACCGGCTGCGGATTGTGGTGGAGAATCCCGGAGATTTTCTGCGCCAGGGAATGCCGGTTACGATAAGAATCAAGCTGGAAAATTGAAATGCCGGATGTCGTTCAGGTTCGGAATCTGGAAAAACGATTTCATGGGAAGCCTGCTTTGCGCAATCTGTCTTTCTGCATTCCTTCAGGCAGAATCACGGGACTCGTCGGTCCCGACGGTGCAGGGAAGACGACTCTGTTGCGTCTGCTGGCCGGTCTGATGGATGCCGATTCCGGAGAGATTCTTGTCAACGATGAGGACATTCACTCGCCGGCAGAAAAGCGGAAGGGCTTCATCGGCTACATGCCTCAGAAATTCGGACTTTACGAGGATCTCACCGTGCTGGAGAATCTCAGGCTCTATTCCGATTTGCTGGGAGTGGACCGTTCCCGGGAGAAGATGCTTTTTGATGAGATGCTGACATTTACCGGTCTCGGGACGTTTACCGGGCGTCTTGCCGGAAACCTTTCTGGAGGAATGAAGCAGAAACTGGGGCTTGCCTGCGCTTTGCTGGGGCATCCGCGTCTGCTTCTGCTGGATGAACCGGGGGTTGGTGTCGATCCGATTTCCCGGCGTGAGCTCTGGCGGATGGTCCGTTCCCTGATGGGAGCCGGCATGACTGTGCTCTGGTCGACTTCCTACCTTGATGAGGCGGAAAACTGTGACAAGGTTCTTCTGCTGGATGAAGGAAAGATTTTGTTCGACGGCTTCCCCTCGGAACTGACCGGCCGTTTGACCGGCCGGGTCTGGCTGTTGAAGAATTTTGAAGGAAGCCGCCGTAGTGTGCTTCAGCAGGTCCTGCGTGAAAACGGCATTGTTGACGGCGTTATTCAGGGACGCGGCATTCGGATTGTCGCTTCAAAGGAGACCGGCAGGGAGACGATTGCATCCATCGCGGCGAAACACTCCGGGACGGCTGAGAGTGTTCGTCCGCGTTTTGAGGATGCCTTCATTGATGTTTCCGGCGGCGGTCCCGGCGGAGATTCCGCTCTTGCGGAACGGATGCCGGCACTGAATGCGGATGGCGCCATCGTCGTGGAAGCGGAAGGCCTTACCAAAAAATATGGAACCTTTACTGCTGCGGAGAACATTACCTTCCAGATTCGACGCGGCGAAATTTTCGGTTTGCTCGGTCCGAACGGGGCAGGCAAATCCACCACTTTCAAAATGATGTGCGGACTCCTGCGGCCGACTTCCGGAACCGGACGGATTGCCGGAGAGGATCTTCGCAAATCCGCATCTGCCGCCCGGAGGCATCTCGGCTATATGGCGCAGAAGTTCTCCATGTACGATGGTTTGAGTCTGTACCAGAATATGAAATTTTTCTCCGGCATTTACGGCCTGCGGGGACGAGAGCAGAAAGAGAAAATCGAACGGATGACAGAGGTTTTCAATTTCAAAGATCATCTATCTGAAAATGCCCGGGATTTGTCTCTGGGATACAAACAGCGCCTTGCACTTGCCTGTACAATGATGCACGATCCCGTGGTGTTGTTTCTGGATGAACCCACTTCCGGGGTTGCGCCGGTTACGCGCAGGGAATTCTGGACCCATATCAACAACATCGTGGAAAAAGGCGTAACGGTCATGGTGACGACCCATTTCATGGACGAGGCGGAGTATTGCGACCGTATCGCTCTGATTTACCGGGGACGGGCAATCGCAATCGGAACTCCCGACGAACTCAAGGCCATGGTCGCAAATCCGCATCTGCCTGAACCCACCATGGAGGACGCATTCATTGAACTTGTTAAAAACTATGAGCAGGAGAGACTTCAATGAATCTGCGCCGTTTGCTTGCTCTTGTCCGGAAAGAATATTTTCAGATCATTCGCGATCCAAGCAGTATTTTGATTGCCGTTGTTCTGCCGGTCCTGCTGATCTTTATATTCGCTTATGCTGTGTCCATGGATGTCAATGAGATCCGCATAGGAATCGTGCTGGAGGATTCTTCTCCGGAGGCGCAGAGTCTGGCTCGCTCTTTCATGAACACGAAATATTTTTCTGTCTCAACAGCCCATGACCGCCGGGTATTCGAACGCGATCTGATGGCCGGGCATCTCCGCGGAGTGGTGGTGATTCCCCAGAACTTCGCAAAGCTCCTGAACACCGATACGAAAGGTGCTCCTTTGCAGGTAATTACCGACGGAAGCGAGCCGAATACCGCAAACTTCGTGGAAAATTATTCCAAGGGCGTCTGGCAGATCTGGCTGGCGCAGCGGCATGATACGGAAGGAATCAATCTCATGGTGCCGCTCCGGATGGAAACCCGCATCTGGTACAATCCGGAAATTGAGAGCCGCAATTTTCTCCTGCCAGGCGCACTCGCTCTGATCATGACCCTGATCGGTACTCTGCTGACTGCTCTGGTAATTTCCAGAGAATGGGAGCGCGGCACGATGGAGGCACTCCTTTCAACGTCCATTACCCGTGGAGAACTGATCCTGGGAAAACTGATTCCGTATTTTGCATTGGGAATGCTTTCCCTGTTTCTCTCTTTTCTTTCCATTGTTTTTTTGTTTTCCGTTCCATTTCGCGGATCGGCTTTCCTTTTTTTCGGAGTCGGCGCAGTGTTCCTGCTGACGGCTCTCGGACTGGGACTGCTGATTTCTACCACGGCGCGGAATCAGTTTGTCGCATGTCAACTGGCATTCCTGCTGGCGTTCATGCCATCTCTGATGCTTTCCGGATTCATATTTGAAATCAATTCCATGCCGGCTGCGATTCGGTTGCTCTGCCATGTGATTCCGGCAAAATATTTCATATCCTGTCTGCAAAGTCTTTTTCTGGTTGGGACCATTCCTGCGATTCTTCTGCCGAATGTTCTGCTGATGCTGTTGATGAGTCTCGTTTTTTTTATTCTGACATACCGTAAAACCCGAAAAAAAATCGAGTGAGGCTTAAGATGTGGTCCCGGATCGGATTTCTTGTCATGAAAGAACTGCAGATGATTTTACGCGACCGCAAAACGCGGATTATTATCATTGTCCCGCCGATTTTGCAAATGGTCGTGTTTGCATTTGCATCGACTCTTGAGGTCCGCAACATTGCTCTGGGCATTGATAACAACGATGCCGGAAAGGAATCCCGCGATTTTTTAGAGTATTTTCGAAATTCGCCTTCGTTCACCCATCTCTATTTCCTGAACGGCGAAAAAGAGATAAAGCGGTTTGTCGATACCCAGAAAGGGGTTGGCGTGCTGCGGATCCGGGGAGATTTCTCCCGCAGGATCGCGGCGGGAGAGGAAGCCGTTGTACAGGTGGTTTTTGACGGACGGAGGACGAACGTTGCGCAGATCGTTGCCGGATACATTCAGCAGATTGTCGATTCATACAATCAGTCTTTGCTGGAAAAACGGGGAATTCATCGCCAGGCGGGAAGAATTATGGTGCGTCATCAGTACAACCCGAATCTGGAATTCATGTTTTACACTCTGCCCTGCCTTATATCCATTCTCTGCATGACGATGGGGATTACCATTCCGGCTCTTTCGGTTGCCCGGGAACGCGAGGAGGGGACCTTCGACCAGATCCTGGTATCGCCTTTGACCTCTCTTGAGATCATTATCGGGAAAACGGTTCCTTCCATGATAATCGGATTTACCCAGGTGAGCTGCATGATTATTGCCGCGGTTTTGTTTTTCCATCTTCCGTTTGAAGGTTCCATTGTTCTTTTGTATGTGAGCATGTTTGTGTTCATTGCGTCGGTGATTGGAGTCGGTCTTTTCATTTCATCCCTGAGCAAGACGCAGCAGCAGGCGATTCTGGGGGCATTTGTATTTGCTGTTCCGGCTGTTCTGATTTCCGGGTATGCGACTCCGGTGGAAAACATGCCGCATTGGCTTCAAATCGTTTCCCTGGCAGATCCGCTCCGCTATTTTCTTGTGATCATGAAGGGCATTTTTCTCAAAAACATGACGTGGAACGTGGCGTTCCAGAATCTTTATCCGCTGGTGATTTTGACGTTCCTGAGCCTTCTTTTTGCCGGATGGTTTTTCAAAAAGAAACTGGATTGAAAACCGATGTTTTCTGATGATCCCGCAGTTTTTCCCTTGTTATGAAAAATCCTCCTTGCAATTTGATTTCAAGAGGGTACAGTAAGGCTCTAAATTGTTACAAACTGTCGGAATGAGAATGCCGAACCATTTCAGGAGATGCAAGATGATTTCAGAACTGACCATCGTTCCCCGCAGCAAAGTCCCGGAAAACAAGGAAACGTCAAAAGAGTTCCACACCATGGAGGAGGCTCTGGAAGAACTGCGGATTCTGAAAAACCGTGGAGAGGTCCGTTTTCCTGCAACAATCTGGTGCAAAGGCGGAATCTATCCTGTCACGGAACCGATTCTGATTACGCCGGAATACTCCATGCCTGTGACCTTTCGGGCTGTTCCCGGAGAAGAAGCTGTGTTCGACGGCGGATACCATCTGAAGGATTGGAAGAAAACAAAACTGAATGGGAAAAACGTTCTCTGCGCATCTGTTCCCGATTGCGTGATTCATGATGGCGCGATTCATCAGTTCCATGTCAACGGCAAACGCAAAACACGTGCCGCCTGGCCGAAACTTCCCGAAGTCCTGACTCCTGCCGGACCGGGGATCGAATTTAAAAACGTGCTGTTCAATTCTTCCGACTGCTTTTATGTGAAAAAAGGCGATTTCAATCCGGATTGGTACAATCCGCAGGGAATCGAAGCCCAGCTGTACCAGCTCTGGACGGAATCCCATCTTCCCGTGGAATCATTCGATCCGGAAACCGGGCTTGTGAAGTTCCGTTATTTCATTCGCTGTGAGGTTAATGTTGCCAGTACGCGCTATACCTGGCAGAATGTCCGTGAGGCGTTGACCGAACCGGGCGAGTTCTATTTTGACAACATGGAAAAACGTATTTACTATCTGCCCGAAAAAGGGGAGAACGAAAAGAATATGGATGCTGTGATTCCCCGGACCGGCGTTATGCTGATGCTCGCCGGAAACGCGAAGGAAAAGGAGTTTGTCCAGGGAATCCGTTTCGACGGGCTGACCTTCCGCAATGCCGGAGCGGGTATCCCGAAAGGCGGTCTCAATTATGACACTCCCGCTTCTCCGGGGATTCCCCCGTGCCGCAACTATTACGCCGGAGCCGATACCGGAGAGAAGGTCTTCGGCGGGTGCGGACAAGCCTCCGCAAATGTTCCGGGCGTCATTCTCGTGACCGGAGCGAAAGACTGTGCATTTGAAAACTGCAAAGTCGAACATTCCAACTGGTACGGTATCTGTATTGCTGCCGGTTCTTCCTCGATAGAACTTTCCTATAACGACCTTTCCGATCTCGGGGGAGGGGGGATTATCGTATCCGGCAGTGCGGCGATTCAGCACGAACCGGAACAGGCGGTTCATCATATTTCCGTGACGGACAATCATATTCACGACTGCGGAGCCTATTTCCTGAGTGCAGTGGGGATTCTGCTCGGGCATGCCCGCAACTGTCTGGTGGAACACAATCATGTGCATGATCTTTACTATACGGCAATCTCCTGCGGCTGGGTCTGGGGATATGGCGAAACGGAGTCGCGCGAGAACCGGATCGGCTTCAATCTTCTGCATGACATCGGCAAGGAGATGTTGTGTGACATGGGCGGCATTTACACACTCGGCATTCAGCCGGGAACTCGGATTTACAACAATCTGATTTTCAATGTCCGCTGTCGTTTCTATGGCGGGTGGGGAATTTACACCGATGAGGGATCCTCGCATATCGTTATCGAAAACAACATTTGCTACGATTGTTCCCGGGAATGTTTTCATCAGCATTATGGACGTGAGAATATTGTCCGTCACAACATTGCCGCGTATGGCGAACAGAACGGCATTGCGATCACGTCCGGGCACAATCGTCAAACCCGTTATGAATCATTGGGAGAGAATTACACGGTCAATTACAACTTTTACACAAATGTCATTCTTGTTGATGGAACGCCGTTTTACCGAACCTGTTATCACGAAGCGATCGGTGCCGATCAGTTCTTTTCCGACTTGAATATCCTCTGGGATATTTCAAATTCAAAAAAGCGGGTCCCTTTTGCAAAGGGGGACAACAACTGGAAACTTACCAAAGCTGAGTGGCTGAAGATGGGGCACGATACGCATTCCCTGTTTGTCGATCCCGGCTTTGTGAATCCGGCAAAACGGGATTTCCACCTGAAAAAAGATTCCATTCTTTTGAAATCCGGTTTCCCGGATCCTGCAATCACGATTGAAAATGCCGGTATCAGGAAAAAGAAAAAACTTCGAAACTCCTAATCTGCATTCCTGGTACGGGGCGTTGACCTCCTTCGGTCCAGCGGAATAAGTAGGACCGAAGGAGGCAAAGAACAATCATGTACAGCGAACCGTTTTTGCGGTTCAGTGTTTCTGTGTATATAAAAACTGATATATCAAACGGATTCCTTGAAAGGATCGGGGACCCAGGCGATAGAGAAGAGCCGGCTCCAAGTCTCGGAGGATTCTGTTGTTCCGAACCGCTTTCAGATTGGAAAAGACTGGATTTTTTTTCAGGTCCGGGAGTGTTTTCCCGTTGTCCATACGGCAGAGAATTATGACATCCGGCGGATGAAGCATGATCCATTCAGGCGAGCAGGAAAAATAATCCTGATCAACGATTTCTGCGACATTTCTTCCGCCGGCGAGTTGGATCATGTCGTTGATGAAACTCCGCTTTCCCGCTGTTATGACGGGTGAGGCGGAGATCATTACCAGAACAGTTGGACGCTTCTCTTTTGGAATCGGATCTGTTTTTTTTCGGATTTGTTCCAGTTCACATTTTGCTTTTTCGATTTCCAACTGAGCACGTTTCTGGCAATCCAGCAGTTTCCCGAGGGTTTTGAGAGCAGAGTAATACTGCTCAAAACCTGAATCGGGAATGACGATTCTTCGGATTCCTGCTTTACGAAGCACCGCTTCATCAGATTGGCTTCGAACGGTTGACGTGATGACGATTTTTGCGCCGGAAGCAATCAGCTGTTCCGGAAAGGCTTTTCCAAAGGAGCCGACCACTTTGATTTTTTTAGCTTCTTCCGGGTAATCACAATGAACGGAGCGTCCTGCCAGGCGATCTCCTTGTCCCAGCAGAAAGACCATTTCCGTCAAGTTCGGGCTGAGCGAAGCAATCTTTTCCGGATCGGCATGCAGCATGAGGGAAAACAGAATCAGGACAGGCATCCAAATTATTTGTCTCATAAGACACACTTTCTTTTGTTGATAGAAGCATCTGTTCAATATATCGTGGTTTTACGGGAGAGTCAAGAAAGGAAAAATGAAAAAAAACTTGCTTAAAAAATGCTTAAATTTTTAAATGACTATTGACATATTTTGTGGTTTATGTTATAATGAAAAAAGAAGTTAAAACATTTTTTTGATTTAAGCAAAAAGGTTTGGTTTATGGTGAAATTGAAGGATGTTGCGGAAGCGGCGGGAGTGACCATAGCCACGGTGTCCATTGCGCTGTCGGGAAAGGGGCGGGTGTCATCCACGACGCGGGAGCGTGTCTGCCGGATTGCCGATGAGATGAATTACAGGCCGTCCGGACAGAACGGACGCGGGCAGCCCGTCGTCGATATCGGCCTGATCATAGCCGACAATCAGAATATGATCATCCACGATTTCATCAAGTTTACGGAAACCTATCATCTGAGAAATCAGCTGGAGTTTGTTTACAATGACGGAACCAGTTCTTCGCTTCCAGGATTACTGAACCGTCAGGCGGCGAAGGGAATTCTGCATATTGGTTACATCGGAGAGGGAATCCGGCGCTATCTGGATCGCAATCCGGATTTTCCATTCGTTGCGATCAATGATACGGCGGAATATTCCGTGAAGACCGATTTTACCGCTGGAGTGAATCGTGCAATGCAGTATCTGCTTGCGCTGGGACACCGGAAAATAGCCTTTTACAGCGGCAGCGAAAAATATGCAGTTCCGCGGATCTTCAACCGGGCAATCGCCAAATGTATTCAGGAGTACGATCTTGACCGCAGCGAGCATTTTATGCCGTGCCATTTTGATGGTTCCGGCAACGTGGAATACATGAACAACTCTTTGAAGTGGGCACGCCAGGTGCTGTTGTCGGAAAATCGCCCGACGGCATGTTTCTGTTCCGGACTGATGACTGCGCGCGCCGTCATCTACGTCGCCATGGAGAGAGGTCTGCGGATTCCGGAAGACCTGAGTGTCCTCGCTCTGGGAGATGAGGGAGATGCTTTGAACAGTTATCCCTTTGTGACAACGATTTCAGAAAACTATCCGCTTCTGACTTCAACGGCCATGATGATGCTTCAGAGACGGATTTCCGGTTTGAGCATCGATGAGAAGAACATCAACATAGATACCGGTTTTGTCGTACGCGGCTCAACCGGACCAAACAGAGAGGGAAAAGCATGAAAACGTACAGCCGCTTCACACTTATAGAGCTCCTTGTGGTAATTGCGATCATTGCCATCCTGACGGCGATTCTTCTGCCCGCACTGAATTCCGCCCGCGCCAAAGCGAGGCAGGCTACCTGCATTTCAAATCTGAAGCAGATCCAGCAGTGTCTTGGATTCTATACGGCGGATTATGATGACTTCCTCCCGCCGATGGTTGATCCGGCACAGACCTCAGACAAATACGGCTTCTATCATGCCGTCTATTACCATTACGGAAAAATCAAGCGGGATCATGTGTTCGGAACGATCGGCGCCTGTCCGGAATTCCCCCTGTCGAAAGTTTCCTACGGCTGGAGTTCGAAATCCTATATTTATGCGAGTGAGTCGTTTGCCGGTTCTCCCTGTCAGCATTTGACCTACACAGGAAACGGTCCTTTGTTCGATATGGGCAGCGGCCATTACAGAGACTCCAGACGTATCACCCAGATCAAGAATCCTTCCGTGGTTTTCACATTCGCCGACAGCAAAAACACTCAGAATGCGCATACTTCCTATACCGGCACTCAAAAAATCGGTGTTCCACATACACAGAGTGCAAACTTCGCCTTTCTTGACGGTCATGCGCAGCTTCTGAAGGCGCTTCTCCCCTTCGACGACAATCCCTATACAACCGATTCTCAGAAAGAACCCTGGGGAAAGAGCTGGTAATTCGTTGCCTTGTTCTTTTCTCTTGTATTTCAATTCTCTTGAAAGGAGTTTCGATGATGACGAAACAAATCTTGATTGCTGCCGCGATTCTGCTTGGAAGTTCCTCTGCCGTGTTTGCCGCTCCGCGTGAAACCATGGTCATGAATAAAATCTGGCAGGCGAAAGTCGCTGAATCAGCGGAGCTTCCCTCCGAAACAGGATGGGCCGTTTTCCGCGGTGGACGGGATCTTGCCGGACTCGACTACCGAAATGTGAATCCCAAACCGCCGAAACCGTTGAAAGAATACAATTCCGCATGGTATCGGCAGAAGCTGAACATTCCTGCGTCATGGAAAGGAAGTATGGTCCGCTTCCATGTCCCGATCCAGTATAGCGATATGATCGTGTATGTGAATGGAACGAAAGCCGGAGAAATTCTCAAGCCCGCCGGCGCCCTGGATATCGGGCCCTTCCTGAAGTATGGCGGAGAGAACACCATTCTTCTCTTTCAGACAAAGGACTTTACCGGAATTTCCCGGAAAAGCGATCCGTATTATGCCCGGCCTCCCTGGGAGTTCGGTTTTCAGGAAAACCCCTTTCTTGTGAAAACGGGAAATGTTTTTTTCGACGATGTCTTCGCAAATCCTTCCTTCCGGAAAAAGCAGTTGAGCCTGGATACGGAGATCATCGCAAAGGAACCCGCATCCGTGACGGTTTCCGCCGAAATTCTCGACCGTGACGGCAAAACGGTCAAGCAGAGTTCGCAATCTCTCTCCGCTCAAAAAGGCGTCAATGCTCTTTCCCTGCTCATTCCGTGGACGGACCCGCATCTCTGGGAGATCAACGCCCCGTACCTTTATACCTGTCGAATCCGAATTACAGACCGGACAGGGAAGCTCCTGGACGAATACCCCGCCTTTCGTTTCGGATTCCGCGAAATCTGGCGCAAAGGGAAGGAGTTCTATATGAACGGACATATCCAGCGGATTCGTCCGGTCTACGGTTTCGGCATCAACGAGCACGGCGTCTCCTTCATGCGGCTGATTGGATACAATGCGACCGATCTTGCGAATAAGCATTACATCTTTTCCTCCATCGACGAAAAACTTCTCGACCGCCTGGACGAAGTCGGCATGGTCTGTTTCGCCGGCATGCCTTCCATCAACTATATGCGTGACAAAATGCGGAAGGATCCGGCTGTCGTAAAAGAGTATGACCGGTATGCAAAGCTGATGATCCGCCGGTACCGGAACCATCCGTCGATCTTTGCCTGGTGCGTCGGAATGAATACGAACTGCCCCTCCTGGAACATGGATCCCGACAAACTGGGGCAGATCGCCGGAATCGCTTCGCAGGACAAAAACATTAACGCCGCCTGCGACATCGGACGGAAATATTCCCCTTCCACCGTCTTCTACTCCCATGCAGACGGTTCCAACGGTGACATCAGCACCAACAATCTCTATCTGAACTTCACTCCGCTCCAGGAACGCGAGGAGTGGATGAGCAAGTGGTCGAAAAAAGGAATGTTCCCGTGGCTTGCCGCAGAATTCGGCGAACCCTATGTCGCCTGCTACTGGCAGAAAAAGAATTTCCTTTTCACCGAATACATGGCGATCTATTATGGAGAAGACGCCTATGCGAAGGAACCGGTCGAAAGCCAGAAGGAGATTCTTCCGTTCAGCCTCGGCAACAAGAACAATCACGCGGACGGTATTGTCGGGCTTGATACAAAATTTCCGCTCTTCTGGGATTTCAAGCGCCAGATGGTCTGGCATACGAACCGGGCGTGGCGCACCTTCGGCATCAACGGCGGAATGCTTTATTTCAATTTGCGCGAAGCCTATGGAAATCCGCCGGGCAGGGGAAATCCCTATGCTCGTTACGGACGCATCACGGAAGAGGTTACTTCCAAACCGGAATGGGCGAATCAGGCGTTTGACATCTACCAGCTCGGCAACAAGGATTTCCTCGGATACATCGGCGGCTGGTCGGAGCACACCGACAAGACTCACGCATTCCGTTCCGGAGAAACAATCGACAAACAGCTTGTCTTTGTCTGGGACGGTCCCGGCAGAAAGACCTTCACTGCAAAATGGAAGATCTCGTCCGGGAATTCGGTTCTTTCTTCCGGTGAACATTCTGAAACGCTTTCCACGGGAGAGATTCGTCTCTGCAAGGTCTCCTTCCGGGCTCCAGTGGTCAAGGGGAAAACCCTGCTGAAGATGTCGGTTGATTATTCCGAAAACGGAAAACCGCTTTTTTCGGATTCCTTTGATCTCCGGATTTATCCGAAGGAGAGTCGCGTTTCGATTCCGGTTTCCGGCGAGGTCGCGGTGCTGGACCCCTCCGGCAAAGCGCAGGCAATTCTCAACTATTACGGAATCCGTTATCGCGCAATCAAAACCACGGATGAACTGGGAAAGGCAGATTACCTGATTTTCGGAAAGAACGCTCTGGATAACGCCTCTCTCGGCTTTTCTCCAAAAAACATTGCCGCCGGATTGAAAGTGCTTATTATGGCTCAGTCTCCGGATACCTGGAATTCGCTCGGATTCAACGCGATTGATTCCATGTCCCGCCGGGTGTATCTGCGGGATAGAAGCAATCCTGCGTTTCGCGGACTTTCCGACAATGAGCTTGCCTTCTGGCGCGGTTCGCCGGATTACGGCAAACCGTTTGGTTCGATCATGTCGCATGATACCCAGCGGGGACCGCGATGGACGCGTACCCATACCGTTGCCGGACTGATGCTGCGTATTCCCGAACGTGCCGGATTCATTCCGCTGATCGATGGAGAATTTGATCTCAATTATGCCGCACTCCTGCGCTGGGTCTGCGGACGGGGAAGCATTCTCTACTGCACGCTGGATCTGGAGGACCGCGTCCCTTCCGATCCGCTTGCCGAAAAGACGGCACGGGCGGTCCTGACGGATTTCTTCTCCCATCAGAGCAATGCTTCCGGCGAGGTCTATGCCGAAGGAAAGGATGCTGCACACCTGCTGGAAAAAAGCGGAACCGATTTTTCCGGATTCCAAGCGGAAAGTCGTCCTTCCGGCAATCTGCTGGTGATCGGGAGGGATTCCGGACTTCCGTGGGAACGAGTGAAGATGTTTGCGGAACAGGGCGGCAGCGTTCTGGTTGTTGATAATCCGCGTCTGGTGAAGGAGGCCGGGCTGAAGACCGTTTCCAGAGAACTGTATCGTGCAAAACCGGATTATAAAGGCATTTTTGCCACGGTCGGGCAGTCGCTGCTCCGCTGGCGCGACGTGGTAAACGCTTCTTTGATCCAGCCGTCGCAGGGGGTTGAGCTTTTCGCAGAGGGACTTTTTGCTCTCAAGCCGATCGGACGCGGACGGGTGCTTTTCGGTCAGATTGATCCGGAACTTTTCCATCGGCGTTATGCGAAAGATGAATTGAGGGGGACCGCAACGGCTCTCAGTTCCGAGCATCTGCTGCAGTTGTATTCCCGTCTTCTGACTTCTCTCGGAGCCCGTCCGGGAGCGAAGATTGCGATGCGTCTTGCGTATCAGGCGGGAACTCAGGCGTTTGCTCCGCTCAAATTCTTCTATGTGCTCGGTCCCTTCCGCTGCGAGAAGGATGACAGCAAACTGATGCTGAACACCGTTTTTCCCGGCGAGGAGATGGCGATTGCAGGGGACAATAACCCGAATCCGCGGTTCAAACTGCCGCAGGGCGGCGAAACCGATTGGCGCCCGACCATCACTTCCGATGAAAACGGATATGTGAATCTGAACAAACTCTTTCCGGATATTTCCTGTTCCGTTTCGTATGTGATCTGCTACTTCAAGCGGGAGAGTGCTGGTCCGGCGATCCTGAAGTTCGGCGTCGACTGGCGCGCTAAAATCTGGTGCAACGGAACTCCGGTTTTTTATACCGAAGTCGGATCGTTCGGCTATAAATATGAGACAAAAGTCAATTTGAAGAAAGGCGAAAACTACATTGCCATGAAAATCGGCTCCGGCTCTTACGGCAACTGCTTCTGGGCCTCCTTGAGTCGTGAAACTCCGAAAAACGGGATTCAGCGCAAGAGCATCCGGGAACTGGATGATGTAAAATTCTATGAAAACAGCATTCCCGGATACGATCCGTATACGTTCCATTACTGGTGATTTTTTCAGGAAAGGGTAAAGTTATGTTGAAACAGACGATCGCAGGTGTGGCGGCAATGACCGCTGTTGCGGCTTCCTTTGCGGCGGAACCGCCGGTCTGGAAAGCCGATTTTGAAGGACAGTTCCCCGGAGAAGCGCCGAAGGGATGGCGTCATCACTGGGGTAAAAAAATTGACGCGGATATCCGTCAGGTTTCGAATATGGTCGTTCTCGGCGGGAACAACAGCATGCTGATTGAACGTTCCGGCACCGACAACGCTCAATGGGGATTCGGCGTTGAAACGAAGGATGTCGCCGATGGCACCGCCGTTCTGACAGTTCCGTTCCATGTACAGGGGAATGGAAAACACGCTTTTAATTTCAACCTGGAAATTTTTTCCCATCCCTATCAGACCGGCAGCCGTTTTGCCGCGATCAGTTTCGCAAACGGCAATGTGACGTTGACCGACGGCAAGTGGAAAAACGGACAGAAGCTCGGCGCTTATGAACCTTCCAAATGGTATCGTGTTGTTCTTCAGATGCCGACGCTTGGCGGAAAACAGACGGAGGTCATTGGACGTCTCGACCGCTTTCTCGGCGATGGAAAATGGGAAAAAGGCACGGAATTCAAACTTGCTGCCGGAACACCGAAAGGCAAATGGGGATGGCTTCTGATCGTTCCGAATCCCGGCAGCAAATTCAAAGCCTATTTCGACGAGATTACCTTGGAACGGGTCCGGTAGACTTGCGTTCCGAATTCCTTCAGATCCGCGGCAAGAAGGAACATCCCGCCGGATTTGAGGGTGCCACCGTCGCGGATGACATCCAGCATGGCGCGCCGTGCAGAGTTGTCCGCCGGATAGGTAAGGGGATCGCCATCGTCTCTGCCGAAGAGGAAAAACAGTCCGTCGGTTCCGTCTCCGATCTCGAATGGGAACAGATGAACCTCCCGCTGGAACGCCGCCAGATTCGATTCCGGAAGACGCTTCTCCCATTCCGGATTCAGAATCCAGGATGCACAGACAAAGAGGGAAATCTCTTTGTGGAAGTGTTTCCGGAACAGTTCCACTGCTTCCAGCAGAGAAGCCCGCACTTTTTCCGGACTCATTCCGCCACCGCCGGGGATGTGAATTTCCAGTACAGTATCCCAGGGCGAGACAACGGGTTTCCACTCGGAGTCGTCCAGTGTGACGGTTTCTCCGGGCAGCGCATGACCGAGCGGGGAGATCGGAGTACCGGTGATTTTGCCGTCTTCATGGTTCAGCGTTGTCCGGAAAACTGCGTCCGGAGTGTATTCCCGGACCCGGAATCCTTCTTTGTTCAGAACCCAGCGGTCCGGGCAGAGGGCAATGACATCGCCTTTGGAATTTCGGTAGATTGCGGGGGCATAGGAGGGGAGGGGCTGTGTCCAGAATTCAAACCGTCCGATGCGGAAGAGCACTCCATCAATCGTAAATTTGAGCCAGGACATTTGACGCATGTCGTGACCGGGAAGCCCATTGTGAGCGGAGGCAAAAATTTGGACTGTTCCACCCAGCCAGGTCGCGCTTTCTTTCGCATACTTTGCCGGAAGCCCGAGACGCCGCGTTGTCTCTTCGATCAGAGGAATGGTACTGATCGCAATCATCAGATAGAAGACTCCCGCGTTTTTACCGAATTTTTTTTCCGGAAGAGGGAGCGGATGCGCATATTGCGCTTTTTTGCCAAGGAAGAGAGAACGGTGTATATGCCAGGCAAGCATTTGCGCTTCCCTGTCCCTGGCTGTGAGGTCCGCTACTTCGATGATTGCGGGCATGGCGTCGATTGGGCTTTTGATTTTCGGATAATATTTTTTCTGGAATTCGATCGACATAAAATCGGGGAGTCCGGGAAACGTTTCAAGGGATTTGGTCCAGCCTGTTGCCTCCAGAATCGTTTTCACGTCCGCCGGGAACCCCATAGATTCACAAACTGATTGCAGATTCATGTAAAGTCTCCATTATTGGTTTGTTTTGTCTCATACCTTAATTCCTGTTCCGGGCAGTGTCAAGAGTAGAAAGCATTTCTTTTTTCTCTTCATGATTTTGGCGGCGGAAGTTGAATTTCTATGGAGAAGCGTTAGAGTATTCCGCATCAGGAAATCTGGAAGGAAATGCGTGGACATGAATATCTACTTGAAAGAGTTTTCTCTGCCGGGACGTGACTGGGAGGAACGTTTCATCTGGGATCATTTCGGGGCTGCGGATTTGACCTGTTATCAGTCCGTTTATCCATTTAAGACGTTGAACGGGAAAATTTCCAGGCTGGAATTTGCTCCGATCACCATCTTTTACGGAGGAAACGGCTCCGGAAAAACGACTGTTTTGAATTTGATTGCTGAAAAATTTCATGCGAAGCGTCTTTCCCCGTTCAATCAGTCTCCGTTTTACGGTCATTATCTGGAACAGTGCAACGGACTTCTGACGGAAGAGCCCGGCGAGAAACTGTTCATCGCCAGCGACGATGTTTTCCTGAGCATGTTGAACAGCCGTTTCGAAAATGAAAAAAACGATGAAATGCGGAACCGGATGATCCGGAAAGCTCTTGATGCAAAAGGCGAATTTGCAAGGGGACGCCGGAAATCATTCCGAATGAAGCGTCTTGAAGATTATCAGGACCTCTGTGATGAGATTGATATTCGAAAGCTCACCGTTTCCGAATATGTCCGCCGGAACATTCGTCCGGACATCCGGGAAGCATCCAATGGACAGCTTGCATTCCTTTTTTTCACGTCTTCCATCAAAGAAAATGCTCTTGTGCTGCTAGATGAGCCGGAAAACAGTCTTTCTCCCGGAAAACAACTGGAACTGGCCGCATATCTGCTTGCCAGTGCACGCGTTGGCACTCAGTTGATCATTGCCACACATTCGCCGCTCCTGCTGGCTCTGGACGGTGCGGAAGTCTATGACTTTGACTGCGATCCGATTGCGAAGAAGCCATGGCAGGCACTGGAAAGTTCAAAGATCTATTACCGTTTTTTCCAGGAGAAAGCGCATCTGTTTGAATCCGGAAAGTAAGTTTCGTCCTGATTTCGTTTTTTGTTCCGTTCAGCGGTTTTCCAACTGAGTGTATGAATGAGGGCTTGTCCGGCAGGAGTCCTTGATCTTCTGCAGAAATTCTCCTTCCAGTCGATAGCATTTCCAGTAGATGACCAGGTAAATGAGAGAAAAGAACATCGGGATTCCACCCATGATTACCCGGATTCCCGTTACGGTTTCTGGTCCCTGTACCGCATCAGCGACAAAACCGATGAGCGAGAGGCCCGTTCCGGTAAGGAAACCGCTCAGAGCTCCTGCGAGCTTGACGACAAACGTCTGTGTGGAAAAAAGGATGCTCTCATTCCGGGTTCCGAGTTTATATTCTCCGTAATCGACCACGTCTGCAAGCATGACGGTCAGAATTCCAAGCGAGAGTCCAATGCCGAAATTGACGCATCCCCCTGTCAGGAAAACCGCCCACCAGCGCATGGTTTCATCCACGGGAAATTTCCCCAGCAGCAGAACGGCAAATCCCAGGACAGGAAAGATTGCCGATGCCGAAAATACGATTTTCCTTCCTAAATACGATGCAAAAAAAGGATATCCGAACAATCCGCACAATTGCGCGATCCCCGCTGCCAGCAGGTAGGAGGATAGCAGATCCTGAATTCCAATGGCGTATTTAAAATAATAAACCGCAAATCCGTTGGAAAGCTGGAAGGAAATATTGAAGAGCAGCGATAGAAGCAATACCACAATCACTTGATCGTTTTTGACAAGAATTTGCACCATTTCTCTGACGGATGTCCGATTTCGGTTTGCCTCTCGATGAATGGGGGCGCGATCTCTGACAAAGGTGAAGGTGAGAATCGAACAGAAGAGAAACACTCCCGCAATCATTCCTCCCAGCCAGACGAACCCCAATGCCTGATCCCCTTTTCCGAGTCTGTTGACAAGCGGCAGACCAAAGTATCCGATCAGCATCCACGCCACGCTTGCGAAGATCCGGGGAATGACGGAAATCGTATCCCGTTCCTTTTCATCATTCGTCAAAGCCGGGATCATCGACCAGAAGGGGATGTCCATCAGCGTGTAGGTCAGGCCCCAGAGAATGTAGGTCGTAGCAATATAGACCAGCTGCTGCGTTCCGCTGAGTCCAGGATTCAAAAATAAAAAAAACAGGACAATGGCATTCAGAATTGTTCCCAGCAGAATCCATGGACGGAATTTGCCCCAGCGGGTCCTCGTGTTATCGACAACAAGTCCCATGACCGGATCGTTGACAGCATCAAAAAGCCGCGCAGCCAGAAAAAGATTTCCGACAAAAATCGGACTGATCTTGCAGATATCCGTCAGATAGAACATGAAGAACGTCGCAACAATCGCATAAACAAGATCTTTGCCGAATGCCCCGAGCCCGTATGAAATTTTTGCTGTCCATGTCAATTGCTGCATTTTTCTTCCTGAGGTCGCTGGTTTGTATGAATCCGGATTCTCCGCTGATTTGTCCTCTAAGGATTAACTATACTGCCGGATTGTGCTTTTTCAAGGAATCTGAAATTCGAAACCGGGAATATTTGCGGTTGGAAAAAGTCATTGGAGAAAAAGAAAAACCCCGGATAAAAATCCGGGGCCGAAATTCAAAAACTGGAATCACATCCGCTCAGGATGCGGCTTCCTCTTTTTTCACTTCTTTTTTTGCATCCTTCTTTGCTGCGGGAGCGCCGGCTTCCACAAGCTGGATGATACATGCCGGAGCCGCATCACCGATTCGGGTGCCGAGACGAAGGATTCTGGTGTAACCGCCGTTTCTCTGTTCATAGCGTTTGGCAAGATCAGAGAAGAGTTTTTCGACGACATCTTTTTTGGTCTGAGCCTTGTCCGCCGGAGTATTGACTTTCAGTTTTGCAACAGTAAGTCTGCGGTGGGCATCGGTACCTTTTTTGGCAAATGTGATGAGTCTGTCGACAAGGCGACGGACCTCTTTTGCCCGTGTAACGGTTGTCTTGACCTGTTCGTGCAGGATAATTGAGCACGCAAGGTTGACAAGCAAAGCTTTTCTGTGACCGCTGTTGCGGCCCAGTTTGGCGACTTTTCTAAGGTGACGCATAAGTTAATCAGGCCTCCTCTTTCTTTGTGTTGTTATTAACACGGTCTGCTTCGGCTTGAATTGCGTTGACCAGTTCTTCACTGAACGTCATACCCAGCGAGAGATTCATGCCATGAAGCTTCTCTTTGATTTCATCAAGTGACTTCTTGCCGAAGTTGCGATACTTGAGCATTCTGGATTCAGTTCTGATGCACAATTCTCCGAGGGTCTTGATATTGGCATTGTTCAGGCAGTTCATGGCTCTTACGGAAAGATCAAGAACTTCAACATTCTGGGAAAGGATCTTGAAGAGTTTCTGATCTTCGTCGCTGATGGTTGACAGTGTGTCATCCTCAGCGGCCTGGGAACCGATGAACGGTTTCAGATGATCTTTCAGAATCTTGGTCGCTTTTTCAACGGCATCTTTCGGAGAGATTCTGCCGTCCGTATAGATCTCAAGCACAAGGCTGTCCATTTCGGTTTCCTCTCCGACTCGGGCTGCCCCGACCTGATAACGGACGTGCGTCACAGGATTGAAAAGACTGTCGATCACGATCGTTCCCTGCGGGTGATCGGGACGTTTGTTCTTTTCTGCCGGAGTCCAATCGCGTCCCTTGGAGACTTCGATTTCCGCGCGGAACGGAACGTCTTTGTCAAGGGTGCAGATCACCTGTTCGGGGTTCAGGACTTCAACGGTACCGTCGCAGACGATATCGGCCGCGGTGACCGGACCTGCTTTTGATTTCTTGATTTCAAGGAGCTTCGGCGCCTCTCCGTGAAGATTCAGCTTGACTCTCTTGAGATTCAGGACAATTTCAGTGACGTCCTCGACTACGCACGGAATCGTTGCAAATTCATGCGAGACCCCGTCAATTCTGACCGCCGAGATCGCCGCTCCTTCGAGAGAAGAAAGCAGGACTCTGCGCAGAGCGTTGCCGATTGTATGACCGAAACCTCTCTGAAACGGTTGCGCTGTAAACTTCGCATACTTGTTTGTTGCGGTGCTTTCATCCATGACCAGCGATTGCGGCATGGGAAATACATTTGCGGCAGCCATTGTTTTTATCCTCCATAAATTAATTCTACCACCATCCGCCCTGTTCAGGGCGGCAACCTGCGAGACTGTTGCAGATCAGATTAGACACGACGTCTTTTCGGAGGTCTGCAACCGTTGTGCGGAACGGGGGTGATGTCCTTTATGGCATTGACTTCCATTCCTGTCGAGGCGATTCCTCTGACAGCGGATTCTCTTCCGGCTCCCGGTCCGTTGATCCGGACTTCGACTTCCTTCATTCCGAGAGCTTCCGCCTTTTTCGCCGCATCGGCTGCAACAACCTGGGCTGCATACGCCGTGCTTTTGCGGGAACCTTTGAAGCCGTTTTTTCCGCCGGTCGACCAGCAGAGAACGTTGCCGTGGAGGTCGGTAAAGGTGACTTTCGTATTGTTGAATGTCGCCTGGACAAAGGCGATTCCGGACGGAACGTAGCGACCGCCCTTTTTCCGTTTTTCCGGTGCCGGGGCCGAAGCCGCCGCTGCCGCGGGTGCCTGGGCTTCCGCCTGAGGAGCCGCTGCCTGTGCCGGAGCTGTTTCTTTTTCTTTATTTTCAGACATTTCCTGGAAACCTTTCAAATTTGTTCGTCAGACTGTTTGAAGAGATTATTTCTTCTTGGCCGGTGCTGCGGCAGGAGCAGTTCCTGCTGCCTTAGCTTCAGCCGTGGACGCCGCAACTCTTCTCTGCGTTTTATCGCGGATCGCTCCGACAGTCTGCTTCTTGCCTTTTCTGGTACGGGCATTCGTGCGTGTACGCTGGCCTCTGACGGGGAGACTCTTGCGATGACGCAGACCGCGGTAGCAGTTGATTGCCTGGAGACGTCTGATGTCCTGTGCGAGCATACGTCTGAGATCACCTTCCACAACATAATCGTTCTGGATCAGGGTGGTGATCGCCGAGATATTCTCGTCTGTGAGCTCTTTCGCTTTGAGTCCAGGATTGATTTTCGCTCTTTTCAAAATTTCCACTGCAAGCGTAGGACCGATTCCATACAGATACTGGATGGCATATTCAATACGCTTGTTGGCCGGGATGTCGACTCCGATGATTCTTGGCATGACTGGTCGTTCTCCGTTTCTCAACCTTGCTTTTGTTTATGGCGGGGATTGCGCGAGCACACAACTCTCACAATGCCTTTGCGTTTGATTATCTGACAGGATTCACACCTGCGTTTGATGGACGCTCTGACTTTCATAACAGATACAACCTTCAAAAAAAATTTAGGTGGATTGGTTCTGCCTTTTCCGTTGCCGGATCAGGCCCTCATTTTTCCGTGTTTTATTCTGGAATGCCGCTTTGCGCCGCGACGCGCACGCGGGAATAACGCACGAATTTTATAATATAATTCAATCTCTTTTTTTTGCAAGTCTACTTTGAAAAAAATAAAAAAATAAAAATTTTTTTTTCAATCCATTAAAATGGCAGATCGATCAGATGCCGCTTCTCAAAGGTGGTAAATCCGGAAAAGCCGCATTCCTGTGCCAGCGCCGCCGCCGCATCGAAGTCTCTGCCGACGGCTTCCGGCGAGTGGGCATCCGACCCGTAGGAGAGCTTCAGACCGGCTCGTTTCGCCAGTTTCAGAAGGGTCTTTGACGGATAGATTTCCCCGGCAGGAACATGAAGTCCCGCTGTATTCAACTCGATAACGATTCCCTTCGAGGCTGCCGCATCAAAAATCTCGGAAAATCGTTTTAGAAAGGATTCACTTTCCACAGGACGGTATCCGAATTTTTTCGGGAGGTCCGGATGCCCCAGAATCTGAAAATCGCAGCTCGTTACAAACTCTTTCATCTCATCCAGATAGACATTCCAGACCTGTTCCGCCATTCCCGGCTTCTGCCATTCTCCGATCAGATCCGGATTGTCGAATGCAAATTCTTTCACGTAATGGATGGAGCCGATGATGTAATCAAAATCCTCCTGCTCCAGATTTCTTTTCACAGAATCCATCCGGTCAGGCACATAATCCATTTCGATGCCGTAGAGAACCTTCAGCGGAGTGCCTTCCGCTCTGCGCTGAAGATTTCTGACGATTTCCCGGTAACGAGGAAATTCGGAACAATCCATCCGGCTCATAGAGTCGTAACCATCCGGCCACGGGCAGTGATCGGATACACCAAACCAGCTTTCTCCGCGCGCAAGCGCCGCTGCAAGAAACGCTTCCGGCGGTCCTGAAGCATGTTTGCAGAGGTGGGTATGGGTATGGAGATCGGCAATTTTCATCGTTGTTTTTCCGGATCAGGTCCTCGCATGCAGTTTGCGTTTGAGAGCGGTAACGGTTCGTTTGAGTTCCTCGTCGGTTTTGCAGTCGGTTTCCACCTGTTTGATGGCGTGGATGACTGTGGTATGATTTCTGCCGCCAAAGGCGAGGCCGATGTCTTTCAGCGATTCCTCTGTCAGTGTCCGGCTGAGATACATTGCCACCATGCGTGGTTCCGCGATGTTTTTCGGGCGTTTCGAGCCGATGATGTCATGCACCTTGATATTGAAATGAGTGGCAACCGTATCCAGAATGCGGTCGATGGAAACGCGGTTTTTCTCTGCTTCGTTGTCGATCATGTCACCGAGAAGATTGGATGCCATTTCGGTGGTCAGCGGGACGGAATCCCCTACGGCTGAGGCGAAGGCTACCAGACGCATTCTCGCTCCTTCCAGAGCCCGGATATGGGAACTGATTCGTTCCGCAATGAAGACGAGTAGTTCGTCGGGGAGTTTGAAAGCCTGTCCCTCCTGTTTCATCCGCAGAATGGCAAGTCGTGTTTCGAACGAGGGTTCCGTGATCTGTGCCGCCACACCGGATTCAAAACGGGATACCAGACGTGCCTCGAGACCTTTGATTTCCGACGGCTGCTTGTCGGAAGTCATCATGATCTGTTTGCCGGCATTGTAGATCGCGTTGAAGGTGTTGAAAAACTCCTCCTGAAGCTGTTCTTTGCCGCCGAGATGATGGACATCATCAACCAGGAAAAGATCCACGTTGCGATAGTAATCGCGGAATTCCGCACTGGTTTTATTCCGCAGGGAGTCCACATAGGCATTCAGGAAGCCTTCGCAGGTCGTGTAGCGGACAACTGCATTGGGATTCATGGCCTTGACATAATTTGCAACCGCCTGCATCAGATGAGTTTTGCCGAGGCCGGTTCCTCCGTAAATGTAAAGGGGATTGAAGGTCCCGGGCGAAGTCGCGGCTGTCTGTGCAGCGGAAAACGCATATCGGTTTTCCTCTCCGACCACAAAATTCTCGAAGGTATACCGGGAATTGCAATTCGGCGCGGTAGATGGAATCTCACGTGTCTGTGTCGAAGGAACGTTTTCGGGCGCTGCCTCCTTTTCAACGGGAGCCGATGCCCGGGACACCGGTTTGCGGTGGCCGGGTTCCACTGAGATTTTCAGCGTGGCGCCCGCAGCTTCCCTGACGGCTTCAGCCAGAATTCCTCCAAAATTATCGTTCAGCCATTCCCCGAAGAAGTCATTGTGAACCCCCAGCCGCAGAGTGGTTTCATCGACGGACAGGGGGACGATCACATCGAACCACTGATTGTAGGTATTCTCACTGACTTTGCTCTTGAGAATGGAGGCCGTTTTTCTCCATAGCTCCTGTACATCGATCAGAGCAGTTTCTGTTGTCATTTTCTCCGCCTTTTTCCGTTGCTCGTGCAAGTTATTGACATTGTCGGATTTTTTCAGAAAAAAACGCATTTTTCCACAATGCCAAAAAAAAAATTTTTCATTTTTTTTCGGTCTCCCTCTTGACAGACCGAAAATGCCCTGAATACAAATTCGAGTTCAAAAATCATGCCGTTTTTCTGAAAAAACAACAAAATTCCCACACGGACTGTCTTCAGCTCTCTACTGATTCAGTCATGTTTGCCGCTTTTCGCAAACTCCCGCTCAAACAGGATTTTTTGTTGACATTTTTTGAAGTTATCAACAAGTTATGAACATCCGTTCCCGGTACTCCCGCGAGCGACTATAATAATTTGCACCATTTTATGAAAAGCGCAAGTCCGGAAATGAATTTTTATTCAATTCTTTCTTCGAAAAAAAACTTGCGAAATGAAAAAAAGATGCTATCGCGCGGATGTCTACTATTCTAAAGAAATCCATCGTTTTTTCCGTTCCGGTATCCGAAAGGATTCTTTTTCCGCAAGATTCTGAAAATAATTTTTGCCGGGAAGCGGTTTTGAATTTGAAATATCGGCGTCTCTCTGCAATATTACCCGGTAAACATACTTTGCATGAAATTCGATGGAGCAACACTTATGCCGGCCAGAAGCAGAAAACTTTTTTTAACGGATCATTGTTTGACCCCGCACGAAAACATTCCGACAAGCGGGATCCTTTGCGATGAGGACAAGATCATCGCCACCGGCGGGGCTTCCGCGTTTGTCCGTGAACCGGGACTCCAGATCTATGAACTGAACGATACCTACGCCGTTCCGGGATTCATCGACAGCCACGTCCACGGGTGCGGCGGGTTTGACGCCTCCATCGCGGCTTCCAATGACAATAGTCAGATGAATCGCATGTCAACCGTGCTGGCGGAACACGGCGTGACCACTTTCTTTCCCACAATGATCTCCGCTCCGATGGATGAGATGATCCGGACCGCAGATCATCTCGCCGATATGATCGAACAGGAACACGACGGCGCGGATCCTGCCGGGATTCATATCGAGGGACCATTCCTGAATCCGGAAAAAGGTGGAACGCAGAACAAGGCATTCATTCATAAATTCGATCCCGGTTTCGCGTCGGAACTGATTGCAGCCGGACGCGGCAGAATCAAGCTGATGACCTTCGCTCCCGAAATCGAAGGTGCGGATAAACTCATTCAGATGATGCTCGAAAACGGTGTGATTCCCTCCATGGGGCACAGTATGGCCGGTGAAAGGGAGGTCCTGAACGCGATCGAAGCCGGAGCCCGACGCTGTACCCATTTATTCAACGGAATGCCGCCGCTCCATCAGCGCCGCTCCGATCTTACGCTGATTGCGCTGACAGACAACCGCGTTTCCGTGGAGATCATTGCCGATGGTGCCCATATTCATCCGCGAATGGTTGATCTGGCCAGCCGCGTGAAGCCGCAGGATAAGTTGATCGGGGTCAGCAACGGAATCGAAGTCGGCGCCGGAAGCTGTTCTCTGGAGCAGGGGCCGAACGGAATCGTGACGATGGGCGGCATCATCGCCGGTACGACAACCACGTTGGAAACCGGATGGCTCCATTTTACAAACTATTCCGGAATGCCGGATACTTTGACCGCCGCTTGTTTCACCAGCAATCCGGCTCATGACCTCGGCTTGATTACGAGAGGCGAGATCAAGCCCGGCAAGAAGGCGGACATCACCTTTCTGGATTTGAAAACCAACAAGGTCCGCATGACAGTGATCCGCGGAAAAATCGTTTATGAAGCAGGGAAGTGATCTATGGGAAAGATTCTGGAGTACCGTCTTCTTGATTCCGGCTGCTGCAGGAAGCTCGAACAGGCGGGGCCTTATAAAATCATACGTCCGGCGCTGAACGCGTTCTGGAGGCCTTCTCTGCCGCAATCGGAATGGGACAAGGCGGATGCGGAGTTCCATCGGGAGTCAAGCGGTGGCGGGGTTTGGAATTGGAAGCGGAAGCACGAGGAGGAATGGCTTGTCTCCTGGGGCGGGCTGACGCTCCTTGCGAGACCGACTAATTTCGGTCATCTCGGTTTTTTCGCCGAGCAGGCTCCGAACTGGGAATGGATGCGCTCCTGCATCCGTGAAATTCCGACACAATGTCGCACGCTGAATCTGTTTGCTTATTCCGGCGGAGCGACTCTTGCCATGGCGGAGGCCGGGGCGGAGGCGTGTCATCTGGATGCTTCCCGCGGGATCATCGAATGGGCGAAGAAAAATCAGAGTTTGAATCCCGGAACTCAGAACCGGATCCGCTGGATCTGCGATGATGCCTTGAAGTTTGTTGCAAGAGAAGCTCGGCGGGGGAACCGATACAGCGGAATTGCTCTGGATCCTCCGAGTTTCGGACGCGGTGCGCAGGGACAGGTCTGGAAAATTGAGGACGGTCTGGAAAAACTGCTTCAGGACTGTCGGGCAATTCTGGACCTGAAGGGACCGCATTTTATCATTTTGAGCTGTCATTCTCCGGGATTTTCCCCGGTCTCTCTCGGGCGCTGTCTGGCGGCGGTTTTCCCGGAGAGCGCAGACCGGATCGAGTGTGGCGAGATGCTGATCCCGGATGGGAAGGCAGGACGTTTCCTGCCGGCGGGAATTTATGCCCGCTTCTTCAGCCGTTGAGGCCTTTCCGATGGAAACGGAGCTGCCGGAAGGTGTGATTCGCCTTTTTTTGAAGTATTGGGAATATCATCGCCATACGGATGCTCTGAAACTGCCGATGCATTCCCATCTTTTCTGGCAGCTGAATCTGGCGGAGTCGGGGGATGCCACTTTTTTTGCGGATGAACAGGTGGAGTACAAACTGCATGCCGGAGATCTTCTGTTTGTCCCGCCGCGGGTTTCGCACCTTCTGCGCTACGGCAATACGGCGTTTGTCGGTTTTTCCTTCAAATTTGAAATCCGGGGAATGAACGGGAATGGAATCACTCCGATTCATATTCAGTCCTCTCGCGAGACGCGCGGCTGCATCAACGCTATCCGGGAGCTGCTGACGGCCACCTTTCCAAGTGATTATATCTTTAACGGGGAGAATTTGATTTGCGACGATGCGTCCTATAATACGATTCTAGTGGAATCGCTGCTGCTGGGTCTGTTTTCCCGTTATGTTCTGGGGGGAGCGGGGCATCATGAAACGCCTCTGCTGCTGCATGTGAGAAAACTGCTCCGTCAGCGTCACGGCTGTCCATTGCCGGTCGGGGAGCTGGCAAAGAGCTGCGGCTATTCCGCGGGATATCTATCGGAGCTGATCAGAAAGGAGTGCGGATTCTCCGCCAAGGGATTGATCGACCGCGAGCGGGCGCGGATCGCCGCCCATTTTCTGGAATTTTCCGATATGAGAATCGGAGAGATTGCGGAATATATGGGGTTTCCGAATCTGTTTTCATTTTCGAATTTTTTCCATCTGCATTTCGGCTGTACGCCGAGTTCTTATCGCCGTGAATCCAGGAAGGAATTGGATGCCTCCACAGGGCCGGCTGTTCAAAATCCTTGATTTTTGTATATTTTTCTTGTTTTTTGATACTGTTTTTCTTTTGTTCCGGGATATATTGTCTCAAGAAGGATGGAAAATATGCTCGGGAAGGAAATATGGATCGATCTTTTTATTTGCCTCTTCTGGATCGTGCTCTGGAGTTTGCCGCGAAACATACGGATGAACAAGGGCGGATGGTCGTGGATTCGGAAATTGACTGCAAAGATTCCGGTTGGCTGGTGCTGGGCGGTGTGATTCGGGGAATCGAATCCGGGTGGATGTGCGGAAGTGTTGATCTGAAGCGCTGCTGCCGCCTCTGGACGCTGGCATCTGTGCGGGTGGATGACCGGCGGAGCGCGTGGACGACATTTGCTCTGCTGTATGCCATGTTTTTGTCGGGCGGGGAAAAAGGGACGTTTGTTTCGCTGTTTTCTCCCGGTGAATGGGAAGAGTTTTCCCGTTTTGTCCGACAGCTGGATATGCACTATCTGCGGGAGGCATCAAGAAACTATTGCGTTGCCGCTGCGCTGATTGATGTGATGCGCCTTCGCTTCGGGTTGATTGAAAAACCGGAAAGCGAACCGGATGTTTACATCGAACGGATGATGGATGCCTGGCTCGGCGATGGCTTCTTCAATGATGATGACTCCCGTGGAAGCCGGGGAGACCGCAGGATTGATGCGTACAGTGCGGAGATCATCGGACTGTTGCTTCATTATGATGAACTGTTTCAGTTCCGGAGTATCTGGCATGATCGGATCATGATGATCCTGAAAGAGTTCTGCGTTTCTGCACGCTTCCTGATTGATGGGAAGGGCGAGCTGGCAAAATGGGGACGTTCCCTGCGGGGGGAAGCGGAAATCAAAAAAGTGTTCCTCTGGGAGATTGCCTCGAAATGGCATCTGCTGGATTCCTCTGAAGCGGATGGGGCAGCTGAAAAATTGACCTCCTTTTTCCGGCTTTGCGGGATTTCTCCGGAAGGACAGATTTTCCGTGACAAAGGGGGAAATCAGGGAATCTGGGATGAATATACCACCCATGTCCAGGCCCAGGGATATGGCGTTTACGGACTCGCGATGGCGTTCCGGTTTGCTTCCGGTTCTCATGAATCGCGATTGCCGGTCCTTGCGGAACGTGAGTCGTTTCTGCATTATCTGAATGGTCCAGGAATTCTCTGTGCCAATTCCATTTCTTCCGGGGTTCACTATGTGGTACCGTTGAAAAACAGAATGACGAAAAATATGTTTTTCTGGCATAACCGGATCACGGGGGAGAACGATGTGACGGTGGATGTCAGTGCAAAATTCATGCCGCTGCCCTATTTCGGACGAATGATTCCGGCTCCTTATTCCGGACCGGAAATTCCATTTCTTCCGGTATTGCTGCTGCGGGGGGGAGAAGAGCTGGTTCCCAGAAATCTGTTTGTTTCGGAATCTTTACCGGAGGGTACGGAAAAGGAACTCCGGTGCTGTCAGCGGTTTCATTTCTGTCGTCGCGCGGAATATGAGCCGGTGGTGGAGTTTGTGGCGGATGGAATCCTGAGCTGCCGTTGTGATGAATTGAGATATGAATTCGTTTTTTCGGGGAGTCCACCGGAAGGGAGTTGTCTGGCATTTACGTTTTTCCGTCCGTCTGATCCGACGCTTATCCAGGAAATCGAGTTCGGAGTTGCGAATGTGAAATGGTGTTTCTTTTCCGGGGGAGCATCGGTTTACGGACCTATGACCGAGGCGGAGAGAGCAATTGTAAGTCATTGTTCATCAATTTGTTATGTTATGAGGTGGAGGCATGTTTGATCGTTTTTTTCATGGGTGTGTTGTTCTTCTGGAAGAGGATTCCCGAGCAGAGAAATGGAACGCTGTCTGTGCGATGATCGCATCGCTGGAGATGAATACAGTTGTGATCTGGCCGCCGGTTTTCTATCGGAACGGCAAGGCGGATGTTGAAGTGCAGCGTTCGTTCCTGAAGGCTGCTGCGGAATATGGACTTGGCGTGATTGTGGAATTAACAGGCCAGGTTTCTGATCTGGAGTATCTGCCGGACTCGGAGTGGCGGCGGGAGTTTGCCGTGGAGAATTTCGATGGAACTGCTGCGCTGATGCAGAACGGTCTTGGGGAGTTGAATTACAACCATCCGGAAGTGAATGCCCGAATCAAGCGCTTTCTGGAGTTCGTCGTCGGTGAATTGAAAAACGAGCCTGCGCTTTGCGCCTGGGATCTCTGGAATGAGACGCATTTCAAATCCTTTGATGCGTGGACTTTGAACTTGTTTCGCGAATGGTTGAGAAAAAAATATGTACAAATTGAGTCATTGAACAGGGTCTGGAAAAAATCATATACGGATTTTTCGCAGATCCGTTTGGACCCCGTTACCTGGGCGTCCATCGTGCCGGATACGGACTGGGAGGAGTTCCGGGTGATGCGGCTGGCGGAAATCGCAGCGGAATGGGCTGATGTGGTCCGGGGAGCGGATGCGCTTCATCCGGTAACGGCCGACAATGTGATGAGCAATGCCGTCTGGAGCGAGTTTGATCGCGGAACTGATGACTGGCAACTTGCAAAAGCCGTGGATTGTTTCGGCATCTCGTTCTATCCGAAGACAGGAGGGCGTCTTCTGAAGGAGAATTCGCCGTCTTTACGGACTTTTACATTTGCCGGAGCTGCGTCGGCAGGAAATGGTACGTTCATGGTCGCGGAAATGCAGAGTCATTGCTATTCGGAACTGTTTCCCTGCGAACGTGTGCTGCCGCATGAATTGATTGACTGGAATTTCGAAGCTCTTTTTCAGGGCGCATGCGGTTCCATCTATTGGAAATGGGAGCCTTTCCGGAGCGGATTCCAACTGGGAGGACGCGGATTGGTGCGTGCTGACGGCTCTTTCAGTCGCCGTGCAGAGGCCGCTGAAAAATTCGGAGCATTTCTGAAACGTTATCCGGATGCTTCACGCCTGACCCCGGTGAAAACTGCAGCCGTGCTGTATGATCGGAGAACGAATGTTACGGTCAAGGCGATGAACAATCGGATACGACATATCATCGGAGATGATCAGCCTGCACGGTCGCGACTTGGCATTGCTGAGCTTTGTTTTCAGCGCAACATTCCTCTTGCCGTTGTGACTCCGGAACAGGTTTCTGGAAAAAATCCCTTCTTCTGCTCCTTCCTGTTCCTTCCATATCAAGTTGTTATGGATCAGAAACTTGCAGATGACATTGAATCGTTTGTACGGAATGGCGGAAGAGTTGTAGCCAGTGCGCCCTTTGGGTCGGTTTCTCCGGAGGGATGTTTGTTTGATGCTTTGCCGGGAGGACCGCTGCATCGCCTGACGGGGATTCGTGTGACGGACAGCCGTGAAGATTCATTTCATGGGTTGACAATGGATCTTCAGGAGGTTGAAGTCATTGATTCCAAAGTTATTATGAATTCCGATAACGGTCTTCCGCTTGTTCTGTGCAGAAAGGAAGGCAAGGGGTGGTTCTTTTTTGTTACAGCGGATTTATGGAATATGGAACTTATTGGTAATGAAATATTTGATTGTGTTTTAGAGGAGAGCGGAACTCTTCCGGTACCGATCCGTGCGAATTGTCATGTGGAATATGCGTCGGGAGAGGAATTCGACTATCTCTGGGTACCGAATTATGAAAATGCAGAGTTCTGCCGGATTCAGATGAATCGGGAGGCGGAAGTTATTTTCGGAGACGGAGAACTGGAAAACATTGCAGGAGAATTGATTTTGAAAGATGCGCGGCAGATGGTCCTGCGCATGAGAAAGGAGTTGGGAGCATGAGATGTCCGGCACTCTTCCGAATAGAACCGAACCGGGTGTGGCGCACCTATCTCGGCGGACGGACTCTGGATGAGATTTCCATGGCGTCAAATCCTGCGGATACTCATTTCCCAGAGGATTGGATTCTTTCGACAACACTGGCGAAAAATATTGGACGGGAAGAACTTGTGTCGGAAGGCCTCTCCCTGTTGTCTGCATCGGAATGCGGAAAGTTGTTTTTCACGGAACTCCTGGAGCGGTATCCTGTTGAAATTCTGGGGGAAAAGCATCTGGCATATTTTGGAAAGAGTGCGGGTTTTCTGTTGAAATTTCTGGATTCTTCGATCCGCCTGCACATGCAGTGCCATCCGACAGTATCGTTTTCACGTCGTTTTTTGAATTCAGATCACGGTAAAAGCGAAGGATATCTGATTTTGGGAAGCCGTTCGGAAACACCGTATATCTATCTCGGATTTCAGCATCTTCCGGGAAAGAAGGCGTTTCGGAGCGCGATTCTGGAGCAGAATGAGAAAGCGCTTCTTTCCTGTTTTGAAAAAATTCCGGTGCATCCTGGTGATGTGTTTTTTGTCCCCGGCGGATTTCCGCACGCGATCGGCGAAGGGGTTTTTATGATCGAGATCATGGAACCGACCGATTTTGCTGTACGCATTGAGTTTGAACGAGGTGGCTATGTTCTTCCGGAGCAGGCTCGTTTCATGGGACGTGACGTGGATTTTGCTGTGTCGATGTTTGATTTTCGGGAGCATTCCGTAGATGAGATCCGGCGCAGTCTGTTTGTGAATCCACGGAAACTCCCGCTCGACGGGGAAGGGGAACGCTTTTCCCTTTTCGATTCCCGTTATACAAACTGCTTTCGAATGGAACAAATTCAGATTCATGGAGTTGCGGAAGTGGAACACGACTCCTTTCGTGTTTTGATCGTGACCGACGGTGAAGGTTCCGTGACGGCCCGGGAGGAGACGTTTCCTCTGAAACGTTTCGACCGGATTCTGATTCCGCATTGGATCAGGAAGGTTCGTCTGGAGAGTCGGAGCGGGATGACTCTTGCGGCAGCTATGCCGCCGGAACTGGGAAATCTGTGATTTTCGTATATTTTCTTCATTTTCGCTGGTTTGCTTTTTGAAAAGATCGACTATAATTAATACTAGACAGAGGCAATCAAAACCGCGGAGGTTTTATGTACTGGAAGGAACACCAAACATTTGTTGCGGACCAGGTCCGTCCTGTTCCGGAAATTACGAGCGGAGAGAACAGTTACTCCATTCTTCGGAACGGCAAGAACGGGGGAATGGCAGGACATCTTCTTTTTTATTCTTTGCCGGCGGGAGGAGCGCTTCGTTTTTTCATCCGTACGGAAGTTGTGGGGAAAATTCTTCCGGAGTGCTTCGGTGCGGTTGTGAACTGGCTTGATCCGATGAAAAAAATGATTGCACGAGATTATTTGCATCGCAATGGAGACGGTGCTTTCGAGCGGATTCTTCCGGTTCCTGCCGGAAGTGCCGGGGTGTCTCTGGAGCTGTTCAGCCGCTGGACCGCGGCGGATGTTCGCTTTTTCGAACCGCAGCTGGAATCTGCGGGATGGAAACGGCGTCCGGTCTGCCTGGTGACGACCAAGCTGAATCCGCCTCCGGGAAGTACCACGGAGGAGAATCTGAATTTGATTTCCGGACTCCTGGAACGGCTCCGTCACGAGGTGAAGAAACCGGATCTGATTCTTCTGCCGGAAAACTTGAATACGCGCAATGTCAATCTGCCTCTTTCGGAACGGGTCCAGCGGGATGATGGTCCATATTTCCAGTTTCTGAGCAGGTATGCCCGGCAGTTGAATTCCTATTTAGTCACCACCTTTGCCGAGACACAGAATGGGTGCCTTTACAATACCGCCCTGTTGATTGGTCGCGACGGATCAACCGTCGGAAAATATCGGAAAGTTCATCTGACGTTAAGCGAAAGTGAGTCAGGATTTCTGCCGGGAAATTCTTTTCCTGTCTTTGAGCTGGATTTCGGGCGGGTCGGGGTGGCGACCTGCTGGGACAACTGGTTCCCGGAGAGTGTCCGAATGCTGCGTTTGAACGGTGCGGAAATCGTACTGTTTCCGCTTGCCGGAGATGGTGATCCTCTCCATTGGGAGCACGTCTGGCGGACGCGTGCGATGGACAATGGCGTTTATCTTGCCGCATCCGTTTCGCAGGGCGAAGCGAAAGAGCCGGTTCCCGCCCGTGTGATCCGTCCGGATGGCACCATCTGCACGGAGACCAGGGCGAATCCGGGCTATGCCGTTGCGGAGATCGATTTGAGCGAACGCTTCCTGACCTATTGGCTCTCAGTCGGTCCGGCTCTGGGAGAAGGCGCAAGCCTTTACCAGATGGAACGGAGAACCCTTGAGCAAAACGGCTGAATTTGTTGTAAATCATATAAAAACCAAACCATTTCTTAAAAGAAAGGAAAAAAGTCTATGAGCCAGACTCCCGGAAAAGAAAAATTCAGAGATGCAAGACATTTTTCTCTGATAGAACTTCTTGTGGTGATTGCAATCGTTGCGATCCTGATGGCAATTCTTCTGCCTGCGCTGAACAAGGCTAAAGCTTTGGCGAGGAACATTGCATGTGTCAATCTTCTCAAGCAGTGCGGCAATTATTTCACGTTCTATTCCAATGACAATGACAATTCTGTCGTTCCCGCTCGACTGATTTATGACGAGTATGTCAACTGGCCTCATTTGATGGCGGAATACGACAAGTCATTTTTTATCAGGAAAGGCAATACCAGCAAGGCTCCGGCCTCGCCGATCTGTCCGAGTTCCTACGCGGAGAACCTTCAGGTGTATTCGGGCGGCGGAACGTTCGATCTCTGGAACGGGAGTTTCGGATACTACGGTTCTTCCTACACCATGTCCAATATCTGCGGATATGTGAATGTCAAAAATCCTGCTTCGCAAAATGCTCAATTCAAGTATAAAAAATTGAATCAGGTGAAGTCTCCCGGACACAAACTTTACCTGTTTGACGGGTATTGTGTCTTCATGCATCCGAACGTCACACGGTTTTCCGCCCTGCCTCCGGACGAATCATTCCTGGCATGGAGACGGCATGATCCGGTTCGCCTTTCCGTCAATGCTCTGTTTTTTGCCGGGAATGTCGGCAAATTGAAATACGAAAATCCCAATTCCAGCAAAGGAGGGACGACCGTTTACCACTATTATCTCAATCTGACCGATGAGGGAATATGAAGAAAAAAACTCTATTGTTGTGTGCACTGGCAGCATCCTGCACATTGACTTCCGTTTCCGGCGGAGAGCTGAAAAAAGCATGGCAGACTATCGCAGAGCGGACGGTGTTCGATGCTTCTGTGCATTCCTCTCATGTCAAAAAACTTCTCTCCGCTCAGAAACCGGATGGTTCCTGGCCGGACATCCGGTATCAGGATACCACGGGAGACAAATGGGACCCCTCCAGGCATCTGGCAAATCTGAGAATCCTTGCCGCGGCATATCGGAAAAAAGCGGATCCCGGAATTCTTGATGCGATCGAACGCGGCATGACCTTCTGGGGAAAAGGTGCCTTCCTGAGCAGTAACTGGTGGCAGCAGCAGATCGGTACGCCGATTGCTCTCAGCAGAATCTTTTTTCTTCTCGGGGATCAGACTTCTCCTTCCATGCTGGCTTCTGCAAAACTCTATTTCGAACGTGCCGGCTTCGATCAAAAAAGCACCGGACAGAACCGGATCTGGATGGCGACAATCCAGTTGTACCGCGGCATTTTTTATGATGAGCCGGAGCGGGCAAATCTGGGACGCGGCGTTTTGAACGATGCCATCGTTCGTGCGGAACCCGGCAAAGAGGGGCTTCAGGCGGATGGCGCCTACCATCAGCACGGTCCCCAGTTGCAGTTCGGAAATTACGGACGTCATTTTTTTGTGGACAATGTCTCACTGGTTCAGCTTCTGGATGGGACCTCACTGGCTCTGGCTCCTGAAAAAGCTGCTCTGCTTGCCGATTATTGGAGCAACGGAGTTCGCTGGGTGATCCACCGGGGGAACCTGGATTTGAACGCCTGCGGAAGATATGTCGGCATCGGCACGGAAAAAAGACTTGGCGAAGCGTATCAGAAGGCGGTGAAGGTCCTGCGGAAGGTGCGTCCGGATTGTCCGGAATCGGAAATCACATCCGGGACCAAATACTTTGCCAGTTCGGATTTTCTGGTGCACCGTCGTCCGGATTACTATGTTTCGCTGCGGATGTGTTCCGCCCGAGTGATCGGCAGTGAGACGGTCGGGCGGGAGAATCTGCAGGGACGCCTGATGGGGAACGGCATGATTCAGATTCGCCGTGACAATCAGGAATACCGGGATATTCCGCAGTTCTGGAACTGGCGGCGTCTGCCCGGCATCACTGCTCCGCAGAAGGGGGGAACGGAGGAGTTGCGCTGTCCCGGGTGCTGGAAAAAGGAGGCCTTCTACAATGAGTCGGGGCTTGTCGGCGGTCTCTCCTGCAACGGAATGGCGGTGACGATGCAGGAGCTGAAACACGGGAATTTCCAAGCTAAAAAAACCGCTTTTTTCCTGGACCGTTATCTGGTGTTTCTTGGGAGTTCCATCTCTGCGGGGAGTGCTACGACGATCAACAGCTGCTTCTTCCGGGGGCCCGTTGTCATTTTTCCGGAATCGGCGGGGAATGGTCCGGGACGTCTTCACGGAGTAAAGTCGATTCTGCATGACAATGTCGAATATCTCTTTCCCGACGGCTGCAAGGTGGAATTGGAACCGTTTGAACGGACAGGGCGGTGGAGTGAGGTTATCGGTTATCTTTCCAGCCGGAACGCCCGCGGAAAATTGTTTACTCTGACCATTCCTCATGAAAAAGAGGGGGCCGGTTATTTTTATGTGGTTCGTCCGGTGGCAGACGATGGTTCGAAAGCGGACTTCAAACGCCTGAAAACCTCTTCCCCGGAGATTCATGCCATTGCCGATTCCGTCAGTGGGACTGTGCTTGCGGCGTTCTATGTCCCGGGATATGCGGAACTTCCGGATGGAAAGCGCCTGAAGATGGATAACCCATGCTGTGCCATACTGCGCAATGGAAAGCTTCTGGCAGCAGAACCGGGAAAAACGGCGGTGCAAATGAATTTCCCCGTCGGAAAACAGAAGGGAGAAACAGAAAATGAGAGGAGATGATCCTTATATGAAAGTCCATGCCGTGGATGAAAACGGTATGGTATGGTACAAAGCGGATTCCGAGCCGCTTCTTCTGGAGGGATTTCATCGCTGCGGGCCGGAAGTCGGTTTCCTGCGTCTTGAAGGGAGTGGACTGCCGCCGGGGGTTGAGGCTCACTGTGTTCAGTCTGCCGGGGGACAGCTCCGCTTCCGGACGGATTCCCGGAGGATCATGGTCCGGGCGTCGGTTCGGCTGCGTGACAACGATGCAGACATCATGAGTTACGGCCGCCTGGGATTTGATCTCTATCTCGGGGAGCCGCAAAGATCCGTGTTCATCGGCGTTTCCCGGTTGAATTTCGATACTTTGAGCGGATTGTCCGCAAAGTATGCCTCATCGGTTTTTCAGTCGGCTGATCCGATGCGGAAGATGCGGGAATTTACACTGAATTTCCCTTTGTATGCTCAAGTGGAATCCTTTGAGATCGGCTTTGAGGATGGGGCGGAGCTTGCATCTCCGACTCCGCGGATGGATTTTCGTCCCCTGGTTTGCTACGGGACCTCAATTACGCAGGGTTGCTGTGCGTCGCGTCCGGGATTATGCTATACGAACCGGTTGTCTCGACGTTTGAACCGTACGGTGCTGAACATGGGATTTGCCGGAGCGGGAAGGGGAGAACCGGAAGTCGCGGAACGTCTTGCGTCAATTGAATCGCCGGGACTCTATCTTCTGGATTATGATCCCAATACGACTCCGGAGAAACTGGAGGAGACTCTTCCGCAATTTGTCCGGATTCTGCTGGCGAAGCATCCGAAGGTGCCGATCCTGACTGTTTCCAAAATTCTTTATCCGGGGGAATCGGCGGAGCAGAACCGCCGATGGGCATCCATCCATCGGCGGAACATGGAACAGTTCCGGGAATCCGGCTTCGGAAATGTCCATTTTCTTGACGGTTCCACTCTGCTGGGCGATGATTCCGATGAGTGTATTGCCGATAATTGTCATCCGAACGATCTTGGATTCTACCGCATGTCGGAAGGTATGGCACCGGTGCTCCGGCGACTCCTTGAATAATCCGTGCCGCCGGGCTATTCCTCCGATTCCGCGTATTTTCGGATCGCTTCCAGAAACGGACGGACCACGGTGTTGAGCTTTGCCGGTCCGATTCCCTTGATTTCCAGTGCTTCTTCGGGGGAAGCTGGCCTGCGTTCCGCAAGTTCAGCAAGCGCCTCGTTCGAAAGAATGAGATAGAGAGGGACATGACGCTTTTCCGCCAGTTGGGCACGGAGTCGTTTCAATTGTTCGTAAAGTCCCTCCGCGGATTCCGCAGATCCCGTGGCGCCGAGCGCATTCGGTAAGGGGGAGGATACGGACTTGCTGCGTGATTTCCTTTCCGGTTTTGCGGGTGCGTCGGGTTCTTCGGGCAAAGCAAGGCGCAGAGGTTCGATTCCTGCAAGAACGTTTGCTCCGAAACAGGTCAGGTCCAGGCAAGGATATTCATGACTGCCGACACGGTCGATGCATCCGGCATCTTCGAGCGCTTTCATGTACAGAAGAATCCGGTTCTGCTTCAAGCGGCGCAGACGTCCGAACATCGGCGAACGGTCGAGTCCGCGCTGAGTGATTTCCGGGCGTCGGGCACCGGCGAGGATCAGACTCAGTTTTCCGCGGCCGAGGCGTCCGGAGAAGGCATCAATTGTGTGCAGAATGGCCCGGACCGCTTCCTCTTCCTGTTCCGTAAGCTCGCGTTTCGCCGGCGGTTCCCGGCGGGAGAGTGTACAGAGATCACAGTTTTCGCATTTCCAGCCCTCGGTTTTCTCTCCGAAATAAGAGATCAGATATGCCTGACGGCACTCCCGGGTTCTGGTATAGGCGATGACTTCGTCCAGACGTTCCAGTTCGAAATCCCGTTTTTTCCGCAGTTCGTCGAAGTCGATACCCGGCTCCTCCTGTTCCGGATGAAGCAGTTCGATGGTTCTGCCGGCGGAAGGCATTGTCCAGTGCAGACATTGTCCATCGAGATTTTTCAGCACCCGTTCCACCTGTTCCACGCTCAATCCCGCAATGGCGGCAAGCTGTTCGCAGGAGCAGGAAACCGGACGTGTCAGCTCCCTGCCGAAATGACGGACGCAGCGATAGAGAAAACGGGAACGCTGGGTCGACTGCGCTTCATGAAGCCGCATCAGCTCTTCCGGCTCCTGTGAGAGAGAGAGAAGGCCGGGCACTCGGCGGTAGCCCCGCTGAATACAGCCGCCGGATTCCAGGGCGCTCAGGGCGGCTGTCACCTGCGCTTCATTTTTTGCTGATTCCAGCAGCGGAAGAAGGTCTTCCGGAGACAGTTCCAGTTCCGTTGTTTTATTTGCCAGAGCCGATTGCAGAAGGGTGTCGTAGAGTTCGCGGACCAGTTCCTCGGAAGGATTGTTTTTGTCGATCAGAAACTCCTGAATGTAGCGGTCTCTGTATGAGAAGAGAAAAACGCATTCAGCGGGTTCGCCGTCGCGTCCTGCGCGTCCTGCCTCCTGATAGTAGGCTTCCAGCGATCCAGTGATGTTGTAATGGATGACTAGACGTACA
Organism: uncultured bacterium; assembly: GCA_949292215.1. Lineage (GTDB taxonomy): Bacteria > Verrucomicrobiota > Lentisphaeria > Victivallales > UBA1829 > UBA1829. The sequence continues at coordinate 53,086 of CASEYW010000076.1, forward strand.
TCCGGACGGTCGATTCCCATTCCGAACGCATTGGTCGCGGCAAGCACCGGGCAGGGATCATTCATGAAGCGGTCCTGTGCTTCGGTTCTTGCCGCATCACTCATCCCGGCATGATAGGCAATGAGGTCGAATTCCTCTGCGAGCTGTTCAACCGTTTTCCTGGTAGACGCGTAGATGATGGTCGGAACGTGTTTCTCCAGCAGTTTTTTCAGGATTCTGTCTTTTTCATCGAGCCCGGAACATGTCACGACAGAAAAAGAGAGATTCGGCCGTTTGAATCCCGCTACATGGAGCTGCATCGAAGGACGCCTCAACTGTTCCAGAATGTCGCTGCGGACTTTGCTGGTTGCTGTTGCCGTGAACGCGCAGACCTGCCGGATCGCATACCGTTCCGATGCCTCGCCGAGTTTCAAATAGGATGGACGGAAATCGTGTCCCCACTGACTGATGCAGTGGGCTTCGTCCACAACCATGATTTCCGGCGGAGTCCGGGAGAGAAAATTCTGAAAGGAATCCGTTTGAAAACGTTCCGGTGCAACATAAAGAATTTTGACGAATCCCGCTTCCGTATCTTCAAGAATCCGGAACTGTTCCCGCATGGGGACTGTGGTATTGATGTAAGCCGCCGGGATGCCTTTTTCGCGAAGGGCGTCCACCTGGTCCTTCATCAGCGAGATCAGGGGGGAGACCACGATGCCGTAGCCTTCACAGAGCAGAATCGGCAGTTGATAGCAGAGGGATTTTCCCGCACCGGTCGGCATTACGACACAGAGATCTTTTCCAGACATGATTTCATCGACGATCTCTTCCTGATTATCCAGAAACGTGTCAAATCCGAAATATTGCTTGAGTGCGACGGCGATCCGCTGGTTCATGTTTCTTCCTGTCAAAAATTCCGGCTACTATATCATGAAAAATGGTTTTTTCAATGGATTGGGATTCGTTTCCGTGAAAATCAATGTGCATTCCGGTCCGGCAGACTGGGTTCTGACGGCGCATTGGTGTTTTTTTTCGTGTTCTGCTCATCAATAATTTTTTTGAGGATCAGTCCCACTACGGCCCGGGAGAAATCAGAGCCGGTTTTTTTGTGAAGGAAAAAGCCTTCCAGATAGAACAGAACCAGCTTATGCTGTTTTGCATTGGCAGACAGGGACCAGAGGGCGGCACGGCCGATCATGGTTTTCATCAGATTCTCCCGGTCCTGTTTTGTCGGCGCTTTGAGCGTTTTGAACTGTGCCGGAGTCATGTTGCTGCGGAGAAGGTCCAGCGAACCGATGATTTTTTTCAGAGGATCTGCTGTGCCTCGGATAAAAAATTCGCTCCAGAGAATGTCCAGATGGAGCGGAAGAGAGACCTTCTTTACCAGGAAAAGATTGACTGCCCGACGGTTCAGCAGGGAGCGCGTTTCCTGTCCGACAACCGCGGATGCTTGCTTCACTGCATCCGGACCAAGTGAGTTGATGATACCCGCCGCATATAGTTTCTGTTTGTGGGGGAGAGTGTCCGTCAGGCGGAAGAAATCGTGCCAGGTCTGTGGATTGTCCTGCAGAAGAAAATAGAACGGAGCTGTGCGTGGAATCGGGTTGAATTTATGATCCTGTTTTCCCTTTTCCAGAAACTTCAGCATTTCCCGGAAGGCAGAGAGAATTTGTTCCGGATGCTGATCGGCGTAGTATTCGTTCAGCATCTTCTGCCACGGGATCGGTTTGCTCCGGGGGAGGGCGTCCGCCAGCTGGATGGTGGTTTGAAGTGGAACGGTTGCTCCGGAGTTTCTGTCTTTCAGGAGAACATCAATCCGGTAAGGTCCGGATGGATTCTGGTCGTCAAAATTCATGGCAAGATGAAACGGGGAAAGAGAGAAATTCCGCTTGTCGGTGCGGAGCGCACGGCAGAGAGTGACATCCTCTTTGGTTTCATGCAGGATGCGTCCGTTCGGATCGGTGATTCTCACGGATGCTGCCACATCGGCTTTCTGGCCGGCAAGTGCGGGATTGCGGAAAAAGAAGCGGAGTTGAAATGGCTGTCCGCGGACCACCGTGGAGATCGCATTGATGATCGGCGGACGTTCCGGAAGCAGTTCGATCCACTGATCTTCCATGTTTTTGGAGAGCGTCGGTACAACCTGTCCCTCAATTGCGGACAGGGAGAACATAACGGCGAGAAAAAGAAAACTCAAAAGCTGTTTCATGAAGGCTCCGCATTGTATGCAACATCGGGAAATAGTTTACATGTTTTTTTGCGGATTGCAACTTTTTCCGTGAAAAAGACGGAGAAAATCAAGAAGAATCGCAGGCGGAAAACGATTCTCTGCTTTCATGCGTTTGGGCAGCAAAGTCGTCTGTTCGGATTCCTGCACCACACGAAGCGGTTAATCTTCAAGTTCCCTGACGCAATAAAGGATTTCTGTACTGATAATCCTTTGAATATTTGCAAGTTACGGCAATTCATCCTGGAGGCGATATTGAAACGGAACTTGTCATTTGAACGTTCTTGGCAGCGCGGGCTGATCGTGCGGAAATGGTTCGATTTTTGAGCGCTTCAGCAGAATTCTGTCCTTGAAATCCAAGGAAAATTCCATACAGAAGCTTCCGGAAAATTTGAAAAGAATTTGCTTTTGCCGGTTCCTGACCTATTGTATCGGAAAACTGAAAAAGAAGAGGTCGCTATGACGGTTCATTATTATTTTGCAGGAGCGTTGTTTTGTCATAAGGATGTGATCGGAAACCATCTTCTTGCGGAGTCAATCCGGGAGAATTCGGGTGGAAAGTATGTTGCGAATCTGCCGCAGCGGGAGGAGAATCAGCTCCGGCCGTCACCGCTGGAGATTCGCGACAATGATTACCGGATGCTGCTGGAGTCGCAGATGGCATTGTTCAATTTTGATGGTTCCGATCTGGATTCCGGAACGGTTGCTGAGTTCCTGGCGGCTCGTTTCCTGGATATTCCATGTGTTCTGCTGCGGACAGATTTCCGCTCCGCGGGAGATCAGAATGCCGATGGAGAGAACTGGAATCTGATGTGTTCAGGGTATCCGCATACGAGAGTGGTTTCTGTCGGAGCCATGGAACTTTACCAGAAGCATTTCCGTGCGGGGGTGTCCGTGTCAGACGGACTCAAAGCATTTTATGACGAATTGAGCGGGATTCTGATTGCTTCCTTTGAGGAAGTGATGAAAGAGCCGTCGTGTTTTGCTTCACGGGAGGATGCGGAGCGGATTTATCGCCACTTCATACAGGTTTGCGGGGGAACTCTGCCGCTGCAGTTTGACGACCGGCGGATTCATGCTGTTGTTTCGGGGCGCGGATGATCCGAAACACGGCATCTTTGATGTCGTTTGTCCGGTTGAGGGCATTTTCTGTCTCGAAGAGATCCGGGTGATAGTCTCCATATTCGACCATGTAGAATTGTCCGAAGAGGAAGAGTGTGTCCTGAGCGAGTTCCTCGTCTGTATGTTTCAATGATTCCGCATACGCGAGGAGCTCCTGATTTTTGATACGCGGCAGATTTGCCCGTTTCAGCAGAAGCCTGACACACCAATACATACAGCGGATGCGCTGGGCATTGTCCGTTTTCGGATTGGAGGCCTGCACCAGGTATTGAAGCGCCCGTTTCAGCAGATTTCTCTGGCGGAGTTGAACGATTACCATCTTGAGTGTAATGAGGAGTGACAGCAGGACGATTACCAGCGGAAGCGTGAGCTGCCAGTTGTTTGCCAGATATTCCCGGATGGATGCGATGGAATCCCCGATGGCATTATTGATCTTTTTCAGCAGATCGTTGGTTTTTCCGATCCAGTTTTCTGGTTTTTTCTCCGTTTTCCCGGGTTTCTTTTTGACGGCTTCTTTTTCCTTGAGAGAGTCTTTGTTCAAAGCTGCCGCGATGAGTTCGTCGACTTTGGAAATTTCTTCTTTCTTTTCTTTTTCCGATTCGAGAATGGCCTGCTTGAGATAGGTTATGGTTGCCTGGGTCAATTCCGGCGGGGAGATTTTCCATTCGTCGCCGAAGGGATCGCGGAGCATTCCGATTCCCAGCGGGGTGGTGCGGGAGATGATATTCTGAGGGGGAGTGGCATCGAAGGTCAGCCATCCCTTGTCGTCGAAGAAGATCTGCGTCCATGCGTGGGCGTGGTATTCGTAGACATCAAAGGCATTTGTGAGAGTGTTGTAGTTACCGGGAGAGAATCCGGTTGCGATTCGTGCCGGGAGTCCGGCGAGGCGTGCCATGACAGCGAGGGTTGTTGCGAAATATTCGCAGTGTCCTTCTTTCAGTTCGAAAAGGAAGAAATCGGTGAGTTCCCGGTTTGCCGGCGGTTTTTCCGCGTTGAGTTTATAATTGTAGTTATTCCGGAGATAATCCCGCAGCGCGATTGCCTTTTCATAAGGTGTTTGCACATTTCGGGTGATCTCCTTCACAAGATCGGTAACTCGCTTGGATATTTTTTTCCGGGGAAGCTGAAGATAGTGTCTGGCGGGAGTGCGTTCCATCCAGTAGACCGTTTTGCGTTTGTCATTCGGAGGGATTCTCTGCTGATCAAGGGGGAGAAAGATCCGGCTGGAAACCTTGTATTTGAAGGGTAGACGCGGATATTGGCGCCCGTAAAGTTCCGCATTGAAAAAGGTGTTCTGGAAGATGCGGACAGTTTCCGCGTTTTCCGATGAGTTGAACATGACCGGCCGGAAGGGCGAGGGGAGTTTCGGGGAAATCCATTTCTGGATGGTGTAGTTTGCTTCGACGTCGTGAAAGGTCGGCAGACGGAGCTGTTTCGGAAAGTTCCGCAGAGCACCGTTTTTCAACTGGTGGGAGACACTCCAGGCGGTTCCGCTGTAGACATCGTAGAGCTGTACCAGATGATAAAGTTTCAACGGCATTTTCACGGAGAAGACAAGATCCTCCCCCTGCGTCGATCCGGAGCCGTCGCCTTCTGTTTTTGCGGAGGATTTTGAGTTTGTGACGTTCATCGGTTTCCCGGAATTGTCGAGAGTATCCGGTTTGGTGCTGTGTCGGATGTAGACAGGCGCTTTCGGATCCATTTTAATGTTGTCGCCTCGGAGCCATTTCTGCATACTGGGGGGTGTGAAGGCGTCTTTGTCGGTCAGGAAAGAGACTTCAAACGCTCCTTTGGTTCTGGTCGGCCGGGTGGGAATCAGGCTGAAGACTGCAAAGAACAGAACCGCTGCCAGAGAAAGATGGCAGAGGTAAAAGAACCAGGTCTGCCGGAATCGGAATTCCGGCATTCTGATATCCGGATCGCCGGAGAGGTTGACGGGACGTTTGCAGTACAGAATCGCCAGAATCAGGACGACCGCTCCGCTTAGAAGGAGGAGGTAGAGAATTCGCGGCAGAAGAGCTCCGTAGATCATCAGGAACAGACTGATCAGGAAGAGATAGCCGTAATCCCTGTTGCGCCGTCCCATAAGGAAGGTGGTTGCGGCGACTCCGATCAGTTCCACGGCGGTCTTGTCCACCGTGATTCCGGTTTTGATGCGGTAAAACGTCCATGTCAGAGCGAAGATCACGATGCAGAGCTGTAGAATGAAGCGTCCGGAGAAACCGAATTTCGCATATGGAATATAGGCCGGTATCGAGAGCGGGAGGATCATTGCCAGAATCAGAATTGTAATGAATGGATGGCAGTGCTGCCAGAGTACTGCTACCATGGCGACGGCATACAGAAGCGTATAGACCCAGTGCAGGGGGCCGCGTTCGGGCATCTTCCGCAGGTGGGAAGTATCCACGATTTTCGTTCTGGCGTTTTCCCGCCAGTCGGCAAAGAATTGTCTGATTCGTTCGACAAGTTTCATCAATTCAGCACATCCTCGATTTTGGTTCTGCACGAGAGGACGACGGGCACGTTCTGGCGGTTCCTGTCGATTTTGATTTTTGCCGGAGTGAGCACAAGTGGTGTTTCCGCGTCAATATACGGGAAATTAATTTTCGGCGCATACAGCCAGTGAATGTGCACATGGTGTTCGGAGAGCAAGTCCAGCGCGGAGACCAGCTCCGGCGAGTATGACATGGAGAGCACATACAGCACAGTACCGGGTTCCATCATTTCCAGCGAATTGGACAGCAGAGTTTCAAATTTTGTTTCCGTCGGGCGGAGTTCCGTGAGAACTGAAAGGATTCTGCGTTTCACGCCGGTTGCGTCGCCGTGAATATCCGCAGTCTGTTCATTGCTGATGCTCGCGAAAAAGCTCAGAAAACAGTAGATGTTGCTCAGGTAGTTTGTGATCGTGGCGGCAATGCTGATGAGAAATTCGAAATTATTTTCATAATCATCAATGCCGACGTCCGGTGCGTGAGTATCCAGGACGATTGCGACGCGATCCACCGTGCTTGCCTCCATTTCCATGACCATGAGATGCTGTTTTGCTGCGGTGGATTTCCAGTGCACAAACCGCATTTCATCTCCATGACGATAGGGGCGGATTCCGAAAAAATCATTGCCGAGACCCGCGATGCCGAGCGGCCGGCCGTCATGTCCGGGCATGACTTTCCGGTTCTGACGGAGAGTCAGTGCAGGAATGTCCACCGTCCGAGGTGAAACGAGAATGTCGCCCGGCAGCTGGAAAACTTTGGTTTTGCGGAAGATTCCGGCGGGATCGCCGCCGTAGACGAAGATCCGGTTCAGGGAAAAATGCCCGCGATGGATCAGACGGACGCTGCGGGGAACCATCATGCTTTCCCGGGGGCGCAGCGACCGGACCGCGATGTTCAGTCTCCCTCCGGGAAACATTTCCGATTTTTCTGAAATGACGACTCCCTGACGGAAGAATCTGCTTCGATTTGTGATCCGCAAAGGCAGGGTCGTTTTCGTATTGCACGTGGTATCCATCATGGTTTCGCGCGTCAGTTCGATGCCGAACAGCGAGAACTGCGCCATGAGGAAACTGGAGATGGCAACAGCAGTCAGGATCGCGGCAACCAGTGCCGTCGCCAGACCGACATTGACATAGGCAACGGCAAGGCTGATGACCGCGGCCAGTACAAACAATCCACCGTGAATCGTCGGGAGGGCAATCCTCATTTAGCGACTTCCTCGTTCTCCAGCTTAATGGATTCCACAATGGAGTTCAGGACATTGTCAACCGATTTCCATTCCGCCTGATGGCGGAGCTTCAGGGTCAGACGATGGCTCAGGACCGTGCAGAGAATGTCGCGGACATCCTTCGGCGTGACGAAATCGCGTCCGTAGTATGCCGCAAGGCTCTGGCAGCAGTGCATGAGAGCAAGCGAGGCGCGCGGAGAGCATCCGTTTGTCAGCGCGGGATGTTTGCGCGTCGCATTGGAAATTTCAATGATGTAGTTTTTTACCTGCGTGGAAACCTTGACCGTGCGGACCAGCGCCTGGCAGTGCACCACATCCGTTCCTTTGATGACATACGAAATGGCGCTCAGCGGATGGCTTGTCATCTGAGAGTTCAGAATATCCAGTTCATCCTCCGGCTTCGGATAGCCGATTCGGAGCTGCATCATGAAGCGGTCGAGCTGGGGTTCGGGCAGGGGATAGGTCCCGTGGTAATCCTGCGAGTTCTGCGTGGCGATGACAAAGAATGGTTTCGGCAGAACATGTCCCTTGCCATCAATCGTGACCATGGATTCCGACATGCACTCCAGAAGGCTGGACTGCGTGCGCGGCGTGGTGCGGTTGATTTCATCCGCGAGAATGACGTTGCCGAAAATCGGTCCCGGCATGAACTTGAAGGTCTGATTCTTTTCATCGTAGACATTCATTCCGGTGATGTCGGAGGGCAGCATATCCGGTGTGAACTGAATCCTGCGGTACTGAGCCTGAAGCGATTTTGCAAGAGTCTGCGCCAGAATGCTTTTTCCGACTCCGGGAACGTCTTCGATCAGCAGATGGCCGTCCGCGAACAGACAGACAATCACGTCGCGGATGACCTCCGGTTTCCCTTTGAAGACCCGGGCAATGTTCTGTTCAAGGCGCTTGACAACCTGCCGGAGAAAGTCAAACGTGTATCCGGTGTTGTCAATCTGGCCGCTCTCCTGCGTGCCTGACTCCTGTTCGAGACCGGGATTGTCCGGATCGTTGAAAACGATCATGACACTGCCGATCTGAATCAGGTCCATGTGCTTGATCCGTTTTGAGGCGATTGGCGAGGAGTTGACGAACGTTCCGTTCGCGCTTCCCAGGTCTGTGATCGTGATCCCTCCGGCATCCTCCGTGATGCGGAGGTGGTGACGGGATACATTCCGGTCATTGATAACGATGTCGCAATCGGAGTCGCGCCCGACGATGAGATCCGGTTTCTCTATCGCGATTTCACGGACGACTCCATAGCCTTCCTGAATGGTGAGTGTCGGCGGATTCTGGTAACGTGCCGTATTGCTCATGGCAACCCTTTCTCCTGTCTTTCTGGAACCAGGTGTCGTGACTTTTTTACAGTTATGGAACTATAAACAGAAATCCTTGTTTTTCAAGCAGAAAAAAGATTCTTTTTTAAGAAAAATTAAGCATTTTTAACTTTCAAAGGATGCTTTTGTCCGGCAGCCCGTGAGTCCCTTTTTCAGAAAGAAGAAAACGGATGCTGTTGACCAGCATCCGTTCCCCGATGTCGGACAAACTCAGGCTTACCGATTCCCGGCAGTCTGAAGTTTTCCGCGCTTCATTTTTTCCGTGATGATCTGGATCAGCGCGTAGAATACCGGGATGAGAAGCGTTCCGAAAATGACTGAAATCAGCATTCCGCCGAAGACAGCCGTGCCGAGAGAACGACGGCTGACCGCTCCGGCTCCGGTCGCAACCACCAGCGGGAACGTACCAAGAATGAAGGAGATCGCCGTCATCAGAACTGCGCGGAAACGGAGTTTTGCCGCTTTTTCCGCCGCATCGCGGATGGAGAGTCCCTGCTCATGATTTTCCTTGGCAAACTCCACAATCAGAATTGCCGTTTTGCATGCGATACCGAACAGCAGAACAAATCCCACCTGCGTGTAGATGTTGTTTGTGATCGAAAGTGCAAGCAGCGAGACAAGTGCACCTGCCAGCGCTATCGGCACGGAGAGCAGCACCGAAAGCGGGATCATCCAGCTCTCGTACTGCGAAACAAGGAAGAGATAGATGAAGATCAGCGCAAGCGCAAAGATGATGACCGTCTGACCGGAGGAGAGTTTTTCCTGATAGGACATGTCGGTCCAGTCAAATGTCATTCCGAACGGCATGGTCTTTCCCGCGATCCGTTCCATTTCCTTCATGGCTTCGCCTGTGCTCACGCCCGGTGCGGGAGATCCGGTGATTGTCGCGGAGGTATACATATTGTAGCGGGAAAGATACTGCGGGACAAATTTATTCTGAATCGTTGTGAAGGCTCCCAGAGGAACCATTTCCCCGGAATTGCTTTTGATGTGAATGTTCGGGATATCGTCCACTCCGTCGCGGAATTTCGATTGCGCCTGCACCTCAACCTTGAGGTTCTTGCTGTAGCGGTTGAAGTCATTGACATAGCGATAGCCGAACAGCGACTGGAGAGCGGAGTTGACTCCGGAAAGCGGAACATCCATTTTCAGGACTTTTTCGCGGTCGATCGCCAGATAGAGCTGCGGCAGACTGGCGCGGAATGTGGAGAAGACCGCCTGGAGTTTCGGGGATTTGTTCGCTTCGGCGACAATCGCGTTGACTGCCGCCTGAAGTCTCTGCGGATCGCTTCCCATGCGGTCTTCCAGAACGAACGAGAACCCTCCCGTGGTGCCGATTCCTGGGACACTCGGCAGATTGAACGGGATCACCGCCGCTTCAGGAATGGCCCCGAGTTTTCCGTAAAGTTTCTTTACGATTTCAAACTGATGCAGTTCCGGAGACTGGCGCTCCTTCCAGGGTTTGAGAATGGCAACGGCAAATCCGCAGTTGGAGGCCGCCACCCCGTTGATGATGTTGTACCCCGCTGTGGAGAAGACATCGGAGACACCTTCCGTTTCCTGCAGGATCTTCTGGACCTTTGTCATGACATCGTTTGTCCGTTCCAGCGATGCCGCGTCAGGAAGCTGAAGATTGACAAAAAATGCTCCCTGGTCCTCATCCGGAATGAAGCCTGTCGGCAGGATTCCGTAAAGCCACCAGAGCGACGCCGTGAGACATGCGTAAAGAATCGCTGTAACCGCAACCTTGCGGAGCAGGGACCGGACAACAACCGTATACCCGTTTGTGAGTTTGTCGAAACAGAGATCAAACCAGCGGAACAGGAAAAATTTGCGTCTCTGCTTGTTCACCGGTTTCAGTATGAGAGCACTCAGTGCCGGACTCAGAGTCAGGGCGTTGATCATGGAAATGAAAACACTGACGGCAATCGTCAGTCCGAACTGCCGGTACATGACTCCGGTGATTCCGCTCATGAAGCAGATCGGGATGAACATGGCAAGCAGGACCGAGGTCGTGGCGATGATCGGCGAGGTCACCTGTTTCATTGATTTGATCGCGGCTTCTTTCGGCGGGAGCCCTTCCTCTTCCATGATCCGGCTGACATTTTCTATGACGACGATTGCATCATCCACTACAATGCCGATTGCGAGGATCAGCCCGAACAGCGTAATCAGGTTGATGGAAAAACCCATGGCGTACATTGCTGCGAATGTTCCCACCAGTGAGACCGGAATGGCGATCGTGGGCACCAGTGTGGCACGCCAGTCCTGGAGGAAGAGAAATGTGACAAGCACCACCAGCAGCACCGCTTCAATCAGTGTCACAACCACCTCTTCAATGGAGGCCGAGATGAATTTGGTCGTATCGTACTGGATTCCATATTCAAGATCTTCTGGAAATACAGTCTTTTTCAGATATGCCAGTTTCTCCTGACATTGTTTTGCAATCTGGATGCCGTTTGCGTCATTGAGCTGATAAACCGCAAGAAGAGCTCCCGGTTTGCCGTTGACTCTGGCATCGCTGGCGTAACTTTCTGCGCCCATTTCAACTTTGGCGACATTCCGGATCTTAACCTGTGAACCGTCTTTTTCCGCCCGGATCACAATATTTTCAAACTCCTCCGGTGTGGAGAGACGGCCCTGGGTGCTGATGGAGAGACGCATCGGAGCTTTGCTGTCGTTTGGAGAGTCTCCTATGGCTCCGGCGGAGACCTGGACGTTCTGGTTCGAGATCGCCTGAATCACTTCATCCACGCTGATGTTCAGCGAAGCCAGCCGATCGGGGTCCAGCCAGATTCGCATGGAATATTTCCGCTCGCCGAACTGGGATACATCGCCCACGCCGGGAATTCGTGCGATTTCGTCTTTGATATAGTTTGACATGAAATTGCTGAGATAGAGCGCGTCGTGCGTGCCTTTCGGCGACGTCAGGGAGATGATGATCAGCATGTTCGCCGATTTCTCCTTGACGATCACTCCCTGCTGTTTGACCTCCGAGGGCAGCTGTGCCTCCGCCCAGTTCACGCGATTCTGTACATTGACTGTGTTGGAATCGCCGTCTGTTCCAATATCGAATGTTACGTTGATGACAGCGGAGCCGCTGTCTGTTGCGGTCGAACTCATGTAGAGCATTCGTTTGACGCCGTTGATTTGCGCTTCGATCGGCTGGATCACGGTGTCCTGAACAGTTGCGGCGTCGGCTCCGGGATAGTTTGTGGAAATCTGCACCAGCGACGGCGTCATGTTCGGATACTGGGCAACCGGCAGGGTCATGATTGCGATCCCTCCTGCAAGCAGGAAAAGGAGGGAGATCACAATGGCAAAGCGGGGATGTTCAATGAAGAATTTGCTGATCATCGTGCCGCTCCGGGATCGGCGGTTTGCAGACGGGGCGTCACTTTGGCTCCCTGCTGAACCTTCGAGACGCCTTCCACGATCACGTTTTCCTGTTCGCGCACGCCGTCTGTGATATAGAGCGTGCCGTCCTGCCGATGCGCCTTGATGTTGCGGCGTTCCACCGTGTTGTCCTTGTTGACGACGTAGACGTAATCGCCGGACATATCACTCTGCATTGCCGCCAGAGGCACACTGACCGTCTGTTTCGGCGCGGCGGTGGGGATTCGGACTTTCACATACATGCCGGGAATAAGATCGTAATCGGGATTCTCGAACACAGCGCGGATGTTGAAGGTTCCGGTGGATTCGTTGACACGGTTGTCCATGGAATCAATTTTCCCGGTGAGCTTGTATTTTCGTCCGTTCTGGAAAAAGAGTTCGACGGGGACGTTCCGATAGTTGTTTTTCCGGTTTTCGCGATTGCTCATGATTTCGAGCATGTCGAGTTCATTCAGCCGGAAATCAACTTTGACGGGACCGGAGCGGAGAACCGTTGCCAGTTTGCCGCTTTCCGGGCCGACGAGATTTCCGGCGCTGTAGGTGCGGAAACTGATCCGCCCATCGAACGGTGCAAGAATTTTCGTGTAACTGAGATTCAGTTTCGCCTGTTTGAGTTTTGCATTGGCCGCCATGACTTCCGCATCGGCTTGCATTTTTTCCGACTCAGCGGCTTCAAAATTCTTTTTGGCGGTCGCTTCTTTGGAGAGAAGGGTTTTGTAGCGCTGATAATCCTCGTTTGCCTTTTTCAGCTTTGCCTGTGCCTGCATCAGATCGGCTTCGGCTGCGCTGACGGCGGCTTCGTATTGATCGGGTTCAATCTGGTAGAGAAGCTGTCCTTTTTTGACCTCCTGTCCCTCCTGAAAATTGCATTTCTGAAGGAACCCCTGGACGCGGGCCACCAGATCCACGGAATCATACGCCCGAATGTTGCTGATGGAGGGCGTAAACGCTCTGTAAACAGCCTTCATGGCGGGACGTACCGTGACCGTCGGAGCAGCCCGTTCCGGCGTTTTTTCCTCCCGGCAACCGGAAGCAAAGAGAATTACTCCGGCTGTCAATGTGATGATAGGGATAACATTTCTCATTGCTTCACCTTCGTTGGGTTGAGGTTAAAAATTGTGAACGACGAGCCCGTCTCTGAGCTTCGGTTCAAACCAGGTGGATTTCGGCGGCATGATTTTGCCAGCGTCGGCGATATCCATGAGCTGGTCGAGGGTGGTCGGATACATGGAGAATGCCACGGCGGCCTTGCCGGAATCGACCAGTCTGATGAGTTCCTTTGTTCCGCGGATTCCGCCGACAAAGTCGATTCGTTTGCTGGTCCTGGGATCATCAATGCCGAGAACCGGGCCGAGCAGATTGTCCTGGAGAATGCTGACGTCGAGTTTTTCGATGACTCCAAGTCCGGCAGTATCGAATTTCGGGGTCAGCTTGTACCATTCGTGATCAAGATACATGCAGATTTCGGAAAGTTTCGATGGGGTCTGATCGGTCGTCTTTTCGACATGAAACTTCTCGGATATTTCCGCGAGGAAAGCGTCCCTGGTGCGTCCGTTGAGATCCTTCACAACCCGGTTGTAGGCAAGAATGCGGAGCTGGTTTGAAGGAAATGTAACTGCAAGGAAATAATTATAGTCTTCTTTGCCCGTGTGGTTCGGGTTCTGCGCTTTGCAGGCGATGCCGGAACGGGACGCGGATGCGGCACGGTGATGTCCGTCAGCGATATAGAAGCAGGGAACCTCTTGTTCAAAGAGTTCGGAAAGGCGGCGGGAACGTTTTTCGCCGGCTTTCCAGAGTTTGTGTTCGATTCCATCCGCTGCAACGAACGAGAAATAGGGCGGTTCGGCAGTGATTTCGTCGACGATCCGGTCGATGTTCGGATTGTCGCGGTAGGTCAGGAAAACCGGGCCGGTATGAGAGCGGAGATCCATGACATGACGGGCGCGGTCATCTTCCTTGTCCTTGCGGGTCTTTTCATGCTTTTTGATAATATTGTTGTTGTAGTCTTCGACGGACGCTGCTCCCGCGATTCCGATTTGCAGGTGATTCCCCATTTTAAGAGAATAGACATAGAGATTTTTTTCCTTGTCTTCCACGAGCGGCGCCTCTTTGATGAGACGTTTGAAATTTTCCGCGGCTTTCGCGTAGACGGGATCACTGTAAAGATCTATTCCCGGTTCCAGTTCGATTTCCGGACGGGAGACCCGGAGGAAACTCAGTGGATTGTCTTTGGCAAGTTCCGCCGCCTCCTCGCTGTTGACGACGTCGTATGGGACTGCCGCTACCTGCGCGACCTTGTCCGGGGTGGGCATCATTCCGTTGAATCCTTGAAAAATAGCCATGGCTGCCTCCGTTCCTGTTTTGATGAAATTTGTATCCTGTACTATATCACGGAAACGGGTGTTATGCAAGACGGCCCCGGAGATTCCGTCGGAATTATTTCCGCTGTTTCTGTTGAAAAAACGGGAAAGACGCTTTATATTTCCGGCCTGAACAAAATCATTTTTTATTCAACACCAATACAGGAGTCAAAACTATGTATCTTGGAAGAATTGTTGCGGCGGGAATGACCGCAAAAGGGAATGTTGTCGCTGCTTATCGTGTCTCCTCCCGTTCCTTTCCGAACCGGACGGCAAATCTTTCCGGCGAGACCATTTCCATCATTCCGCGCAAAGGATTTGAATCTGATCTTGCAAAAAATCCGTATATCGCCTACAACTGCATCCGTCTTGCCGGGAAAATCGCCGTCGCGACGAACGGCTCCCATACCGATCCGATCATCGAAAAGATCAAAGCCGGCATGAATCTCCGCGATGCCTTTGCGCTCTCCCTGCTCGCCATGGACTACGAAAAGGATTCCCTGGATACGCCCCGCATCGCGGTCGGGGTTGATGCGGAGACGAAACAAGGAGTCGTGGCGATCGTCCGCAAGGATGCGCTTCTGGTCAACCTTTATGATCTCGTTCCAGGCAAACTCTATTATGTTTCCACCTATGGGAAAAATGCTCCTTCCCTTGACAATGTTGACAACGGGTTCGATGCCGCCTGCGCGGACTGCGCCTGCAATTATGTGATTTCGCAGGGTGTATTCGCCGATTTCGAGAATCCTGTCACGTCAGCGGCTGCCGTCTGGACCGGTTCCGGGTATCATCTCTCCGTCAAGGATGCCTGACTTCTCATGAGTTCGCTTCTTGACCGTTTGAATCCGCCCCAGAAGGAGGCCGCGACCACGATCGAGGGTCCCCTGCTGGTTCTGGCGGGTGCTGGAACCGGCAAAACCAGCGTGATCACAAGCCGCATTGCCTATATGATTCAAAACGGGGTGCCGCCGATCTCCATTCTCGGAGTCACTTTCACGAACAAGGCGGCAAGGGAAATGCGCGAGCGCCTGAACAGGATCGTGCCCGTCGAGGATGCAAACAAGGTCACGCTGGGCACGTTCCATTCGTTCTGCGCCCGGGTCCTGCGTCGGGATATCCATTACGCCGGGAATTTCAATTCCAAATTCAGCATTGCGGATGACAGTGATCAGAAAAGCATTCTCCGGCAGGCAGCCGCCGAACTCGGCTACTCCAAGGACGACGCACCAACCGACCAAGCTGCCGCGTTCATTTCAAACGCAAAAAACCGCCTTCTTGATCCCGATGCCGCATACGGGGATGCAAAGCTGAATCATCCTGCACAGCTTCGTCTGGCGGAGATCTACGAGCGGTATCAGAAGATGCTGGAGCTTCAGAACATCGTCGATTTCGATGATATGCTGATGCTGACTTTGAAGATCTTCGAAAATCATTCGGAGATCCTGGAACGTTATCGCGATCTCTACCGCTATCTGCTGGTTGATGAGTATCAGGATACGAATCAGGCTCAGTTCCGCATTCTTCAGCTTCTTGCAGGCGAGCGTGCCAACATCTGCGTTGTCGGTGATGACGATCAGAGCATTTATGCGTGGCGCGGCGCGGATGTCTCCAACATTCTTGATTTTCCGAAACTCTTTCCTGGCGCAAAGCAGATCAAACTGGAGCAGAACTACCGCTCCACGAACAAGATCCTCGACGCTGCAAATGCTGTGATCGCCAAAAACAGCAGCCGCTACGACAAGAATCTCTGGTCGGCAAAAGGCAGCGGCGAAAATCTCCGTCTGGTGAAAGCCCGGGACGGTGCCGCGGAAGCTGCATTTGTCGTGAATGCAATCCGCAATCTTGCCGCAGGCGGGGAGTACAATCTGAAGGATTGTGCGATTCTTTACCGTTCCAACCATCTTTCTCGTGCATTTGAGCAGGAGTTCCGCAAATATGGAATCCGTCCGAAGATTGTCGGCGGACAGGAGTTCTTTCAGAGAAAAGAGGTGAAAGACGCAGCGGCTTATCTGAAACTGCTTATTAACGAGCGCGACGATCAGAGTTTGCTGCGTGTTCTCGGAGTTCCGCCGCGCGGCATCGGAGACAAGGCGGTTGAACGTCTCCGCGAGCTCCAGAAGGTTTCTCCGACCATGTCGTTGATGGAGATCATGGCGGAATCGGCTTATCTGACGGCGGTTTCTCCTGTCGCATCGAAAGCGTCGCAGCAGTTTGCTTCGACCGTTTCCGCGTTCCGGGACCGTTTCCGGGAAGCGGCATCCCTTTCGGTCTGCGCAAGGGATTATCTGGATGAAATCGGATATCTCCATGGAATGCAGAGGATTTACAAAGACCGGGAGGAAGCGGAAAAACGTCTTGAAAACGTGATGGAGTTTCTCAATTACATCGGGCAGTTTGAAGTCTCGTTCGGGCAGGAGAACAAGCGGCGTGCCACCCTTCTGGATTTTGTGGAAAGCTACTCCCTGATGGATGAGAATGACCGTACCGAAGAAGACGAGGATGAGGATGCTCCTGTCATGTCCACGGTTCATGCCGCGAAAGGGTTGGAATGGCCGGTTGTCTTTCTCGTCGGAATGGAGCAGAATGTCTTTCCTCATGAACGGGCGCTGAGGGAGAATGGGGTGGATGAGGAGCGGCGCCTCTTTTACGTTGCCATTACCCGGGCGAGGGAGCTGCTGTATTTGTCGTATTGCGGAGAACGTTTCAAATTCCGGGAGTCAGTTCGTCAGTTCCCGTCTCCATTCCTTCTGGATCTGCCGGAGGAGATCGTCGATCGGGATGTCCCGGAAAATTTAAATTACGGAGCAAGCGACGAAAAAAAGATCCGCGCCTATGAAGATATCTTCCGCCTTCTTGACGAGGAACCAGAGGACGATTACGATTTCTGACTTTCTTCGCTTCCCGGAAAAGCTGGGGCTGCCGGAGAAGCATCCATTGATCAAATGAACAGGAAAGGGTGGGAACATGAATCAGCAGGATCGTGACATTTTACGGAAATTGGCGGAATCCATTGCAGAAGCTGCTTCTGCCCCGGAGATGAGCCGGCGCAGAGCGGCATGGCTTCGCATGAACTCTCTTCACTCGGAACAGCCGATGGTCCTGGTGTCTCCCGAGGGGGCATGGAAGGAGATTCGGGAGCTTACGCCGGTTCTCTGTTCCGATCCTGTTGCACGTGAATTTGAATGGCAGCTGCGGCAGCGGCTTTGGCTGGCTGCGTTTCAGGATGATATGCCTGTCGAAGCAGATTTTTGTCTGGGATATGAGATCGAACCGGATACCTGGGGCGTAAAAATCGAAAGGCGCTATTCCGGTGTGGACGGGGGAGCATATAAGCCGATTCCGCCCCTGACGGATTTGTCCCGGGATCTTGGCAAACTGCATTTCCGTACTCTCCGCTGGAAAAAGGAGGCCTACGAACAGAAGAAAGCCCTGGCAGTTGCGGCATTCGGCGATCTCCTGAGGATTGTTCCCGCTCCGGGATACTGTTTCTGGACCTGCGGCATGACCTGCAATGTGATTGATCTGATCGGCATGGAGGAGATGATGATCGGCATGTACGATCAGCCGGAAAACATTCACGCGCTGATGCGCTTCCTGACGGAGGATCTTGAGCAGTATCTCAACCAGCTGGAACAAGCCGGATTGCTCTGGTACAACAACGGTTCCAATCTGGTCGGTTCCGGACATTGCGGACTCACTGCCGACTTGCCCTCGATGGACCAGCCTGTGAAAAACGTGACAACCGCGGCTCTCTGGGGGCTGGCGGAATCCCAGGAGACGGTCGGAATCTCTCCGGAGATGTTCGCCGAATTCATCTGGCCTTACCAGAGGCGCCTTCTGCACCGTTTCGGCCTGGGATATTACGGATGCTGTGAACCGGTCAACGAGCGCCTGCAATCCATCCGGGAAGCTGAAAATCTCCGTGCGATCTCCGTTTCTCCCTGGGCCGATGTGGAACAGTGTGCAAATGAATTGCAGGACAGGTATGTTCTCTGCCATAAAGTGAATCCGTCCTATCTCTGTCTGAATTTCAATGAGCCGGAAATCCGCAGGGAGCTGCGCCATCGTCTTGACATCTGCAAAGGACTCAACAACGTGTTTGTTCTGAAAGACACTCACACGGTTCATCACGAACCGAAACGGTTTCAGCGCTGGGTTGAAATTGTCCGGGAGGAATTCCGGGGGTGAGGGAGCCGTCCGGACTTTTTACGGAAAAAAACAAGGCTCCCGAACATTCTCCGGGAGCCTTGAAAGACAAGATCTTTCCGTGTTGTCAATCAATATTTGAGAACCGGCGTTTCCAGCAGTCCGCAGGGGACGAGCTGACGGTTGGTTACCTCATAGAAGCGGAACTGTGCGGGACCCGTCCATGACGGCCATTTCTCCTGGAGATAGAAGGGTCCATGAGAATTACGGCGGTGTCCATAGACTTCGATCTCCAATGTATTTTCTCCGTTTTTGAGCCATTTCGAGAGATCAAGTCTGTATGGCGGCCACGGAAGCATTGTCTGTTCCGATCCGTTGACGCGCACTCCGAGTGCGGCGCCGCGCCATGCGGGAATCTCCAGAATGACGGATTCATTGGAGGCGGGGCGCTCAAAGGTTGTCCGATAGATCAGATTGCCTGCATAGTTCTGGAAGCCCTGAGAACACCAGTCTCCGATGTTCAGGGTTCGGGGAAGGGCTGTGATGGTTTCTCCGCGGACTCCGAAGCTGCCGAGCAGGAAAATCGCCTCCAGTCCGGGCAGTAGTTCATGATAGGCCGTGCTCAGTTCCAGCTGATTGAGTCCCGTTTTCAAAAGATCGACGGGAAGTTTGAGTTTCCGCATGGAGCGGTCGCACCAGAAGCCGCACTCTTCCGCCTTGAACTCCGTTCCGTTGAGACGGAACGTGTAGAGATCGGGGCGTTCGATTCCCAGATACAGCTCCGCGGGCAGGAGTTCGCACTCAAATTCATACTGAAGTTTCAGGTCGAGGGTTTTTGCCGGTGTTTCCGCCTTTGCACTGAGCCAGGGCTGGACCATTGCGCCGCCGCGCGGATGCTGGCCGAGAATCTCCCGGAGACGTCCGTCGATTTTGAGAATGTAGTCTTTGATGCTGTAATACGAGCCATTGACGGAATATCTGGCGTGATCAAGAACGAAAACATTGTAATCGTCGATTTCGGCATTCCAGCGTTCCGGCAGACGGATCGTCTGCTGGAAGCTCCGTTTTTCCTCTTCCCGTTTTGCGTTTGCGATGTTTTCCGCACATGCGATGAAAAGACGGGACTCCAGACGGGCAAACGAGGTTCGGAAGAAACGTTTGCCGTCTCTGTATTCCGAGGGTACCTCATAGAGTTCGCCGTTGTTCAAGTTGAATTCAAAGATCTGCCACTGTTCCGGAAGTTTCCAGGCTATTGCGGCGTTTTCAAACGCAAGCATGCGGTCCCGGACCATCGGGATATCCATCTGTTTGTCGTTCCAGTCAAGACTCGTGTTGCAGAGGAAGAGGGTTGCCAGGTCATCCGTTCTGCGCAGTCCGTAGAGAATCGGGGCTATTTCCGTGCAGTTCTCCGTGACGGAGATTTCGCGTGTTGCCGCTTCGACATCTTTTGCCGCATTCTCCGGCGTCGTGCGGGTGAACAGACGATAGGTTTCTTTTGCTTCGCTGCTGGCGAAACCATCCACAAATTCCGGCGCACAGCCGATGTAGACAACCTGCCCGCCGTTCTGTGCAAACTGTTTCAGAAGCGCAAGAGTTGTTTTGCGGATCGTTCTCAGTTCAGGAATGACGACAGCTTTGTAGGATGCTTTTGCGATGGAGATCGTGCTGCCGGAAACGGAACCGTGACGGGACATGACTTCCTCGTCGCCGAAATCAAAATCCACATTGTCCTTCAGAATCTGATTGCTCAGATGGACCAGTCTGCCTTTTTCTTCGGCGAGTTCCTGTTCGGAACAGAGGCAGAGGGCGCGTCCGAACCAGGTCGATTCGATCGGATGGATCACGAGCAGGTTCCGGACCTCTTCCCCCTCGGAGAGTGCCGTGTTGAGGCGGGCAAAATAGTTTTCCACGACAGGGTAGCGTTCGCACCACGGGGACTGGTAGGAGATGCTTGCCGGATAATCCCGTTTAGCTTCTGCTTCCATGGAGTACCAGGCAAGATGCTGGCAGCGCAGATTGATGCCGAGTGCAGTCTGCCAGTCACCGAGTGCCTTGTGCCCTTCGAACGGGAAATCCCATCCGGTGCAGCCGTAGGTTTCGGAAAGGCGCGTTTTCCGTCCGAACTGATGCGCCATGGAGACGCACTGTTTTGCCGTGTTGAAGATATTCCAGTGTTCGGTCAGCAGGTCGATTCCGGGGCTTTGCATGTATTCGTAAAAGCGCATTGCCGCGCCAACGACATAGGTCTGGGAAACGACATCATCTTCACAGAGGACATGACCGGTGAATTCCATGTTGTGCTGTTCGCACCATTCGCCGATCTGTTTCGAGAAGGAGGATACGAAAAGATCGGTCAGAACGTTGTAATAGTTCAGGCGGACCCGCGAGGTTGTTTCTCCGTTCACATCAAAATAAAGTTCAGGCAGATGATCGAGAAGATCGTAGCCGTACATTTCGCGGAATCTTGCGGGGACTCCGTCGGTCCAGGAGGAATAGTTCGGCTCGTCTGTGAAGATCCCGGGCACGGTTTTCCCGAGGGATTCCGGAATTTCCTTTGCATATTTTTCATGGGTGATTTCGATGAATTTCCGGACCGCTTCCGGATTCATGGTGTCGAGATAAGTTTGTCCATTGAACCAGGAGCTCGGCTCATCAATCTTGACGTAGAAGCGGAGGAAGGTTTCTCCTTCAGCTAGGGAATCTCCCCGGTTGAGTTTACGCGGGGAGTAGGCGGCGCTGCCGTCGATTTTTGCGGCGAACCAGGCGAGATCCCCGTCCTTGTAGTCGGTTTTTTCCAGGGATTCCAGTTTCAAGTTCCGCTTGCGGAAACGGACCTCTTTTGTGACGAATCCTCCGCCAGCGCCGGAAGGCCAGCGGTCCTCGTCATAGAGCCACGCGTTCATTCCCTGTTTTTCCGCTTCGTCGATACATGCGCGGATACATTCGAACCATTCGTCACCGAGATATTCCGTGTTGAGTCCGACGCGGGAGTGCATGAAAAAGCCGCCCAGCCCCATCTGTTTCATGTTGCGAATCTGCGTACGGAGTTCCTCCGGTTCCAGTTTGCTGTTCCACGCCCAGAAGGGAGCTCCGCGGAATCCGCTGCCGGGATTCCCGATTTTTTTAATGAACTCATTCAGCATTTTGACCTCATATATGGGTTGTTCCGAAAAAAAACTTTTTTTCGTTTCCGCCTTAATTATAGCCGATTTTTCCGCAATAAACCTTGACAATTCAGAAAAAAACAAGCATTATTTGACAAAAAACGTCTTGCGGACTTCTCCGGAGGATGTAAATTACAGTTTCAAAGCCGGACAAGGAGGATTTTTTTATGCCGAACCGATTGAAACCGCATCTGCAATGGCGGAATTTTGAACTGCGGGTGCAGACCGCGGGACACAAAGGCGATTCCATGACGCCTCATTCTCATGATTTCTATGAGCTCGTTTTCGTTCATGAAGGGAAGGCGCGGCATTGTCTTGGCGACAACAATTATCCGGTGCGGGCAGGGGATGTCTTCATCATTCCTCCGGGGGTGACGCATGTTTATCGGGAGGCCAATATGGGAATCTATAACATGCTGTTTTCCAAAAACTTCCTGAAACATTTCCAGCAGGATATGTCCGGTTTTCCGAATTACCAGCTTTTGTTCAACATTCCCCGGGACCTGCCGCTCTCCCATCGGTTGATGTCGCTTGACTCCGCTTATTTTCCGGAGATGACCCGCCTGCTGGATGACATCATTCACGAGCAGGAGGCGGGCGGCTGCGGAAGCCGGAGCGCTGTGCTCAGTGATTTCCTGCGTGTGATTCTTCTGATTTGCAGGCATTCGCATCCGGCTGGGAATCCGAAAAATCTGCATTATGCGTACCGCATCAGCAATTTGATGGCAATCCTTGATGAGCGTTATGCGGAAAACTGGAATTTGGAACAGATGGCGGCATTGACAAAAATGTCTGTCAGCGGATTCCGTCAGCAGTTCAAGAGTCTGACCGGCAAAGCTCCGGTGGAGTATCTGCTGGGAATCCGGTTGAAAAAGGCATCGGAGATGCTTTGTCTCGGAGACAAGACCATCAGCGAAATTGCCCTGCTCTGCGGATTTGACGACAGCAATTATTTTTCGCGTCAATTTAAAAATACAAATGGAATGAGTCCACGGAAGTATCGGAATATGATCGAATCCAGAAATTTTGAAAAAATAATTTGATTTCCGCTTGAAACGGTGCTAGATTCTAAAGAAGTGAATGATGAAAATTTAACGAGGCTGGTCATGTTATGAAGTTTGAGCGATTGTTCCGAAGATTCGCCCTGTTTACCATTTTATTTTTTCTTGTCTGTCTTTCCTGTTTTATTTCCGGTTGTGCGACAGAGCCTCCGCAGAAAACCTTTCCCGATCTCATCACTCATTTTTCCAGGAACGGAGTCATTATCACAGGCGTGGGACAGCTTGCTTATCAGCTTGCGCAGGCTGAGGCCGGATATTGTTTCCGGATTGGAAAACGTGAAATCGGAGTTTATCAATATAATCTGAAACGGAAAAAACAGCGTCATCGCTATCAGCTTGTCAAAGATTCCGGGGTGCTTTATATCAATGGAAAGAAATTCAAGGCAATGATTAATGGAACGTTTGTCATGATTGATTTCAATACGCACCCGGAGGAAGCGAAAATCGTAAAGGCGTTTGAATCTTTTTAGTCCCGGCGAGAGGGCTCGTTTTACCGGGATGAATATAAATAGAATCGCTAAAATAGGGAGAGGAGTCTCAGAATGGCAGCGAAGAGCAAAAAAACGGTCAAAGCCGCGGCTACTGTGAAAGCTGTGAAAACCGCGGCAGTGCCTGTCAAGCCTGCGAAAGTGGAAAAAAAAACAAAATCCGCTGAAGTTGCAAAATCAGTAAAAAATACAAAAACACTAAAAAGTGAATCGGTCAGGCCTGTTGCGAAAAAGGCTGTTCCCGCGAAAGCGGCAAAGAAGGCGGCAAAGCCTGCTTCCGCGAAAAAATATGTTTACCTGTTCGGCAAAGACATGTCCGAAGGAAAAGCGGATATGAAGGAGCTGCTCGGAGGAAAAGGTGCCAATCTTGCTGAAATGGCGAATCTCGGACTCCCCGTTCCTGCCGGTTTCACAATCACGACGGAATGCTGTGTCGATTATTTCAAGAACGGCTCGAAAGCTCCGGCTTCTCTGGAAGCTGAAGTGCTGGCAGCTCTGAAAAAAGTCGAAAAATGTATGGGAATGAAGTTTGGAGACAAAGAGAATCCGCTTCTGGTCTCCTGCCGTTCCGGTGCGCGTTCTTCAATGCCCGGCATGATGGAGACCGTTCTGAACGTGGGACTCTCTTCCGCGACCATTCCCGGACTCATCAAAAAAACAAAGAACGAGCGTTTTGTTTATGATGCTTACCGTCGTCTGATTATGATGTATTCCGACGTCGTGATGGAAAAAGCGGAAGGCATTGAGCCTGAAGACGGAAAAGGCATTCGCAAACTTCTTGACGAACAGCTCGAAAAACTGAAAAAAGCGAAAAAATACACCTCTGATACCGATCTCAAGGTCGCCGACCTGAAGAAACTCTGCGAAGATTTCAAGAAGACCATCAAGAAGGTTCTCAAGAAGGAGTTCCCGGATGATGCCATGCTGCAGCTCTGGGGTGGTATTTCCGCCGTATTCAAGAGCTGGAATGGCAAAAAGGCCGTTTCCTACCGGCGCATTGAGGGGATTCCCGACGACTGGGGGACTGCTGTCAATGTGCAGAGTATGGTTTTCGGAAATATGGGTGAGGATTCTGCCACCGGCGTTGCGTTTACCCGTAATCCGTCGACCGGCGACAATAAATTCTATGGGGAATGGCTGGTCAATGCCCAGGGCGAGGATGTCGTTGCCGGCACCCGTACACCGAATCCTCTGAACAACGAAACAAAGAACGAGCAGAATAAAAATCTGCCCTCCATGCAGGACCTGCTTCCTGCAATTTACAAACAGCTGTTTGATATCCGCAACAAACTGGAACGTCATTATCATGACATGCTGGATATCGAATTCACAATTCAGGAAAGAAAACTCTACATGCTTCAGTGCCGCGTCGGGAAACGTACCGGTATTGCGGCTCTGAATATGGCGATGGATATGCTCTCCGAAAAACTGATTTCGGAGAAGGTTGCGGTCATGCGCCTTTCGCCGACTCAGCTGGATGAGCTTCTTCATCCGATTCTCGATCCGAAGGCGGAGAAGAAAGCTGAACTGATTGTCAAAGGACTTCCGGCAGGTCCGGGTGGTGCGGTCGGCGAGATCGTCTTCACTTCGGAGCGCGCGGTTGCGCTTGCCGCGAAGAAGATCCCCTGCATCCTGGTTCGTGAAGAGACCAATCCGGAGGATGTGGAAGGCATGCGTGCTGCAACCGGTATTCTGACCGCCCGCGGAGGAATGACGAGCCATGCCGCGCTTGTCTGCCGCGGATGGGGAAAATGCTGTATCGTCGGAGCTGGTGAACTGAATATTTCTGAAAAAGACAAAACGGTTAAGGTCGGCAAGTATACTTTCCGGGAAGGGGATGTCCTCAGCTTGAACGGAACACGCGGATACGTTTACAGCGGCAAAGTCGCGACGATGGATTCCAGTGAGAATCCGCGCTTCAAGAAATTCATGGCGCTTGCCGACAAGTATCGTAAACTCGGCGTCAGAACGAATGCCGATACTGCTGATGACGCGTCTCTTGCCCGTGCGTTCGGTGCCGAGGGAATCGGACTTTTCCGTGTGGAGCACATGTTCTATGGAAAAAACAGTGAAAAGCCGCTTTTTGCCCTGCGCAAGATGATTCTCTGTTCTTCGCCGGCTGAGCGCGTTGCGGCGTTGAAAGAGCTCTATCCGTTCATCAAAAAGGATATCAAAGCGACCATGACGGCGATGAAGGGACTGCCTGTCACCATTCGTCTGATGGATCCCCCGCTTCACGAATTTGTTCCCAAGAGTGCGGATAAGATCAGGGAGCTGGCAAAGAGTCTTAAAATTTCCGCGCAGGAGATTCAGAAGCGTGCGGATGCTCTTCATGAGTCCAATCCGATGATGGGACACCGTGGCATTCGTCTCGGCATCACCTATCCGGAAATTACGGAAACGCAGGTTCGCGCGATTTTCGAATCTGCCGCAGAACTGATCAAAGACGGTGCAAAATGCAAGCCGGAGATCATGATTCCGGTTACCTGCGATGCTGCGGAGCTCAAGGATCAGAAGGTCATTGTCAGGCGCGTTGCGGATGAGGTCGTTCGGAAGTTCAAACTCAAGAATTTTGAATATCTGGTCGGTACGATGATTGAGATTCCGCGTGCTGCGATTCTTGCCGGAAAAATGGCGGAAGAGGCGGAGTTCTTCTCCTTCGGAACCAACGACCTGACTCAGATGACATTCGGATTCAGCCGCGACGATGTCGGCGGATTCCTCGGAGCATATCTGGATAAGAAGATTCTGGCTTCCGATCCCTTCCAGACGATTGATCAGGAAGGCGTCGGCTATCTGATTGAACACGCCGTCCGGGAAGGACGCGCGACACGTTCCAATCTGAAGATCGGAATCTGCGGTGAACAGGGCGGCGAAGCAAAATCTGTTGCCTTCTGCAACCGTATGGGACTCAATTATGTCTCCTGCAGTCCGTTCCGCGTTCCGATTGCCCGCCTTGCTGCCGCTCAGGCTGCGATTCAGGAAGACAAATAAGTTTTGTTTGAACGCTGAAGCAAATTCTGCGCCGCACAGGTGAATTTTTTTCCTGTGCGGCGTTTTTTTTGGAACAGAAGTTCCGCTTTCGCCTTTCTTAAAGAAAACGACGCCCCGGGAAGTAGAGTCCCCGGGGCGTTGTTGTCAAACGACGGAAAGGGACGGTGGAGTTATTTGGGCTTGGGAAGATTCAGACGGATGGTCCGCATGATAAAGTTTTTGCGGTAGGAACTTTTCCGATCCCAGGGGAAGGTCGGTTCCTGAATGACTTTGGGCAGATGTTGGAGGATCTTCGCCGGAAGACTGTCGAAATAGCGGTTCTGAGAAATGATAAAAACGCGCTGATCTGCTTTTGTCGCGATGATTTTTTCCAGATCTTCCGGTTTCCGGAGAATCTGGATTTCATACGGCTGATTCAGGTAAAGTACAGCGTTGACAAAGGATTTGTCATAGAAATAGACATTTTCAGGGAGCACCTTTTCCGCTTTGATAAACTGTGCCATGGTCTGGAGAGTTCTTCGTTCCAGCCGGAACTGATCGGCCGTCGGAATGGCATACAGGAAGACCATCAGAAGAATGATATAAATGGAAAAGACAGATTTTGCCAGTTTCCTGTCCGGCAGGAATCTGGTGAAGGCTGTATCCGGGCCGTTCAAACGGAAAAGGAAAAGTCCGATGACGAAAATGCCGGCCAGCAGAGTCACCATTGTCTGCGGGAGCAGTCTGCGGAGGATAACGTACTGCGACGGAATCAGCGACGGGAAGAGAATCAGAATCAGTCCTGCCAGAAAAAGGAGTGCAAATCCTGCGATGGGAAGAATCCAGTAGAGTTTCAGGAGAATCTGCTTGATTTTTTCAATCCATTGAACAGGGGTTTCTCTCGTCAGAAAGAGTGCACAGAAGATCGCACAGTAGGGGATCAGCGGCAAGATGTAATAATGACGTTTGGAACCTGAAATTGTGAAAAACAGGAAGATCGCGATCATACTCCAGCAGAGCCATTTCTCATCTTTTGTCAGCGTCTTTCGTAGTAGAATTGCGTTAATGACCGCGAGAATCAGGAACGGACTCCACGGAAGTGTCAGGCGCGGTACATGGATCAAATAGGAATAGAACGGTTCCTTATGGTCAAAAGGATCGAAATAGCGGATGATATTTTCGCGCAGGGCGAGGGCAATGCCGCTGGTTTTCACGGTGCCGTCACCGTCGATAACGGTCTGGGTTGCCGGGGAGATCGCAGGCGCGATTATCCTGGAGAGTTCAAACGGAATCATGTAAACTCCCGCGCCAATGGCCAGCGCAAGAGCGGCTTTCCAGTTGCAATGGAGTTTGAACGTTTTGTTGAGAAGTTGATCCACCAGCACGACAAGAATCGGAACCGCGATTGTTGCGAGTCCTTTTGCATGTGCACCAATGAAACAGATCAGAAAGAATATCAGATATCCGATGAAACTTTTCCTGTTGCGATAAGCCAGATACCATGCGATTGCCGCAGTGCTGAACGCTTCATTTGCCATATCGGCTTCTGCAAGACGTCCCCAGAAGGCAAAACTGTAGAATGTGATGAAAATCCAGCCGGTGACAAGGGCGGTTTTTGCATCCCACAGACGTTTTGCGATGGAAACGATCGCAGCGAGTGCAGCGAGTGCAGCCAGAGCACTGGGAATGCGGGCGGTCAGCTCCGTTACGACCCTTCCGTTGAAGAGAGAACAGAAGACAGTGAACCAGTAGGTCAGGAGTGGTTTGTCGAAATAAGGTTCGAAATTGATGGTCGGATGCAGGTAGTCGCCTGTGAAGAACATTTCACGCGCGATGACGAGCCATCGGGATTCCGAGCCGTTCACAGCCTGGACCCCGAGATTCCCGAACAGCAGAAATGCCGCACAGAGCCACAGGGGAAGCCATGTGACAAGTTTTTCCTTTTTTTTCGTTGTGAGCAGTTGCATTTGCGGGGCAAATACCGGCGCGGAAGCCCCGATCTCTTTTTGTTGAGCAGGCTTGTTGATTTTCATCGTGCAAGAATTTCTTTGATAGCGGTGATTACATCATCCTGATCATCCGTTGTCATTGCGGGGAACAGGGGCAGGGAGAGAATTCGGTCGGAGTTCCATTCCGTGTTCGGAAGGGAGCCCGGTTTGCAGCCCATGACTTCCCGATAGTATTTCTGCAGATGGGTACAGCGGAAATGAAGTCCGGTTCCGATGTTTCTGGTTTTCAATTCCGCCATGAAAGTGTCGCGGTCCATCCGGTTGGAGACGACACGGACGATGAAAAGGTGCCACGCGTGTTTGATCTCGTAAGCGGGATCGCCCAGCGGCCGGAGTTCCTCAATTTCCGCGAGTTTTTCCCGATAGCGCATGGCAAGGGCCGTGCGTTTTGCGTTGATCTCCTCAATCCGGGCAAGCTGTCCGAGAGCAAGTACCGCCTGCATATCGGGCATGTTGAACTTGAAACCGGGTTCGACAACCTGCGCCTGAGGAGCGCGCTGATGAGTCAGCCGGTCATAGGCATCCACGCCGAGACCATGGAATTTCAGGCTGCGTGCCCGTTTGCCGAGTTCGATGTCATCCGTGACGAGCATTCCGCCTTCGCCGGTCGTAATATTTTTGATTGGATGAAATGAAAACAGAGCGGTACCGCTGCTGCCGATCATACGGCCTTTGTATCGGGTTCCGATTGCGTGAGCGGCGTCTTCCACCAGCAGCACTCCGTGTTTTTCCGCGATGGCACGGAGTGGATCCATATCGGCACTGGCTCCGGCAAAATGAACTGGCACGATCAGTTTTGTCCGCGGAGTGATCTTTGCCTCGACTTCGCAGGGATCGACCATGAGAGTTTCTTTATCGACATCGACGAAAACGGGTGTCGCTCCTGAGAGCGCAACCAGATTCGGCATGGAGACCCAGGTCATGGAGGGGGTGATGACTTCATCGCCCGGTCCGATGCCGAGCGCATGAAGAAGCACTTCCATGACAGCTGTTTCCGACGTCATGGAAACGGCGTAGCTTCCTCCGGTGTATTTCATGAACTCCTCTTCAAACTGCGCGACTTTCGGACCGGTTGTAATCCAGCCGGAACGGAGGACGTCTGCGACAGCTTGAATGTCAGTCTCGTCAAGATCAGGTTTGGAGAACGGCAAAAAATCGTTTCTCATGGTTTTCTCTCTCTTCTTTTAATTGTTATCTCTTTTGCAGAGAAAAACTCAGTATTCCAGATTTGTTTCCGGATCCACAAGTTTGAAGCATTCCATGTGCATCGTCGGATCAGCTCGGAAAGAGAGGTCCTTTCCGTAATCTTCCTCAAGCTCCTGGAGGAGCTCTGCATCATCATTTTTCAGCCTGGCGAGAACCGTCGGGTGCATGATGACCCGGACGGACATTTTTTTGTTTTTCGCCTTTTTCTTCAGCAGTTCACGCAGTTTCCGCTGAATTTCCACGCTCATGCTGACGGGGGATTTGACTCTGCCAGATCCCTCGCAGTAGGGGCAGAGATCGTAAACTGCGTCCTTTACGCTTTCATGTTCGCGCTGACGGGTCATTTCCATCAGGCCGAACTTGCTGATCGGGAGCAGACGCGTTTTTGCACGGTCAGGTTCAATGTATTTCGACATGGCGCGGAGAACTGCATCGCGGTCACGCTGGGCTTTCATATCGATGAAGTCAATGACGACCAGCCCGCCGACATTGCGCAGACGTACCTGCCGGGCAATCTCTTCGGCTGCCTCCAGATTGGTCCGCAGAATGTTTTCCGGCTGGTCCTTGGCATTTTTGTTTTTACCGGAGTTTACATCAATTGCAACCAGTGCCTCGGTTTCGTCGATGCAGATATATCCGCCGCTGGGAAGCTGGACGACACGGTCAAAGATTGCCGCAACCTGTCCGGAGATGTTGTAGCGTTCAAAGACCGGTGTGGCACGATTGCTCAGAACAATTTTGGTATCGAATGTTTCGAATTTTGCAAAATCCGCCTTGAGGCGTTTGGCTGCTTCCGGACTGTCCACGATGATTTCATCAACGTCGCTGGTCAGGAAATCCCTGACGGTCCGTTCCAGCAGATCCGGTTCTTTGTAGACCAGGACGGGGGCGGAGTTTTCTTCCAGCGCTTCTGTTGCATGTTCCCAGATTTTCAGCAGCATGGCAAGATCCTGTTCGAACTCGGCAGGCGAGCGTCCTTCGCCGATGGTACGGCAAATGAGCCCCATTCCTTCGGGAACATCCAGTTTTGAAAGAATTTTCCGCAGACGGTCGCGTTCCTTGCGGTCATCAATGCGGGAGGAGAGCCCGATGTGATCGGAATAGGGCAGCAGAACCAGGTAGCGTCCGGCTATGGTGATATTCGTCGAGACGCGTGCTCCCTTCGTTCCGATGGGCCCTTTCGTGATTTGAACAAGAAGCTCCGAATTTTCCGGGAACATTTTGGGAATATCCTTGACGGTGATTTTCCCGCTGTGAAGCTTGGTTTCGAATTCCTTGAGACGCTGAGCCTTGTTGGTTTTGCCGACAAGACCGCGGATCCGCTCCGCAACTCTGGAAAGAACGGTTCCTTTTTTCCGGCTCTTTTTCCGGCTGGCGGAATCGGCTTCCATGTGGCGGATGTCGTCGAGCATGTCATACGAGGCAGGAAGCATGTCTTTGTAATGGAGAAAGGCATTCTTGGCAGCACCGATATCGACAAATGCAGCTTCCAGTTTTTTCTCCAGATGAGTGACTCTGCCAAGATAGATGGAGCCGGCAAGAAGCTGTTCATCTTCATCGAAACGTTCGATTTCATATTCTTCCAGCCGTCCATTGCGCAGCATGGCGAAACGTGTTTCCAGCTGTTCGCAGTTCAGGATGATTTGTGTTTTATTTTTCATGAGCTTGCTGATTCCGGTTTGGAGTTCATTGTTTGGGCGGCGGTGGCGGGGGGCCGTCCAGGACTTTTGCGATGGAGCCGGGATGATTGAGTCCGCGGAGAAAATCCGAGGCTTTCATCTCCCGGGATCCTTCCGGGATGAGTTTCAGAATTTCGAGTGCGCCGGAGCCGCAGGCAATGATCCAGCGATTGTCTGCTGCCAGA
The DNA here is from genome assembly GCA_949292215.1 of uncultured bacterium. GTDB lineage: Bacteria > Verrucomicrobiota > Lentisphaeria > Victivallales > UBA1829 > UBA1829. Next base: position 84,129 of record CASEYW010000076.1, read on the forward strand.
GTTGTTCCGGAAACACCGGAACCTTCCGCCACTCTGGCTTCCGTGATCTTGACAAGCTGGATGCCGTTTTTTCCCATGATCCGGAATGTGGATGCCGGCCACGGATAGTAGGCCCGGACCTTGCGTTCGATCAAATCCGCCGGTTCATCCCATTTCACCGAGCCATCTGTCTTATGGATTTTGCGTGTAATGGTCGCCTCCTGTTCCTCCTGTGGAACAGGGCACATTCCGTTGGCAATTTCCGCAATGATTCCGGCAATGTTCCGGGAACCCAGTTCGGAAAGTGCGATTTCCAGGGTTTGCGTGTTGATCGCCGGCGGCATCGACATCGTCATAACGGAATAAATCGGGCCGGTGTCCAGTCCTTTGTCCATTTTCATGAAAGTGACTCCGGAGATTCGGTCCCCGTTGAGAATGGCTGTTGCAAGAGGGGATGCCCCGCGATATTTCGGCAGAACCGATCCATGCACATTCAAACAGCCGAATTTCGGAAATTGAAGAAGCCGTTCCCGCAGAATCTGTCCGAAGGAGACAACAACGATGATTTCCGGTTGCAGTTCTTCCATGACTTTCATGAAATCATCGGAACTGACCGACGGAACCCGCATGCAGGGAATTCCCATCGCATCTGCAAATGCGCCGAGGGGCGTTGCTTTCGGGATGCGTTTTCGTCCGGATGGTTTGTCCGGCTGGGTTCCGACTCCCGTCAGATCAATTTTTTCGGATCTGCTCAATGCGTCAAGAAACGGGACCGCAAATGCGCCGGAACCGAGAAAATAAACTTTCACTTTCGTTTTCTGCATAGATGAAGTAACACTCTCTCTTCGATCAAATTCCATTAATTTACAGCCGTTTCTCCGTTTTGGCAAATACAGTTGTTCATTTATTCAGGAAAAAGAGATTAAACTCTTCCCCATGATAGGGGAAACAGGCAGAAAACAGGAGAAAAATGGAATGCTTCAGGAAGTTCCTGATTTTTTCTTCTTCACTTGAAATCTTTCCGAAAGTGATTATTTTTTATCCTGTTTAGTAAAATGTTTCATTGAAAAGAAAGTTGAGATTAACATGAATACGGAATTTATTGTGCGGCTGGTGGTGGCGGGAATCCTGGGCGCGGCGGTTGGACTGGATCGGGAGTACAGGGCGAAGGAGGCCGGTACAAGAACTCATTTTCTTGTTTCTCTGGGCAGTGCGCTGATTATGATTGTTTCGCAGTGGGGATTTCAGGATGTTCTGGGAAAGAGTGGCATAGGTCTGGATCCCAGCCGGGTTGCCGCGCAGGTCGTAAGCGGGATTGGTTTCATCGGAGCGGGAACCATCATGATGCAGAAACAGTTTGTCCGCGGTCTGACGACGGCTGCCGGGCTCTGGGCTGTTGCGGGAATCGGACTTGCTGTCGGAGGTGGCCTCTACATTCTCGGGATTGCGGCAACCGTACTGACTCTGATCGGACTCGAAGTGCTTCGGTTTATGTTGAAAAATTTCAAAACAAAATCGTCTTACATCGTTTTTCTCACCAAAGACCGGAATGATCTGATCAAAGTAACCAACGAGCTGAATGCCAATGAGTATCATATCGTCAGTTATTCTGTCGGGAGCGAGCGAAACGGAACCGAGGAAATGCTCCGGGTCAAGATGTGTGTTCGTTCGCATGAACAACGGGAAGAGAACCAGCTTCTGCGTTTCATGCAGCAGTTCCCCGGGATTGAAGTAGAAAAAATGGAGTAGCAAACGGTTTCCCGGAGAGCTGTTCCGGAAAACCGTTCTGAAAAACGATTTATTTCAAAGAGTGGAAGGCTTCCAGAATGAGTTCTTCCGTTTCCTTCCAGCCAAGACAACCGTCTGTGATGGAGAGACCGTAAGTTAGATTGTTGCGGTCGGTCATATTCTGTTTGCCGGTTTTCAGATAGCTTTCCAGCATGACTCCGGCGATGCTGGCTGCTCCTTCGTTCAGTTGTTTCACGATATCTTTGAAGACCGCCGGCTGGTTGGTCGGCTGACGCATGGAGTTGCCGTGGCTGCAATCGACAATAATGGAGGGAACCAGGCCGGATTTCCGCATGAGTTCCTCTGTGAACGCGATATATTCCGAGGTATAGTTGGTCGCGTTCGAGGAACCGCGGAGAATGACATTGCAGTTCTTGTTTCCTTTTGTATGGAAGACTCCGGTTCGGCCATCGTTGATGACTCCCAGGAAGCTGTGTTTGGCTGCGGCTGTTTTGATGGCATCAATTGCGATGTGGATGGAGCCGTCTGTCGCGTTTTTGAATCCGACTGGCATGGAGAGTCCGCTGACAAGCTGGCGGTGGGTCTGCGATTCCGTTGTCCGCGCACCGATCGCCGCCCAGCTGATGAGATCAGAAAGATACTGCGGAATGATCGGGTCCAGAAATTCCGTCGCGGTCGGCAATTCGCGCTCCGCCATGGCGAGGAGAATTTTGCGGGAGAGGCGAAGCCCTTTTTCAATGTTGAATGTTTTATCGAGATCCGGGTCGTAAACGAGCCCTTTCCAGCCGATTGTCGTGCGCGGTTTTTCGAAATAGGTCCGCATGACCAGCATGAATTTGTCTTCCACTTTTTCCTGAAGTTTTTTCAGACGGTCAGCGTAATCAAGCGCAGCATCCGGATTGTCGATGGAGCAGGGGCCCGTGACGACCAGTATCCGTTTGTCTTTTCTCCGGATGATCTCCTCAATCTGGTGGCGGGATTTTTCCACGAAATCCTCCATGACGGGAGTCAGCGGCAGTTCCGTATGAATTTCCTGAGGTGTCGGCAGGGGGTGCTGCGCCTCAATGTTGATATTATAAACTTTTTTCATGATTCAGCACAATTCGTTTTTCAAGTCTTCGAGAGTGAGTTTTACTTCTTTCTGAGTGGAATCGGACATGTTTTTCAGCATGGCTTTGCCGGATTCCAGTTCACTGTCACCGATGACGATGGAATAAGCCGCTTTCAGACGGTCAGCGGAACGCATCTGCGATTTGAGACTTTTGGATTCCAGTTCCAGAGCTGTTCTGATTCCCGCCTTGCGGAGCTTTGCCGAGAGCGCGATATTGAATGCCAGCGCCTTGTCTCCCATTGATGCCAGAAAGAGTTTCGGATGCTCCGGAAGGAGCGGCGGGACGCCGAGAGCTTCCCGGACCATGATGAGGCGTTCCATTCCAGCAGCGAATCCGACTCCCTGAATCGGTTTGTTTGATTCCGGAAGCATCAGTTCATATCTTCCGCCGCCTGCGATGGCGGTTTGACCGCCAAGCCCGGGATGAGTCAGTTCGAATACGGTATGAACATAATAGTCGAGTCCTCGGACGAGTCGCGGTTCGATGACATAGTCGATTCCCATTGCCGTCAGAGCATTGCAGACTTTTTTGAAATAGTCTTTGGATTCCTGACTGAAGAAGTCCGCTGCATCGGGAGCATTGTCGATGACTTTGCGGCAGTTTTCCTGTTTGCAGTCGAGAATTCGCCAGATGTTCCGCTGGAAACGTTCTTTGCAGTCGTCGCACATGGAATCGATATGCGGGGCAAAATAAGTCCGAAGCGCCTCTTCCGCAGCGGGACGGTCCGACGCGACTCCGCGAGTGTTGAGGTAGAGCGTGAATCCGGAAATTTTGATCTCGTTCAGATAATGGACCAGCATCGCAATACATTCCGCGTCGAGTTCCGGAGAGACTTTTCCTGCATTTTCCACTCCGATCTGATGAAACTGACGTCTTCTTCCTGCTGCCGGGCGTTCTCCGCGAAACATGGGACCAATGTAGAAAACCCGGTGTTCGACACCGTTCAGAGCGTCGGTTCCCGAAAGAGAACGCATTACGCCGGCTGTTCCCTCCGGACGCAGGGTCAGGCTTCTGCCGCCGCGGTCTTCGAAGGTATACATCTCCTTTTTCACGACTTCTGTTTCATTGCCCAGTCCGCGCTGAAAGACTTCGGTATATTCGAAGATCGGAGTCCTGAGTTCTCCGTATCCATAAAGGGAAAAGATTTTTTTTGCGGAATCTTCAAGAAAGTTCCAGGTGGGCGCTTCTTCCGGAAGAATGTCGCTGGTTCCCGGAGGCGGTGTTGATTTTGACATGTTGAAATCCTTTTTTCTGATCGTTCCAAATAGAAAACGCCTTGCAGATTTCCGCAAGGCGTTTTCCATGATTTGTATGAAAATGCCGCTGCAAAGAATGCAATACGGCTAATACTATACAATCATTTTGCAAGACTTTCAACTCTCTGCTTCAAAACTTTTCCAGCCCGGAATTTGACGACGACCCGCTCCGGAATTACAACCTCGTGCGACGGATTGCGCGGATTTCTTCCTTTGCGTTCCTTTCTGACCAGAACCTCGAATACTCCGAAATTCCGCAGTTCGATGTTTCTTCCCGCAGCCAGCTCGTCCGCCAGATAATCCAGCGTCTTCTGGACAACGGCGCTCACGGACTCTTGATGAAGCTTCGTGTCCGCGGCGATTTTGACCACCAAGTCACGTTTTGTCATTGCTCCCTACTCCCTGTTAAACTGATTTTGGAGGTTGAAAAATAAACAAAAAGATCCCGGAAATTCTTCTGTTCAGGAAAACCAGCACAACAACATATTGTGGAATCCCCACCTTACTAATCCGAAACACCCCAAATTTTCGAACAATATAAGTTTTATCGCAGGCAAAAGCATTCAACCGGATTGCCTTTGTCTGTCACAGTTTTTTCTGAATTTCCTTCTCGTGTTTATTTACTGTATTCAACCAAAAAACATTGTCATATAATAAAGCAGAATTACCGTAAAAATCAAACGTGGAAAGAGATAAAAACAATAGTTTTCCAAAAAAAATATGTGATTTCTGCGTTTTTCCGGCAGGGGAAAAAACATGAAACAACAAATATGTTTCTTTTGACATATTCCCGGGAAGATGTCAAACGGGAGGAACGTTCCATCAAGAACGCTCCTCCCGTGCATGGGCAAATCAATCGATCATGCCTTTGGCTTATGAGATTTCCAGAATTTCTTTTCGCTGAGCGTCTGGAAGATGACATACAGCGCCGGAATAAAGGCGATTCCGACCAGAGTTGCGAGAAGCATGCCGTAGAAAGTGGAAATACCGATGGCCAGTCGGCTTCCCGCTCCGGCTCCGGTAGCGATCACCATCGGGAATACGCCGATCAGGAAGGACCATGCAGTCATCTGGACAGCACGGAAACGATGTTTGGCTCCGTTCTGCGCTGCATCGAAGATGGACCGTCCGGCTTCCCGTTCCTGTTTGGAGAATTCCACCATCAGGATTGCATTCTTGCTGGCAAGGCCGATCAGCATGATCATACCGAGCTGAGCATAGATACTGAGTGCTGTTTTTGTCATCAGAAGTCCGAGAACGCCTCCCAGGGTTGCAAACGCAACGGAGGTCATCACGGGCATCGGAATGGTCCAGCTTTCATACTGTGCCACAAGGAAAAGATATCCGAAAATGAGAGCCAGAGTCATCAGTCCGGCAAGTTTTCCTTCGTTGCCTCGTTCCTGATAGCTCATATCTGTCCAGGAGATACGGTAGTCCTTGGGGAGATTCGCATCGGCAAGTTCCTGAATCCTGTTCATGAGCTGTCCGCTACTGTACTGCGGTTTCGCCTGTGCTGTGACGGTTGCGGCAAGGTACTGGTTGAAACGGGTCACCTGACGGGGACCGATGATGTAGGAGACATCCGCGATGGCACTGAGGGGGGCCATCTTTCCGGAATTCGTCTGCACCAGGATCTGCGAGATATCGCCGAGGGTGGAACGTTCTTCCGCTTCCGACTGCATTTTTACTTTAAAAGTATTGTTGTAGAGATTGAAGTCGTTGATATAGAACGACGCAAGTTTGCTCTGCAAGGTTGTGAACACACGGCTAACCGGGATGTTCATGGCTTCCGCTTTGGCACGATCCAGATTCAAGTAGAGCTGGGGCGTGCTCGCATTGTAGCCGCTGAACGCATATTGTGTTTCCTTCTGGGTATTCAGCAGATAGAGGAATTTGTTCAGTTCTCTGGCAAGATCCTGCGGAGTCTGATTTCCTGTTGCCTGAAGGGCGAAGGTCACGCCTCCGGTGGCGCCGAGTCCCATGATTGCGGGAGGCGTGAAGACATTGATCTTTGCCGCAGGAATCGTCCCGAGCTTTTTCTGGAGAGAGCCGGCAATTGTATTGAGCTGAAGTTCCGGCGTTTTTCGTTCGCTCCAGTTTTCCAGTGTGGCAATCACGAGGCCGACGTTTTCCCCGTTTCCTCCGATGAAGCTGAAGCCGCTGACCATGATGACATCTTTCACCCCGGGGGTTTTCGAAAGAATTTCATAGCATTTATTCAGAACTTTGTTGGTTCGGGCAAGTGTTGCTCCCGGCGGCATTTCAATGTCGCAGAAGAGTGCTCCTTTATCCTCTTTCGGCAGGAATTCGCTCGCGACTCCGTTGAGCCACTGGGAATTCGCTCCCGCTTTTTCCAGTGCAGCAGGAACCATCCATTTCGGGACGCCAGAGAAGAGACAGTAATTGGCAAACAGAACACCCAGCATCAGAAGGAATGTAATGAACATTTTCCGTGCGAGGAATCCTGAATAGAGAAGATATTTGTTCCTTGCGAAGTCAAGTCCGATATTGAACCAGCGGAACAGCAGCGGCTTGTTCGGATTGTACGGTCGCAGAAGCAGTCCGCACAGAGCAGGACTGAGGGTCAGTGCGTTGACTGTGGAAAGCACCAGCGCAATGCACATGGTCGCAGAGAACTGCAGATAGATTGTTCCCACCATGCCTCCGTAGAAGCCAACAGGCGCATAGATCGCCACAATCACAAGGGTCGTAGCGATGATGGCTCCTGTGATCTGTTCCATGCTTTTCGACGCAGCTTCTTTCGGTGGCAGTTTTTCCTCCTCAATGATTCGCATACAGTTTTCCACAACAACGATCGCGTCGTCCACCAGCGACCCGATGACGAGGATCAGGGCGAACATCGTGAGAACGTTCATTGTGAACCCGAGCGGGACCAGGAAAATAAACGTTCCTACCAGAGACACCGGGATTGCCGCACTTGGAATCAGTGTTGCGCGCCAGTCCTGAAGGAAAATATAGGTGATCAAGACGACCAGTACCAGCGTGATAATCAGGGTGATGACGATTTCTTTCATGGTTGTGCGGATGTATTCCGTCGGGTCATATCCCATGGTATACTTCACGCCTTTGGGGAAGTTCTTGGAAAGTTCCTTCAAGGTGGCGTTGGCCTGGTCTACGACATTGATTGCGTTTGCATCGGTGTTCCGGTAGATTGCAATGGCGATGGAGGGTTTTCCGTTGTAAGAACTGTCGCCGGAATACGTTTCCGATCCAAGTTCAATGCGTGCCACGTCACGCAAGCGGGTGATGTTGCCGTTTGCTCCGACTTTGATGACAATGTCTTCGAACTGTTCCGGAGTTTGCAGACGGCCGAGCGTGTTGACCTTCAACTGAATGTACTCATTGCTGTTTTCCGCACCGATCGTTCCGGCGGCTGCCTGAACGTTCTGGCTTTCAATAGCGGATGCAATGTCATCCGGTTTGATATTCATGGCGGACATCCGGAGCGGATCCAGCCAGATTCGCATGCTGTACTGCCGTTCTCCGAAGATTGTCACATCGCTGATGCCGTTGATTCGGGCGAGCACGTCACGGACATTGATTTTGATGTAGTTGCTCAACTGGAGGATGGAAAGTTCACTGCCGTCCGTTGTGAACGCGTACATGGCGAGGATGTCCGTGGAGCGTTTCATCACCTGGACTCCGAGCGCTTTGACTTCCGCCGGCAGAATCGGTTCTGCTCTCTGGATGGCGTTCTGCACGTTGACCTGGGCGATATCCGTATCGGTTCCGGATTCGAACGTGATGGAAAGAGTATAGTTTCCGCTGTTGTCGGACGTGGAGGAGAAGTAGATCATGTCCTCGATACCGTTGGCTTCCGTTTCGATAACGGAAGCGACCGTGTCCGCAATTTCCTGCGCGCTGGCGCCCGGATAGCTGGCGGAGACCATGATCTGCGGCGGTGCGATTTCGGGATATTCCGCAACCGGAACCTTCAGGATGCACATGGCGCCCGCAATCATCGTGACGATCGCAATGACGATCGCCAGTTTGGGCCTGTCAATGTAAATCTGGGAAATCATTCGGGAACCTCACTTCGTTTCCTGTTGTTCGAAGACGGGCACGACCTTTCCGCCGGGACGCACCTTGTGTGTTCCATCCACAACAACCGTTTCTCCGGGTTTGACACCGCTTTCGATGAGCTGCATGTTGCCGATGACTGAACCGGGCTTGACCCGTCTAGCTTCCGCTTTGCCGTCTTTTCCGACGATGTAGATGTAGTTGCCTTTTTCATCGGTCATCATTGCGGAGAGTTTGACTGCGGGTGTCGGGACTGCGAGTTTCCGGGAGAGCTTGACCGTGGTGTATCCGCCGGGGAGAAGCACATGGTTCGGATTTTCGAACTGAGCCCAGAGAGTAATGGTTCCTGTTTCATTGTCGATTTTGTTGTCCACGAGCACGATATTGCCGGTCTTGTCGTATTCCCGTCCGTCTGCCAGGAGAATCCTGGCGATGCCGTTCTTCCGGATGCCGTCAACGCTGCCGAACTCTTTGATGAAATCCCGCTCGCTGATGGCGAAGCGGACATAAATCGGAGAGACTTGGACGATATCGGCAAGTTCCTTGCTGGTCGGCGTCACATAATTGCCTTCCGTATAGGTGGCTTTGCCGATGATGCCTGTGATCGGTGCGTAAATTTTGGTATAACTGAGGGAATTGTTTGCGTCCAGAAGATTGGCTTCCGCCTCGGCAAGTTTGGCTTTCGTTGTGTTGAAGAGGCGTTTCGCATCCTGATAGACAATTTCCGCCACAGCGCGTTTCTGATAGAGTTTTTCCTGTCGGTTGAAATCGTTCTGCGCATATTCCAGTTCTGCCTGAATCTGCATGACGTTGGCTTCTGCGGATTTCGCTTTGGCTCGATAAGTCGTATCCTCAATGACAAAGAGAAGCTGTCCTTTCTTCACCAGTTCGCCTTCTTTGAACTTGATCTCGTAAAGATATCCGGAGATGCGCGCGACGATGGAAACACTCTGAATCGCTTCAATGTGACCGACGTATTTCCTGGTCGCCGCATCGTTTCGGATGACGGCTTTTTCCACGCTCACATACGGCGCCGGAGGTTCTCCCTGAGCAAAAGCGGTGAAGGCTGTTCCCAGAACAGCCGCGGCCAGCAAGGCGGATTGTTTCAGTGCCATGTTAGATTTGTCCTTTCTTATTGTATTCGTCATAAATTTTTTGCAGTAGATTTTCAAACTGTTTTTTCTCCTCGGGAAGGAGAGGGGCGAGGAGCCCGTCGTATTTCTGATGGATTACCTCTTCCGTGAATTCATGTTTCCGTTTGAGCTCCTCTGGAAAATTGATACAGATGGCTCGCCGGTCCGACTTGCTCTGGGTTCTGGTGACCAGGCCTTTGTTGACCAGCAGATCGACCATTTCGGAAGCTGCTCCCGGCGTCACCCGCAGTTTCCCGGAGAGGGTTTTCAATGAAATTCCTTCCGGATTCGTATCCAGCAGTTTCCAGAGCGTGATATACGCCCGGCTCTGGCTGACCGTGAGACCGGCGTACTGAAAGTCGCCCCATTGTGTCGCATGATGTTCCAGCGCGGCTCGTTCCAGCGCGTCTGAAAGCAGAAAAAGTTGTTTCCAAGCCGACATGTTCACACCTGTTTCCTGAAATATTCGGAAGCCCTTAATATACTGATGTATTAAGAATTTTCAAGTGGTTTTTAAAAATTAATCCATCTTAACTGTGATCGGAGCGGCCGAGCGTTTGAGGTGGAAGGGAATTTCCGCGGTTTGTTTTTCCGGTTTCCCGCACAAAAGATTGAAATCGTTGTCCATACGATGGCGCGAGTGTTTTTTCCGAAAATGGCTTGCTGAACTGGACTTTTCCCGAAAAATGTGTATCTTATGGAAAGAGAGGGAAGGATTTTTATGAGTTTGTTCAATCTAGTATCGGACTATGCGCCGGGCGGCGATCAGCCGGAGGCGATTGCCGCGCTTGTCAGGGGACTGCGCAGCGGGACCCGTTATCAGACGCTTCAGGGCGTGACGGGTTCCGGCAAGACGTTTACGCTTGCCAATGTGATTGCGCAGGTGGAACGGCCCGTCCTGGTGCTTTCTCACAATAAAACATTGGCCGCGCAGCTGTACAGCGAATTCAAGTCGTTTTTTCCGGACAACGCGGTCGAATATTTCATCAGTTATTACGACTATTATCTGCCGGAGTCCTACATTCCGCAGACCGATACCTATATCGCCAAGGATGCCAGCATCAATGAGAACATCGAACGGATGCGTCTTTCCGCAACGGCATCTCTGATTGAGCGGCGGGATGTGATCGTTGTGGCAAGCGTTTCCTGTATTTACGGATTGGGCGATCCCGAGGACTACGAAGCTATGAGCATAGAACTCAAGGTCGGGGCGACTCTGGACCGGAACCATTTCCTGGAGCTGCTCGTTGCGATTCAGTATCTCCGGAACGACATGATGCCGGAAAAGGGGAATTTCCGGGTGCGCGGCGATTGTGTGGATGTCTTTTCCGCTCAGAAAGATGAGTTCGTCCGGGTGGAGTTCTGGGGCGACACGATCGAATCCGTTTCCCGCTGCGACGTCGTGACGGGCCGGGTGATCGCAAAACTTCAGAGAACCTATATTTTCCCGGCGAAACTTTTCGTGATGCCGCAGGAAAAACTGGAGGCGGCGACCAGTTCCATCCTTGCGGAGATGCGGGAGCGTGTGAAGGAGCTGGAGTCGCAGAATAAACTGGTCGAAGCGCAACGCCTGTTCCAGCGGGTCAATTACGATATGGAGATGATGCGGGAGATCGGCTACTGTTCCGGAATAGAAAACTATTCCAGACATCTGTCGGGGAGGGCGCCCGGATCGCGGCCATACTGTCTTCTTGATTTCTTTCAGAAAGATTTCATTACGATGATCGACGAGTCTCATGTCACGATCCCCCAGCTTCAGGCAATGTATCGGGCGGACCGCAGCCGCAAGGAGACTCTGGTGGAGCACGGGTTCCGTCTGCCGTCGGCGCTGGACAACCGGCCTTTGAAATTTGAAGAGATTACCAGTCTGACCGGCGATACGGTATTTGTTTCCGCGACCCCGGCGGATTATGAGTTGAATCTCAGTGGGGAAAATGTCGTTCAGCAGGTGGTGCGTCCGACCGGCCTGCTGGACCCGGAGGTGGAGATCCGGCCGCTGGAGAACCAGGTCGACGATGTGATGGAGGAGATCCGCAAATATGCCGCGCAGGGCGCTCGGACCATTGTTACAACCCTGACAAAGAAAAGCGCGGAACGTCTCGCCGACTACCTGACCGATCTGGGAATGCGTGCAAAATATCTGCACTCGGAGATCGACGCGATCGAACGCGTCCGCATTCTTTCCGAACTGAGGGAAGGGGAGTTCGACTGTCTGATCGGAATCAATCTCCTGCGCGAAGGCATTGATCTGCCGGAAGTCACGCTGGTGGCAATCCTTGATGCCGACAAGGAAGGATTTCTGCGTTCGGAACGCTCTCTCATCCAGGTTGCCGGACGTGCCGCGCGTAACGCAAATGGAAAAGTGATCCTGTATGCTGATCTCATTACGGATTCGATTCGGAAGCTGCTGACAGTGACGGAAGCGCGCCGCGCAAAACAGATCGCTTACAACAAGGCTCACGGGATCGTTCCCAAAACCATCATCAAGGCACGCCGCACGACGATTGAGGAGACCATCCTGGGATATGCTCCCGAAAACGATCCCGGTCACGCGGATTCCGTTCTTACCGTTGCCGAGGCAAGGGCAAAATACAGCGCCGGTCCGTCGAAAAAGAAGATCGCCGGGAAAACGGCCGGAGCACAAACCCTCTCTCCGCTGGATCTGACGGAGGTTATTTCCGAACTGGAGCGGGAGATGCTGGAAGCCGCCGAAGCACTCGAATTCGAACGGGCCGCGGAATTGCGCGACCGCATCAAGGCAATCGAAAAAGGCGAGTTGAAAATTTGACAAATATGCTTTCGTATGATAGAGTTTGCTTTCTGAATTTTTCTGGAGCAGAGATATGAAACTTTTGATGCTGGTTTGTTCGGTTCTTGTCTGCGGGATTCTCGTTGCCCAGAACAAGACGGATTTGGGCAGGGAATCCAAGGTGGATTCCGTGATCGCCACGGTAAACGGTGAGCCGATCACTCTGCTGGATGTCATTTTGGAAAGCGGACAGGATGAGGCTCGGCTTGCGGCAATGTTCACGGGAGAGCGCCTCTATGCGGAAACCGCAAAGATTCGGAAAGCAATGGTCGACAATCTTGTAATCCGCAAACTCATCTATGAAAAATATAAGGCAAAACCGTTCGAGATTCAGAAACAGCATATCGAGGACATGGTGGATACCCTGGCTCTCAGCATGGGCGATGGAACCAGGGCTGGTCTGGAGCGGAAAGCAAGGTCCTACGGCTCCAATATGGATGAAATCCGTGAAAAGGCCAGAGAAAGAATCGCCGTCGATGTGCTGCTGATGCAGAATTGCGACCGGCGTGTTTTCATCACTCCGCGCGAGGTTTACGAAGCCTATCAGAAACATCCGGAAAAGTGGACTAAACCGGCGACCATTGATTTGCAGCTGATTCTCATCCGTCGCGGAACCGGCAATCCGGAAGTCCCCGCAGCAAACATCGCATCCATGCTTCGGAACGCGGACGAGAGAATCTTCAGCAGAATTGCCGTTGAAAATTCGGAAGGGCCGAATGCGTCAAAGGGCGGACATGTCGGAAAGATCGAGATGAACAAACTGCGGCCCGAATTCCTGACCGTTCTGAAAACTGCGGCAGAAAATGAGATCAAAGGACCGGTGGAGACTCCCGAAGGATTTTATTTCATTCGCGTTAACGGTATTTCCAAAGAGGAGAAACTTCCCTTTGATAAAGTTTCAAAGGAGATTCACGACTCCCTGCGTCGGGCAGCTCTGGAAAAAAAACGAAATGAATACAAGACGCAGCTTCTCAGCGAAGCGGTGGTGCGTTATTTCTTCTGATTGAGAACAAGAGACGGACTCAAGTCCGTCCCTTGTCCGGATCTTTTATCGATTCCTTCGATAGATCGAACTTGGCCTGTATCCGTCGCCCGGACGGAATCCTCCGCTGCGGAAGCTGTTGCTTGGCTTGTAACCGTCGCCCGGACGAGGGCCTGCTCCAGGTCTGTTCGGCGAGTTGAAATTGTCGCTTGGCTTGTAACCGTCGCCCGGACGGAAGGCGTCGCCCGGACGCTGTGTTTGGCCAGCCCGCACAAAATCGGTCGGGCGGTAGCGGTCGTCGCGTGGAGTCGGACGCGGTGTAACTGCTTTTCCGATTGGGCGGATGACCCGCTGGTGGTCTTTGGACTGAACCGGTTTTGGCGGATCGGGTCTTGGCGGATCGGGTCTTGGCGGATCGGGTTTTGGCGGCCGCGGTTTCGGCGGATCGGGTCTTGGCGGCCGCGGTTTCGGCGGATCGGGTCTTGGCGGCCGCGGTTTCGGCGGATCGGGTCTTGGCGGCCGCGGTTTCGGCGGATCGGGTCTTGGCGGCTGCGGTTTCGGCGGATCGGGTCTTGGCGGCCGCGGTTTCGGCGGAGGAGGTGGTGGCGGGTTCCAGTTCCACCAGGAGTTCCAGGTGCGGAAGTACCAGGGAACCGGTTGTGCTATGACAATTGGAGCGGAGGAATAGGTTGTCCCGCTTGGCGCCAGTGAAAGAGAACCATCCGGATATTGATAATAGAGATCGCCGTCCAGAACAACCTGTTTCAACGTAATTTCCCGGTATGGCGTAGTGGGAATTGCTCCGATGATGAATGGCTGTGGTATGACAATTCCATAGAAAAGAGTCGGCAGATTGAAGGACAGAAATTGATATGAGCCGGAAAAAATGCTGAGATCCGACGTTTGAGTTCCCGCAAATACGGTCGCCGCGGAAATAATCGCGGCTGTTGTTGCAAGCAGCTTTTTCATTTTTCACTCCTCCCTGTTATAATCTTTTAGACATGAAACGGACCGGAGACGAAAATATTGTTAATAAAATTTAATTTTTATTAAAGAAGAATAATTCGATATTCTGAATTATTCTTCTTCCACTGCTTTTCCGAAATGTTCATGAATATAGCCGCAAGCCTCCTCTAGGGAGTGGAGGATTTTCGTGGAAAAGCGAACCATCCATGGACTGCATTCTTCAAAGGAGAAGGGCGAAAAGGAAACGACGAATTTTCCGATGTCATGGGCGGCATAAAACACTTCCATTGCAGTGCCGATGGAAGGTTTGCTGTAATTGACGAGGATGATATCTGCGTCACGGACGTCCTGAAGATCGAACTCGACGATTTCATTTGCGCTGTCGACCTGCCGGTCGATGAATTTGCGTCGCATGGGGTCAAGCAGGCGGAACTCAGGAGAGAGAAGGCGTTTTGCCTCCTCTCTCCATGCTCTGGCGCTTCCCTCATGTTCATCCATGATGGGACCGCTGAGATAAATGACAAGGCGTTTCTGTTCGCTTTTCATTTCTTTTTGGATTTCTTCGCTTTGGGAGAATTCTCAACGCGGATCTCCGCAGGGATTGTGACATGAACAGGGGTGATTTCCCAGATTTTTGTCGCATAATCCTGAATGGAGCGGTCACTGGAGAATGTTCCCATGTTGGCAATATTGTGGATGCAGCGTTTCGTCCATTCTTTTTTATCGAGATAGAGCTTTGCAAGAAGCTCATGTGTGGCAAGATAGGAATCGAAATCCGCGGCGACCATGTAGTAATCGTAGTTGAGCGAATCAATCAAAGGCTGGAAGACTCCTCTGGTTGCAGGGGAGAAGAAATCGGTCCGGATCAGTTCAATGGCCCGTTTCAGATACGGGGATCTGGCGATGAAATCCTTTGGATTGTATCCGCGTGACCGGAGATCGTTCACTTCCTGGACGTTCATTCCGAAAATGAAGATGTTTTCCGCCCCGACTTGTTCATACATTTCCACATTTGCACCATCCATGGTGCCGATTGTAAGAGCTCCGTTCAGGGCGAATTTCATATTGCTGGTGCCGGATGCTTCCGTTCCAGCAAGAGAAATCTGTTCGGAGATGTCCGCTGCGGGAATGATTTTTTCCGCAAGGGAAACCCGGTAATTCGGAAGGAAAAGAACTTTCAGCTTGTCGTTGATCCCCGTATCGGCATTGATGACGTCGCCAACCGCATTGATGAGTCGGATGATCAACTTGGCCATGTAATAGCCGGGAGCCGCTTTTCCGCCGAACAGAATGACGCGCGGTACAAAATCAGCATCCGGATTGTCCTTGATCTGAAGATAAAGAGCGATTGCCCGGAGAATGTTCAGGAACTGACGCTTGTATTCATGAAGACGTTTGACCTGAACATCAAAGATGGCATCGGGATTGACTTTGACTCCGCAGATTTCCTCAATGTGTTCCGCCAGACGAACCTTGTTGTTGTGCTTGACACGGGCGACTGCATCCAGAACAGATTTGTCGGAGACATATTTTTCAAATTTTTTGAGTTCTTCGAGATTCTTGCACCAGCCG
Source organism: uncultured bacterium (assembly GCA_949292215.1). Lineage (GTDB taxonomy): Bacteria > Verrucomicrobiota > Lentisphaeria > Victivallales > UBA1829 > UBA1829. Next base: position 99,728 of record CASEYW010000076.1, read on the forward strand.
TCTCCGATTTTCGCGGTGATGACATCGGAGAGTTCCGGATTGGCTTTTCTGAGCCAGCGGCGCGGGGTGATGCCGTTTGTCACATTTACAAATTTGTCCGGATAGAATTCGCTGAAGTCGCGGAAAAGACCGTTTTTCAACAGTTCCGTATGAAGCGCGGCAACGCCATTGACTCGGCGGCTGGCAACAACGCACATGTAGGCCATGCGCGCCATTTTCACAGGGGACTCTTCAATCAGAGACATTCTCGAAAGACGTGCATTGTCGCCGATGTACCGGGTGGCAACCTCGCGCAGGAAACGGAAATTGATCTCGTAAATGATCTCAAGATGGCGCGGAAGCAGTTTTTCAAGAATGCTGATCGGCCATTTTTCAAGAGCCTCACTCATGAGGGTGTGATTGGTGTAGTTGAACGTTTGTGTGCAGATTGCCCATGCGTCATCCCAGAGGAAATTCTCTTCGTCGATGAGGATACGCATGAGTTCGGGAATTGCAAGCGCCGGATGGGTGTCGTTCAGCTGAATGACCGCGTATTTCGGGAAATCCTTCAGGGAGTCTCCGTAGAGTTTGATGCGTCCGATGATATCCTGCAAGGTTGCGCAGACGAGGAAATACTGCTGCTTCAAACGCAGTTCCTTGCCTTCATAATTGTTGTCGTTCGGATACAGAACCTTTGTGATGTTCTGGGAAAGCGACGCTTCAATATTCGCATTGACATAGTCGCCCTGATTGAACTTGGAAAGATTGAATCCGCAAACAGCTTCGGCAGACCAGAGACGGAGAGTGTTGACCGTGTTGTTGCCATATCCCGGGATCGGGGTGTCGTAGGGCATGGCGAGGACTTCCTGCGCGCTGACCCATCTTCTGCGGTGCTTGTTCGGTCCCGCATCCTGATAGGCTTCAACGTGTCCGCCGAAACGAACAATGCGGGAGAGTTCCGGACGACGAATTTCCCATGGATTTCCACGGCTGAGCCAGTTGTCTGGTTCTTCGACCTGGCAGTCGTCTTCAATCACCTGCTTGAAGATTCCGAAATCGTACCGGATGCCATAGCCGAAAGCCGGCAGTTCAAGAGTCGCCATGGAGTCAAGGAAACAGGCTGCCAGACGGCCGAGACCGCCGTTGCCGAGACCGGCATCGACTTCCTGCTCCCGCAGTTCCTCAACATCGAATCCCAGTTCCCGCATCGCCTGTTCCGCTGCATCATAAACCCCGAGATTGATCATGGCGTTGCCGATGGTACGTCCCATGAGAAACTCTAGAGAGATATAGCAGACCGTTTTCGGATTGTCTTTTTCATAGATGTCTCTGGTTGCGAGCCAGCGTTCGACGATCAGGTCGCGAATTGCCAGAGCCAAGGCCTGGTACCGGTCCAGATCGCTGGCTTTGTCCGGGCGTTTCGCCAGAGAGAGAGTCAGGTGACGTTTGAACGATTCCTTGATAAAGTCTTTCATGTCAGACATGGAAAATCTCCTTGTGATTAATGAGCCGAATGCGGAGTTTTTCAGAAAATCCGCATCCGGAAATATAGCATCAATTCTCATTTTTTCAAGGAAAAGGGAATGTCCCGTCTTTCCCGGAGTTCATCCGGCAGGAAGGAATCTGCCGGAACGTTGCGCGCTGCTCAGTGAATGATTTTCCGTTCTTTCAGCCAGAAAACGAGATCACGGCTCCAGGGGTGCGCATTGGTGAAAGGCGGTTTGGAACGAAGTCCCATACCATGCCCGCCGTTCTGGAAAATATGAAGATCAAAAGGAATGCGCCAGGCGTTCAGAGCTTCCGCCATGTCGAGGGCGTTCTGGACGGGAACACCGCCATCGGCCCAGGTGTGCCAGATGAAAAACGGTGGAGTCTCTTTAGAGACAAAGCGATACGCTGCGACATCCTGTTCCGGTGTGGTGGTTCCGCCGATCAGATTGTTTTTCGATCCGCAGCAGGCGCCATAGCGTTTGTCCATGGAAGTCTGTGCATAGCAGAGAATGGCGAAATCGGGACGGGAACTCTGGCGTTCGACCGGATCGGCATTTTTGGGGTCTCCACTGTCATTCTTCACAGCGGTCATGGCTGCGAGATGTCCTCCTGCGGAGGAACCCATGATACCTATCAGATCCGGGTTGATGTTCCATTTCTTAGCATTTGCCCTGACGGTTCGGATGGCACGCCATGCGTCCCAGTTCATAACGGGATAGCGATACCCACCGTTTTTCTGGGAGCCCAGGCGATATTTGAGTACAAATGCGGCAATTCCATGCTGATTCAGAAATTTGGCATAATAGTCGCCCTCATGTCCCATGGCGAGTCCACCGTAGGCTCCGCCGGGACAAACGACGACTGCGGGCATCGGCAATTTTGCCGGTTTTTCCGGAAAATACGGAGTCATCGCGGGAATGTCCACGGGACGTTGTCCTTTTGCTCCGGGTGCATCCTTTTCCCATAGACGCATCGGTTCCTGTTTCGGGAGTTCCGCTGCGGAAACGGCAATTGCGGCTCCGAGTGTGATTACACTCATAATGACATTTAACTTCATACGATATCTCCTTTCTTTCAAATTGTTCAACGAAAAATAACTTCGATCTGCATTAGCGGCAAAAAGTCCGCGCCGGCGGAAGAATGCCGTCCGCAGGACAGGACGGAGCGGCACGACGACGGTGCCGGTCTGTGACCAGCTTCGGTCCACCTGAATAAGCTGCTTGTCCGGAGGGCGGGAACTTCCATTCGAGAGTCATTCATTTCATTCTCCGAATGATTTCCATCAGTTCCCTGATATGGGCCAAACGCCAGGTCGCATTGGAGAAATCACCGTTCAGACTGATCCCTCTCGGGATTGCCGCGACACGCAGTCCTGCGTTCCGTGCGGATTCGACGCCTCGCTGCGAATCTTCGACAGCGATACATTCTCCGGAGGAAACTCCGCTCCGTTTGAGCGCCAGCAGATAAGGTTCCGGATGTGGTTTGTGATGAACGAATTCCTCGCCTTTGACAACGAAATCAAAAAAGTTTGACAACCCGGACACCTCATGGATCGTTTTAAAATGTATGGCGGCACAACAGGTTACAACACCGATCTGAAAATTCCGGTGCAGTTTTTCCAGCACCTCCCGCACGCCCGGAATGACGAGAGAATCTCCACGTTCCCGAAGCATTGCATCATATTTCAGATTTCTTTTCCCGCGGGCTTTTTCCGCAAAATCGCTTGTGTACCCGAGAGAAATCAAAAGATCCGCAAAACTCTGTCCTCGGACAAGACTGATTTCCGCGAACTCCTTTTCGGAAAGGTTGATTCCGAATTCTTCAAGCATGAGTCTGTTCGCCTCAAAAAAAACACCTTCTGTATCGACGAGTACGCCATCGTTGTCAAAAAGGATTGTCTTCAGCATACGGACGGCTCCTTTTCTTCGATGCCGGCCTTTCCAGTGAATTCCCTGCGGTATTCGAGCGGGGAGGTCAAATATTTCTCCCGGAAAAGACGGGAAAAGTAGAACTGATTTTCAATCCCGACTTTTTCAGCGATTTCACCGATGGAATCATGTGAGAAAATCAGGTGATGAGCCGCATGCTGAAGCCTGCATTGAATCAGAAACTGTCTGGGGGGAAGATCTGTGATTTCTTTGAAGAGACGACGAAAATGAGTTGTCGTGATATTGCATTTTTCCGCTTCCCGTTCGAAATCCCACTCTTCCTCCGGATGCTTTCGGATGTCTTCGATCAGTTTTTTGAAAAAAAGTTCCTGATAAGGCGGCAGTTTTTTTTCGCTCTGTCCGGATTCATACATCTGAAGCAGAAGATCCTCATAGAGGAGAATTGCGCGCGGGGAGAGCGGTCCCGGACGTCTTGCCATGGCAATGATGGCAAGCATTGTCTGAAGGAATTTTTCCGGATTTGCGATGCGGATCAGGGCGGGGTCCCTGTCCGGTTCCAGCAGACCGCTTTTGATGTAGGATTTAATTCGTTCCCCGTAGGAACAGATGAAATTGTGGGAGCGGGGTTCGCCGTTGATGTTTCCATATTCAAAATAGGCATGAGGATGTGTGACAAACGCATAAGAACCTTCCACCCGGTACTCTTTTTCATGGTTGATGCGCAGATAGAGTTTTCCGGAATGATTGTACTGGATTCCATAATAGAGGGGAACCCGGTCGGTCCAGCCGATGTGCTCATGGTTGCTTCCGCAGCAGCTGATGTAATGTCCGGAAAAAAAGTTCATTGACACATTATATGTTTGTTTTGTGTATAAAGAAGTTTGTTTTCTTTATTCCTATTATACAAAAATGATGTATAATTATGGCATGGTAAGATATTCCTTACATGCAAAAAAATCAAGAGGAAAGAGAAATGAAAACGATGAAAATCGGCTACATGGCCCTGTCGAAGGCAAGCTGGATGACTCCGCGGATCGAAGGGATCGTTGCGGAAACCGTTGAAAATCTGAAAACGCTGCCCTGTCAGCTTGTCAGCTGCGGGAAACCGGTTACGACGGAAGCGGAGATCATTGAAACGAGTGAACGGTTCCTTTGTGAGGGTGTCGATGCCGTAATCATGCACTTTGTCACGTTTCCCGCGGGAGCGATGATTCCGGCGGCCGGATCGCGTCTGAATGTTCCGGTGATTCTGCTGGCGAATCCCGAAAAGGCCGGTCCCGGCAAAATGTGGGAGCAGAACTCATTCTGCGGTGCGAATCTGGGCGGCTATGTTATGAATCGTCTGCGCAGGAAATATACCTATGTGAAGGCTCTGCCGAAGGACACCGCAAAGGCGCTTTCGACTCCCCTGAGTGTGGTTCGCTGCATTTCCGCCATGAAGGAGCTGCGCATCGGACTGGCCGGGGGACGCGTTCCCGGATTCTACACCTCGAATTTCGATGAAATGAAACTGCGGCGCGAATTCGGAACTGCTGTTGAAGTGATGGATTTGATTGAGGTCGTCAACACGGCGGAGCATCTGTCTCCGGCGGAGCTGGAAGCTGCGCGCGGAATCGTGAAGAGATCTTCCTCTTCAGTCTGCGGTGTATCCGACGGCGATCTGGAACTTGCTGCAAAAATGCTGGGTGCATTCCTTTCCATGGCGAAAAAATACTCTCTCGACACCTTTGCAGTCCGCTGCTGGCCGGAATTTTCCGATATTTTCGGAATCGCCCCTTGCGCTGTGCTCGGAATGCTGAGTGATTCCGGCTATCCGACCAGTTGCGAAGGCGATGTTCCGGGAGCGGTGACGATGGCAATTCTGCGTCTGCTTGCCGGCGGCGGCATTCCGTTCTTTGTCGATCTGATCTCCTATGACGAGGAAAGCAATTCCGGTGTGGTCTGGCACTGCGGTGCGGCTCCTGTTTCTCTCTGCCGGAAATTCGAAGAGACGCAGCTGCGTCTTCACATGCGTGTCGACGGCGGCGACAAGAAAGGCGTTACAAATGACTTCTCTCTCAAAGGAGGCCGCGTCACGCTGGCAAAACTCGATCAGGATGTCGACGGCAACTACCGGATGCTGATCGCTCCGGGGACGGCGATTGACACAGAACCGTTCATCCGCGGCAATCCTCTGACCATCCGTTTCGACGATCCCGTTCCGAAGCTGATCGACACCATCCTCCAAAAAGGCTTCGAACACCATTATGCCGTCATCCACGCCGATGTGAAAAAGGAACTCCTTCTTCTCTGTGAATGGCTGCATATTGAACCTGTAACCATATAAGGATTTTTTGTCATGAAGAAAACACAGATAGCTGCTCAGCTCTACTCTTTCCGCGAGTTTATCAAAACTCCCGAAGCCGTGGAGGAAACCTTCCGCAAACTGCATGAGATGGGATATGAAGCTGTCCAGCTCTCCAGTTCCCTTGCTCCGATGCCGGAAGAGCAGCTCCGGGGACTTCTTGATCGATACAGCCTCTTTCCGTGCACCAGTCATGAACAGGCGCTTCAGATCTTCAACGAACCGGAGAAGGTGATTGAACATTTGCAGAAACTGCATGTGACGCATGTCGCCTATCCCGGCCCGCACCAGGCACTCACAAGTCTGGAGGAGACTGTTGCCTGGGCAAAAAGACTGAATGAATGCGCTATTCAATTCAAGAATGCCGGCATCATACTCGCCTATCACAACCATCACGGGGAATTTTTCAAGTTCGGCGGGAAAACAATTCTGGAACTTCTCTACGAAAATGCTCCGGAAATGGAAGGCGAAATCGATACCTTCTGGGTTCAGCGCGGAGGCGGATGCCCCGTCGAGTGGATCAGACGGCTTGACAAACGCATGAAGGTGCTCCATATTAAGGACTATGGACTGGAACGCAAGGACCCGAACGCCTTTTGGAGCGTGGAATGTGTGATGCGTCCGATCGGCGAGGGGACGTTGAATTGGAAAACGATTCTGAATACAGCGGAGGAGTGCGGCGTGGAATGGTTTGTGGTTGAACACGACGGGAACTGTCCGGATCCATTCGCATCGTTCCGGACAAGTCTCGAATTTCTGAAAACTCATTTTGTGACAGCATGACTGCCTGTTGCAAAAATAAAAAAAGGATTCGCAAAGATGGATAAAATCAAAGCAGGAACCGTAGGACTGGGACGAATGGGGCGCGGACACGCCGCGGAAATGAGCTCGTATCCGGAACTGTTCGAGTTCGCAGCATGTGCGGACAACGCGCCGGACCGTCTGGAAAATCTTCCGGACTGCATGAAGAACGCACGCAAATATTCCTCTCTCGAAGAGATGCTGAAAGATCCGGAATTGGAATTGATCTCCATTGCAACCCGTCATGCGGATCACGTTCCGATGGCTGTGAAAATCATGGAGGCAGGCAAAATCGCAGTGATCGAGAAGCCCGTTGCCACGAGCGTCGCTGAGATGATGGAACTGAAGGCTTGTCTGGACAGACATCCCGGCAAACTCTTTCTTCGTCACAATCGCCGGTTTGAGGGCGCGTTTGTGAAAGCCCGGGAGCTGGTCAATTCCGGAATTCTCGGCAACATCAACTACATCAAACTCTACCGCAGTGTTGGTTACTGCCGCCGCAATGACTGGATGACTATGACGGAATTCTACGGCGGACTGCTTTCCAACTGGGGACCCCATCTGATTGACCAGGCTCTCCGTTTTCTGGACAGTCCCGTTGTGGACCTCTGGGCTGATGTGCGCAACGTCATTTCGATCGGCGATGGCGATGACCTGTTCAAGATTCTCCTGAAAGCGGAGAACGGTCGCCTTGCTGACATCGAAGTCACCGGCGCAAATACAATGCCCGGACGGGAAATGGAGATCATCGGCACCAGAGGAACTCTGGTTTATCCTGTTGATGGAAAAATCATGATCCGTATGGTCGATCCCTCCATTGAATTCAAACCGCTGAAACCGCATCCGGAAAATCCGCCGTTCCAGTACGGTAATTTCGATGAAAAACTCTATTTTGTCGAATCCAGATATGATGTGCCGGAAAGTTCTCTGGGCGTGATGTGGCGCCATATTTACGATGCTGTCCGCAAGGGCATTCCGTATCCGATCACGTTCGAAGAAGGCCTCGAAGTCGTCAGAATTACAGAGAAGGTTTTTGAAAAGTCCGGTTTTGAGCCGATTAAAAAGTTTTTTCGGAAATAGAACTCTTTTTTGATGGAAGAAGAAAAGCCGTTGTCCTGGGAAAGGACAACGGCTTTTTTATGTTTGTCGGAATAAACTGTGATTCGGGCGGATGGATGGTTATTTGGACGGACATCCTTCGCAGGAACCATCGCATCCATCGAAACAGTAGGTGCAGATTTTTTCCTTCGGCAGACCGATGGCCTCAACCAGTTTTTCGATGCTCTGGTATTTCAGCGAGGTCAATCCGAGATTTTTGCGGATGGCTTCCACCATTTTTTCATACCGTTCCGTCCCTGCGGTAATGTATTCCTGAAGGACTTCGTCGGAAGGTTCTCCTCCTTCCAGAGTGTTGATGACCCGGCGTGCAGCAAGGTCCAGAATGGATTTGGACCGGGAGAAATTCAGAAATTTGCAGGGAAAACAGAGCGGCGGCGATGCGGAGCGCATGTGGACTTCCAGAGCGCCGCGTTCATAGAGTCGCGCCGCGATGTTCTTGAACTGGGTTCCGCGCACGATGGAATCGTCGCAGAAAAGAAGACGGCGTCCGCGGATCTGTTCATCAATGGGGATCAGCTTCATTTTCGCAACAAGATTTCGCGCCGCCTGTGTCTGCGGCATGAAACTGCGGGGCCAGGTCGGTGTGTATTTGACCAGAGCGCGCATATACGGTTTGTGGCAGGCGTTGGAATATCCGATCGCATGGGCGACTCCCGAATCGGGGATGCCGCAGATCGAATCCACTTCGACCTCCTCCTGCTGGGCCATCAGCGCACCGTTTTTGTAACGGACCGTTTCCGTGTTGGTCCCTTCGTAATTGGAGGACGGATAGCCGAAATAGACCCAGAAGAATGCGCAGATCTGCATTTTCGGAAGAGGTTTCCGGATCTGGACCATTTCCTCTGCGGTCAGCTTGACAATTTCGCCGGGGCCGAGCTCTTTGGAGAAGACGTAATCAAGATTGGGGAGTGCAGTGGTTTCCATTGCCGCTGCAAATGCTCCGTTTTTCTGTCCGATGATGACAGGGGTCCGCCCCCAGTTGTCTCGGGCGGCGTAGACCACTCCATTGAGCATGAGAAGCAGGGAACAGGAACCGTCGATTCTGGACAGCGCATAGGCGATTCCCTCTTCAACGGTTGATTTTGTATTGACAAGCGCGGCGACAACTTCAGTGGGATTGAACTCTCCTCCGCTCATTTCAGAAAAAAAATGGGCAATCCGTTCAGACCCGCTTCCCTCTGTCAGCTCCTTGATGTTGTTGACCTTGCCGACCGTGACGATTGCAAAGATGCCCAGATGGGAACCGATGATGAGCGGCTGGTCTTCGTAATCGCTGATAATGCCGATTCCGCTCCGTCCCTCGAACTGAGCAAGTTCCGAATCAAATTTGGAGCGGAACTGGGAGTTTGTGATATCATGAATGGAGCGAACGATACATCCGTCAGAATTGGTGATCGCCATTCCTCCACGCTTGGTGCCCAGATGTGAATGATAGTCTGTACCGTAGAACAGGTCTGTGACGCAGTCCTCCCTGGAGACAACTCCGAAAAATCCGCCCATAATCAATGCCTCTTTTTGTGTTGCAATCTGTCAGTTTTATGAAATAAAGACAAAATCAAATGATATGTCTCACAATCTAATCCGCCAAAGGAAAGTAGTCAAGTTCCGTCTGGAACTTTATACCGATTATTTCTCCGGTGGTGTTCCGTTCAATAACGGTTGAAATATTCCTGTATCCTGTGAAAATCCCCGGTCTGGGTCAGTGCCAGCATCAGGAGAATTTTTGCTTTCTGCGGAGAGAGAGAGTTGTCCAGGACGGCGTTCCGCCGGATCTCCTTATCGCGGATTTCGGTCGCCGAGCCGGTTCGTGAGGAGAGTACGATGACAATTCCTTTTCTGAGCGCTTCTTTCAATACGTTTCTGATTGCCGGTTTCAAGATGCCTTCTCCACTGCAGTCGACCACGATTCCCTTGACCCCTTTTTTGATTCCGTCAAGAATTTGGTCCGGGGAGTCTTCGGAATAGAGATAGACCGTCTGGACCGGCGGCAGCTCATGAATGGAGGCAAGGTCGAATTCTGTCTGAGCCGTATGGCGTCTGACTGTTTTGTGATAGTACTGGGGTTTGCCGTTGATGATGAATCCGAGGGGACCGAAGTCTCCGCCGCGGAACAGGTCCGTTCCGGAAGAATGTTTTTTGTCCGCATCCCTTGCCGCATAGAGGGCGTCGTTCATGGAGACGAGAACGCCCATGTCGCGGGAATCCGGACTCGCGGCTGCTGCAAGGGCATTGTAAAAGTTCATGATGCTTTCCGTTGTAACCGTTTTGACGGGAGAAATCGTCCGGACCAGAACGATCGGTTTTTCGGATTTGATCAGCAGGTTCAGAAAATAGGCGGTATCCTCCAGCGTCGTGGAATCGTGTGTGACGACAATTCCGGAGACTTCCGGTTTGTCCAGCGTTTCCTGGATGTTTCGTGCCAGTTTGAGCCAGTCCGTGCCGGTGATCTTATTTCCGTTCAGACGGAACGGATGGATAAAACGGATTTCCGCCAGGTTGCGGAACACGGGTTCCGTGCGGAGAATCTTTTCGACTTCCCGGACCGCATTTTCCTCGTTCGCTTTTGTTTTGTCAACGATTCCTTCTCCGGTTGCGTAGAGATAGATCAGCGGTTTTGCCTGGAATTGCTGCTGTTTCTGCTGGAGGTTCGGCTGCGCTGCTTGTGGCGCAATTCCGGTGGTACAGGCTCCCGCGAACAGAATCGCCGCGGGTATGAAGGGAAGAAAAAGTTTCCTGTTCATGGCGAATTTCCTTGCGTTAAAACATCTTGATTTAGGTAATATACATGTTTTTCTGCAAATGGCAACGTCTCACGGAAGAAAAACTCCGCCGGCTCTTTTTGTTTTTTCCGTAATTCCTCTTGAATAAACGGAAATGGAATGTAGGTTATGAATTTCATCACTTCAAACTCAGAAAGGTGTTGATTGGTATGAACCGGAATTTGTTCCATTGGATCGGATATGCCGCGTTGGTGTGTCTGCTGCCCTACCTGCTGACTCTGCCCGCAGCAGAGTTCCGGGAGCGTTTCCCGCAGTTATTTCTTTCCATCGTGGTGCTGGGGCTGATCGCGGTCGTTTCAGGGCTCCTGTGGCTGACATTTTTTATTGAATACCGCGGAGTCTGGTTCGGAAAAGAGGACCGGGGACGGCCTCAGAAGTTCGAGGAGTCGGACATGCCGGTTCTCCGCGAGACGGGGCTGCGCCTTCTGAAGCATCTGGCTCCTGTTACGCTTTATTGCTGGGACATGGTGCTCCGTCCGATCCTTCTTCCGGATGGACGCAGAGTATTCAATATCCGCTTCGATTTTGTCTCTTCTGTGACGGAACGCTTCTCTCTGGAGGAGCGCTTCCCCTCCATCCTTCTAGAACGTGGGAAAAAAGAAACGTTTCACTTCCGGGTTTGTCTGGACAGCGGGGATGGACTGGAATTTCTGGAATTTGATCCGGCAAAGCGTCTGCGCCTGTCGTCACCCGCATCGAAAAAGGTATCTGCGCTGGATTTGCGGAACTCGCCCTCTGCCGGGAAGGCGGTTGATGCGTTGTTTGCGGGGACGGAGTTTGAACGGCAGATCATTTCAATGGATTACCATGCGGAGAAAAAGCCGTTCCTGAGCGTTTCTGTTCTTGTTTTTTCACCGTCAGCCGTCATGTTTGCTCCAGGAGACGATTCCATCCGGCTCGCCGGAGGAAAACGGGAAAGAATCCGCTTCCGGCTGAATCCGGATCTCTCCTACGCAGGACATCTCAAAAAAGATGGGCTGTTTCAGAGGGTTCTCTCTGCATAGCCGGCTAGCCGAAGTCTGTTTCTGTTCCGCCAGGAGACCGGGGCTGTTTGTCTGAATCAGGGCTTTCCCAGGCTTTCCAATCGGATCGTAAAGGTAAATTTCCCTGGAGAAATCCGGTATTTTTCCAGGGTTCCCGGCCCGTGGCTTCCATTTCCGACTCCTGCATTTGCGTGATCGATGTTCCAGACCGTTTTGCTGATTTCTGTGAGATCGAAGCTGTGCTCCGCCTGTTCGATTTCTTCGGCGGTCCAGAAATGGACGCTTGTTTCAAGCGGCATGGAACTTCGCAGTCTGATTCCCTTGCCGGAGGCGTTTTTGAGTTCCGCCCGGGTGACGTCGCAGAGGTTTCCGTTTTCCTGTGGGGAAACGTAGTCGTACCAGAGGTTTTCCACGGGACGGGCATATTCCCCGATCCATGCGCCGAGCTTGCGGTCCCGATAGGTTTCGAAAGGCCCGCGTCCGTACCAGGAGAACATCCTGAATTCGTCCGGCAGGATAAGCCGGATGCCGATGCGCGGAAGACAGGGCAGTTCACAGAGGGGCGTGATTTCACAGTGGAGATCAAACGCCTGTTCCATGAGAGTGTAGAGGAAGATGGCTGAAAACTGTCTGGAGGTTTGTTCCGTGCGAATTCGGTTTTCTTCCACGGCAACGCGTATTGTTTGCATTTCGAGTCTGTCGAGTCCGGCTTTGCGCCACTCTTCTACGAACGGTCGATCGTTGCAGGTTGGCGCGCGCCATCCCTGAAAACGGAGTTCTTCGGAGAGCAGTTCTGTTGATCCGGCTTTCCAGTGTTTCAGCATTCCGGTTTTTGCGTTGAAGGTAAACGGACCGAAGCGGATGATGGAGTCGTTTTTCTCCTCCAGACGCAATGGCGGCGCCGGGGAAATTTCTGTGTTTTGCGGATGCAGCGGAATTTGTTCCTCCGTCACGCTGTATCCCCGGTCGAACACATAGATGTCCAGGGTTTCGCCGGAGAGATCCGCTTTTGCAAGATCGACCGTTGCGGTTTCTCCCGGAGCGCAGTCCAGCGAGAAAAGGGTTCCGCTGATTTGTGTTTTGAATTCGTTCAGATTCCGGAACGAGGAACGGTTCCGGACGGTCAGAATGTCATTTTTATATTCGAATACGAACGGCCGGAAGGTGTGTTTCAGATCCATCAGTGCCGGTTTGATGCGGCGTTCGGGTCCGACAATTCCATTGAAGCAGAATGCACCGTCGTTTGGAACGTCCCCGAAATCTCCGCCGCGTGCGAACCACCGTCTGCCGTCTTCGGTCCGCTGTTCGATCCCCTGATCGATCCAGTCCCAGAGGAATCCGCCGATCAGACGCGGGGTTGTTTCGATCAGCTCCCAGTATTCACGCATATTTCCGGTTCCGTTTCCCATCGAATGGGCGTATTCCTCCAGCAGAACCGGTCGGCCGGAGGTTTCTTCGGCAAGAAATTCGCGGATCTTCTCAAGGGAAGGGTAATGCAGGTCCACGACATCGACACTCGCATCGGTTCCGGCATGATAGTAATTGACGAAACGGGTCGTATCACGTTGATGGAGATAATCCGCACAGGCTGTGATGTTCGGTCCGAATCCGGATTCATTTCCGATGGACCATGCGATGATGCAGGGATGGTTTTTGTCCCGTTCGAGCATTCGTTCCACGCGGTCGAGATACGCTTTCCTCCAGCGGGGATCGCGGGAGAGGACATCCTTCATGCCGTGGGATTCGAGATCGGCCTCATCGAAAACATAGAGTCCATATTCGTCGCAGAGATCATACCAGCGGTTCTGATTCGGATAGTGGGAGCATCGCACGGCGTTGATGTTGTGAGCTTTCATGGTTCTGATATCCCACAGCATATCCTCTTCTGTGATGGCGCGTCCTCTGCGGCAGTTGAATTCATGGCGGTTGACTCCGCGCAGGAGAACGGCACGCCCGTTGATAAGGAGTTTTCCGTTCTCGATCCGGACGGTCCGGAAGCCGATGCGTGCGGAGATTCTGTCGCCCGGCGTTTCCAGGGTGAGCGTGTACAGTTTCGGTGTCTCTGCCGTCCACGGATCGACCTCGACTTTGCGGATGTATTCGAAATCCGGATCGAATTCATCTTCGAACACTCCTCCGAGCGAGATCTTCACCGGCGCTTCACTCGCTGTTTTGACTTTGACGCGGAGTTCGTCGAGCGTCGTTTTGACTTCGAAGTCCTCGATGGCGGATTTGTCTTTCGCATACAGATACACATCGCGGAAGATTCCGGAGAGCCACCACATGTCCTGATCTTCGATGTAAGTGGCGTCGCTCCAGCGGAAGACCTGCACCTGAATCGTGTTTGTTCCGGCGGCAAGGAGACTGGTCAGTTCGAAATCCGCCGGATTGCGGCTTCCTTTGCTGGACCCTGCAAACGTGCCGTTGAGGTAAAAACGGAAGAAGGAATCGACTCCCTGAAAGGAGATGAAAATGCGCTTGTTCTTCCAGTCGTCGGGTAGATCAAATTCGCGGAGGTAGTTGCTGACGGGATTCGAATCGTGCGGTACCAGGGGAGGGCGGGGCGGAAACGGATACTGAATGTTTGTGTAGATGGGGATGCCGAACCCGTTGAGTTCCGGATGAGACGGCACTTCAATCATTCCGGTGAAATGGATCTCTTCCGGAGTACCCGGCATCTGTTCCGGAGAGGGATACCACTGGAATTTCCAGTTGCCGTTCAAAGAGAGACAGCGGTCATAGTTCCGGTATGCCGTCTGGGGGAGCTTGTTTTCTCCGGTTCTTTCCGGATTTTCCCATTCGTTTGACGACACCTCTTCCGCATTTGCCGCGCCACTGAGTTCCAGTCCGCGAGTTTCCCAGTCAATCGTCATAAAGTTCTCCTTGCATGAAAAAGTGAGAGGTCAATGCGTAAAAATACAATCCGTTCCGGAAAAAACAAATCGGATTCCGGAAAGAGTTTGATTCCATTTATAGAAACAGGAGGATGATTTCGGATGGAGTCATGAAACGGGGGCGGTCCTGAGCTGGCGAACGGAACCTTCTTCAGTCAAGGTCATGGGGATCAGTACCCGGGAGGGCAGCTTCCGTCCTTTTCGAGCCTGGTCAAGAAGGAACATGATCTGTTCTCCCATCTGTTTGTGATCGAAGTCAAAGGTGTCGATCGGGGTTTGCAGTTCGAAGGAGTTGCGTTTGATGAAAGTGATCAGTCCGATGTCGTCCGGCACGCGGAGTCCGACAGCGGAAAGATAAATGCTGATCTCCACTGCCATGGAACGATTGCCGATCACAAGGACCGGATAGCTGTTTGTCCTGCCGTTTTTCATGGCCGCGATGAGGGTTTTCACCTCCTCCCTGCAAGGATGGTTGATTGCCCAGTGGAGCAAGGGGAGGTCCTCCTGTCCGCAGGGCGTCCGGTATGCGTCCCTCAGGCCGAGAAAGCGTTCCTGAAAGTGGAGTTCCGGCACCGCTTTCTCGCGGGGAGCGCTCGTGATAAAATAGACATTTTCAATGCCTTTGTTCCGCAGATGAATTCCGGCGGCATAGCCGGCAGCGTAATTGTCGGGTATGACTCCGGGAATTTCTTTGCGGCTGGTCATGCCGTAGTTGATGACAGGCACTTCGGTCGGCGGCAGGGGATACGGTGCAGTTGCACAGACAATCCCGACGGCATCCGGATCTGCTGCCGCGGATTCATACCGTTCAATGGAAAGCAGATTGATCCGGATTGTCCAGTTCCGTTTTTCCGCCTCCTGCTGAATGGTGCAGAGGATGGAATTGTGATAGGAACTGGCACTCTGAAGTGTCGGGAAAAAGAAATAGAGTGTTTGGGGATGCGGCAGACTGTGAGACTTCCTGAGAAGTTTGTCCGGAAGTTTCTGTGCAGCGAAAGCTCCCGCGCCGCGGCGGACTTCCAGAACCCCCTCTTCTGCCAGTTCCCGGATCGCTCTTGCTGCCGTGATATGGGAAACGCCCAGTTCGCTGCTGAGCTGCCGGACCGATGGAATTTTTGCACCGGGCAGGAAGTTTCCCGAGCCGATGGAGGCGATGATTTCCTCTTTGACCTGTTCCGCAAGTCGGACACGTTTCACTGACATGGGTTCCGTCCTTCTTCTAATGGCTGAAGGGATTCGAGCGGAAGGCGCCTGGAGAGAGTCCGGTCTGCTTCCGGAAATAGCGGCAGAAATACTGAGACGAGGAGAAACCGGCCTGTCTTGCGGCTTCGTCGACCGATGCGCCATTGAGCAGAAAACACTGAGCATGTCCCAGACGGACCGAGTTGAAAAAAGACATCGGCGTGGTTCCAGTCTCTCTGCGGAAAAGCGTGGCAAAACGGCTTTCCGACAGTCCCGCTGCTGCCGCGAATTCGGCGACTCCCAGCGGTTCCGCGAAATGTTCCTCCATGAATTCCAGCGCCCGGATGATTCCCGGGAGAATTTCCCGTTTTCCACCGGGCTCCTTTTCCAGAGCGCACAGGGCGGATAGTACAAACTCAAGTCCCAGAACACTTCGCCAGGATTTGCCGAAGGGGGCCGTGTCATGGGCTTTCCGCAGAAAATCCCCGGCGATCCGTTGAAATCTTTCCGGTGATCCGTGCCCGGTTCGGAAAATTCCCCGGCGGAGATTGTAGCGGTCCGCCAGTTCCGGCAGGAGATCGTGGGGAAAGCGACGGAAAAAAATCTGCATTGCCCGCGAAAGGGAAGAGTCGCTTCCTGCATCGTGGAGCAGCTCCGGCGAGAGTAAAAGCCAATCGCCCGGCGGCAGGAGAATTTCCTCTTCCTCCGTCCGGAAGCGGAACGTCCCGGACAGCGACGCTGTCAGCTGCCATGCGGAATGACGGTGCATTTTTGTGCAGTAACTCGTGGTATAGGTCATGCTTTCATACCACATCCACGGTTCCGGCATGCGTAAATGTATTTCTGTGAAGCTCATGGAGCAACTATACTCTCCGGGGTATTTTTTTCAAATCCGGAATAAAAGAAAAGTGCAATAAAACGGTGGTTTTCTGACATTGCGGTACAAAAAATGATCACCTATATTAGAAACAGAAATTTCAACAGGGAGACCCGCAGAATGAAACGAACCTTTTTCCAGAAAAAAAATGGAGCCATGGTAACGGCTCTGATGACCGGCCCGACTCCGGAAAGTCTTATTGCTCAGGCACGCGGAGCGGAATTCGAAGGCGCGGATGCGATCGGAATCGAGCTTCGTGATCTCAAACCGGAATACCGAACCCGGGAGGTCTTCGAACGGATCATCCAGTCGGTGAATCTTCCGTTCATGTTCATTTTCTATCGGAACGACCGCTGGAATGTGCACAAGGAGGATGGGGCGCGCCAGGAGCTGCTTCTTGCCGCAGCGGACGCCGGAGCGGGGATGATTGATGTGATGGGGGACCTGTATGATCCGTCTCCGGATGAGATTACACACAATCCGGAGGCCATCGAAAAGCAGAAACGCCTGATTGACCGGATTCATGCCATGGGATCACAGGTGATTATGTCGTCGCATCCCCAGCGTGTGATGTCGGCGGATGCGGTGCTGGCACAGCTTCGTTCGTTTGAAGAGCGCGGGCCCGATGTGGTCAAAATTGTCACAGTTGCCAATACAGAGGAGGAGTTTGCCGAATCGGTTCGCACCACCATGCTTCTGCATCGTGAACTCAGGACGCCGTTCGTTCATCTCTGCAATGGAAAATTCGGACGGATTCAGCGATTTCTGGGGATGAGTCTGGGTGTTTCAATCACCTTTGCCGCCTATCGCTACGAGGAGTTCGCGCTGATGACTCAGCCGACGGTCCGTTCCATGAGAACTGTCCTCGACAATCTTCACTGGGATATTTCCGAAATTGAATGAATGCAATTGAGAGGAGACATCTGTATGAAATTTGAAAAACGGACGGCTGTTGTTACCGGCGGTGCAGGGGAAATCGGAAAAGCGCTCTGTCGGAAGCTCTGCGAACACGGGGTTGCCGTTGCCTTGACGGATCTTTCTGCGGAGCGGGCGGAGGATGCCGCCTCCGCTGTCCGGTGCGACGGCGGCCGGATTCAGGCGTATGAAATGAATGTGGAGTCTTCCGTGAGCGTCCATTCCGCCGCGGAGAGGATTCTTGCCGATTTCGGACAGGTCGACATTCTGATTAACAACGCCGGAGTCTGGCGCCAGAGCCCTTTCGAGGAGATGAGCGAGGAAAAGTGGACCCGTACGTTGAATCTGAATCTGACCGGCACCTTCCGCGTCACGCAGGCGTTCCTGAAACCGATGATTGAACACGGATACGGGAGAATCATCAATCTCGGTTCCATTGCGGGGGAGGTGGGACTGCCCGGCTACTGCGATTATGCAGCGGCAAAGGCCGGTGTCATCATGATGACAAAAACACTGGCAATGGAGATGGCGAAAAAGAACATTACGGTCAACTGCGTTTCTCCGGGAATGGTGGGACCTGTCCGCAGGGAGACAAAAGGAACGTGGATCGGCAGATCCGGCAGCGGAGAGGAGATTGCGGATCTGATCGTCTTCCTCGCTTCCGATGACTCCTCTTTTATCACCGGAGTGGATTACACCATCGACGGCGGTCGCATTCTCGGGCCGCGTTTCTGTGATTTCTGAATAAAACGCTCCGTATTCCTGCGATTTTCCGGGATGCGGAGCCTTCCTTTGCGGAATGTTCTTTTTGCGAATCCATTGACAAGGGCAAAATTTCAGATTGTGCGATTCCATCTTGAATAAGCGCAACTTCGTGATACATTATTGAAACGGAACTGCTACTTATGGAAGGACGATTCGCCATGATGAAAATACGGAACCCGATTCTGCTGTTGTTTGCCGCCGTACTGATCTCTGCGGTGTTTTTGTTTACTGCCTGCTCTTCCGATGAGAGGAAATCATCCCGGGGCAAAGAGAACAAATATCCCAAACTTACCAATTACACTCTCAAGCTGGATATTATTTCCACGCGGGGGAACTACCGCCGGGGAGAGGCGAATCCGGTGGTTCGTTTTTCGCTGAAGAATGCGGGAGCGAACCAGCTTTCCATTCATGAGTGGAAAATGCACGAACAGGAAAACATCCGTGTTTTGTACGCGGAGTGTCCGGAAGCCGGGCAGTCAACAAAGATTCCGGACAGTCAATGGAAAGAATCGGAACGGAATCTTCTGAAGACCAATGTGCCCCGGTATCCGCTGGAACTTGCGCCGAACAACGGGGTACTTGTTGATGTGCCTCTGAATTTTATCCGGAAGACCGGCCGCGCCGGGCGCTATGCAATCAAGGGGGAACTGGATCTGGATTCCGTTTCCGCGCAGAGCGCACCCATTGAAATTGTTGTGAAATAACGCAAGAAAAGGAGTCCGCGAATGAATCCTGTACAGACTCCCGAACCGGGAACTCATAAACTGCTTTATACCGGAGACGTTCTGGATTTTGTCCTGCGGGTGCAGGGAAAAGGGCGTGCCTTTCTCCGGACGAATATCGGAAATGCCGCCGTCCGGCGGGCGGAAACCATCTCAATCGTCGACAGCGGACTTGTGCCGGCCGGACAGGACTGGCACGACATTCCCATGATCGACGAAGGCGATGGTTCCTTCTCTCTGCGTCTCGGACTGATTGAAACCGGTCATTTCGAGGCCAAATGTTTCTTCATGCCGGAGAATTCCGAAAATTCCATCTGGCCAGACGGTCCCAATGTGCATGTCAATGTCGGTCCGGCGGGATATTGCTGTGCGAACTCGATTTACTGTGCGTTCGTCCGTCAGTTCGGTCCCAACAAAACGAAGCCCTTTACGCTGCCTCCGGACCCGACATTTTCCGCATCGACGGATCTTCTCGACCGTCAGAACTGCACCGTTATTCCTCCCTCCGGCACTTTCCGGGATCTCATACGGGAACTCGACCACATTTTTGACCGCATGAAATGCCGTATTCTGCATCTGCTTCCGGTCAATCCGACTCCAACGGTCTATGCTCGCATGGGCAGGTTCGGCAGTCCCTATGCCTCGCTCGACTTCAAAGGCGTGGATCCCGCTCTGGCGGAATTCGACCGTACCGCCACGCCGCTGGAACAGTTCATGGAACTGGTTGACGCGGTCCATGCGAAAAACGGAAAACTGATGATCGACATCGCCATCAATCATACCGGCTGGGCTTCCCGGATTCACGAAATGCATCCGGACTGGCTCAAACGCAAACCGGATGGAACCATCATCTCGCCCGGCGCATGGGGCACTGTCTGGGAAGATCTGACGGAGCTGGACTACAGCAAAAAGGATCTTTGGAAATACATCGCCGGTATTTTTATTCTCTGGTGCGACCGCGGTGTGGACGGCTTCCGTTGCGATGCCGGATACATGATCCCTGTTCCCGCCTGGGAATATATCATCGCGCGGGTCCGTGAAAAGTATCCGGACATCATTTTTCTGCTGGAGGGGCTCGGCGGCGATCCGGCAGTCACGACTCGGCTGCTGGACTATGCAAACATGAACTGGGCATATTCCGAACTTTTCCAGAACTATTCCCGACAGCAGATTGAAGGATATCTCAATTACGCATGGAAAGAGAGCATCGGCAACGGACTGATGGTGAATTATGCGGAAACTCATGACAATTCACGTCTTGCCGCCGTTTCCGAGTGCTATGCCCGGATGCGTACCGCGCTTTCCGCCCTGACTTCCATGAACGGCGCGTTCGGCTTCGCCAACGGTGTGGAGTGGTATGCAAAAGAAAAGATCGATGTGCACGAAGCGCGTGGTCTGGCATGGGGCGCCGAGTCCAATCAGGTGGATTTTATCGGTCGCCTGAACACGATTCTCCGAAAACACCCGGCATTTCATAACGGCGCATCCGTCCGGTTCATTGAATCCGGTTCCCCGAACGGGCTGCTGATTGTGCGGACGGATGCCTCGGGAAGAAAAAATGTGCTTGTGGCAATCAATCTCGACTGCGAAAATCCGACAACCCTTTCCTGGAATCCTCACGCATCCAGCTCCACCGGACTTGCCGCTTACGATCTGCTCTGCAACGAGACCGTGAACATCCGGGTCGTCGATCATACGAAATTCGAACTTGACCTCCCGCCGGGATGGGTGCGCTGCCTCTCCTGCGACGCATCGGATCTTGCAAACATCAACGGGGATTCCTCCGATCAGCTTGAGCGTTTTTCAAAAACCGGATTTCAGGAGGCGTGTACAATGGTCCTGAAAACGCTTGCCTGCATCCGGGGCAGTTCCGTCCTTCAGAAGACCGACCGTATTGAACCGCTCGCGCACAGCCTGCTGGAGTCTCCGGAAGATTTCCTTGCTCATCTGGAGAATGCAGGCAATGAGGCTCCCTTCATCCGCTGGCACTGGCCGGAGGATGTCCGCAGAAAAGTCATGGTCCCGCCGGGAAAATTCCTGCTGGTGCTCTCGCCGCTCCGCTTCCGTGCGCAAGTCTACTCCCAGGAACGACTGATCCAGCAGTTCGACAGCCTTGTCGATTCCCGCGGACGCCATTTCGCAATTTTCTATCCGGTGGCAACCGAACTGCCGCATAAGCGCGCTCTGCTCCATTTCGCCGCTTTCGACGAAGGGAAAATCATCCGGGAGACGGGCCATCTGCTGCTGCTTGCCCCGGATATTCTGCGGACTGCTCTCTCCTACAATCACCACTATATCCGAAACAATACACTGACTTTCCTTCAGGCAAACGGGCGCGGTGCGCTGACACATCTGCGCCTGGACATGCCCGCCGTTTCTTCCCGCTATGATGCTGTCATGCTTTCCAATCTGAGTCCGGACCATCCGGAGGACCGCCATATCATGTTCCGCCGTATCCGCATGTGGCTTCTGCACCATGCGCGCACTCAGGAAATCTCGCTCTGCTGTCTGAACAACTTCGAGATCGGAGAAGATGGCGCCGGCATCTGGAATTATCACGTGCCGACAGGAAACGGCCTCCATGTCGATCTCTCGGTGAAAATTGAGATGGTCCACCTGAAGAATCAGGTGAAAATTTCAGTGTTCCGCCGGAACGGAAAGGACCGCAGGATGCTTTCGGATCAGGCAACGGTCCGGCTGATTCTCCGTCCCGATGTCGAAGACCGCAATTTCCATTACGCGACCAAAGCAAATGGACTCGAAGCCGTCTGGCCGCGAAAGGTGCGACTCTACGAGAAAGGGTTCGATTTTACTCCGGCGGATGGACGTACCCTTTCCCTGACCGCGTCTCATGGAAAATTCATTCCGAATGACGAATGGTCTTACATGATCTGGCAGCCGAACGAGGCCGCCCGCGGACTGGATCCGAATTCGGATGCTTACAGTCCGGGATATTTTGAACTTACGCTTGCCGGAGGAGACACCGCGCAAATCTCCGCTTCGATTCAGACTCCGATGGAGCCGGAAAAACTTCTGCCCTCCCTGATCGGACCGTCGGAATTCCGTCCGGCCGCGGATGCCTCTCTGGAGAAGCGGATGCTGGAGGCGATGCGTGCCTTTGTTGTCCGTCGCGGTAGCCTGAAGACGGTCATCGCCGGCTACCCCTGGTTTCTCGACTGGGGCCGCGACACCCTGATTGCCGCCCGCGGACTCATCGCCGCTCCGGAATTCCGCGAAGATGTCAAGGCGATCCTCAAACAGTTCGCCCTGTTTGCGGAACAAGGAACCATTCCGAACACAATCTACGGCGACAATGTCGGCAATCGTGATACCAGCGATGCTCCGCTCTGGCTGTTTACGGCGGTTCGCGATCTCTGTACCGCGGAAGATTCTCTTCGGTTTGTCGACAGCGTCATTCGTGACGGCAAAACTCTGCGGGAGATTCTGGAGGAGATTGCGGAGGGAATCATCGGCGGGACACCGAACGGAATCGTGATGGATTCCGATTCCGGACTAGTATTCAGTCCTCCGCACTTCACCTGGATGGATACCAACTATCCTGCCGGAACCCCGCGCGAGGGATATCCGGTGGAGATTCAGGCTCTCTGGTTTGCCGCGCTGCGTTTCCTCTGTCATATTTCCCCGGAACCGGAGAAGTGGGAGGTGCTGGCCGAAAAGGTGCAGGCATCAATTCTTCGTTGTTTCCTTTCGGACGATGGACGTTCGCTTTCCGACTGTCTGCACGCTTCCCCCGGCACACCGGCGGAAAAAGCGGTCAAGGACGATCATATCCGTCCGAACCAGCTGTTTGCAATCACACTCGGAGCTGTGACGGACCGCGAACTGTGCAAATCCATTCTTGATACCTGTTCCTGCCTGCTTGTTCCCGGAGCGATCCGCAGTCTGGCAGACCGTCCGACGGAATACCGTCTGCCCGTCTATGGCTCTGACGGCCGGCTTCTCAACGATCCTTCGCATCCCTATCGCGGCAGGTACGAGGGGGATGAGGACACCAGCCGCAAGCCCGCTTATCACAACGGAACCGCATGGACCTGGCCGTTCCCGAGCTATTGCGAGGCCTGGCTCATGACCTACGGAGACGCAGGCAGGGCGACAGCACGTTCGCTTCTATCCTCCTCCGAGATCATCATGCGCGCGGGATGTGTCGGTCAGCTCGCGGAGATTGTGGATGGCGATTATCCGCATACCCAGCGCGGCTGCGATGCTCAGGCATGGAGCATGACTGAGGTTTATCGAGTCTGGAAATTGTTGCATTAATCATCAAGCTAGGAGGCGTCTCGTTATGGAAAACATCAAACAGATTCTGGAGGAACAGCGGAAATTTTCCGCTATGAACCTTGATTTCCGCCTGGATTCTCTGCGCGCTCTCTTTTCCGAGATCAAAGCACGGGAACCGGAGATCTGCGCGGCTCTGCGCCGGGATCTCGGCAAATGTGAATTCGAGGCAATTGCCACGGAGACATCCGTTGTGCTGGAGGAGCTCTCCATGATGATCAGGCATTTGCCGGATTATGTCCAGCGGAAGCGAGTCGGAACCTCTCTGCTGAATTTCTGTTCCAAAGGCTACATCTATCCGGAACCGCTTGGAAATGTGCTGATCTTTTCCGCATGGAATTATCCTTTTCAGTTGATGATTTCCCCGTTGATCGGTGCGGTCGCTGCCGGCAACAGGGTCATCCTGAAGCCCGCGGAACAGGCGGAGGCAACGGCTGAAATCATTGAATCCATTGTAAAAAAAGTCTTTAAGCCGGAACATGTTCATGTGTTTAACGGCGGTGTCGATGTGGCGATCGAACTGCTGAAGGAAAAATTCGACTACATTTTCTATACGGGCGGAGCCGCCGGAGGAAAAGCCGTCATGCGTGCCGCAGCGGAGAATCTGACCCCGTTGACGTTGGAACTTGGCGGAAAAAGTCCCTGCATCGTCGATTCGGATGTGAAGGTGAATCTTGCGGCAAAGCGCATCGCCTGGGGAAAGTTCCTGAATGCCGGTCAGACTTGCGTGGCTCCTGATTACGTCTATGTGCATACTTCCGTCAAAAAAGCGTTCACGGAAAAACTGCTTTCCTGGATCAAGCATTTTTATACGGAGGATCCTTCCACGTCGGAAGATTTTCCGCATATTGTCAATGAGAAGCATTTCGACCGTCTGCTGAAACTGATGGGATCCGGAGCGCTTCTCTGCGGCGGCAATTTCAACAAATCCGCGCTCTATATTGCGCCGACTGTGGTTGACGGCGTTACCTGGAGCGATCCCGTGATGCAGGAGGAAATTTTCGGTCCTATTCTACCGCTGCTTCAGTTCACGAACATCAACGAGGTGCTTTCGCAGATCAAGGCGCGGCCCAAGCCGCTGGCTCTGTACTACTTCGGCAAGCATAACTGGGAGCAGGTGCTGGAAGAGACCTCCTCCGGCGGGGTCTGCATCAACGAAACGGTGATGCATCTTCTGAATCCGGAGATGCCGTTCGGCGGTGTCGGCGGCAGCGGATTCGGAGCGTATCATGGAAAATATTCGTTCGATACCTTTACCCATTACAAACCTGTGATGGTGAAGTCGACAACGGTTGATCTGCCGATGCGTTATCCGCCGGATCTGAACAAAAATCTGAAGATGCTGAAATTTGTCAGCAAGTGATCGGTTCCAGACGGTAGACTTTGTCGTTCGGACGAAGTTTCGTTTCGCAGGAAAAGGTTGCGTGAGAACCTTTTTCTGCGAATGGCACGGGGAGATCATCGACTCGCAGACCGTCCGCCCGGAGTTCAAGAGCGCCTGTTGTGTTTCCGGTTATCAGCAGGGATGATCCGTTTTGCAGGGAGTCGGAGGTCAGATGCACCTCGGCTGCCTTTGCTTTCGGATAGTAGTTTGCAACGGTCCCGAGAAAGATTTTTTTCACGGTAGCCCGGTTGTCTCCGGATTCGGACCACTCGCCCGACTCGCGTCCAAGGTAATAGCCTCCCTCCCAGAAACCGCGGTTGAAGACTTCTCCGAGTTTCCGTTTCCATTCGGCGCATTGTTCCGGGGAGGGCTTTTGTCCGGATTTCCAGAGATCGACCGCTTCCCGGTAGACGGAAACGGTCCGCGCGACATAATCCGCGGAGCGGCCGCGCCCTTCCAGCTTCAGAATGGAAACTCCACTGTCGAGAATGGCACCCAGGCTTCCGACTGTACAGAGATCCTTCGGCGACATGACGTATTGATTGTCAATGACGAATTCTGTTCCGGTTTCCGTGTCCCGGACCGTGTATTTTCGACGGCAGGTTTGAAAACAGGCTCCACGGTTCGCCGAGGAGTTGAACTCGGCAAGACTCATGTAACATTTGCCGGAGATGGCGACGCAGAGAGCTCCGTGTGCAAATACTTCCACTTGGACGAGCTCTCCGGAAGGTCCCCGGATCCCCTGTTCCCGGATCTCCCGGCAGATGCGTGCAATCCGTTCGAGCGGTAGTTCCCGCGCCAGTACGACCACATCTGCATAGCGGGAGTAAAAACGGACAGATTCCGTGTTTGCAACATTCGCCTGCACCGAGAGATGAATCGGCAGTCCGTTTTCTTTTGCCGTTCTGATGACCGCAGGATCCATGGCAATGACCGCGTCAATTTCCGCCTCCTTTGCCTGGCGGCAAAGTGTCCGGAGCTCGTCGAGTTCCTCGTCGTAAATGATGGTATTGAGTGTGAGCCATGCCTTTGCGTTTCTCTCCCGGCAGCGATGGACGATTTCCGGCAGATCTGCAACTTTGAAATTTACCGTTGCTCTGGCTCGCATATTGAGATTTCCCGCGCCGAAATAGACAGCATCCGCTCCGTTTTGGAGCGCCGCTTCCAGTGATTCAAAACTTCCTGCGGGGGCCAGCAGCATCGGTTCCATTTTCAGTCCTTTCATTTCGTTGCCTGAAAAATATCATGGGAATTTTTTTTTTCAATAGCGGAGAGGTGATTTCTCCCTGTCTCCATGCTGCGGAGGAAAACTCTTCCTGTTCCCGAATCCCGATTCTGTAAAAAAACGGATAAAATGTGAAATCCGATTATGAAAAAGCAGATTTGTGTGGTAGAGTATGAAAACAAACCGGGGATGAATGGGATCTATGGCGTATCAAATTGAAGATAAACTTGTGATCGGTGTCGCCTCCAGCGCACTGTTTGAACTGGATGAGGCAGATGAGATTTTCCGCAGAGACGGCCTTGCCGCTTATCGCGCGTATCAGTTGGAACATCAGCACGACATTCTGAAAAAAGGAGTGGCGTTTCCGTTTGTGAAGCGTCTGCTGGCGTTGAACAAGTTCTATCCGGAGACTCAGCCGGTCGAGGTTGTTCTGCTCAGTCACAACGATCCGGATACCGGATTGCGCGTGTTCAATTCGATTCAGCACTACAAGCTGGAGATTGTACGGGCCGCATTTACGACTGGAGATTCCCCGTTCAAATATATTCCTGCATACAATGTTTCGCTGTTTCTTTCCGCGAATGCCGCTGATGTTCAGCGTGCAAACGCGGAAGGCTATGCCGCCGGACAGGTCCTGGAAAGCACCGCGGAAGATGAGGAGGGGGATGATGAACTCCGGATCGCGTTCGACTTCGATGGCGTAATCGCTGATGACAGTGCGGAATCGGTCTATAAGAATTCCGGCATTGATCGTTTTTATGCTGTGGAAAAAGCCAAGGCGTCGATCCCTCACAGTCCGGGTCCGCTTGCCGACCTGTTTGCAAAACTTGCAAAACTCCATAAGCTCGAAGATGAAAAGATGGCTGCCGATCCCGCCTGCCGACGCCATCTGAAAACCTCAATTGTGACCGCAAGAAGTGCTCCTGCACATGAACGCATGGTGACCACTCTTCGCGCGTGGAACATTACAGTCGATCAGACCTTTTTTCTCGGCGGCATGGACAAGGGACGCATCCTTGCAATTCTGAAACCGCATATTTTCTTCGACGATCAGGTCGATCCGCATCTGACATCCGCAAGCCAGTTTACTCCCTCGGTCTACATCCCGATCGGCGGTAAAATCGTGGATCCCTGAAAAAACATGGAAAGCAAGATCGCAGAAACAAGAAAATGTTCCTTTTTTCATAAATATTTTCTAAAAAAGACTTGACATCGTTTCATTTCTTATTTATAGTATTTTCTCAAAATCCATGGTGGATTAAAAAAACAAACAAAAAAGAGAAAGGTTCTTCAAATGAACGAAAAGAAAGAAATCTTCGCAGACGGCATCGGACAGATCCACTTCGCGGGCGGCATGGTCAGATTTGACTTTGTCACACTTCAGCCCACCGAAGACGGCAAAGCTCCTGTTCCTCAGGGCTCCATCCGCGTGATCATGCCCCCGAACGGTTTCCTTGGCGCTTTCAATTCCATGCAGCAGCTCATCGACAAGCTTCTTGAGGCCGGTGTGCTCCAGAAAAACGAAAACGCCAAGAAGTAAGAATTGCTTCATACGCCTTCCAAACCGTACCGGAGTCCGGAAATGAGTAATACATCCATTACATTTTCTGTACAAAGTCTTCACGGGAACTCGTTCTCGTGGAGTTTCGGTGCGGTTTGCGGCGAGGCATGTCAGGATTTGAAATTCATAGAAACTTCAAATCCTGACTTTTCCGCGATTCACGTGAGCATCTGCGATTCCATCTCCTCCTGGCTGGACGAGGTCGTTTTCCGGATTGCTTCGCAAGTGGAATCGTGTTATGCTCATTGCAAGTCCTTTTTCGTAGAGTCTCCGTTTGTGAGACCTGTGAAAAAAGCGGTTGCGGCTTTGAAAAAAGTCACGGCACGCGGGTTCCGCAAAGTGTCTGAAAGCACCTTTTTCAAAGGGGGCGCGGCACAGGCAAATCTTGGAATTTTTACTCTGTGAGATGTGTTTCTCGGAGTTGGATTCTGGATTTTTGCGGCGGAACAACCTGTGCTGTTTGATATGCGTTTGGCTGTTCCGCTTGTTTTTTGAAAAAAGAAACTTTCTCTTATGAATGTGAGTCTGAAAAGATGTGTCCTCGTTCAGCATATCTTTTCAGATTTTTTTTTGCATGAAAGGTTGAGATATGAGCTATAATCTGCTCCTGCATTTGAATCGGGAGGATGTGTTTTCCCTGGAAGCGGCGGTGGGATATGTCAGAAATTATCTTGCGGCTCTGCCGGACGGTAATTTCAAGATCGCGCTTCTGGCGAATGGACCGGCTGTGAAATTTTTTTGCAGGGAGTCCGCATGTGCCGCAGAATTAGCCGCGTTGCTGAAGTCGGTTCACGTGACATTCCTGCTGTGCCGTCATGCCATGGAGACTCATAATTTGACGGAAGAGGAAATGATTGCTGGCTGTCGTCTGGTTCCGGCTGGAATCGTTGAACTTGTCCGTTTGCAATCGGATGGCTACGCTTATGTGAAGCCGTGAGGCTTCTTGGGAATCGCGTTTTTTTTTCGTGTCGGACTTGCGTTCCGGAATAGTTCATGTATAGTACAAAACATCGGAGTCTGCTTCAGACCCCGAATTGCAAGGGACCTTAGCTCAGTCGGTTAGAGCGGGTGACTCATAATCACCGGGTCGCTGGTTCAAGCCCGGCAGGTCCCACCATATTGCTTTGTTTCAGGACTTGCGGAGATCCCGCGAGTCCTTTTTTTGGCGATGACGGAGAGAGACGGAAGAGAGTGAAATATGAAAATTTCAACGAAAGGCAGATATGGACTCCGCATTCTGCTGGATCTCGCTCTGCATGAGAACGGTTCTCCAAGATTAATCCGCGACATTGCGGAATCGCAGAGCATCTCGGAAAAATACATCAGCCGCCTGATTATCGACCTGCGGAAAGCCGGAATGGTGAAATCCATACGAGGCGCAAAGGGCGGATATAAACTGGCACGAATCCCGAAATATCTCACGCTTCTTGATGTGGTGGAGGTGATGGAAGGTCCGATTTCCGTTGTGGATTGTGTCGGATCTCCATTCTCCTGCGAGAGAAAAGAGCTTTGTGCCGCCCGTGAAATCTGGATGCGTCTCAATGCGGAAATCCGGGAAAGTCTTGCGAAAGTCACGCTTCAGGATCTGGTTGACCAGGCCCGGCGCAATGTTGCGGATTTCATGGATTACTGCATCTGATTTTATCCGTTCAGAAGTGCATCCGCTAATTTTCTGCTGTATTCCAGCTTCAGGAGAAGAATCTCTCTGGAGCAGTTTCGTTCTCTCGGGACCTCATAGTTGAAGAGTCCCCGGTATCCCGTTTTCCGCAGAGCGCGGACGACTTCCTGCCAGGGAATTGATCCGGTCGTCGGGAAAAAATGATCGTGTTTGCCGCCGTCCGGACAGGAAATGCAGTCTGTAATATGAAGTGCTTTCAGTCGGGGGCCTGCCGCGTGGATGAATGCAGTGCAGTCTCCCTGATTCAGAGCAAGATGTCCCGTATCCAGACAGATTCCGAGGCGTTCCCCTCCACGGACAGCTTCCATCAGCTGAATCAGATGATCGCTGGATTGATAACTGTACGGCAGATTTTCGAGACAGATGGTGAAAGACATGTCTTTTGTCCATTCCAGAAACTCTTCCAGCGTTCTGATTGTATTTTCCCACAGAGGACCACTGCCGTAGGTATAGTCTCTGGGGGCATTCAAGCCTGCGGGATGAAGAACCGCCGCTTTGACATCCAGTGCATGAAAGAGTTCGAACCATTTCCGGAAGGCATCCGCCTGTTTTTGCCGGCGGAGAGGTTCGGATTCCCCCGGATCGCAATGCAGCATGAGATGTGCCTGCGGAATGGAGAATCCAAGATCATCCAGACAGGATTTGAATTTTGCTCCGACCTGTTCGGGGATTCCCCTGTCCAGGAGAACCTGGGCATGTTCATCGGAAAGTTCCGTACAGTCATAGCCGTAGGCCAGCATGGTTTTGACCATCTGTTCCGGTGTTTCCTCCATGAGAAACGCGCTCCACATGGAGGGAATGATTGTCCGCATGGTGAGTTCTCCCAGACCGTTTTTCCGGATCAAAGTCCTTTTTGAAGGGCGAGGGCCGAGAAGATTTTTTCCGGAGCCTGATCGTCAGGCGTCGGTTCCGGCTCTGGATCGCTGATGATTTGTCCCGGCTGTTTCCGCAGGTAGAACTGCCACATTTTTGCACCGCCTTTGAGAAGTCCGTTCAGGCCGATGTCGGCTGCCGGATGCGCCGTGCAGCAGCTGGGGCAGCCGGAGATCTTGATCTTTCCGAGAATCTCATCCGCCAGGCGGATTTTCTCTTCCGGTTTGTCTTTGAAATAGTCATCAAGCATTTTTCCGACACGTTCACCCAGTTCCGGCGAGTTCAGAACGCCGATCTTGCAAACCGTACAGCCGATGCAGGTAACGACCTGTCCGACGAAGGATTTCAACGTTGTGTCAATCCGGGGCAGAAGTTTCAGCAGATCATCATACAGCGCCGGAAGGGCGTCGGTCGGGAAGTCGATGAAATAGAAATTGCGGTCCGGAGTCAGCCGGAGTTCGGCAAGGGCATATTTCTCCATGATCCAGGCGATCGCTTCCAGATCCTTGCATTTCAGATTGCCCCACGGAATCCGGACGTGGACAAGGGAGTTGCCTTCCCGGAGCGCCGGACAGGTGTTCAGGCGCTTCCATTCGTCAAGTCCCGGGTTCAAATGAGCGCTGAAACTCTTGGGAAGAGTCCGTTCCGGCTCTTGTTCCGGAACGGGAACTGTCACAGGAGCATCGGCTTTTTCAAAATAGGAGCGGTACAGGACGGTGAATTCTTCCTTTCCCAGATTTCTGACGATATAACGGATGCGTGCGATGGAACGGTTCTGACGGTTGCCATGCTCGGAAAAGAGATCAATCATTGCCTTTGCCGCCTTTGCCAGATCGACTGCCGGAAGAAAATCGAACAGAAGCACGCCTTCCGCGCTGTTTCGCCCGATTCCGCCGCCTCCCCAGACCTTGAAGCCTTTCACGCCGTCTTTTATAACAGCGAGAAAACCGAGATCCTGTACACGGGCAAAATGCTCATCCTGCGGAGCATCGAAAAGTCCGATCTTGATTTTCCGGGGAAGTTCAAACGCCTTGTCAATGGAAAAAATGTATTTTTTCAGCTCATCTGCGTAAGGAATGACATCAAATACGGACTCTTTCCGCTGTCCGCTGAGCGCCGAAGTGAGAATGTTGCGGAAAGTATCCCCTCCGCCTCCGCGGAACGGAAGGCCTTCTTCCCCGCAGAGATCCATGACTGGAGAAATGTTTGTCGGGGGAACATCGTGGAGCTGAATATCCTGCCGCGTGGTCAGATGCAGATAGGCCGCTTCACTTGCTTTTGCAATCCGGATCACTTTCCGCAGCGTTTCGAGAGGAAGTCTGCCTCCATTGATGCGAAGACGCATCATGAAAAGATCATTTTTCTGCTGATAGATTCCGTAAGGAGAGAAAAATCCTTTGATTTCCGCAGCTTTTTTGGTTCCTGCAAGATATTCGGCAAGAGCGTTTTTTGCCTTCGAGTAATCGTACATTTCCAGTTCCTTCCCTTTTGTGATTTCGATCATTAGAAAAAATATATCAGTTAAAACCGTTTTTGCAATCTATTTTTTTGAATTCATTCTCTTTTCGAGATATATTATGGAAAAGAATGGATTGAGGTTTCAGTATGGCAAAGACGATTCACATTATTCGACATGGCAAGGCGGAACCGTTCGGACTGGTGTCGTCGGATTTCCAGAGGACTCTTGCTCCCCGCGGCGCCGCCGATGCGAAAAAGGCCGGACTTGAACTCCGGAAACGGGGGGCTTCTCCCGAACTGCTGATCTCAAGTCCCGCTCCGAGAGCACTCTATACTCTGCGCCTGATTGCAGAGGCGTTGAAACTGAACCCGGAAAACATCATTACGGATTCTGTTCTCTACGAGGGCGGGACAGAAGACCTGCTGGGAGTGGTTCGTGCATTCCCGGACACCATCGGCGAGGCAATGTTCTGCGGGCACAATCCCGGTGTTTCGGAACTGGCGGCTCGTCTTTCCGGAGAGTTCTGCCGCGGATTGGGTACCGCCGAGGTCCTTACTTTGATTCTTGATACGGACTCATGGAGCGACGCCGGAAGATGTGCCTGTCGTCTGAACGGCAGAATCGCTTCGGATCGGCGGGATTGATGAGCGGGATGATTCACTTCTACAAAAAACAGTCGTCCGTATGTATTTCCTGCGGCAAATGCTGCGACTGCGGGTGGCCTGTTCCGGTTACCTCTGCTGAAGTTGCACGGATTTCCGCTCTGGACTTCAGCGACTGGAACGGTCGATCCTCTTCCTATTTCAAGAAAACTCTTCGCGGCAGCTATCTGCGCAAACGTGCGGACAAACGCTGCGTCTTCCTGGATTCGGATGGCTTGTGCATCATTCATAAAAAATTTGGATTCGATGCCAAACCTCTGGCTTGCCGTCTCTATCCGCTTGATGTATACAAATGGCGCGATGGTTCCGTGTCAGCTTCCTTCCGATACGATTGTCCCGCTGTTGCGGGAGGGAGCCGGATGGAACATCCCCGGGAGCTTGCAAATTCGATTACCGCATTTGCATCAGAACTCTTCCAGTACCGCGGAAGGGATGCGGATGCGTCTTATTCCCGGCGGATTCATCCGGAGATCGGGCGTCTTCGTCAGATTGCCGGTGCGTATCAGCGGATTCTCCTCTATGACCGCATTGCTCCTGAAGTCCGTTTTTACGCGGCAGTTCGTCTGCTTCTCTTTCACTCCATCCGGAAGAATTCCTCGGATATCCTGGAGGCGGAGGAGTTCGAAAACGATGCCTTTGCGTTTTTCAAACGCAGCATTGAACATTTGACCAGCATCGTTGAGAGTGCGGAAAAAATCCGGCGGGATCAGCTTGTCAGATTCCGTTATCTGATCTGGTGCGTTCTGCGTGACGACAGCCGGGCAACCCTGGCGGCGCATTTTCCAATGGCATTCGCAGCTCTGCGGTTCCTGGTCGGGCGGGGGACGCTGAAGCAGTCGCTTCTGAATCTGGAGGTAACGGCCGGAGACCTCTTCCATCAAGTTTGCCGATGCCGTCGGAAAGCGGATGCACTGGAACCGTTTTTCCGTTTTCTGCGGGGGCGGCTGACTTCCATGCATTTCTGCGGTTCTCCAGCTCTCGGGCTGACCTATGAATACGGAATGGCATATCTGCTGATGACATTTCCGATCGTCATTTTTCTTGCATCCGTTCTTGCCGCGCAGCGGAAGGATCTCCTGATTACTGCTGCCGACGTCTCAGAAGCTCTGATCCTGACGGACCATGGGTTCCTGCGCTCAAAACTCTTTACGCGACGGAGTACGAAATCTGCTGCCTGGAATCTGATGAAGGGCGAGGATTATGCGTTTCTGATGAAACTCTGTCTCCGTCAGAAACTCATTTCATAAGAATTCATTTCTTTGCCTGAGCTTCTTTTTTCGGAGGAAACAGTTTGAAGGATTTCGGCGCATTTTCCAGTTCCTTCAGTGTCTCCTGGCTGGTTGATTGCGGACAGACAAAGAGGATCGACCAGAGGACTCCATCGGCTACAAGCAGATATTGAATCATCCTGTGTCCGGAAGTCCGACTGTATTCGAATCTTGCCGCATCCCGTCCGGCCAGTTTGACATTGGAGTTCCGAATGCCGCCTTTCAGTTTCGGGTCTCTGGAAAGCGCATCCAGAGCGGCTTTGCGGTTGAAATTCAGATCTTCAAAGGTTTTGAACGTGACGATATTCAAAACCATCGGAGAGAGTCCGGAGCCTGTTTTGAACGCTGTCAGCTTTGTTCCGACATCTTCGCCCTTGTCGACCGCCGCACCGACAAGTTTCGAGACAATCGCATTGGTTCTCCAGCCGTCGGGAAGTTCAAGAGAGAATCCTTCCGCTTCCGAACCGAATGTTACAGCAAAAAGAGAGTGGGCAACTAGAATCAGAAATGTGGCGAGGAGATGTTTCATGAGTGACGTTTCCGTTTTGCGTTGGCGCGTTTGATCGCGGTTGTGAGTGCTGCTTTGAGACTTCCCGTGTCGGCTGTGCCCCGCCACGCGATTTCGAATGCTGTGCCGTGATCCACGCTGGTTCGGATGATCGGCAGGCCCATCGTGGAATTGACTCCGCAGTTGAATGCCAGCATTTTGAACGGGATGTGTCCCTGATCGTGATACATGGCCACGATCCCGTCGAATGAATTCCGGATGGCGTCAATGAACAGAGTATCGGAAGGGTAGGGTCCGGAAACAGCCATTCCTTCGGCTGTCAGTCCGGCTATTGCGGGTTTGACAATGGTTTCATCTTCCGTGCCCATGTGTCCGTTTTCACCGGCATGCGGATTCAGCCCGGCAACGGCAATGCGGGGATGCTCCACGCCTTCTGCGCGGGCAGCCTCAGCAACCAGACGGGCAACTTCCGCGATTCGTTCCCTTGTGACGTGAGCTGCAACATCTTTCAGCGCAATATGGGTTGTTACAAAGATGATACGCAGATTTCCCGCGGATTGCATCATGGCAAAATTCCGTGTTCCGCAGAGTTCTGCAATCAGTTCCGTATGTCCCGTAAACGGAATCCCGGATTCATTGATCGCAGCTTTGTTGACGGGACAGGTCACAATGGCATCAGCATTCCCCGCAATGACATCTTTTGTTGCCCGGACGATCGTGTCATAGGCCGCTTTCCCCGCGGATGCACTGCGTTTTCCCGGCGTGATCTCCCGGAAGGCGAGGGAAGCTGTATTGACGATTTCCGGTGAAATGGATGGTGCAAAACGGCGAACCGCTTCGCAAATGATGGATTCCGGGCCGTAGAGTCTGATATCGGCAGAAGAGACCAGAGTCCGGTCGCTGAGCACGCGAACCGCGATTTCCGGGCCGATTCCGGCGGCATCTCCGACGGATAATGCGATGACTGGTCTGGACATAGTGTGTTGAAAAAAAATTCACTTCGCCGAACAGAACAAATCACCCGGTCCGGAGAAGTGAAAGTTGGAACTTATGCGTTTTTCGAGGCGAGATACTGCGCCTTTTTCTCCTCAAGAAGCAGACCGACATTGTCCGCATTGATCGGATCATATCCTTTTTCTTTGAGAAAATCAAGGAATCCGAGCCAGTCCTGATGGTTCCAAGCGCCTTTGTGACGTTTCACAAAATTCATGGCGATGGGAGAGCGTTTCAGCTTTTTGAGATTAGCTTCTTCTTTTGAAACTGCCATAATAAACCTCCTTCGGTTTTGTTCCTGTGAACGAGCCGCCTTACGGCCTGAAAGTAATATACACCATAATTCTCTGAATTCAAGCGCATTATGATTCAGTTCCAAGCCGGACTCAAAAAGAGTCGCGGTCCCGAGCTGGTTTTTCGGAAATCCGAATCGGGAAAGGAAATTTTTTGTATTCAGTGGATTCCGGAATTCCAGATATGGCGGATTGCTTCCGCAAGGACCTCACGGTCATCAAAGTGGTGCCGGACACCATTGATTTCCTGATAGTTTTCGTGTCCTTTGCCTGCAATCAGGAGCAGATCGTCCGGGGCGGAAAGACCGACAGCTGTTTCAATGGCCTGTTTCCTGTCTGTTATCGTGAGAAATTCTGTTCCGGCGGGCATTCCGGCCGCAGTTTCCCGGATAATCAGTTCCGGTTCTTCTGTGCGCGGATTGTCGCTGGTGATGATGGCAAGATCGGCAAGTCTGCCGCAGACGGCGGCCATGCGTGGGCGTTTGGTTCGGTCTCGGTCGCCGCCGCACCCGAACACTGCGATCAGGCGTCCCCGGCAGAGCGGCCGCAGTGCGGTCAGCACACGTTCCAGTGCATCGTCCGTGTGTGCGTAATCGACGAACGCGGAGGCTCCGTTCGGCAGGAGAAACGGTTCCAGTCTGCCGGGAACCGCGATCGGTTCCGAAAGATACGGCAGAAGTTCTTCTGCGGAAATTCCGGAGGAAAGCACAGCCGCTGCCGCAGAAGAGAGATTGTAAAGATTGTGCAGTCCGATCAGATTCGTACGGACTTCAAAGGATCTGCCTTGCCATCCGAGCTGAAAACTGGAACCGGCCGCTGAGACCCGGATGGCGGAAAGAGTACAATCCGCCTGTTCCTGTGCCGAGAGAGTGACAAGCGGTTTTGCTTCCATCCGGAGCTCATCCGCCAGACGCTTTCCCCAGGGGTCGTCAATATTGATGACGGCGTGCCCGTTTTCTGCCAGATGTTCTGAGAAAAGAGTTTTTTTTGCTTGATAGTAGGCTTCCATCGTGTGATGATAGTCCAGATGATCTCCGGTCAGATTGGTGAAGACTGCCGTTTCGAACCGAGCCGATCCCATTCGTTTCTGATGGAGTCCGTGACTGGATGCTTCAAGGACAACATGCGCACAGCCGTTTGCAGACATGGCTTTCATGATCGTCTGAAATGATTTTGCATCCGGCGTGGTCCTGGCGGATTCCTCTGCCGGAGTCCCTGTGCCGAAGTCGTATTCAACAGTTGAGATCAGTCCGCATTTCTCATATTTTGCTTTCTGGATCAGTCTTCGCAGAAGGAAGGCCGTAGTGGTTTTTCCGTTGGTGCCTGTGATCGCGTGCAGGTGCATCGTCCCCGCGGGAAAACCGGCACTGGTCTGACAGAGCATGCCCCATGCGTGATAGGCGTTTTCCGTAATGAGATGCGGAACCGTATCCGGCAGTTCCAGCAGCGGATCGTCCGAAACAATTGCCACAGCTCCGTGTTCGAGTGCTTCGTGTATGAAGCGGCGACCGTCGGTTTTTGCTCCGCGAATCGCGCAGAAAATAAAACCGTTTTCAATTCCGCCTGAGTGATTGGAGACTCCGGCAATTGCAAGGTCGCGCCAATTCCGCACCTCCCGTGGATTGAGATCTTTCAGATAATCGGAGAGCTTCAGCATTGCGATTCCCGATCAGTTTTGTTCGGGTTCGATCAGTTCCAGACGGGTCCCGCGGGAAGCTTTCAGAAAAACAAGATCCCCCGGACGCACCATTTCCCGGACGGCTTCCGCTGCGGTGCTGGAATCCGGAAACGGCAGGATTCTCATTGATTGAATTCGATCAGCCGCATGGGTCATGAACGGTCCGATTGCCGCGATTCTAGCGTCCGGAAACCGTTTGAGCGCCAGACGGAGAATCTCTTCATGAACCGATTCGGAAAGTTCTCCGACTTCCCGCATATCTCCCAGCACAAGCAGGAGTTTCGAAGAATCTGCGAATTCGGAAAGCCAGTTCAACGTTGCCTTCATGCTGTCCGGATTGGCGTTGTAGGCATCGTTGAGCCATTGCGCTCCGCCGTGTTCAGTGAGTTTCATGCGCATGCCGGGAAGAGAGCATCTGGCGAGTCCGGCGGCGATCTCCGGAAGCTGAATCCCGAAGGATGATGCAAGAGCGGCTGCTCCGGCGGCATTTGCCGCCTGATGGACCCCGGACAGCGCCCATTCCACAATCACGGTTTTCCCTGTCCGCTTTTCAATCAGTTCAAACGAGCTTCCCCGGATGTTGCCACCACGATAGAGAGATTCAAAATCGGCTCCGGGACCGAAAAAAAGTTTTGAATGTTCACCGGCGGCCCGGACCATGAGCTCGAACCCCGCTGCTCCGGCAGGAATCACCGCGGTTCCTCCCGGCTGGAGATGGTGGAATATATGAGCTTTTTCCCGGGCAACTCCTTCCAGGGAGCCCAGATGCTCCAGGTGGCAGCGTCCGATGGAAACAATCAAAGCGGCATCCGGTTCCACTGCAGCGGACAACGGCTCTATTTCTCCGGGATGATTCGTGCCCATCTCAATGATGCAGATTTTGTGTTCGGGGGTCAGACGCAGAAGATTTTGCGGGACTCCGATCTGATTGTTTGTATTACCTTCCGTTGCAAGGACGTGCTCTTTACCGTACACCTGTTCAAAGATGGCACGGAGCATCTCTTTTGTGCTGGTTTTGCCGCTGGAACCGGTCAGCGCGATTGTTTTCCCCCCCCACCGCTTCCGGTGAAAGGAGGCGAGGCGCTGGTATGCTGCGACTGTGGATTCCACTACAACCGCCGGTGCTCCCGGCGGTAGTTTCGAAAGAGATTTTTCCTCAATGCAGAGAAGAATCGCTCCGTTTTTCCGAGCGTCGGCAAGATAATCGTGTCCGTCAAACTTTTCTCCGGGAATGGCGATGAAGAGCGAATTTGCGGATTTCTGTCTGGAATCCGTCGTGACCAGATCAATCCCCGGTCCGTTGAAGCTGTTGACACTGCTGCCGCGGGTTGCTTCCAGAATTTCCTCGTAACGGAAAAGCATTCCGCACCTCACTCAAGAACGATTTCTGTCATGACTTTCCCGTTCCGGAAGATGACCCGTTTGCTTTTGACCCGGTCGACCCAGTAGATCCAGGAATCGCTGAGCTGGTTCGGCGTTCTGATTTTACTCGGCGGACCATAGGTTGTGATGACATTCTGTTTTGTCATTCCTTTTTCAATGATTCCCCTGCGCATTTTTTCAAAAGCGGCCGGCGTGACTCCTGCCGCTGTTTCCACGGCGACAGCGGTGGTGAACAGTTGTTTTGCGAAATCCTCAATCGGCATCATCGTTCTGGCTTCGTCATATTTCAGGGTGAATGTTTTTCCGTTTGCCTGGAAGACGATTTCGGAATCGGTCATGGAGATCAGTTTGACTTCAGTTCCGAACGGAATCAGGGACCCTTTCTGGATGTTGTCGGTGGTGAGCTCTTCCGGATTCTCATACCAGAGATTGTAGGCCGTATACACGGTGGCATGGGTGGGGAGCTGAAGAACTTCTTCGGGGACGATGGTCCGCGTCCGGCATCCGGAGCACAGAAGGGAAGCTGCGGCGAAGAGAGCGGAGAAAACAAGAAATGCCTTTTTTTTCATGATGAAACCTCTGTTGATTGATTACCATGCTTCCGTGGTGTATTCCACTGCGAGTTTCGCCGCGTTCAGGCAGGCCTGTTTCAGCGCGTTGGCTCGGCTGACCGCTGGATCGGCTAGAATCTGGTAGGTTGCCGATCCGACGACACTC
Organism: uncultured bacterium; assembly: GCA_949292215.1. Lineage (GTDB taxonomy): Bacteria > Verrucomicrobiota > Lentisphaeria > Victivallales > UBA1829 > UBA1829. Next base: position 138,447 of record CASEYW010000076.1, read on the forward strand.
CGTGTGGGGATCAGCGGTTCACCGCGTCCCGGAATCAGGACGGAGAACTCAAAAGTGACTGAAAGCTGAAATTCCGCCGGGCGGTAAGTGATATCATTGTCTTTGCTGTCTTCGCGGATGGTCATATTGGAGACCTTTGTGATCTTTCCGTAAAGAACACAGTCGGAAGCTCCGAGATTTTTGAGTTTCAATCCTCCGTCGAACTGAAACCGTTCGCAGAGCTGCTGCCGCATGACGGATGCTGCAAGCATTTCCAGCGTATCATTTTTCACTTCTGCGACGGCAATGGATTTTACCTGCGGGTGCATGAGGGAGCGTGCGCCGATTTTGTATCCGCAGCCGGAGGAAAGAGCCGTCGCGGCAAGGATGGCGGAGAGGGCGAGAATTTTACAGCATGTCATCGGTAACGACCTCCTGTTTCTTGTCTCTGTCGATGATTCCGCCTTTGACATCGCGAATGGGAAGGAGCCAGCGGCTGCCGCTGTCCGGAATGCTGATGACGGGAGATTCCTCCCGGGGGAAGGCGGATTCTTTGAAAGCGCGGCGTTCCGGCGTCCAGTGAAGACCTTTTGCCTTGTATTCCCGGTCGATTTCCGCGAGCATCCGTTCTGCGGCGGAGGCGGGTTTGGTTTGGGTATAGTCTCGAATGACTGTGGCAAAATAGCGCTGTGCCACGTCATATTTTTTCTCGTTCATGTAGAATTTGCCGATGTTGTAGAGGCGTTCCGCCATGATGGTGTAGATTTCTTCGCGGGAACGCTTGATCCAGTCTGTCTGTGGATCATCGGGGTGTTTTTCGAGGAAGCTGTCGAAGGCTTCCAGAGCGAGTTTCGCATTCTGACTGTCTCCATCGCCCCGGCGGGATTTGTGGAGAAGGGCATTTGAGAGTTCGAGTGCGGCGTATCTGGCTTCCTCCGAATCGGGATGCAGTTTGATGGTGTCGGCAAAGCATTGGATGGCCTTGTCGGGTTTGTCATCGTCGAGATAGAGGCGTCCGAGTCGGAGCCTTGCTTCCGGAGCGAAGGTCGTACATGGCGCATTTTTCAAGGCTTTCTCATAGATTTCCATGGTACGGTTGTCTTTGGTGATGAATGGAAGCCAGGAAAGAAAGCGATCCCGGTGACCGGCAAAAAATTTGTCGCCGATTTCAAACTGCCGTTTGACGACCTCCGTAAAATTGATTCTGGTAACGTGGCCTTCCGCCAGCTTCTGGAGACAGTCGAATTCGGCTCCGTATTTTCTCGCTTTCCGGTAGGCTCTGGCAGCACAGATGAGGGCGTTGACCTTCTGAACCGGATCGTCCGCCTGGATTTCCGATTCCAGATAATAGTCTGCTGCCGTCAGGAACCGTCCCTGCTTTTCGCGTTCGCGTCCGGCGGAATAGGCTTTCTGGGCCGCGGCTTCATCGGCAAACGCCGTCAGGAAAAAGAGAGAAGTAAATAAAATCAGAAAAAATTTCAGATGCATTGGCTGTTTTCGCTTCCCGGAATTTGTTTTTCTCTTTCTGACAATATATCTTATAGACACCGTGTCATTTGCGGTATTCAGAAATTTAGCACTTTATTGCAAAATCGCAAGTGCCAATCAAAATTAACGGGAATAAACTTCGAAATGAAGGTGCTTCAGATATTAACGGAACTGGGACCGGGCGGAGCGGAACGGGTCGCGCTGGATCTTTCGGAACGCCTGCTGGCACGTTCGCACACTGTGTCGTTGATCTCTCTGAAATCGCCGCCGGAAAATAAATCCATCGAAGACGCATTTCTGGCGATGGGAATCGTGCCGGAGTTCCTGCACATGGACGGGCTCAGGGATGCGTCCCGGATCTTCCTGTTGCGGCGTTTGATCCGGAAACTAGCTCCGGATATCATCCATTCCCATCTGATGCACCCGAATCTTGTGACCCGTTTTGCTTCCGCCGGACTCGGGATTCCTCTGCTGAACACTGTACACATCAGTGAAAGGCGGAAGCATAAAGGAATTTTTTTCTGGCTTGACGGACTCACCTTTCCACTCTGTTCCGCCTGCAATGCGGTTTCGTTTGCTTCTGCGCGCTTTCATGAACAGGCGATCGGACGGCCTGCGGGGAGTATCAGCGTGATCTACAACGGAGTCGATCCGATTCCCCGTCCGGATGAGACTTTCCTTGCGGATTTCCGCCGGAAATGGGGATTGGGCGAGTGCTCGAAGATCATCGGTTCATTCGGCAGACTTGACTGGCAGAAAGGGTTCGATCATCTGCTGCGTCTTCTGCCGGAGCTTTCTTCGGCGATTCCAGCCTCCGAATGCTGGGGACTTGTAATTCTCGGGGAGGGCGGGCAGCGCGGAGAACTGGAAGAGCTGGCCTCAAAAGCCCCGGCAAACCTGATTGTCCGACTGCCTGGTTTCCTGCCCGATGCCTCTCGAATGGCATGGCTTTTCGATGTCTTTGTGATGCCGTCCCGATATGAAGGCTACGGGCTTTCTCTTGCGGAAGCAATGACGACCGGGGTGCCTGTTGTCGTGAACCCGGTGGACTCCCTGCCGGAAATCTGCCGTTTCTACCGCAACCACATTCTTGCGGATTTCGAATCTCCGGAGCGCCGGAGCGAGACCGCACAGCGGATCGTCGAGTTTGCCCGTCGGGAAAGAATCGCGCCACAAGTCATCTCGACCAAACGGGAGATGGCCGATCGATACATCAAATTATATGATAAACTCCTGCGCTGAGAGTATTTTCTTCTTTTGAATTTTCTGTCCGCCATGTTTGTGTTCTGCATGATCCCGATGGCGGAAACGCAAAAAAAAAAACAAAAATGATTTTACTCTTGGAAAAACTGTGCTAAATTGATACACGATTCAGATCCGTTCATAACACAACAGGAGGAAAATCTGGTAAAATGAAAACCGTACTCGACACCATTCGCGAACAGGCGAAAAAACTCAACCGGAAAATCTGTCTGACCGAAAGCGATGATATCCGGAATCTCAAAGCGGCGGAAAAGCTGGTTCAGCTTGATTATGCCCGTCCGGTGCTTGTCGGCTGTGAGGAGTCCATCCGGAAACTTGCCGCGGAAAACGGAGTTTCCCTGGAAGGAGTCGAACTTGTCGATGTTCTCAAATCCCCCAATCTTGACCGTTACATTGCGACGGCTGTTGAGATTCGTAAAAACAAAGGGCTTACGCCTGAACAGGCTCGCGAATGGCTGAAAGACACCTGCGTCTTTTCCGCTGTCATGGTCTGTGCCGGAGACGCCCACGGATACGCCTCCTGCGGCGGCAATCCGAATGGTTATGCTCACAACACCGCGCAGAAGACAAAACCTGCTCTTCAGCTCTTCAAAACCGCGAAAGGCAACCGGATTGCCTCCAGCTTCTTCGTCATGCAGATGCCCGACCCGAAATGGGGCTACAACGGCGTTCTCTTTTACACGGACTGCGGACTGAATATCAATCCGAATTCCGATCAGCTCGCCGAAATCGCGGTCACGACGGCAAAACGTTTCAAAATGTATACCGGAGCTGAACCGGTGGTCGCCATGATTTCCTGCTCAACCAACGGTTCTGCACATGATCCCATCATTGACAAAGTCGTGGAAGCTACTGCCAAGGCAAAGGCGCTTGCTCCCGAGATGCTCATCGACGGCGAGATGCAGTTCGATGCCGCCATCGTTCCTGAAATCGGACAGAAAAAGTTCGCCGGTTCGAAGGTCGCCGGTCACGCCAACGTGCTTGTCTTCCCGGACCTGAACTGCGGGAACTCCATCTACAAAGCCACGGAACGCCTCGCCGGAGCCACAGCGATCGGCCCGATCTGCAATGGACTGCGCCGTCCCTTCGTCGACGGCAGCCGCGGCTGCTCCATTGATGACATCGTCGATATGGCTGCCGTCTGCGCAGTGACCGAGTGGGAAGAATAAATAACCGTTCCTTTTGGAAAAGCATCTTCGAATGGTTCGGGGATGCTCTTAACAATAAAATACAGGGAGGGTAAGATGAAAAAAACAATTCTGATGCTGCTGATGATGTGCAGCGCCGTGTTCGCTTTTGCGGATGGCATCAACTGGCTTGATAATTATGGAAAAGCTCAGGAGGAGTCGCAGAAAACCGGAAAGCCGATTCTGATGCTCTTCACCGGCTCCGACTGGTGCGGGTATTGCATCAAGATGGAGAAGGATGCGTTTTCAAAACCGCAGTTCCAGAAATTCATTCAGGAAAACTTCATCATGTTCAAGGCGGATTTCCCGCGCAGACAAAAGCTGCAGCCGGGAGTCGTTGCACAGAACCGGAAACTGCAGTCGCAGTATAAGATCAAAGGGTATCCGACTGTCATCATCACCGATGCCAAAGGAACTCAGCTGGCGCAGACCGGATTCATGCGCGGCGATGTAAATACCTACATCAATGCCTATAAGCAGATTCTCTCCAAAATCAAGAAGTAAGACAAATTTGACTTTCTTCTGAAAAATACCCCGGACCGCGATTGATTTTTTCCACGGTCCGGGGTATATTATTTTCACTTCGTTTTCAATCGTTCAACCAGCCAGGGAGTTTTGCTGAGAAACAGCATTTGTATGGACAGTTATCTTTTAATCGGTCTGGAAATCATCCTGCTGATTCTTCTGATCTGCGGATCCGCCTTTTTCTCCAGCTGTGAAATGTCCCTCTTCTCCCTGAGCAGAGCGAAAGTGATTGCTTACAAAAACGATCCTTCGCCAACCAAGCGCCGCATCTATTTTCTGCTGGACAACTACAACAGAACCCTTGTTTCCATTATTTTGTCGAACATGTTTGTCAACAGCTGCATTTCGATGCTGAACGACACGGTCATCAAGGATACGGGGCTTTCGGGTGCTGCGGCGACAGCCGCTTCCGCAGTCACCGGTATCGTAGTGCTGCTGCTGTTCGGGGAAATCACTCCGATGACGCTGGCGTATGTTTATTGCGATCCCTGGTCCCGGGTGGTGGCTCTTCCGGTCAGCATCATGCGGAAGGTGCTCTTCCCCGTGATTTTTGTCGCGGAGAAATTCTCGGACAGGGTTCTTGATCTTCTCGGACGGAAAAGTTCCATTCCCCTGACTCATGAGGAGTACGATTCCTACATCGACACCTGCACACGGAATGGCGCATTTTCTCCCGAAGAGAAGGTGCTGCTGAAGGAGTCCCTGGATTTCAGTTCGCGGGAGATTACCAGAATCATGCAGTCCCGGACCTCAATCGGATTTCTCCGGAAGGATGCTTCTGCCGAGGCTGTGGCGGAGGCCATTCACAGAATTCGGAAAATGTATTTCCTCGTTGGCGAAAAGGACATTGATGACGCGGATATGATTCTTTCCGCCAGAGACTTTTTCATGCTTTCGCCGCAGCAGCGGGAGAACTGGCTGGCCTCATCCTGTGTCCGGAATGCGATCTACATTCCGGAGCAGACGTCTGTTGTTCTGGCTCTGCGCACCTTGAAAGCTCACAATGAATTTGCCGCGCTGATCTCCGATGAATACGGCGGCATTTCCGGGCTGATTTCCCGTTCCGGTATTTATGCCGCGCTGACCGGCAGTTCCATCGGGGGGGAGAGGTCTGCGCCGACAGAACCTCTGCGTCAGGATGATTCCGGGAAGCTCTGGCTGTATGAAGGGCTTACCCCTGTTGAGTCGGTTATGGAAGATACTGGATGGGTTCCGGAGGAAGAGATCAAATCCTCCACGCTGAACGGTGTCTTCTGCGAATTGTACGGAGCTTTGCCGAAGGTGGGGGCAAAGGTTGTTTCCGACGGCATCTGCATCCGGGTTCTGGAGATGTCGGGCAATCGTGCGTCGAAGCTGGAGGTTGTCCGGCTTCCCGCTCCGGAGGAAATGGAGGATGCGTCATGCTGATCAGTCTGTTTCTGCTCATCTTTTTCATGCTGATGCAGGGAATGTTCGCCGGAATGGAGACGGGAATGATTTCGGTCCGTCGTCCGCGGATTGAGCATGCTTGCGAAACCGGAAGCCGTTCTGCGAAGATGGTGCTTTTTTTCCTGAACAATCCCGGAGTTATGATTTCGACAACTCTGCTGGGCGTGAATATCAGTGTCGTCTGTGCCTCGCTTGCCGCGAAAAGCTTCGCGGAGAGCGCAGGACTTTCCTCCGCCGGAGCGCTGCTTGCCATGAGCTGTGCACTGAGCGTGGGCATGCTGATCTGTGAAATCATTCCGAAGAACTGGTTCCGTCAGGCGCCTTGCCTCCGGTGTTCGATGTTCATCTGGATTCTGACCATCACCTATTTTGTGCTGTTTGTGCCTGCGCGTCTCTTTGACTGGTTCACCTCGTTCCTGAGCCGGAAGATTTCACGGGATAAATCCAGCGACGAGGCTAGAAGCGCCGTGATGCGCGAGGACCTCAAACTTTTTCTGATGGAAAGCGAAAGTTCCGGCGGACTGCCAGCGGAAACTGCATCCATTCTGGATAATGCGATTGACTTTCATTCCTCCAAAGTCGGCGACATTATGAAGAAAAAACAGGATGTAATGGAAATTTCCTCCGACCTTGCCGTTCGGGACGCCATGCGGATTTGCAGAAGAACATCCATCTCCAAATTCCCTGTATTTGATCCGGAGAAAAAACGCTGGATCGGCATCTTCTCCTGCTACTGCGCGATGTTCAATCTGCGGGAACGGGAGTGGGATTCCGTGAAAGTGAAAGACTGCATGCAGAAAATGATTTCCATCGACGAGTCCACTCCCATTGTCGAGGCTCTGAACCGGACGCGCGGTTCCGATGTCGCCATGTATATTGTCGAGAAAGACGGACGTCAGACCGGCGTGTTCACCTCCTCCGATATTGCCGAAAAACTGTTCGGTTGATTCTTCCTCTACCGCGGTTTTGCAGGGATTTTACCCCGCCGGGGTTGAATTTTGCCGGAAAGTGTTTATTGTATTAGGAAATGTTCGTCTGTCAAAGCATCAAACAAGGAGATTGGATATGTCGATTGAAAGCGCAAGAGCCTTTTGCATGAGAATGATGAGCGATGATGAATTCCGCGAAGCTCTCGGAAAAGCGGAAAATGCCGATCAGATCCGTGAAATCATCAAAAAGGACAATTATGATTTCAACAAGCATGATCTTCTGAAGATCGTCAGCGAACTTACCGGGAAGAAACTTGAAGCGGATCAGCTCGAAGACATGGTCTGCGGCATCTATGCCGAAGAGGTCGCCGGCAATAACAACGCCGAGTCGATTGAAAATGTCCGAACCTGGTTCAGAAGCCTTTGATTATGAGAAAAGTTCCGAAAATCGTCTCTCCGGACGAGGCTGTGCAGGCTGTAAAATCCGGAGATTCCGTTTATCTCAGCGGATTCGCAAACTCTCCGGAAACGTTGGTGGAGGCTCTCTGCCGCCGCGGCGATCGCGGAGAGCTGCAGGATGTTGAAATCGTTCAGCTGATGACCTTCGGCAAAGCTCCTTATACCGAGGAAAAATATGCCGGAGTTTTCATTCCGAACGCATTTTTCGCAGGTGCGAACAACCGCAGGAGCATCCGGGAGGGCGTCAGCGATTATCTCCCTGTGGGACTGAGCGATACGCAGGCGCTCTATCGATCCGGAATTTTCAAGTGCGATGTCGCGATCATCAAGGTTACCAAGCCGGATCAGCACGGGTATGTCTCTCTCGGGGTTTCCGTGGATATTACGCTGGCGGCGGTCGAGGTTGCGAAAACTGTGATTGCCGTGGTCGATGAAAAGGCACCGCGGACGCTGGGGGATTCTCTGATTCCCTACAGCCGAATTGATTATGCCGTACTCGACAATCATCCTCTGATGGAGATCATCAATCCCCCTTCGACAGAACTGGATATCGCCATCGGGAAAAACTGCGCGGCGCTCATTGACAATGGTGCTTGTCTTCAGATGGGAATCGGCTCCATCCCCAACGCGATTCTTTCCGCGCTGAAGGACCATTCCGATCTCGGGATTCATACAGAGATGTTTTCCGACAACGTGATCCCGCTGGTTGATGAAGGCGTCATCAACGGCGCCAGAAAACAGATCGACCGCGGAAAACTTGTGACCAGCTTCCTGATGGGATCACAGAAATTTTATGATTTCATCGACAATAACCCGCTGGTTCTTATGAAGGATATCGGTTATACGAACGATCCCTTCATCATCGCCCAGAACGACAATGTGGTGGCAATCAATTCCGCGGTTGAAATTGATCTGACCGGACAGGTCTGTGCTGATTCCATCGGCTATCAGATGTATTCCGGTGTCGGGGGACAGCTGGACTTCATCTACGGAGCCTCGCGTTCCAAGGGTGGAAAGGCCATTATTGCGATTGCTTCCGAGACGAACAAGGGGGAGAGCAAGATCACACCGTTTCTGAAACCGGGTGCGGGGGTGGTGACTCCGAGACATCTGGTGCACTATGTTGTTACGGAATACGGAATCGTCGATCTGTACGGCAAGACGCTTCAGGAGCGTGCCGCCCTGCTGATCAGCATTGCCCATCCGAACCATCGGGAAGCTCTGGAAAAAGCCGCGTTTGAGCGTTTCGGAGCCGGATTCCTGCGTCGGAAAGCCAAATTGTTCCAGCCGTAAAGAGAGCAGGGAGAAAGGCGTTTGTCTTTTGTAAAAATCAAATGTAAAAAAGCCGGAACGGGGTTATTCCATTCCGGCTTTTTCTTTTTTCCGTCTGAACGCGGATGATTTAAGCCATCAGAAGAGTCATGATCGCCTTCTGGACATGAAGACGATTTTCCGCCTGATCGAAAACAATGGATTGTTCCGAATCCATCACATCGTCTGTGATTTCCTCCCCGCGATGTGCGGGCAGACAGTGCAGAACTTTCGCATTCGGCTTGGCCTTTTTCAGATTGGTCATATTCAGCTGATAGGGGGCAAGGATTTTCATCCGTTCCTTGGCTTCGTCTTCGAACCCCATGCTGACCCATACATCGGTGTAGATGTAGTCTGCATCCCGGAGCGCTTCATCGACATCGGTGGTCCAGGTGGATTTTCCTGTGCCGAGGTTCTTTGTCAAATATTCCCGCGCGGGAGCGAATTCATTCGGCGCGGCGATTGCCAGATCGACTCCTGCGAGCTGGGTGGCGAACATCAGGGAGTTTGCCATGTTGCTGGCACCGTCTCCGAGATATGCCATTTTGAGTCCGGCGAGTTTTCCGTTTGAGTGTTCCCACATGGTGAAGACGTCGGTCAGAGCCTGGCAGGGATGGAACTCATTCGTCAGGGCGTTGATGACCGGATATCTGGAATATTCCGCAAGTCCCGCCACATCGCTTTGTGCGTAGGTGCGGATTACGATTCCCTGAAGATAGCGCTCCAGAACTCTTGCCGTATCGGGGATTGTCTCACCGCGCCCCATCTGGGTGTGTCCCTGTTCGAGATAGACGGGATAGCCGCCGAGTTCCTGGATTCCGACCTCAAACGAAACTCTGGTTCGTGTTGAGGATTTCGCAAAAATCATGCCGATGCTCTTTCCTGCAAGCGGTTTGATTGCACCCGGCGTACCGCGTTCCTTCTTCAGTTTTGCGGCAAGCTCTATGATTTTATCGAGATCGGCTTTCGTCAGATCAGCACATGACAGCAAATCTTTTTTCATTGTTCATTCCTCCTGTTCCGAGGTTGTTTCTGTATATTATTACGCTGATTTTTCACGTTCAGTGAGAGCCGCATCGATCAGGGCGGCAGCTTTCCGGCAGTCATCCTCCGTAATGATGAGCGGCGGAACGAGACGGAGAACCGTTTCTCCCGCGACCAGAGCAATCATTCCCTTGCTCCGCAGAATGGGGAGCAGTTCGACGGCCGGATAATCCAGTACGATGCCGATCATCAGACCTTTTCCGCGGACCTCCTTGATGCAGGCATGTTTCGACATCAGCTCCTTCAGAAGACCGGTCAGGAAAGCTCCCTGTTTTTTACAGTTTTCGAGGACGCCACCATTGCAGAGGGTATCGACAACCGCACATGCAGCCGCCGAGGCGAGGGGGGTTCCTCCGAATGTACTGGCATGTGTTCCCGGAGTCAGCACGCCTTCCAGTTTGCGTTTTGCAACCATTGCCGCGATCGGATAACCGTTTCCGAGCGCTTTTGCAAGAGAAAACGCATCCGGTTCGACGCCGTATCCCTGCCAGGCAAACAGGGTCCCGGTCCGACCCATTCCGCACTGGACTTCATCGAAGAGCAGAAGGATTCCCTTTTCGTCGCAGAGTCTGCGGATACCTTCCAGGTACTCCTGAGTCGCCGGGATGATTCCTCCTTCGCCCTGTACAGGTTCCAGCAGAATTGCCGCGGTTTTGGAATCAATTGCGCTGCGCGCCGCTTCAAGATCGTTGAACGGAACATGTTTGAATCCGAGAGTATCCGGTTCGAATCCTTTCCGGTATTTGCTTCTGCCGGTCGCAGCGAGAGTAGCAAGGGTGCGCCCATGGAAGGAATCGTTCATGGCGATGATTTCGTAGCGGCCGCGGATTGACCCCCATTTCCTGGCGAGTTTGATGAGCCCCTCGTTGGCTTCGGCACCGCTGTTGCAGAAGAAGCAGACTCCGTCGAAACAGTGGGAAATCAGTTTGGATGCGAGTTCCGGCTGGCGTTCATTCATGAAAAGATTTGAAACGTGGACCAGTTTCTGCGCCTGTTCGATGATCGCTTGCGTCACGGCGGGGTGGCAGTGCCCGAGACTGCAGACGGCAATGCCTGCGGCGAAATCCAGATACTCGTTTCCGTCCCCATCCCACAGATGACATCCGCTACCCCGCGTGAAGAGAATATCCGCTTTCGGATAGGTCTTCATAACGTACTTATCGTAAAGTTCGATGTTTTTTTCGGTCAGAGCACTGTGCATCTTCCCAGATCTCCTTGTTTTTATAAAATTGGTTATCCATAATTTCAGTAGCAAATCACTACACTAGCATTTGTTTTGGAAAAGTCAAGTCCGCATTATGGCAAAAAAGAGGGTTTTATTTATTTTTTTTGTTAATGCGTTTTCTCCGCTTGACTTTGGTTGACAAAACGTCTACTTGTAATAATAGAGTTCGAACCCAACGACCGGCGCCGCGACATTGAAATCGTGCGATATCATGAGGGAGAATCTGCTGCTCCGGTTTTAATTTTTGAGTATGGAGAACGAAGTGTCATGCCGGATAAACTGGTTATAGTTGAGTCGCCTGCGAAAGCGAAAACAATCGGGAAGATCCTCGGGAAGGATTATATCATCAAGGCCTCGTACGGGCATATCCGGGACCTTCCGGAACGTGCGTTCGGAGTTGATATCGAGCATAATTTTTCTCCGCAGTACGAAGAATCCAAGTCGCGCGGCAAGAATTTGTCGGAACTCAAGAAGACCGCCAAAACGGTAAAAGAAATCTATCTGGCGCCCGACCCGGACCGCGAAGGTGAGGCGATTGCCTGGCATTTGCACGAAGTGTTGAAGAATGTCAATCGGAAGGCAGCGTTCAAACGGGTTGCGTTTCATGAGATCACGCGTTCTGCTATCACGAAAGCGTTCCAGCATCCGGGAGATTTGAACATGAACCTGGTCGATGCGCAGCAGGCACGGCGTGTTCTCGACCGGATCGTCGGATACATGATCAGTCCGCTGCTCTGGTCCCGGATTGAACGGGGGGTCAGCGCGGGACGTGTGCAGTCCGTTGCGCTCCGCCTTGTCTGCGAGCGGGAACGGGAGATTCTGGCCTTCGTCCCGAAAGAGTACTGGAACTTCTCCGCTGTTTTTTCGCAGGACAGCGACAGCCGTTTCACGACAAAACTGGCAAAAATCAACAACGGGAAATTCGAGATCGGCAACCGGGAGGACGCGGACAGGCTCCTGACCGCAGTCAAAGGCGCGGCCGCATGGAAAGTCGCTTCCATTGAGACACAGCCGCGCAAACGCTATGCGCCGCCGCCGTTTATTACAAGTACGCTCCAGCAGGCGGCAAGTTCCGCACTCGGGTTCTCCGCGAATTCGACGATGCGTCTTGCCCAGCAGCTCTATGAAGGAGTCGATACGGGCGAGGGGCATCTCGGTCTGATTACCTACATGAGAACCGACTCGGTGGCAATCGCTGCGGAAGCGCAGGCTGCCTGTCGTACTTTCATCGGAAACAATTACGGAGCGGCTTTCGTTCCAGAAAAACCGAATTTTTTCAAAACGAAATCCACTGCGCAGGGCGCACACGAGGCGATCCGTCCGACCGATGTCAATCTGACTCCGGAAAAACTGAAAGATTATCTGGAACCGGGCCAGCTGAAGCTTTACCGGCTGATCTGGAGACGTTTTGTCGCCTGTCAGATGGCTCCTGCTGAACAGCAGAGGACTACTGTCGATGTCGAGGGCAGGGGGAGCGATGACAATCTCTACACCTTCCGTGCCACGGCTACCGTGACCACCTTTCCGGGCTTTCTGAAAGCCTACAACATCGAAGAGGAGGGCGCCGCCAATTCCGAGGACGAGAACACGAAAGATGCCGATGCTCTCGCACGTCTGAAGGAAAACTCCGCCTGCAGACTGGAGGACACTCTTTCAGAGCAGAAGTTCACCGAGCCGCCACCGCGTTTTTCGGAAGCGACGCTGATCAAGGAGCTGGAATCCAATGGAATCGGTCGTCCGTCCACCTATGCCACGATTGTCAATACCATTCAGGAACGTGCCTATGTCTTGAAGGAGAAAGGAAAACTTTCCCCTACCGAACTGGGATTCAAGATCAACGATTATCTTGTCGCGTCTCTTCCGGATCTGATTCAGGTCGGATTCACAGCCGATATGGAAAACCAGCTCGACAGCGTGGAAGAGGGACAGATTCTCTGGACCCGTATGCTGAAAGATTTCTACGAGAAGTTCTCAAAATGGCTTGCCGAAGCGAAGAATGCGGGTGCGCCGGAGGCTCGTAAGGCAAAGGCGGTTCTGGATTTGCTCTCCTCCGTCAAAACGTGGGAAGAACCGGAAAAAGGTGCAAAACGTGTCTATGACGACAAGAAATTCTATTCCTCTGTGCTGGCAAAAGCCGAACAGGGAACTACCATTTCCGCCAAACAGTGGGAGGCCTTGCTGAATCTCGTTGTCAAATACGCATCCCAGCTGAAGAATCTCAAGGAGATTGCAGAGGCGAATGGCTTTCAGAAAGATGTGGAAGCCGCGATGGAGCGTCTGGATGACCGGCGGAAAAAACGCGAGGAAATCCTCCGTCGCAGAGAAGATGCCGCAAACAACGCTCCTCCGCAGGATTCGCTTGCATCTGTATTTCAGGCGATGCAGGGGATTCCGTGGAGTCCGCCGGAAAAGCGCGGCACGCGGGTCTATGACGATAAAAAATTCTTTGAGTCTTTGAAAAAACAGATGGAATCCGGCAAGTTCCTTTCGGAAAAGCAGATTTCCGCTCTGGCGAAAATCGCCGCGCGGTATGCGTCTTCCATTCCCGACTATGAATCGATCGCGAAAAAGCTGACCGGCTCCGTTCCCGGAGAGGCTGGCTCGTCCGCGGAAGGTGTTCCGGGGGAAGAAAGTGCACCGTCTGCTTCCGTCGCTTCGGGGGGAGCCGGAGAGACCGAGGTGGACAGGCTTCTCAAAGCCATGTCGGAAATCACCGACTGGGCGGAACCAGAAAAGAAAGGCCGGCGCGTTTACAACGACAAGGAGTTCTACGAATCCCTTGCCAAACAGCGTGCTTCCGGAAAAGTGCTCTCGTTCAAACAGGCCGCCGCATTGACGAAACTTGCGGCAAAGTATAAGATTTCATAACACCTGCCGTTGTTTCCGGAGATCTGCGGCAGACAACAAAATATGGCGCGGGGATTTATCGTTTTTGTCCGGTGATCCCCCAAACAGAAAAGGGTGTTTCTTATGAATGGTCTTGAGCTGCTGCCGCTGGTCCTGCTTGGTTTTCTTCTCTTTTACCTGATCTTTCCGATTTGGAGCTACATGCGGTTGAGTCAGATGCTCCGGGAGGAACGCGAGGAAAACCGCCGGGTTCAGACGTTGCTTCTGAATCTGCTCCGTTCCCTGCAGGCAAAGACGGAACAGAAAACAAGCTCTTCCGAATCTCTGGCGGATGCGGAGCCGGAAGCGCGGACGGCGGCTTCATCAGATTCTCATGCAGAGAAGAAGAGCGGGGCGGAGATTCTCCGTTCCTCAGAGCCGGTTTCTTCCCTGATCTTCCCGGACGAGGAATCTTGCGGAGCTGAACAGGGGGCGGAGACGCAGGAAAAATTGTCTGTCGAGAGCTCTGCGGCTGGTCTGAGCGGAACGGGACTTCCCGCAGGAGAGAAAAACTCGGAAAAGGCGGAATTGCCGGAAAACGGGGCTCCTGCCGGAAAAGAAACGATTGATTCGCGGACGAGCGAAGCGTGGAACAGAATTGTCGAATGGTTCTGCGTCGGCGAGAATTACCGCTGTAAAAACATCTCCCGCGAGTATGCGTTTGCTACGACCTGGCTGATCCGGATTGCCGTGGTAATCCTGATTGCCGGAGTCGTGTTCTTTCTGAAGTTTGCGGTTCAGAACAATCTGATTTCGCCGGAAGTGCGGATCGGCTGTGCGTTTCTCGCGGGATGTGCGATGGCGATTGCGGGAATGTTCGGAGCGAAACGGAAATATCACATTGCGGCGGTCGGGATCATGGGGGCAGGATTTGTCACGATGTATCTCTCCGCCCGCGCGGGATACATTGTCTATTCGATGACGGATTCCCTGACGGCGTTTCTTATTATGACGGTCATTACCATTGCGGCGATGGCGTCGTCGATCCGGGCGGATCATCCGTTCCCGGCGTTTCTCGGAATCACCGGCGGTTATCTGACTCCGATCATGCTTTCCACCGGAAGCCGGAATTACATCGGTTTTTTCATCTACCTGTCCATC
>CASEYW010000077.1 GCA_949292215.1 uncultured bacterium
ATTTTTCATTCGGATTCAAATGTTGATTTTTGCCGGATTTCCCGGTGTTTTTTGTTCTGATTTCCGATCCTGATTCCGCTGATTTTCCGATTCATCGCCATGTATTGTCGATTTCACGGAAAAAACGGTTTCTAAATCTTGGATAATTCCAGGCGGATTCATTCGGCACTCCAATATCGGACGCCGGATGAAGTCTATTTCGGAACTTGCAATCGGCAAACAGTGGGATATAGTAAACCAAGGGTCTTTACACCAATCTTTTAATAAAAGTTGTCCAACCTAGGGGAGCGGCGCAAAAACCGGAAATGGGTAATTTAAAAAAACAATCAACTCAGGCTCAAATAGGGTGGTTAGAATGACGATTTCAAAGAATTATGGGACGGCACTGTTTCAAATTGGCAAAAATGTCCTGTTTTTTGGCGAATAAATCATCTTGTCAAACACCCTCTTTTCGTGTATAATTAAAAGTATGGAAAAGATATCCATCCCAAACTGTGAGGAAGCGAACAATGATTGCATCTCTGCATGAAAAACGGTTCCATCCGTTCAGTATTATAGAATTGCTGATCGTTATCTCAATTATTTCAATTCTTATTGCTCTTCTGCTTCCTGTACTAAATTCTGCAAGAGACAAGGCAAGAAGCATCCAGTGTATGAATCAGCAGAAACAACTGGGCTATGCGCATTTGAATTATGGTTTCGATAATACAGAGCATTTGATTTGTTCCATCCCCAAGAAAAGTGATGGAAGCAGTATGCAATGGGGACGAAAGCTGGCGGAACTAGGCTATCTTCTTTCTAGGAATTACGATGTCTGCCTGAAAAAGGGATTACGCTGCCCGGTGCTTCCGTTTCGGGAAAATCACAATGCAAGCTATGGAATGTTTTACGGCGACAATATGGCCTATTTCAAATCCATCTGGCCGCATGTCTATCAGGTTCCCGGCGACTCCACCGGCTACGGCTTTCTGATGAATAAAATGAAACGCCCCTCCTCAATCGGCCTCATGGGAGATTCCTTTTACTTTGAGAGCAATACGCAATGGTTCCTGATCCGCTATCAGAAAGCAGCCCTCCCGTTCTGTCTGCCGCATTCCAAACGGGGCAATCTGCTGATGGCCGACGGACATGTCCGGACATGGACGAAAAGTGAACTCGGAAAAATTTACGATCATGTCCCCGGCTCAGAATTTTCCAATGTTGTCGGCATCGAATTCTAACAGCAACAAGATCGGGAGCAGTTATGAGCGATCAGTACTATTATTGGGATTTCCATTCTGAACATCCGCTGGAGCATTGGCAGATCATCTCCTGCCGGGGACGCGAGAAAACTCTGGAATGCCATCTGGAAAGTCATGGGGGAAAATTTGTTTTTCTTCTGCCCTGCCGAGCAAGTTGCGATCTGTCCAATCCAATTCTCCGCAGGATTTCTGTCAACGGAAGTCCTTTTCTGCCGGGGAAGGATGCACAGCCCTGCTATGTTCACCCCTATTTTGCCCGCTACGGATTTGATATTGAGCTCCGCAAAGGAATTAATATTCTGAATGTGACGCTTGAGTTCCCTCAAGGGACAGAACTGCCGGAAAAGCTCTTTTTCTCGCTGATTCCACGCCAGGAAAACAGCAGACGATCCCGGAAAAAAAAACAAAGGCGGTTTTACTCCTGTCCGGAGAGAGAAGAGTTTCCGTCCGGGAACAGCACCTTCGATCCTTCCGGCTGGACTCCGGGGGTCGGCAGAGAGAACTCTCCCGGACGCTTCGGATTCACCAAGGGCGACGGACTGCTGGACTGTGCCATGCCGAATCTGGGAATCGTCGATAAGATGTTCTTATGCGGTCAGCCCCGATACCGGAAACCGTATCGCTGGCACTATTCTCTTCTTCCTCCCGGGATGCCTCTCCACGGTTCTTATCCACCCAGTGAATGCGGGATAGAAAATGACTCCATCGCGGTCAATCATCTTTCTGTGAAATGGGGAGCGGAATTCGAAAATTCATCGTTTTCCTGCACCTATTCTCTGGCAAGCCCGGCAATCCTGACCGAAAGCAGTTTCGGATTCCAGCGGATTTCCAATCTGCGATTCGCCGGGAATTATCAGACAGTCCTGATTCCCCACGGCGACCGGGTCGAAGCGGTCTCCGTCGACGATGCGGATCTCTCCGGGATGACCGAAAACTGGCTGTTGTTTTTCGAGTGCACAGAATATCCGGAAATTCCTCTTATGGTGGTTCTGGAACGCCGTCCGGACGCCTTTCGCGTGCAGCGTGATAAAGACGGAAGACTCCTTGCGCTGGAATTCGGGGCCTGTTCCTGGATGATGACCGCAACTCCCTTTGGAATCGAAAGTTTCACACCTGGAGAAACCGGATCCGGGAAATGGATCCGAGATGCCGTCAGGCGCTGCCGCTTCTGGAGCCGGGCTTTTCTTGCCTACCCGGTCCGCTGCGTCGACTATTTCAAAATCAATCCGGAAAGTGAAACTGTTTCCATCACGCAGAAATTTGAATATCGTCATCTTCAGGACCAATGGGAAACCGTTCCCTTGGAAACGGCCCCGCTTCCTCCCGCCGTCTCTTTATGCGGGAATGCCAAATACTCCGGGATCCACGATTTTCATTTCCCGACAAAATACGGTTTTCTGAACGGCGGATTCGGATGTTTCTCCAGCTATGAGCTGCCGTTTATGCCGCTCGGACGGCCGTTTCCGCTCGTAGATGCAAACTCCGCCATTCCGGAGTTTCTGGCAGCCTCCATGAAAGAATACAAACATTTTACCGGAGAGTTCTCTCCGGAATGGATCTCCTATCCATATGCCGGAGCCCACCTGGAACCATTTGCTTTCGCCTCCAGCATGATGTTCTTTATGAATTCCGAAGACCGGGAATTTCTCCGGGACAATATCCGCAAACGTCTTTCGTATGCATTGGAAGAAAAACGGAAATCGTATTATCCGGTGATCCGTCACGGAGAAATGATGCGGAAAGCTCCGGATTATGACGATCTTGTCAAATTCTACCATGACCCGTCCATGACTTTCAAAACGCTCTGGAACTGGTACGACCGGCAAGAACCCTTCACCGGCGCGGAATTCAAAATCTGTTATTTGAATCTCTGCTATATTTCCAACGGTAATATTGCGGAAGGAACTCCAGAAGAGATCCGGAGACTGAAAATACCTCTGATCGAAAATGACTGGGGAGTCGGACTGACTTTTTATTATCTCTATCTCTGCGCGCTTGCAGCCGGCACGTTTGAGGAAATCAGGAAAAAGTGGGGGCTCATCAGGAAGGTCTACGCTTTTTTTGATAAAATGCATGACTGGGCATGCATGGGAACCGGATTCAGCGACAATGGAATCACTTGGACAGAAGGAGCCAATTACGGTCTCTTCCCCTCCTTTATTCGCATGGCAGAAGCGGTCGGAGACTCCGCAGCCAGAGAGTTCGGCATTTACAATGCAGCCAAGCAATTTGCCCTCCGTCTTGCGATTCTGCGCTCATCGTCCGACTACTTTCCCCGCTGTTTCAAAGAATCCCCCTGGTTCTGTACAAAGGCGTTTCAGGAAGAGAACATTCCCGGACATGGTTTTCAGAACATTCCAGCCCTTCTTCCAGGCCGGCTCCGGCCGGATGCCCTGTACAACATTACGACAGAAGGGCTTTACCCGGAAGCATTTACATCTCTTCGGAAATTTTGCGGAAAATCCTACCGGAAGACCTTTTCGCTGATGCGTTCCGCTCTTCTCCGGCCGAACGGCACCTACGGAGATGCCTGGGGGAAAATGCAGCAGTTTTGCAGTATCCTGATTGATGAAGCCCTGAATCGCAGGGTTCCTCCGGAAAAGGTCATGCGGGATATCGACGCGGGAATCCGGAAGGGGCTTGTCATAAAACGCTGGA
>CASEYW010000078.1 GCA_949292215.1 uncultured bacterium
CGGTGTAAACGTGACGCTCTAACCAACTGAGCTAATCGCCCGAAAATGGTGGGCGTAATAAGACTCGAACTTATGACCTCCACGATGTCAACGTGGCGCTCTAACCAACTGAGCTATACGCCCGAACTCGCGTTCTGATTCGTTAAATATATTCCATCTTCAGGAAAAATCAAGTCCCTTTTCAAAATTTCTGGTTTTTTCAAAAAAATCATTCCTATCCATCTCTCTTACACCAAGACTCTCCTCTCGAAAAATCAAAAAAACACCCTCTTCCTCCCTTGACGCCCTCCCTTTGCAAATCTACTGTATAACAGCATGCCGAATCGTCAGACAGAAAGGAAATGGATCATGAACTTGCAGACTCTCTGTAAAAAAATGAATTATTCTCCAGAAATCAGAAAAATCCTGTTCGAAACCGGATACGAAAATTCCCTGAAAACCTTCCCCGGTCTGCCGGATTTCATGACCCCTCATTTTCAGGAAACCTATTATCCCCTCATTCAAAGCAAATGGAATCTCCTGCCGGCTATTCGAAGAGTCTGCCGCATCACCGCTGAAAATCCGGAAGCACAGATTCTTGCATGGCATCTTCATCAGGCCTTCCTCCACACAGGAAATGTCCATGGACTCTCCTCCCTTACGCTTCCGGTCTCCATGTTCGGGGATGATGCCGGAATCTTCTTTCTGATGATCGCCGTCAGCGCCATCCCGATGATCGAAAAAACAGCACACCGCCTCGGACTCCCTTCCCGTTTCGCAAAAGAAAGCGCTACATGGATCGGCGGAACCATTCCCGCTTTCGCCGAAGCTCACAACGGTCTGCCGGGACACGATATCCGCCAGACCTCATGGCTGAAACTGACCATTGACGGAGAACTCTTCCGCATCGGACGTCTGGAATTCCGTCTAATCCCCCTTCCCTCCTACGCTCCCGCAATCTATCGGAACAAGACAGGCGGCATCATTGCCCTCTGTCCGGATCGCTGGACACTGAACAAAGAGGGATTCCGAGTTTCCCACGACTCCCCCCATGCCGTGCTCCAAACAACGCTGAATCATTGCGGAGGGAAAATAACTGGAACACCCATTTCGCCATTCGGACACGCTCTGATAAAAAAACAGCTTTCGCTGGACGACACTCTCTGGACACCCGTCGTCTCTCCCTGGGATACCGTGCTGGAAATCCACATCCCGGGCGGAGGAGGAATGACTCCCGATAAAGTACGACGCTCTCTGATGGATGCCGTCGAACTCTTCCGTCAGCACTTTCACAAGGAAATTCCGCTTTTCATCTGCGCCTCCTGGATCCTGAACCCGGAATGGGAAACCCGTCTTCCAAACTCCAATATTGTCTCCTTCCAGCGCGAAGGATATCTTTTCCCTCTTGAAATCGGATCCGGTACCGACGGGCTCTTTTTCCTCTTCGGAAGAGAAGATGGAAATCCCCTCTCCTATCCGGTGAGGAATTCCGCTCAGCGTGCCATGCAGAACGTTCTCCGCGAAGGAGGAACCCTCAAATCCGGCGGGATGTTCCTTTCGGTCGCGGATCTGAAGGATTTCGGAACGCAAGTTTACCGGACACGCTCCAGCGTAATCTCATCGAAATAGGCTTTGAATTTGCTGCCGGGATTCGGAACGATCAGGAGCCAACCCCATTTCCCTTTCGGAGCACCGGATGCGAGTTTGAATTCAGGACCTTTTTCCCATTTGCCGTCGCCGAGAAAACGGTCGAGACGCCCGATGACCTCCGTCTGTTTCCCGCCGAGGGTCGGGAGCCGGAGAACAGCACGATACCATTTGGATGGCTCATAATTCCCGAGCTTCTGACCGTTTTTCCACTTGCCGTCAGTCAATGTCACAGTGCCGTTCGCAAATCCGATCACGGCAAAACGACTGCCGGTCTGGTAGGGATGGGAAAAAATTTCCAGATTGAAATTGAAAGCGTGCTTTCCATTGCCCTGCACCTGAAACGGAACCGTCAGAAGGGCGGTGCCGTCGGCGACATCCTTTGTTTCCGTACCAAAGCCCCACTGCGCGCTGTCGGTTCCGGAGCGCTCAATCAGCATGCTGTTGTTCCCGCCGAGGACCACCATATTCGAGACCTGCCGAACATCCGCGTCAATTTTCCTGCCCCAGTGCTGGCGCCATCCTTTCGGAACTTCTCCCGGAAACTGTCCTTCAAAGTCTGCCTTCCAGACCGGAGGCTCCGCAGCCATGGAGACCGCGACGGCAACTCCAGCCGTCACACTTGCGATTGTCTGTTTCCACATAATCTCATCCTTTCTTGAAAAAAATCACCAGTAATGGAACGTATACGGATCATATCCGGAAATGCTGTTTTCATAAAACTTCACGTCGTCGAGTTCCCGGATGCTCCTGCGCCGGATCCCGTTTTTCGGTGCTTCCCTGCTCAGGGAAGCCCAGAAGCAGTTGCCGTAGGAACCGGAACCGATCTTCATGGAAATGTAGTTTTCCCCTTTCTTCAGATTGACCTTCGTCTCGTATTTGTATCCGAACGATCCGACCTCGGTATAGAACACCGGAGTTCCGTTGCACCAGATCTTGGCGCGCCAGTCAACGCCGAATTTCAGAATCGCCGGCCCCGCAGTCTCCCGCTTGAAATAGCAGATCACATAGGAAACGGAACAGGAGACATCGGGGAAGAGCTTGTTTAAATTCACATATCCGTTTTCATCGGAAGTGATCGTCGGTCGCCAGTCGGTTTCGCCGCCCTGCGGCAGTTTGAAGCGCGGATTCGGGTTGTTGTCTCCGGCAATCGCCATCTCCTCGCCGGGAAACACGGTGTTCAGCATCCGTTTGCTGTCATCCTTCTCGCAGCGGAAAGGCCCGAGCACATAAAAGAATTTCAGCGGAGCGAATGCCTGTGTTCCCGCCTGATATGCCAACCGCATCGCCACTTTCTTCCCCGGACGGGCGCCGAGGGAGGTCATCAGGCGGGAATAGAGCTGGAGCAGATGTTCGGAACTGAGAGCCGTTGCGGTCCGTCGCAATTCATCCTTTGCATAACGCCGGTTGAAAAGTTCCGGATCCATCTGACCGAAAAGAACCCGGCCGCATCCGATCGGCACAAGAGCGAAAAGCCCTTCGGCAAAGAGTTCCACGCCCTTCGCAGGCTGGATCAGCGAGGCGTTGACCACATCACGCCAGCGGAGAAGCGACTGTCCCACTGTGGAGAAAAGTCCTCTGTAATCGGGTTTTGCCCGGTAAAGCTCTCTGGAAACGGTCTTCAGTCCGGCCGCCTTCACAAGACGCGGATTGGCTACAACAAGAACGCTGCCGCCCTGCTCCGCAAACGATTTTACCCGTTCCCACGAAATGGAAGAATCCCCGCCGACCACCAGAAGATTTCCGGAAGGACGTGTTTCCGCTTCGAGCCCGGAAAAATCACTGCCGCTCTTTTTCAGCAGCAGCTCCGCATCTTTGCCGTCGGCATAGACCTCTCCGGAGGCGTTGCTCCGATGGGAGAAGAAATCCGTCAGGACCGCATGCGCCGTTTTTTCTGCAAGAGGATCGGAAGGAACCCGGTCTTCCAGATCGAGCGTGCAGTAGAGAATGCTCCCCTTTCCGCAGCTCCAGCGCATGAGGGCGGCATAGTTGAGATCGAATTCGCCGTCGATCAGCGGAACGAAGCCGGCTCGTTCCGGGATGCGGAGCATGAGTCCGGCAACCGTGTGAGTCCGTGTCCAGCGCGGTCCGCGCTGTGTATCATGCGACATGATCGGACCGAACGGCTTGCCGTAATCCGGTGCACCGCGCCAGTTGGCGAGCTCGTCGTCGGAAAGGCCGCGGAACGCAAGATTGCTCCTGTCCCGGAGGTACACCTGGCGCGACATGGAGTCGATCGCATTGAATCCGAGAGAGATCCATGTATCCGGGGACTGCGCCATGATGAGGACGTTCAATCCGCCGGCAATCTCTTTCGGCGTGAACCCGAGAGCCGCGTTATCCAGAGCATTCCTGCCGAAGATCAGATAGTCCGCTTTTCCCAGCTCATCCGTTGTTTTGATGGTGCGGAAGCGGATTTCGTACCAGTTGAGGATCGCCTGAGCCTTGCCGGAGGGATCCAGCACGGCGACATCGCCGGCGACAGGAATCGAAACGCGGCGCGCCGCCGGATAAATCCGCAGATCAAAGGAGTCTGTAAAAAGCGGTCCGCCGTTTTCAGAATAATCGACCGTCATCTTCAGAAGAGTTTTTCCCTCGACCGAAGGAGCCCGGAAGGAGACTTTCCGCAGACGGATATCACCGGTGGAAAGCGTCTCGGAATGTTCACCGGAAGCAATCACCGAATTGCCGGAAACGACCTTCCATTTGGCGGTGAAAGTCTTTCTTCCGGGACCGTCCCAGACGAAAACGAGCTGCTTGTCAATGGTTTCTCCTGACCGGAACGCGTGCGTTTTATCGGTATGTTCGGGCCAGCCGCCGATGTATCCGAGGAAATCCTTATTTCCGAGCTGGTAGATGTCAAACGCCCGGTTCGCCCATTCCGGCTTGGATGTAACCTCTTCATGGATGCGTCCGTAACGGCTGTAGGGATTTCCCCTGCCCGGCGGATTCCCGTAGGCTTCGCGCAGATTGAAGTAGAGCATTCCGCCGTTGATCCCGAACGTGCGCCACGCCCGGTTCGTGCGCCAGACCATCTGACGCTTGAAATCCCAGAAAAGTGGAAATTTCGTATCGAGTCCGACGATGCCGTCCGCGTGATTGTTCTTGTTTCCGAGGCTGAACGGAAGGATCTCCTTCTGGCTTTCGACCGGTTCCTTCGCATAGGCGTCTTCACCGTAATAGATCGCCATGTATTCGGTGAAAAGGAAGTTCTTTTTCTGCCAGTAGCAGGCGACGTAGGGTTCGCCGAATTCAGCGGCAAGCCACGGGAAAATCCCTTTTTTCGACCACTTGCTCATCCACTCCTCGCGCTCCTGAAGCGGAGTGAAGTTCAGATAGAGATTATTGGTGCTGATGTCGCCGTTGGAACCGTCGGCATGGGAATAAAAGACGGTGGAGGGAGAGTATTTCCGCCCGATGTCGCAGGCGGCGTTAATGTTCTGATCCTGCGAAGCGATTCCCGCGATCTGCCCCAGTTTGTCGGGATCCATGTTCCAGGAGGGACAGTTCGTGTTCATCCCCACGCACCAGGCAAAAATTGACGGATGATTTCGATAACGGCGGATCATCAGCTTTGCATAACGGTCATATTCTTTCACGACTGCCGGATCCTTCCGCATTTTGTCGCGCATGTGGTTGATGGACGGCATTCCGGCAAAGCAGACCATGCCCACCTCGTCCAGCCGATCAAGAAGTTTTTCGTCGATGGAGGAAAAAACGTAATGTTTGTTTGCCAGATCCGTCGCGGTGTATCCCATCAGACGCATGAAGGAGACC
This sequence comes from uncultured bacterium, assembly GCA_949292215.1. GTDB lineage: Bacteria > Verrucomicrobiota > Lentisphaeria > Victivallales > UBA1829 > UBA1829. The sequence goes on from CASEYW010000078.1 coordinate 5,404, forward strand.
CCGTGCTCGTTGATGCCGAACCCGTAAACCGGACGAATCCGCTGGATGTGACCGTTCATGTAGAACTCTTTCCCGTCGCGCCAGATCTCGCGGAACCCGAAACGGAAAGCGGGATATTCATCCAGAAGTTTTCCGCTCCGGTCCGTAATCCGGATCCGGCAGGTGTAAAGATACGGGGCGTTGATCTCCCAGAAATGCGGATCGGACCACGGGAAGACCAGAGAAAGCGTATTGAGACCTTTCCGGGCGGAAAAATTCTTTGAATTGCGTTTTACCGTTTTGCCGTCACGGTCGAGAATTTCGGCGGAGACTGTCACGGAAGCCGGTTCTTCCGCGAGGATTTCCGTATCCAAACTCAACTGTTTTTTCCGGAAGGAGGGATTCGCAAACACATCGTCGAAACAGACCTTCCCCGTCTTGACGAGAAAAGGATTTTCCTGAAATCCGAACTCCCACGGGGTCCGGGCGTAATACGGATCGCTCTTCCGGGAAATTCCGGTAAAATTCTTTGTCTGAAAGAGAAGAATGGTATTTTCCGCGCCATACTTCAGAAACGGACCGATCTCCAGAGCGCCCGCCGGTTTGAGAATCTCTCCGGCTTTCCTCCCGTTGACATACACGATCATATCGGTATACTGGATCGGCACATGGAAACGGACCATGCTTCCCTTCCACGACGCGGGAATGGTCAGCGTCTGCCGATACCACGCGGAGCTGTATTCTTTCAACGGTTTCGGCGGTTTGGGATTCACATTGCGGTAGTCGAGTCCGGTCAGATCCCGTCCGCCGCGGAAAACGGCCCACCCGGTCTCGGAGGGCAGCTCCGCCGATTCGGCCACTTTTGCCTGCCAGATTTTATTCATCGCCATCATTTCACGCGGAGCGGCAAACACTGCGGAAGAAATTCCCAGCAGAATCGCGGCAGCACTCAAGAGTTGTTTCATCATCAAAACACCTTCCACAAGAATTGAAAACGGGAGAAAAAAACAATGGGAGAATTACCAGGATTTCCCCCACGGTTCTTTCTCCGAATCGGTTGTATAGGGTTTTTCATCGAAGGGGAGAAGCGCCTTCAACAGCTGCGCATGACCATCCAGAAAGGCAAAATTCGCATTCTGCGTATGCGGAACTCCGAGATACTGCTTCGATGCGTAGGATGTATGCGCATTCTGCTGATTTCTGCTGTCGGCGAACGTGAAAACACCGGACGCCTTTTTCACCTGGGAGATCCGGCGGGACTCCCGATACCGTCCTCCCCCGAGGTCAAACAGAGCTCCGTTCCCCGTATAGGTCAGATGCTGGCACGGAGAACCGGCAAACGACGAACTCGCATAAATATAGGATTTTGAACTCCAGCCGTAGGAAACTTTCGACAGCGGAAATTCCGGACAGGCGCCGATCGTTCCATACACATGGTCCCGTTTGATTTTTCCGTAATGATAATACGCCGCATGATAAAATCCATATTTATCCGAACTCTGAGCCGGATCCGCCATCGGCGGCAGATAATCGTCAAAGTCCATCGTATAGAATCCGAGACACTGCTGCATCTGTTTCAGATTCGAAACACAGGAGGCCTGTCTCGCCTTCGCCCGCGCGGAATTCAGGGCCTGAAGAAGGATCGCGGTCAGAATGGCGATGATGGCGATAACGACAAGGAGCTCTATCAATGTGAAATGATGGCGTTCTTTCATTGTTTTCCTTTCCTGTTGGGACCGGTTGAGCCGCGTACGACAAAATCGGTGTCGATATAAAGATTTTTCTTTTCAATACAGAGTCCGGAGATCCGTCTCTGAAGCATCGTCATAGCCGTCGAGGTCAAACGCGAATAATTTTCAGAGATGGTTGTCACAAAAGGATATCCGTTCAACGCATCTCCGGCGTCGCCAAGAGCCAGCACGCTCAGATCTTCCGGAACCCGCAGTCCGGATTCCATCGCAACGTAAATGACCGCGCGTGCTGTCATCAACCCCGAACAGAAACAGGCGGTCGGACGATTCTCCGATCCAAGCACCTGCCGCGCCCATTTCAACGAGTTGTTCATATAGTCCACACAGTTCGATCCCTCGAAATGGCACGGCATGAAATGCCGGCTTCGGTCGATCTCATATTCCTGAATGCATTTTTCAATCGCACGGTTGAAAATCCGCGGGACCGCATATTTTTCACTGCCGCTGTAAAAGGCGATCTTATGGTGTCCCAGCGCAAGAAGATACTGCATTGCACGGTGCACGCCCGCAGTGAAATCCGTTTTGACGGAGTACTCCGCCGTGTCATTGACCGCGACGAACGGATGATCCGGATTCCGTTCCAGATACCGCCGGATCCCCTCCCCGATATAGCCGATATGCAGAACTCCCTTCGCCGCACTCCGGTTCAACAGGGAAGGCAGCTGCGTGCCGCCCTCGCTGAGGATGAATTCCAGCTGGTTCCGCAGATGATAGGTCTCCGCGAACTGGATGAAATCATGCAGAATCATGCTCTGGTTGTCGGCGATAATCAATCCGACATCCACCCGGGATTCTCCGCGGAAGGGCTGTTCGCGCAATCGCTGTCCGGACGGCCGGTAGTGCATCTCCCCCGCGATCCGGCAGACCCGTTCCCGCGTCGCGCTCGAAACTCGTCCTTTTCCGGAAAGGGCGATAGAAACCGTGGCGATCGTCACTCCTGCGGCCTCCGCAACATCTTTCAGTTTCACCATGGAAATGCTCGTTCCCTCAGCTTAAATGAAATTCTCTTTTCATCCTCATTTTCATTATATCATAAAACCCGAATTCTGTCAACAGATTCTCTGAATTTAAGCAGAATTTAAGCAGTTTTATTTCTTTCCGGATTGCTTGACACCCCCGGGGAGAAACGATATATTGACTTCCGGGCAATCTTCTCTAAAACAGGATGTTTTTTCATGAAATGAGCCAATTTCAAAAGTATTGGCTCTCTCGTGTTAATCACTTGTTTTTTCGTGCGTCAAAACCGTTTCGGCGCACTAATCCAGACTTTTTCACAAAAAACGGCAAAAAATCAAATTTCGGGCCGTTTTCCTCCTCTCC